>JBBPIL010000039.1:2415-22548 GCA_038040365.1 Actinomycetota bacterium
TGGGCGATCGCCCCGGTGGTCGTGTTGCGGTTGAAGCGGGCCACGGCGCTGCTGCTGCTTGAGGCGACGTAGACACTCTTCCCGTCCGGGCTCACCGCCACCCCGCTCGCGCCGCCGAGCCCGTGGCCGTCGGCGCAGGTCCCGCCCGTCCCCGACTGGCTCACGCAGCCGGCGCTCCCGGCGGGCTGGGCGATCGCCCCGGTGGTCGTGTTGCGGTTGAAGCGGGCCACGGCGCTGCTGCCGTCCGAGGCGACGTAGACGCTCTTCCCGTCCGGGCTCACCGCCACCCCTTCCGCGTAGGCGAGCGCGTGGCCGTCGGCGCACGGTCCCGCCCCCGTCTCGCTCACGCAACCGGCGGTCCCGGCGGGCTGGGCGATCGCCCCGGTGGTCGTGTCGCGGTTAATGCGCGCCACGCCCAGGGTGTTCCCCGAAGAGACGACGTAGACGCTCTTTCCGTCGGGGCTCACCGCCACGTCCCACGGTGAGAGCGCGTGGCCATCGGCGCACGGCCCGGCGCCCGTCTCGCTGATGCAGCCGGCGGTCCCGGCGGGCTGAGTGAGGTCGCCGGTCACCGCGAGCGCAGCCGCGGTCACCAGAAGCAGCACGAGGCCGGCCAGCGAGAGCGCGGCCACCTCCCGGCGCGCTAGTCGCTTAAAGGACCTGCGCGAGCCGTTCCTCTCGTCGCTTAGCTCTGCCATGCTCACCCTTCCGTTGGCCGGGGCCCGCGACGGCGTGTCTGCGCCGTTCAGCGGCCGTCCAACTATCCAGCCAACCCACACTACACCCGATACATCGCCTGTCTGATCGGCGCCGATTTCAGGTAGGTGGTTGTGGCGCCGCCTCGTGCGGGCGGCGAGCGGGCTGCCTGGTCCGCCTACGTCACCACAAGACACTCCGCCTTCGCCAACCGGCTAACCCGCGAGCTCCTGACGCAGCCGCGCCCTTCCCTCCGCCAAGCACCGATTCACCTTGGTAAAGGGCACGGTTTACCACCTTCGGCTGCCCCCCTTGGAGGTGCCGGCCGCCGCCTGACCGTCGGGCGGGTTCCCGTTAGGGCTGGCGCTGCCGCCCTTGCTTCTGGAGATTCCCGGCGGCTCGGCGGGAGAGTGGTCGCCTACTCCCGCAGCCCGGCGGCTTCGAGGGCTTCCTCGCGAGCGGTGAATGCCTGGCCGTGCACGAGCTTGCCGTCCCGCAGCGTCCACACGTGCCAGAGGTGCCAGCTGGTCTCTGCGCCACTCTGCTTACCACGGCCCCGAGCGGTCAGCGAGACCCACACATGGTCCCCAGCGTCGATCAGCTCGTGGATCTCGAGGTGCGCATCGTCGAACTCGTCTCGGAGCCAGCTCGCCCACCGCTTGTATCCCTCGGGTCCCCGAGACACATCAGCGCCCCCGGGGATCGCTCCGCTCGGGATGTACTCGCAATCCGGGGCGAAATCCGCGACTACGGCATCAATGTCGTCCCGGTTGAACGCCTCAAAGGCCCGGCGCACGATCTCCACGTTCTCCTGCGACATCGCTTACTCCCGCAGCCCGGCGGCTTCGAGGGCCTCCTGCCGTTCCCAGCGATAGTGCGCCTCGATGAAGCGTCCGTCCTTGAGCCTGAACGCGGCCGTCATCTCCCAGGTCCCCGCAATTCCGCTCTGCGCCCCCCGCGTATGCCAGCGGAACGCGATCACCACCCAGTCGTCTGCCTCAGCGATCACCTCCACGTTGGTGGAGTGAAAGTCCGAGAAGTCGCCGACGAGGCGCTCGAACTGCCTCATGATCGCCGCCCTGCCCTTGAAGGGACCCGGCTCAGGCCAGCCATCGGGTGCAGTGAGCACCCCGTCCTCGTGCCACGACTCTGGGTTCGGCCCTCCGTCTGCCTCGAACTCCTCGAACCGTCTGAGCACGAACTCCACGTTCTCCTGCGACATCGCCCCGCGCAGTATCTCCCTACTCCCCCAGCCCGGCGGCTTCGAGGGCTTTTGCCCGGTCCGGGTAGCCCACCCAACGTACGAGCCTGCCTTCCCTGATCGTCAACAGATCTCCAGCTCGGGCATCGACCTCGATGCCGTTCCCCTTGCCACGCCCCGTCATGTGGAACAAGACGAGCACCCGATCCCCGCCGAGGTCAATGATCTCCTCGGCTTCTCGGCGCACCTCCTCCCAAGGTTCCATGACCGTCTCGAAGTAAGCACGGACTGCGTCCTTTCCCGTGCCGGCGGAGGTGTCAATGCCCGCGAGATCCTGCCATTCGACATCCGGAGAGCAGAGATCGAGGACGCCGTCGATGTCTCCTCGGTTGACGGCCTCGTAGGCGCCTCGCACGATCTCCACGTTCTCCTGCGACATCGCCCGCGCAGTATCTCGCGCTGGGGTGGGGGCTGCCAGCGCCACGGCTGCCACGAGTCGAGGGACAGCTCGCCGAGGCAGAGCGTTTGATCGCAGGCGCGCTCAGCTTGGGTGAGGATGCGCAGAGCTGGAGCGCGGCGGTCTCCTACCGGCTCCAGCTTTACGTGCTTCGCCGCGAGCAGGCCAGGCTCGAAGAGGTCGAAGACCTTGTTCGAAGCTCGGTGGAGGAATATCCGACGTATCCGATCTGGCGCTGCGTGCTCACGCAAATGGCGGCGGAGCTCGGATACACGGCAGAGGCGCGCGCAGCGCTCGAAGCCCTTGCGGCCGACAGGTTCGCGAGCCTGTCGTTCGACGAGGGGTGGCTCGTCAGCGTGGGTTTGCTCGCGGAGACCGCGAGCGCCCTTGGTGATGCCGAGCGTGCGTCCTTGCTCTACGAGTTGTTGCTCCCCTACGGCGACCGCGTCGCCGTCGCCTACCCGGAGATCAGCACGGGCTCCGTCGCGCGCTACCTCGGCCTCTTGGCGAGCACGATGAGGCGTTGGGATGACGCCGCGCGCCACTTCGAGAATGCACTCGCGATGAATGAGCGGATCGGCGCCCGGCCCTGGCTCGCTCGTACCCAGAGCGAATATGCGCAAATGCTCGTCGCCCGTGACGCACCCGGTGACACGGAGAAGGCACGACGGCTGAGCGCCGCTGCTTCGCGCGCGGGGGCGACTAGATTCGCCACGCGTGAGGGTGCATGCCAGGAGTGATCAAGCGACCGCGCCGAGCTGGCGCAGCCTTGCCCGTCCCTCCGCCAAGCACCGATTGACCTTGGTATAGGTCCAGCCGCAGATCTCGCGGATCTCCGCGTAGGAGCAGCCGTGGGCCTGGAGGACGAGCGCCAGGCGTTCCTGCGGCTTCAGCTCCAAGAGCAGGCGAACGGCATCGGTGACCTGCTCGCGGCGCTCGAGCCGCTCCTGTGGGTCGGGTCGGTCGCAGACGATCCGGTCGAGCGAGTCACCGTGATCGTCGGCGCTCGGGCCGAGCAGCCGCTCGCGCGAGCGCCGGACCGCAAGCGCCTCCCGGCGGGTCACCACCTGCATCCAGGCGGCGAGGTGCCGAGGATCGACGGGCAGGGACTTGGTGAGCAGGATCTCGACCGCGCGCTGGTAGGCGTCCTCGGCGTCGTCGGCGCAGAGCGAGTAGCGGCGAGCGGTGCGCCGCAGGGCCGCCTCCCAGGAGGCGAGTTGCGCCAGCGCATCGCGCCGAGAGCTGGCGAGGGGCTCGGCGAGGTCGGCCCGCATCTCCCGGTAAAGCCCGAGCCACTCTTCCCTGCCCCCACGAGCCCGTCCCGTCCCGGGGGTGGCCGAGTATCCGATGCAAACTCGACCCTCGATGGTCGGCGCGGCGCTATGCTCAGCCGCGCCGATGAGCACCTGCATCGTCACCGGGGGAGCCGGGTTTCTCGGCTCGCATCTGTGCGATCACCTGCTGGCCGAGGACCATCGGGTGATCTGCCTCGACAACCTCGACACCGGCTCGCTCCAGAACATCGAGCACATCCACAATCCCAAGTTCACCTTCCTGCACCAGGACCTGACCGAGCCGCTGTTCCTCAGCGACGACGTCGACGTCGTCTATCACCTGGCCTCGCCCGCGAGCCCGATCGACTACGCGCGCCTGCCCTTGCACACGCTCAAGGTCGGCTCCTACGGGACCCACCACATGCTGGGACTGGCGAAGTTCAAACGGGCGCGATTCCTGCTGGCCTCGACCTCAGAGGTCTACGGCGACCCCGAAGTCCATCCCCAGCCCGAGGACTACTGGGGCAACGTCAACCCGATCGGCCCGCGCGGCGTCTACGACGAGGCGAAGCGCTACGCCGAGGCGCTGACCATGGCCTACCACCGCCAGCAGGGCGTAGATACCTGCATTGCACGCATCTTCAACACCTTTGGCAGTCGAATGAGGCCGCACGACGGGCGCGCGATTCCGACCTTCCTGCGCCAGGCCCTTCAGGACAAGCCGATCACGGTGTTCGGCGACGGCAACCAGACCCGGAGCTTCTGCTACGTCGACGACCTGATCCGCGGTTTCGTGTTGCTCGCCGAGTCGGACGTGCACCTCCCCGTCAATCTGGGCAATCCCAAGGAGATGAGCCTTCTGCAGCTAGCCGGAGCGGTGATCGAGGTGGCGGAGTCACGCTCGGAGATCGTCTTCGAGGCGCTCCCCGTCGACGACCCCCAGGTCCGACAGCCCGACATCACCCGTGCAAGGCAACTCCTCGGCTGGGACCCGGAGGTCGAGCTCCGCGACGGGCTGCGGCGCACGATCGAGCAGGCGGGCGTCGAGCGGCTCGTCGGCGCCACCGATTGAGGGCCAGCCCGGCGTCACGGACCGGCCGCTTGCGGATCGCCCATCTGACGGCGACCTTCCCTCCCTACCCGGGCGGCGCCGGCAACACGTGCTACCGCTTCGCCAGGGGCCAGGCCGAGCGCGGCCACGAGGTCGAGGTGTTCACCGCGCCGGCGGCGGGTGAGCCGCCGGACCCGGGGCAGGCGGTCGTGCATCGGATCGAGCCCATGCTCGCGATCGGCAACGCGCCGCTGATCCCGAGCCTGGCCCGGATCGACGGCTTCGACCTCCTCCACCTCCACTATCCATTCATCTTCGGCTCCGAGCTGACCCTGCTCGGACGCCTCGGGCGCAAGCACAGGCGCCAGGCCCTGCTCGTCCACTACAAGAACCGGCTGATCGCAAGGGGCCCGCGGGGGGCGCTGTTCGAGGGCTATGAGCACACCGTGGCGCCACTGTTGGTCCGCGCCGCCGACCGGGTCTGCGTGCTCTCGCCCGACCACGCGGGCTCGGTCTCCTACCTGCGCCGGACCGGCGAGCGTCACCCCGGGAAGCTGGTCGAGATGCCGAACGGCGTCGACACGGAGCTGTTCGCACCGGGGGGGGATGAGGCGGGGCTACGTCGTTCGCTCGGCATCCCGGACGAGGCGGCGGTGGCCGCCTTCGTCGCCACCCTCGACCGAGCCCACCACTTCAAGCGACTCGACCTGGCGATCGAGGCGATCGCGCGCATCACCGGGGCCAGCGGCCCCGGTGACGGAGAAGACGGGGCTACGGCTGGCGATAAGCCGCCGCCCGTGCACCTGATCGTGGCTGGAGGCGGCGACCTGCTCGACCGGTTCCGCGACCAGGCGAGGGCCGCCGGGGTCGGCGACCGCGTCCACTTCCTCGGCCCGGTCCCGCACGCCGAGCTGCCCGGCGTGCTCCGGGGCACCGATCTCCTCCTGCTCACCACCGAGCCGCCCGAGTCGTTCGGGATCGTCCTGATCGAGGCGATGGCGTGCGGGCTGCCGACGATCGCGACCGAGTATCCGGGCGTGCGGGCGGTGATCGACGACGGCGAGACGGGCCTCCTCGTCAAACCCGGGGACCCTGAGGCGGCAGCTGCGGCGATCCGAGGGCTGATCGACGCGGGCGCGGCCGGCCGCGCGCGGATGGGCGCGGCCGGCCGCCAGAAGGCTGAGCGGCTGTGGAGCTGGCCACGCCTGCTGGACCGGATGGAGGGTGCCTATGCGGAGGCGATCGCAGCGCGCCGGGAGACGCTCGCATGAACCTGCTCCTCGTCGCCTACTTCTATCCCCCGTGCCGCGACACCGGTGCCCACCGGCCCGGGGCGATGGCGAAGTGGCTGCGGCGGCTGGGGCATCGCGTCACCGTCCTGACCACCTCCGCCTACGGCACCGGCGAGGGCCCCGCCGAGGAGGACGTCGTGCGCACCATCGACCTCCAGCGCCTGCGCGCGCGGCTGCACGGCCATGATCGCGTCGACGCCCTGTTCGACTCCGACACCTACTCGGGCAAGCCGCACCCGCTCAGCAAGGTGTTTGTGCCCGAGCCGCTGGTCGCCGCCTGGGCACCGTTTGCGCGGTCGCGCGCGCTACGGCTCAATCGCCGCGAGCGGTTCGACTGCGTGATCACAAGCTCGCCGCCCGAGTCGGTCCACGCCGTGGGCCAGGCGTTGGCACGGCGCGGCGTCGCCTGGGTCGCCGACCTTCGGGACGCCTGGACGTTCGAGCCGATCCGGCCGCCCTTCCCCACCCCCCTCCAGCGCCGCCTCGATGAGCGCCTCGAACGTCGCTGGCTACGCTCGGCCGACGCGGTCGTCTGCGTCAGCCGTCCGGTTGCCGACGACCTGCGCGAGCGGCTCGGAATCGAGCCGTCCCTCGTCCCCAACGGCTGGGATCCTGAGCTGGTCGAGCCGGACGCGGGCGGCCACGCCGGAGGCATCCTGGACCCAGAGCGCATCTCGCTCGTCTACACGGGTCGGTTCGGCAGCTACGGGCGCGACCCCAGCCCGCTGGTCCGAGCCCTGGGCGAGCTGGCCCGCGCCGACCCCGTCGTGGCCTCCCGGCTCGAGTTGGTGGTCGCGGGCCCCTTGACCGAGGCCGAGGCCGAGCTGATGCGAACCGACGTCTCGCCGGTCCGGATCCTGGTCGCCGGCAGCCTGCCCCGCGAAGGGGCCCTCGCCCTTCAGCGTGCCGCGGACGCCCTCCTGCTGCTCGCCTCGCCCCAGCGCACCCAGCTGCTCAACTTCAAACTGTTCGAGTACCTGGCGGCCCAGCGGCCGATCCTCGCGCTGGCCGCGGGAACCGAGGCGGGGAGAGTGGTCGAGGAGACTGGCGGCGCCGCGGTGCCCGCCGACGACGTGGCCGCGATCGTAGGGGCGTTGCGGCGCCTCGCCGCCGGCGAAGTAGAGGCGCCGGAGCCGGGGGCCGGCACCGCCTACTCCTACCCGTCCGTCGCCGAGCGCCTGGCCGAGGTCGCGGAGGGCGCCGTGGCGTCAGCCCGCGCCCGCCGCTCTCCCTAAGCGCTGCGCCGATGGCCGAGTTGCGTTCGTTCATGCGGCGCAATTCGGCCACCGGCGTGCTGGGGACCTATCCTTGAGTGCGATGGCGACCCGCCCGACGGAGAAGCCTGCGGCCGGCGAACCAGGCGGCAAGCCCGCCGGAGACAGCCCGCCCGGCGAGCAGGCCGAGAAGGTCCACGAGGACCTGCATCGCTACATCGCGCCCCTGGTCGGCCCCGAGGACGAGCGCCGGTTCACGGACTCGGGGATCGAGGTGAAGCGCGTCTACGACGCCGGCGACGTCCGCCCGGGGCTCGAGGAGCGGCTGGGCACGCCCGGCGAGTACCCATTCACGCGCGGCATCCACACCGGGATGTACCGCGACCGGCTGTGGACGATGCGCCAATACGCCGGCTACGCAACCGCCGAGGAGACCAATCGCCGCTACCGCTACCTGATCGAGCACGGCTCGACCGGCCTCTCGATGGCCTTCGACCTGCCGACCCAGCTCGGCCGCGACTCCGATGAGCCCCTCTGCCTGGGCGAGGTGGGCCGGACCGGGGTTGCGATCGACACGATCGAGGACATGCGGATCTGCTTCGATCAGATCCCACTCGACGAGGTCTCGACGTCGATGACGATCAATGCCCCGGCGGCAATCCTGCTGCTGCTCTACGAGCTGGTGGGCGAGGAGCAGGGCATAGGCGCCGAGAAGCTCCGCGGGACGGTCCAGAACGACGTGCTGAAGGAGTACGTGGCGCGGGGCAACTACATCTACCCGCCCGAGGCGACCATGCGGCTAACCACCGACATCTTCGAGTACTGCCGCAAGCACGTCCCGACGTGGAACACGATCTCGATCTCCGGCTACCACATCCGGGAGAAGGGCTGCTCGGCGGTGCAGGAGGTCGCCTTCACGCTCGCCAACGCGATCGCCTACGTCGAGGCCGCGTTGGAGAGGGGCCTGGCACTTGATGATTTTGCCCCCCGGCTCGCCTTCTTCTTCAACTGCCACAACAACGTGTTCCAGGAGATCGCCAAGTTCCGGGCGGTGCGGCGGATGTGGGCGCGGATCATGCGGGAGCGCTTCGGGGCCACCGACGAGCGCGCGCAGATGATCCGATTCCACACGCAGACCGGCGGCGTCACGCTCCAGGCGCAGCAGCCCGAGGTGAACATCATCCGGGTGGCACTACAGGGCTTCGCGGCCGTGTGCGGCGGCACCCAGTCGCTGCACACGAACGGCTTCGACGAGGCGCTGGCGCTGCCCACCGAGCGCTCGGCACGGATCGCGCTCCGCACCCAGCAGGTGATCGCCCACGAGTCGGGCGCCGCCGACACCGCCGACCCTTTCGCCGGCTCCCACTTCATCGAGTCCCTCACCGACGAGATCGAGGCTCGCGCCTGGGAGCTCATTGACAAGGTCGATCAGCTGGGCGGCTCGGTGCAGGCGCTCGAGTTCATCCAGCGTGAGATCGAGGAGTCCGCGGCCTCGTATCACGAGCGCCTCCGCAGCGGCCAGGACGTCATCGTGGGTGTCAACAAGTATGTGACCGAGGAGGTCGACGACATCGAGATCCTGCGGGTAGACCCGGAAGCCGAGCGGCGCCAGGTCGATCGGCTGAAGCGGTTCAAGGAAGGCCGCGACCAGGCGGCGGTGGACGGGCAGCTCGCGGGCCTTCGCGAGGTCGCCGCAGGCGAGGGCAACCTGCTCTACCCGATCAAGGACGCGCTGCGCGCCGGCGCCTCGATCGGCGAGATCTGCGGGGCGATGCGAGAGGCGTTCGGCGAGTACAAGGGCGGGGCGTTCTTCTAGCCTCGCCGGCCCCTGGGCTGGTATCCGATGTGCAATCGTCCCCCCCGCGGAAGGAGTCGGCTGCGGATGGCAGAAGCCCGGAGCCATGGAATCGAAGACCAAGCGGACGCTGGTCAAGTCCGCGCCCGAGCTTTGGGAGCTGGCGGACGACCTCGCCCGCATGGAGGAGTGGATGGCGGGCGTCGTAGGCAGGTCGCAATCCGTCTCGGTCGAGGTCACCCACCGCCAGCCGGAGCGGATGCTCGCCTGGCGCACGAGCGGGACCGAGACGGGGCGTGCCCGGATCGCCCTGGAGCTCGCCGAGAAGGGCTTCGGGACCTCGGTCTCGATCGTCGCCCAGCACTCGCGGCCCAACCCCTGCGACGTCCACGCCGCCCTGGAGCAGCTCCTCGATGAGCTCGGATCGCCCGAGCGGCGCCCGTTCGAGCGAGCCTGAGCCGGCCGGACCGCCCGCCGGCGCCGAGGTCCACCGGCCCGGCAACGCGGACAACGAGCTGGGCCTCGCCACACTCGTGAAAGCGCGCGGCTCGGAGCTCCTCGACGCGGTGGAGCGCCACCTGCCGAGCTCCCGAGACCATGCCGACGGGACCGCCGTATATGCCTTCGCCGCTGCCGTCGAGGTGGAGTTGGAGCGACACCACGCGGAGGCGGTGCGCGAGGCCGCGAGGTTGCACGAGGTCGGCAACGTCTACGTGCCGGCGGCGGTGCTGGCGAAGCCCCCCGGCGAGCTGACCCCGGAGGACCGGGCGCTGCTCGACTCGCGGTTCGCAAGCGGCGCAGAGCTGGCGCGTGGCGCGGGCATTCCCGATCGGGTCTGCGAGTGGATCGGCGCCATTGGGGAGCGCTTCGACGGAAGCGGGCCGGCCGGGGTGGCCGGCGAGCGGATCCCGATCGAATCGCGGATCGTGCGTGTTGCCTGCGCCTGCGACACGGCCCTGGCCGCGCCGGCGCCGGGGCCTGGCGGGGCCTCGCCGGACGAGCGCCGGCGGATAGCTGTCCACGCGCTTCGTGCCGCCGCCGGCTCCGAGCTCGACCCCGGGGTGACCGCGGCAATGGCCGCGATGCTCGAGCGCGCCGCGGCGACGTAGCCGCGGCGACATAGAGGTAACGCGCGCGTAGAATCGGCGCGCCGTGCGCCAGAAGTTCCCCCAGACTCACGAGGAGAAGCTCGCCTACCTGCGCGAGCTGCGCGAGCAGGCGATCCATTCCGCCTCCGAGGAGGCGGTCTCCAAGCAGCACGAGAAGGGCAAGCTGACGGCGCGCGAGCGGGTCCACAAGCTCCTGGATCCGGGCTCGTTCGAGGAACTCGACACCTTCGTCCGCCACCGCACCTACGAGTTCGAGATGCAGAAGCGCCGCCCCTGGGGGGACGCGGTGGTCACGGGCTGGGGGACGATCGACGGGCGGCCGGTCGTCGTCTTCTCGCAGGACTTCACCGTCTTCGGCGGCTCGCTCGGCGAGGTGATGGCGGACAAGATGTGCAAGGTCATGGACCTGGCCGCCAAGATCGGCGCGCCGGTGATCGGCATCAACGATTCGGGCGGGGCACGGATCCAGGAGGGGGTCGTGTCGCTGGGCGCCTACGGCGACGTCTTCGTGCGCAACGTCCAGTGCTCGGGGGTGATCCCGCAAATCAGCCTGGTCATGGGGCCGTGCGCGGGCGGCGCGGTCTACTCGCCGGCGATGACCGACTTCATCTTCATGGTCAAGGAGACCTCGCACATGTTCATCACCGGCCCCGACGTGATCAAGACGGTGACCGGCGAGGAGCCGTCGTTCGAGGAGCTGGGCGGGGCGATGACCCACAACACGAAGTCCGGCGTCGCCCACTTCGCGGCCGACAACGAGGATCAGTGCCTCGAGGACGTCCGCTTCCTGATGTCCTTCCTGCCGCTCAACAACCTAGAGATGCCGCCGCGGGTCGAGCCCTACGACGACCCCGACCGCGCCGACGAGGCGCTCGACACGATCGTCCCCGACGACCCCTCGAAGCCCTATGACATGCGCGACGTGATCTCGCGAACCGTCGACGACGGCGATTTCTTCGAGGTCCACGAGCATTACGCGCAGAACATCGTGGTCGGCTTCGCCCGCCTCGACGGCTATCCGGTCGGCGTGGTCGGCAACCAGCCCCGCCACTTGGCCGGGGTGCTCGACATCGACTCCTCGGTCAAGGGGGCGCGCTTCGTGCGCTTCTGTGACGCCTTCAACATCCCCCTGATCACCTTCACCGACGTGCCGGGGTTCCTGCCCGGGACCTCCCAGGAGTGGGGCGGGATCATCCGCCACGGGGCGAAGCTCCTCTACGCCTTCACCGAGGCGACGGTGCCGAAGCTGACCGTGGTGACCCGCAAGGCCTACGGGGGGGCATACGACGTGATGGCCTCCAAGCACATGCTCGCCGACTTCAACTTCGCCTGGCCGACCTCGGAGGTCGCGGTGATGGGCCCGGAGGGAGCGGTCAACATCATCTTCCGGCGCGACATCCAGAGCTCCCCGACGCCCGACGAGCGCCGCGAGAAGCTGATCGCCGACTACAAGGCGCGGTTCGCGAACCCCTACTCGGCGGCCGAGCGCGGCTACATCGACGACGTGATCGTCCCCCACGAGACGCGTCCGAAGCTGATTCGCGCCCTGCGCACGCTTCAGACGAAGCGGGTCGACCAGCCGAAGCGAAAGCACGGCAACATCCCGCTGTAGGGACATGGCGTCCACGATGATCCGAGCACCAACCCGCGCCGGCGAGGCGCGATCCTGGGCGCCGAAGGGCATCGGGGAGACGGAGGTCCGACTGGTTCTCGGGGGGGCGATGGTGGTGTCGCTGGTGCTTGGCCTGTGGTTCAGCCGGGACACCACCTTTACGCTCGACGAGGTCTACTGGTTCAGCACCAGCCCACAGCTCGACCTGCGGGGGACGATCGAGCCGTACAACGGGCACCTGGTTTTCACCACGCGGCTTGTCTATGCGGCGATCCTGGACATCTTCGGGGCCGGGTACCTTCCGTTTCGCCTCCTCACCCTGGGCACAGTGCTGCTCACGGCGGGGCTGTTCTTCGTCTTTGCCCAGCGCCGGATCGGGGCCGTCGCCGCCCTCGCCCCGACGCTGGTGCTGCTGTTCTACGGATCGGACCCGCACCACGCGATCTCGGGCAACGGATTCACCGTGCTGCTTCCGCTGGCGCTCGGCATCGCGGCCCTGCTTGCGCTCGAGCGCGAGGACCTCGGCGGTGACATCGTCGCGTGTGTCCTGCTCTGCCTGGCGATCGCCACCTTTTCCGTGGGCGTCGCATTCGTGGTCGGCACCGCGGCCCTGATCCTGCTCGGGGGAGACCGCTGGCGCCGGGCCTGGGTGTTCCTCGTCCCAGCGCTGCTCTTCGGGGCGTGGTATCTGTGGTCCCGAAGCCAGGGTGCAGGCGCCGGCAGCGGCACCGTCTCCCTCTCGAACCTGCTGCTGGTACCGAACTGGATGCTCAACTCCCTGGCGGCCGTCGGGACTTCGTTCCTGGGGCTCAACTACGACTACGGAGATCTCGCCAGCAACTGGGGTCCGGTGGTGGCCATAGCCGCGCTCGTCGCCCTCGCCTGGAGGCTGCGGCGGGGGAACGTCCCGAAGTGGCTCTGGGCTTTGATGGCGGTGCCGGCCACGCTCTGGGTGATCGAGGCGGCACGGGGGGTGTATCCACCGTTCCGCGTGCCCCAGTCCTCCAGGTACATCTTTCCCGTGACGATCGCGGTGCTGCTCGTCGCCGTCGAGGCGGCGCGAGGGAGGCGGCTCGGACGTGGCGGTGTCTTGGCCCTGTACGCGGTCGCGGCGATCAGCCTGGCCACGAACATCGCCCTGCTTCGCGACTACTCGGCACAATTCCGACTCGCGGCCGGCGAGATGCGGAGCGACCTGGGCGCGATCGACATCAGCGAAGGGCGCTTTGGTCCGCGGATCCAGAGCAAGCTCGTGGGGGCGACGCTGCAATTGACGGCGCAGGACAACGTTGCGACGGGGTACATCTAGGCCGTACGCGAATTTGGATCTCCGGCGTTGTCGCCGTCCCAGCTGCGCGAGCAGGCGGAGCCCGTCCGAGAGAGGGTCGACCAGGTTCTCGCCGACAACCTCGGCCTGCGGCTGCAGCCCACCTCGGCGCCGGCCAAACCTTGCCGACGCGTCAGCGGGAAATCCGGTGAGGGGACGAGCTTCAGGGTGCCGGCGGGCGGTGCGGTGCTGAGAACGACGGGGGCGCCCGCGGCGCTGCTGCTGCGCCGGTTCGCCACAGCGTTCACGGTTCGGGTCGGCCAGCTCCCGCGCGGGGCGCCGATGGTCCTGCCAATTCCGAGCGACTCGGCGCCCGACCCTTGGCACGCGTCCACCTCGGCCCCCGCAGTGGTCGTCTGCGGCCCGCCCGGTTAACTCGGAGTGGGCCAATGAGCAGGGTTGAGCTCTCGATCGTGATCCCGGTGCTTAACGAGCGCGAGGCGCTGCCGGGGCTGTTCGACGAGCTGCAAATCGCCTGCGCCTCCGTGGGCCAGAACTGGGAGGCGGTGCTCGTCGACGACGGCTCGACCGACGGCTCCTGGGAGGTCCTCGAGGGTCTGGCGCGAGCACACCCCGAAGTCAGCGCGGTGAGGCTGCGGCGCAACTTCGGCAAGTCGGCCGCACTGGCGGTGGGCTTCGCGCATACGGACGGGGACGTCGTCGTGACGCTCGACGGCGACGGGCAGGACGACCCGGCCGAGATCCCGGCGCTCTTGCGTGAGCTCGACCACGGATATGACCTCGTCTCGGGTTGGAAGCGAAAGCGCCGCGACCCAGCCCTGCGCCGCTGGGCGTCCCGCCTGTTCAACCGCGTCACCTCGCGTCTCTCAGGTGTGCGTATGCACGACCTCAACTGCGGGCTGAAGGCCTACCGCGGTGATTGCGCTCGCTCACTCGAGATCTACGGCGAGCTGCACCGCTTCACTCCCGTGCTCGCCGCGCAGAAGGGATGGCGCGTTGGCGAGATCCCGGTCAACCACCGGCCCCGCCGCCACGGGCGCTCGCGGTTCGGTCCCGAGCGCTACGCACGTGGGCTCTTCGACTTGATCACGGTGCTGTTCATCGGTCGCTACCAGAATCGCCCGCTCCACCTCTTCGGCGGCGTGGGGTTCGTGCTGATGCTGGTCGGGGTGGGGATCTGCATCTACCTCACCGTCATCAAGATCGGCGGCGCGGCGATCGGCGAGCGCCCCCTGCTCTTCCTGGGCGTTCTGTTGATCGTGGTCGGGATTCAGCTCGGAACGCTCGGCCTGCTCGGTCAGATGCTCGCGCTGACCCGACGGGAGATGAGTCGCGGCGCTACCGACGAGCCGCTGGTCTCGCGCGTCGCGGGCCGCGGAGCTAGCCGGCCCCCGGCCGAGGCCGACAGTGGGCGATCAGCCACGGGAACGCGGTCGTCAGGCTGACGACCTCGACCTGTCGGACCAGAAACTCCCTGAACCCCGGCCTGGCCCAGCGCTGAACGTGCTCGGGATGGTTCCCGAGTCGCGATAGGTGCTTCCCCCGGAGCAGGCTCCCCACGCGGAACCACGGCTCGTGGGGGACAGAGATCACCAGGTCGCGACGGCCCACCCTGGCCAGCTCCGAGAGCGCGACGGCGGGCTGATCGAGGTGTTCGAGCACCTCCAAGCAAAGGACGAGGTCGAAGGCTCCGTCTTCAAAAGCGAGCTCGTAGACGCTCTGCCGTGACACGTCCATCGAGGGAAACCGGCGCCGGGTGAACCCGACGCAATCGTCACGTGTGTCGATCCCGGAGACCCGTCGCGGCAGGCAGTCGGCCAGCCGCGCCACGGTCTCACCCTCGCCGCAGCCGGCGTCGAGCACGGAGTCGGGCTCGAGCGACATCACCAGCGAGCGCAGGGTCGCGTAGAACCGGTCGATGAGGCGGACCGCGACTGGATTGCGCGACTGGAACTTGGCGTAGTTGGTTGTCTCTATCTCGGCCACGGCTGTCATTATCCGCCGGCTGAGGGGGGACTAAAGAGACACGGACTGACCGTGAACCTCGTCGCGCTGCCAGGCCTCGTAGACGGAAACGGCGATCGCCAGATCCTGAATTGCGAGGCCGGTGGAGTCGAACAGCGTCACCTCGTCTTCGGAGCGTCGGCCGCGGGCGCGCCCCAGCATCACCTCCCCCAGCTGAGTGACCTGATCGCGGCCCACCACACCGGCGGCGACGCCCGCGGCCAGCTCACCCCCGGTCGATGCCTGCTCCCATTCGTCGCAGAACAGCCGGCAGCGCTCCAAGGCGACGAGCTCGACCTCGGCCTTTCCCCGCGCGTCGGCGCCCAGCACGGCCAGGTGCTGGCCGGGGCGCAGGTCCGTGGCGAGGATCACCGGCTGCTCGGCCGGCGTCACCGTCACAACCAGGTCCTGCGCGGCGGCCTCCGCGCGATCGCCAACGCCCCAGGCGACCTCCGCGGCAAGCCGCTCGGCGGCCTCGGGTAGCAGGTCCGCGCAGACGCCGGGGCCGTAGCCGGCCGCGGCGAGGCAACGCGCCGCCCAGGCGCCGTTGATCCCGCAGCCGATCAGGCCGACCGATCTCGCGCTGGCGGCGGCCAGGACCTGCGCGGACACCGCAGCCGCGGCGCCGGTGCGCAGCGAGGTGATCGAGGCGCAATCCATGATTGCCCGCAGCTCGCCGGTGCCGGCGTCGGAGAGCAGCAGCGCCCCGGTGACGACGGGCAGGCCGCGCTCGGAGTTATGGGGGAACGAGGTCACCCACTTGAGCAGAGCGAAGCCGTCGCCCCGGGCAGGCATGGCGCGGAAGTCGCCGTTTGGCGGCGAGTCGAGGTAGACCTTCGGCGGCATCGCCCACTCGCCCCCGGCGTGCCGCTCGAACGCCAGCCGCGTCCGCTCGATCGCCTCGGCGGGGCTGACGGCCGCCAGCACGGCGTTCGCGTCGAGTACCGGAATCTCGGCCACCGCGCGTGAGGTTAGAGTCCAACGATGGGAAGGAACGGCGAGCGCCATCCGCCCCGGCCCCGGATCGAGCTGGTGACCAAGCCGGCCTCCGACAGCGAGGCGGCCGCCATCGTGACGGCAATGGAGCAGTTCCTCGCGGAGACCGCCCCACCGCCATCCGCCGCGGGCCTGCCTGGCAACCGCTGGCAACGGGCCGCGCTAGAGGAAGGCGTCTCGGCTCGTAGCGTCGGCGGATATTCATGGGGGCTGGCGAGGAGCCCGTAGCCGGAGCCCGAGAGCGCGCGCTGGCCGAGTTGCGATGCCATGTGAATCGCAACTCGGCCGGGGCGGTCTCTAAGCAGTCGCCGAGGCGGCCTCGGCCTCGAGATCCGCCAGCAATCCGCGCGCGTCCATCTCGCGCCCGAGCGAGATCGCCTCAGCCCGCGCGCGGTCCCTCCCCTCGGGGTCGCCGAGGCGGTCGAGCAGCCGGGCGCGGATGCCGAGCGACCGGCCGACGTGGGGCAGCTGCCCCAGCTCACGCGCCATCTGCTCGGCCTCGTCGAGGAGCGAGCTCGCTGACCCGAGGTCACCCGGCGCGTCGCGCTCGATCAGGATCTCGGCCAGGGTGAGTCGCACGGCGGGCGCGATGTTGGCCACGCCCCGCTTGCCGGCAAGGTCGATCGCGAGCTCGCATTCCTCAACCGCACGGTCGTTCTCGCCGAGTGCCGCGAGCGCATGGGCCAGGCCGCTTCGCACCGAGGGCTCGAACTCCTTGCCCGCACCCAGCTCCTCGATCATCTCCAGGGAGTGACGGAAGAGGTCGCGAGCCTCGGCGGCATCTCCGACCGCGCCGTGGGCCAGCCCGAGCCAGGACGAGGCCACCACTCGTGAGAAGGAGTCGCCGATGGCCTCCGCGATCTCCACCGCCTGGCGGCCGTGGGCGATGGCCTCGGGCCCGCCGGGCTCGCCGCCCCAGACCGCAAGAGAGCAGTGGAACGTGTGCGTCCATCCCAGCGACTCGCGGTCCCAGCGGCGGCAGAG
The DNA here is from genome assembly GCA_038040365.1 of Actinomycetota bacterium. Classification (GTDB taxonomy): domain Bacteria; phylum Actinomycetota; class Thermoleophilia; order Solirubrobacterales; family 70-9; genus AC-56. Next base: position 19,389 of record JBBPIL010000039.1, read on the forward strand.
CTCCGACCCCTCGGCGATCGCACGGCGGGCCTCCTCGAAGCGCCCCATCGCCATCAGCGGAAGGGCGCGAAACGAGGTCGCCCAGGCGCGGGGATTTGCAACCACGACCCCTGCCCCCAGGTTGGGATCCTCCACGGTCAGCTCCAGGATCCGGTCGAGCGAGGCAAGCGCCTCCTCGTGACGGCCGGCCAGGAACAGCGCGTACATGGGGAGGCCGGCGACCGCCACCTTCGCGCCAGGGTCCTCGATCTGCGTGCCGAGGCGGGCTGCCTCGGAGGCCAGCGCCACGAACTCGCGGACGTCCCCCGCACAGGTCCCAACGGCGATGCCCATGCCTCCATAGAGGAGAGCGAGCATCGCGAGGTCGCCCGTCCGCTCGGCGATCGCCTTGCCCTCGGCGAACACCTGCCTCTGATCCTCGATGTCGGCGCCGAGGCGCCAAGCCATCGCCAGGATCATCAGCCTCGCCGCAGAACGAAGCCCATCGGCTTCCTCTCCGTCCGGCAGCTCGGGGTCCAGCTCGCGCACGCGCTCCCAGTGGAGGCTCGCGGCGGCGGGGTCCTTGAAGCCCAACCACCCGGCCGCGCGGGCGTGCCAGCGCGCCGCGTCCATCGCCTCGCCGGCCTCCTCGTAATGCTGCGCGACGAGCGCCGCCTGCTCATCGATCCGCTCGCCCGACACCTCCTGGATCGCCTCGGCAACTCGGCGATGGATCACGGCCCTCCGCTGCGCGAGCTGCGAGCCCAGCGCAACCTCGCGGATCAGCGGATGCCGGAATGCGTACTCCGGCTCCGGGTAGAGCGCAGCCTGGTAGATGAACTCGCCCGCGATCAGGTCGCGAAGGGCCGCATCCAGCTCCCCCTCGGGGATCTCAACGGCTCGAGCCAGAAGGCTCCGCTCGAAGTCCTTGCCGACCACGGCGGCGGCGCCGAGCACGCCCTTTGCCGGCTCGCCGAGCCGGTCGATCCGCGCCGCGAGGATCGACTCGACGGTGGCAGGCACAGCGATCTCGTCAATCGCATGCGCGAGCCGGTAGGCCCCGCGTTCGCCCTCGAGCGCACCCGACTCGGCGAGCTCGCGAACGACCTCCTCGACGAAGAACGGGTTGCCGCCGGTACGCGAGCGGATCAGCTCGCTGAGACCGTCCAGCGATGGGTCGGAGCCGATCAGCTCGACCAGCAGCTCTTCGATCGCCTCCGCTCCGAGCGGCGCGAGCGGGATCTGGCGGTAATACGAGCGCCTCATCCAGTCGGCCCGGTACTCGGGCCGGAAGTTGAGGACGACGAGGGTCGAGGCCCCGGGCAGCGACTCCACGAAGGAGGCGAGGAAGGCGTCGCTTGCCGGGTCGATCCAGTGGAGATCCTCGATCAGGTTGACGGACGCTTCCTGGCGTTCGGGCGACTGGACGATCCGCCGCAGCACGTCTAGCAGGCGCCGCTGCCGGGCCTCGGGGTTCATCTGCGGCGCTGGACGCTCGGGGTCGGGGACGCCGAGGAAGTCGAAGACGAGCGGCAGGTCTTCGTTGAACCCCTCCTCGAGCAGCAGCAACCGCCCCGCGATCTTCTCCCGCACCCGGCGATCGGGGTCCTCCTCCTCGATGCCAAAATAGGCGCGCAGGCTCTGGAGGACCGGCAGCAGGGGAATCGCCTTGCCGTGCGCCTGGCACTGCGCCTCGTACACGGAGATTCCGCGACGGCGGCAGAGCTCGGCGAACTCGTGGCAGAGTCGGCTCTTGCCGATCCCCGGCTCGCCGACGATGCCGACAACCGCGCCGTCGCCGGCGATGACTCGCTCAAGCTCCGCCTCCAGCTGCGTCATCTCCCCCGTCCTGCCCACGAACCGCGAAAATCCCCGAGCTCGCGAGACGTCGATACGCCCCCGGGCCCGGCCGACGCCTTGAAGCTCGAACACCTGCAGCGAATGGCTGACGCCCTTGACCTCGAAATCGCCGAGGTCACGGAGCTCCACGAATCCCTCGACGAGCCGCGCGGCGTACCGCGTCAGGTAGGCCTTCCCGGGCTCGGCCAGCGACTCCATGCGCTGGGCAAGCCCCACCGTGTGGCCGACCGCGGTGTAGGAGAGGCTGAGGTCGTCGCCGATCGAGCCGACGACCACCTCGCCGGAGTTGACTCCGATCCGGGTCGTGAGGCTCACTCCGTCGGCGCGGCGCAGCTCGCCGGCGTACTCCCCCACCGTGCGCTGCATGTCGAGCGCCGCGTAGCAGGCGCGCTGAGCGTGGTCCTCGTGGGCGATCGGGGCCCCGAAGAGGGCCATGATCCCGTCGCCGGTGAACTTGTCGACGGTGCCCTCAAAGCGATGCACGGCGTCGGCCAGAAGCTGGAAGAACCGGTCCATGATCTGACGCCAGCGCTCGGGATCGATGCGCTCCGCGAGATCCATCGACCCCATTACGTCCGCGAACAGCACTGTCACCTGCTTTCGCTCCCCGGCGTGCGCGGGCGCCTCCTGGCGCATCCGGTCCGAGAGGTGCTCGGGAACCTTCACCGACGGGGGCGCAGGGGCTTCGCCGGCTTCGCGTGCCGACCGCGACCCGGTCAGCTGCGCCCCGCACTCGTCACAGAATCGTTCGTCGCGCGGGTGCTCGGCTCCGCACGAGGGGCACGCCACCGTCGTCGCGAGCGCCGCCCCACACCCGGCGCAGAACCTGGCGCCCTCCCGGTTCTCGTGGCCACACGAGACGCACTGGACCGTGGTCGCCGGCGCCCCTGACTCCATGCCCGCATCGTACGCGCAAGTCCGCGAGCGCCGGACACCGACGCGGATCGGTCACGCGACTTGCCGCGCGGGCCCTTTCCGGATAGAACACCAGCGACAACCCGACGAACAGGAGGACAGAGTGGCCGTAGTCAAGATCATCGAGCTGGTAGGAAGCTCGAAGACGTCCAGCGACGACGCGGCGACGCAGGCGCTGAAGCAAGCGCAGTCATCGCTGCGGAACATCCGCGCAGTCGACATCGTCAGCACCGGCATCCGGGGTGAGAACCTCGACGAGTATCGCGCCCATGTGCGCGTCGCCTTCCTGATCGAGGGCACTGACGTCGACTAGCCCCGGCTGACAATCGGAGGGATTGGCGCTTTTGTTGCGGTGGTCTCCACCGGTCATCGCAACACTGACCCGTTCCGCGATGGCCGAGAGGAG
>JBBPIL010000040.1:0-21390 GCA_038040365.1 Actinomycetota bacterium
ATCGCCGGGCCGGCGGTGTCCTTGTAGGGGTCGCCGACGGTGTCGCCGGTGACCGCGGCCGCGTGGGCCTCGGAGCCCTTGCCCCCGTAGGCGCCGTCCTCGATCAGCTTCTTGGCGTTGTCCCAGGCGCCGCCGCCCGCGGTCATCGAGATCGCCGTGAACAGGCCCACCACGATCACCCCGATCAGGAGGCCGCCGAGCGCGTCGACGCTGATCAGGCCGACGATCAGCGGCACCACGATCGGGATCAACGACGGCACGATCATCTCCCGCTGGGCGGCGGCGGTGACGATCCCCACCGTTCGCCCGTACTCGGGCTTCTCGGTCCCCTCCATGATCCCCGGGTGCTCGCGGAACTGGCGGCGGACCTCCTCGACCACCTGGCCGGCGGCACGGCCGACCGCCTCGATCGCCAGGGCGGCGAACAGGTAGACCATGATGCCGCCGATCAGCAGCCCGATGAGCACTGCCGGGGTCCCCAGGTTGAACAGCGCGCCGAGGTCGAACCCGGTCGGCGCCTCGTCGGCGAGCTCGAGCTTGAAGGCGCTGAACAGGACCAGCGCCGCCAGCGCCGCGGAGCCGATCGCATACCCCTTGGTCACGGCTTTGGTGGTGTTGCCGACCGCATCGAGCGGGTCGGTGACGTTGCGGACCTCTTCGGGGAGGTCGGCCATCTCGGCGATCCCGCCGGCGTTGTCGGTGATCGGGCCGAAGGCGTCAAGGGCGACGATCAACCCGGTGAGCGAGAGCTGCGCCATCACGGCGACGGCGATCCCGTAGATCCCGGCGAGCTCGTTGGCGGCGAGGATCGCGAGCGCGATCAGGAGCGCCGGCGCGGCCGTCGACTGGAGGCCCTGGGCGAGGCCCTGGATGATGTTCGTCGCGTGGCCTGTGACCGAGGCTCGGCTGATCGTCTTCACCGGCCGGAACCGCGTCGACGTGTAGTAGTCGGTGATCACGAACAGCCCTGCGGTGACGGCGACCCCGATCAGGCCGCAGAGCCACAGCTCGCCGACGCTCGGCACGTTGCTGAGGTTCGCCGCCTTGAAGCTGATGTCGTCCATCAGCCACTTGGTCACCGGGTAGAAGGCGGCTGCGGAGAGCAGCGCGGAGACGGCCAAGCCTCTGTAGAGGGCCGCCTCGACGTTGCCGGTCCGGGTCCGAACCGAGAGCGCCCCAACGATCGAGGCGATGATCGCGACCGCGCCGATCACCAGCGGGTAGATCGCCACCTCGCGCGACTCCGAGAAGGTCAGGACGCCGAGCAGCATCACCGCCACTGAGGTGACCGCGTAGGTCTCGAACAAGTCGGCGGCCATCCCGGCGCAGTCGCCGACGTTGTCGCCGACGTTGTCCGCGATCACGGCGGGGTTGCGGGGATCGTCCTCCGGGATCCCCGCCTCGACCTTGCCGACCAGGTCGGCGCCCACGTCGGCGGCCTTGGTGTAGATGCCGCCTCCCAGGCGGGCGAAGACGGAGATCAGCGAGCCGCCGAATCCGAGACCGACCAGCGCATCGACCGCCTCCTTGTCGGTCTTGTCGGCGAGCACCAGAATCCCGAAGTAGCCGGCGACGCCGAGCAGCGCCAGGCCGACGACCAGCAGCCCGGTCACCGAGCCGCCCTTGAAGGCGATGTCGAGCGCCCCCGGAACGCCACCGCGCGCGGCCTCGGCGACGCGAGCGTTGGTCCGCACGGAGACGTTCATGCCGATGAACCCGGCCGCGCCGGAGAACACGCCGCCGATCGCGAAGCCGATCGCGGTGTCGACGTCGCGGAGGACCGCGAGCAGGATCGCGAGCACGATCGCGACCCCGGCGATGATCGTGTACTGCCTGGTCAGGTAGGCCCGGGCTCCCTCCTGTACGGCGCCGGAGATCTCGCGCATTCGCTCGTTGCCGGGCGAGCGCGCCATCAGCCGCTGTGTGACCAGGGCGCCGTAGACGACCGCGGCGCCGGCGCAGGCGAGCGCGATCACCACTCCGTAGTCGGTCAGGAAGTCGGTCAAGTCTGGGGCCTCCGTGGGCTGCGAATAGCCCGGCGGCCGGAGGACATCCGGCCGCGAAGCGCGCCGAGTCTAACGGGGCGGGGCGCTCCCGGGCGGCGTCCAGAGCCTCGAGGGACCGCGCTTCGCGCCTTCGTCCGACGGGGCTTCGCCGCCGGCCGGCGGCACCTCGCCACCGCCCTCAGGCTCGACGGGACCGCCTCCCGCGTACCTCGCGTAAAGCATCTGGACCTCCGAGAGGGCGCTTCGCACCTGCTTCGCCGGCTCGTCGTCGAGCAGGCCGACGACGGCGCGCACGGCCTCGATCCCCACCCGGGCTTGCTCCAGGTCGCGCTCGTCCTCCTTCGCGATCCGGCGGGCTGAGAGGTTGATCACGCTGATCACGCTGTCGAGCAACAGGTCCTGCACACGGACCTCGCGGAGCTGTTCCTCGATCCGCTCGCGAAGCTCCTCCTGGCTCGGTTGTCGGCCGCCCTCAGTCGGTCCTGGCGCCTCGCTCGGCTCGCCCTCGCCCCGCGCCCCCGCTTCGTTCATTGCGTCGAGACCTCCTTAGGTTGGCATTCCCGCTTCGTCGCGGGTCGGTACGTAGGTCCGTCTGGTCTCCGCGACCGCGTCGCCATAGATCTCCTCGATCGAGGCGCCCCCGTCGAGCGCTCGCCGGGCCCGCCCGGCACCGTTCAGCTCCGGCAGCGCGAGGTCGAGTCCCAGGGACTGGCGGGCCGGCGCGGTCCACTCGAGCAGCCGCTCGACCGCCTCGGGGGTAGGCGTCTCCTCGCCGCGGTCGAAGTCGATCATCATGCCGTCCATCCCGTGGCGGATCGCGCGCCACAGGTTCTCCTCGATCTCGCGCTGGCCCAGGGGCTCCGGGAGCCGACCCTCGTCGTAGTCCAGCGCGCTCTGCGCGACGCAGGCGGTGATCAGCGCCGCGAGCGCGAACGACTCCTCCCCTCCCGTCTGCGCGTCGCAGATCCGCACTTCGACGGTGCCGAAGATGTGGTGGGGGCGAACGCTCCACCAAAGCTGGGTCGCTTCGACGATCGAGTGGGTGCGGACCAGGACATCGATGAAGTCCCGGTAGACCTTCCAGCTCCCGAAGGGCTCGTGGATCCCGCAGCGCGGAAAGGTGCGCGTGAAGATCTCCGTGCGCACCGAACTGAGGCCGGTGTCGCGGCCATCGAGGAACGGCGAGTTCGCAGACAGCGCCAGCAGCGCCGGCAGGGCACTCCGCAGGTGGTCGCACACGGCGACCGCGCGATCGGCGCCCCGCACGCCCACGTGGACGTGGAGGCTCCAGGTGTTGTTTCGCTGGGCGACCCAGCGGAGCTCCTCGCGAAGCCGCGCGTAGTGGGGGGTGTCGATGATCCGCTGATCCAGGTAGTTGGCCCATGGATGCGTGCCCGTGGCTGCGAGGGCGAGCCCCATCCCTTCGGCGAGGGCGAACAGCCGCGCCCGATGCTCGCGCTGACGCTCCATCGCCCGGGTGAATCCGTCCGCGCGCCCCGAGCGGATCTCGATCTCCGAGGCGATCAGCTCCCCGGCCGCCGACTCCGCCAGCAGCTCGTCCTGTAGGCAGGCGGCGTAGAGGTCCTCGAAGCGGTGGCGCAGCTGGAGGCTCTCCGGATCGACGATCGCGAACTCCTCCTCGAGGCCGATGGTGAAGTCGGTGGAGGCATCGAACAGCTGCCGTACACGCTCGAGGTCGAGGTGGCCAGCGTCCTCGGCGTCCGTGCGACCTCTGTTGTCCATCACGATGCTCGCACCTCGCCCAGCATCAAATCCCTTCTCGGAGCTCGGTGCTCCCATCCGCCCTTGGCGTCAGGTCAGGTAGAAGTACAGGGCATACAGTAGGTCGACCGCGGGGCTCGAGGTGTGCACGGTCACGTCCGGGGGCACCTGGAGCAGCTGCTCGGAGTAGTTGAAGACGATCTTGACGCCGGCGCCGACCAGCCGGTCGGCGACTTCCTGGGCCGCCGAGGATGGGACCGCCAGCACGCCCACGACCACGTCCTGCTCCTCGACCACCCGCTCCAGGTCGGCGACGCCGAGCACCTCGACATCGCCGAAGCGCTGGCCGACCAGCCTCGGATCGACGTCGAAGATGGCGACGATCTGGAAGCCGTGGTCGGCGAAGATGTCGGAGCTGGCGATCGCCTGGCCGAGGTGCCCGGCCCCGAACAGGACGATGTTGTGCTGGCCGGAGCTGCGGAGGATCTTGCGGATCTGCTCGACCAGCGCGTCGACGCGATAGCCGACACCGCGCTTGCCGAACTTGCCGAAGCCCGACAGGTCGCGGCGGATCTGGGTCGAGTTGATGTGGGTGTACTCGGCGAGCTCCTGGGAGGAGATCGTCTCCTTGCCCATCTTCCGAGCCTGGATCAGGACCTGGAGGTAGCGCGACAGCCGCGCCGCCACCCCGAGCGAGAGGCGGTCGCCATCCGACAGGGCCAGGTCCGCTGGGGTGCCCTCGGCCACGGCGTCCTCACTCATCGGGTCTCGAGGTGCGGCCAGTTGCTCATCGCCGGACAGTATCGAGACTGGCCCGCAGCCGGTCGAGCTTGAGCTCCAGCTCGGAGACCACCTCGCCGTCCACCGCGACCACCGGGATCCGCTCGAGGTAGCGGGCTAGCAGACCGTCGTCATGCTCGATGTCCACCTCGCTGAGCTCGAACGGCGGCAGCTCCTCACGCAGAGCCAGGATCGCGTCGCGCGCCTCGTCGCAGAGGTGGCATCCGGGCCTCGTGTAGAGCGTTATGACCGTCATGCGAGGACATCCCAGCTCAGGTACTCGGGATAGGGGGCCGGCTCCAGGAAGCGGGCAGCGGAGGCGATCATCGCCGCGTTGTCGGTGCAGAGCTCGGACGGCACGAGCTTGAGTCGCAGTCCGCGCTCCGCACAAAGCTGGCCGGCTCGCTCTCTGAGCAGCGCGTTGGCCGCCACCCCCCCGCCCAGAGCCACCGCCTCCCACTCGCCGGCCTCGAGCGCCCGCTCGAGCTTGGCGACCAGCTGACTGACCACGGCCATCTGGTAGCTGGCGGCGAGATCGGCGCGGCGCCCCTCGACCTCGCTTTCGTCCAGCTTCCGGATCGCGTAGAGCAGCGCCGTCTTCAGGCCACTGAAGCTGAAGTTCAGGCCGGGATCGCGCGCCATCGCCACCGGGAACTCGAAGCCACCGGGGTCGCCCTCGGTCGCCAGGCGCTCGATCGCGGGCCCGCCCGGGTAGCCGAGCCCAAGCAGGCGCGCGCCCTTGTCGAGCGCCTCTCCCGCGGCATCGTCGAGCGTCTGGCCGAGCACCTCGAAGCCGCCGCGCTTCATAACCCCCGCGAGCAGCGTGTGGCCGCCGCTCGCGATCAGGCAGAGAAACGGGGGCTCTAGCGGCTCGGGCTCGAGGAAGTTGGCGGCCACGTGGCCGTGGAGGTGGTCGACGCCGATCAGCGGCTTGCGGGTCGCGGCAGCGAGGGCCTTGGCGGTGGTCACGCCCACCAGCAGCGCGCCGATCAGGCCCGGGCCGCGGGTGACCGCGAGCGCATCGAGGTCCCCGAGCTCGGCGCCGGCCTGAGACAGCGCGGCGCCGACCACCGGGTTGACCAGCTCGAGGTGGTGTCGCGAGGCAACCTCCGGGACGACGCCTCCGTAGCGCTCGTGCACGACGGCCTGCGAGGAGATGACGTTGGAGCGGATCCGAGCGCCGTCGGTGACTGCGGCGCAGGTGTCGTCGCAGGAGGTCTCGATCGCCAATATCAAGTTCCGTCCGGCTGCTCGTCTCGCGCCCAACATCACTTTCCGCGTCATCACTCCGCCGCCTCCTCGCAGGGAGCCGAAGGCGACCGGTGATCCGAGCTTGCTCGGATTACTCCGGGGGCGGCGGGTTCGGGAACAAACCGTGTGGACCCGGGCATCTCGCCGGGTGGCGCCTACGCCTCCACCGCTGCAGGGGCCTCCAGCCACATGATCAGGGCGTCCTCCCCGTTGTCGTGGTAGTAGCGGCGGCGGTGCCCGGCGGGTTGGAAGCCGAAGCGCTCGTACATCGCGATCGCTCCATGGTTGGAGGTCCGCACCTCGAGTGTGTAGCGAGCGTCGGGGCCGGCGTCCTCGAACAGGCGCTCCAGCAGCCGGCTGGCGATTCCCTGGCGGCGCCTGCCGGGCGGCACGGCGACGTTCATCAGATGCCAGACGTCCGCGTAGCGCGAGCAGACCAGATAACCGACCAGCCCCCGATCGCTGGCGGCCGCGAGGCAGATCCCGGAGGGCTTGGAGAGCTCGAGCACGAACATCGCCAGCGACCAGGGCGTCTCGAACGAGCGGCGCTCAATCGCCAGCGCCGCCGGCAAGTTGCTGTAGACGAGACGTCTAACGCGTATCTCGCTCAAGCCAAAGCTCCGCGTCGGGTGGTCTCAGATAGATCGGTTCGATCGACTCGGGCCGCGCCGGCCTCCCTGCCTCGGCCAGCAGGCAGATGTGTCGTGCCGATACCCGGTGCGCCGGCTCAGCGTCCGGGAGGACCTCGGCGCCCGCAGCCTCCAACTCATCACGAAATCCTATCGCCCCCGAACCGGCGGCCAGCGGCGGCTGCGGGAGCGCCGCAACGCGCTCGGCGAGCTCGCCGGGCAGGGCGACGAGCGGCGGCCACAGCTTCTCGCCCCCCGGTCCGTGGAGCGCGGCGAACGCCTGGCCGCGGCGGGCGTCGAGAACCGCGAGCCGTGCCCGGGCCTCGGCCCCCCTCGGCTCTCCGATTCCGCGCGCCAGCGCCTCCAGCGTCCCCACGGGCACCACCGGCATGGCAAGCGCCTGGGCGAGCGCGCGCGCGGTCGCCACGCCGATCCGCAGCCCGGTGAAGGAGCCAGGACCGACCCCGACGGCGATCAGGTCGATGCCCGACCAGCCACCGACGGGCTCGACGACCGTCTCCAGCTCGGCCAGCAGCTCCGCGGCGTGCCGCGGACGTCCGCCGCCGGCAACGCCTCTCGAGCGCTCCGAGACGAGCTCCGCGCTCGACCCCGAGATGCCGAAGCGGACCAGCGCCACAGCAACGTCGTCGGTCGCGGTGTCGAATCCGACGACAAGCGTCACCCCTCGCCTCCCGAGGCGACGGCTGACGCCTCGCCTCCCGAGGCCTGGTCGCGAACGATCACCTCGCGACGATCGCCGCCGGCGTGGCGGAGCTCGACGCGCTGGGCGATCCGTCGCTCGCCGAGCAGTGGCTCGACCGCCGCCGGCCACTCGACGAAGGCGACGGCGTCGGGCGTCAGGTAGTCGTCGAGCAGGCCCGGGTCCTCGCCGGCGAGGCTGTCGAGGCGGTAGAGGTCCAAGTGCGAGACGGGCACCCGCCCGCGGTAGCGGTGACCAATCGTGAAGGTGGGCGAGGTCACCTGCTCGGTCACGCCCAGCTCCCGGCAGGCGCCGCGGATCAGAGTCGTCTTGCCGGTGCCGAGCTCTCCGCCGACCAGCACCAGATCGCCGGGCCGAAGGCCGGCGGCCAGCCGCGCCCCGACCTCCTCCGTCTCCGCGGGACTGGAGCTGAGCTGTGTCGTCAACCGAACAGGTCGAGCTGGTCGGCGCGAGCCTCAGCGCTTCCGGCGAGCTCCGCGGCCGGCGATCCAACGGCGGCCTCGGGGACGGGCCGCTCCAGAAGCTCGTGCAGCTTGTTGAAGTCCTCGCGCAGGATGTCGACGAGCGAGGGCGTCCGCAGCGCCGCCGCCGGATGGAAGAGCGGCATAAGGAAGACCGTACGACCGGCGATCTCGCGGAGTTGCGGCGTGCCGCGCACGCGGCTGATCCCAGCCCTGCTCCCGGTGAGCAGCTTGGTGGCGAAGTTGCCCAGCGTCGCGATCACGCGTGGCTCGATCAGCTCGACCTGACGGTGCGTGTACGGCTGGCACGATTCGATCTCGATCGGCTGCGGATCGCGGTTGCCGGGGGGCCTGCACCTCAGTACGTTCGTTATCCACACCTGCTCGCGGGTCATGCCAATCTCCTCGAGCAGCTCGGTCAGCAGCGCCCCGGCACGACCGACGAACGGCAGCCCCTGGCGGTCCTCCTCGGCGCCCGGCGCCTCACCGACGAACATCAGCTCGGCGTCGGAGCTGCCGCTGCCGAAGACGACGTTGGTGCGGGTCTCGGCCAGCGGGCACTTCGTGCACACCGAGGCCTCTTGGTAGACCTCGACCAGCCGCTCGCGGCGTTGCTCGCGTAGCTCGCTCACGCCCCTCGTCCCGTTTCGGGGATCGGCATGGGGCCGATGGTAGCCACGCTGGCCGCTGGAGTCAGCTGAGTCGCCGCGGAGCGCGACCACTCGGCTTTTGCCATCTCCATTCTGCATCTCCATTCTGGGAGCGGAAAACAGGGCGCCGATGGCGACGCCGCCTATCGAATGGAGAGAGCCGCCTATCGACTGGAGGGTTTTGTGCCCCATGGACACAAAACTCTCCAGTCGTCGGTGCTCGGCCCAGGTTCGAGCGGCCCAAGTGCGCAAACGCTCCCTGCGAGCGCCTCGATCAACCCCACATCACGGCCGCACTCCCCAGCTGGGATCGTGACCATTGCCCAGGTCGCGCTGGCCCATGCCGTCCGTCCGCATCACTCCGATCGAGTTTGGATCGCCATATTGGTCGTAGTTGATCGTGAAGGCGATCCGCTTGCCGCTGGGGGAAAAGGACGGTAGATAGGCCCCAGGGTCGATTGAGGTGAGCTGCCGCACGTTCGTGCCGTCGGCATTCATCACGTGGATCTGCCAGATGCCGGGGTAGCCGCTGCGGTAGCGGCTCGCGAACGCGATCTCGGTGCCGTCCGGGGAGAAGGAGGGGTTGCTGTCACAGCTATTCACTTGCTGGTTGTCGCTCAAGGCGCGCACGTCGGTGCCATCGGCTCTCATCACGTAGATACGGCAGACGCCATGGCGGCGGTAGCCCGTGAACGCGATCTTCCTGCCGTTCGGCGAGAAGTCGGGCTCTCGATCGGCGCCCGCGCGGCGGTAGTCGGTAAGGCGCTGCTTCTCGGTGCCGTCGGTTCGGGCCACGAACAGGGCGCACTCGCGATTGCGGTTGCACCCCTGAAAGGCGACGCGCCTGCCGCTCGGGGAAAACGCCGGGTCCCAGTAGTTGCGCAAGCGGGGCCGGCGGATGAGCCTGTGGACGTGGGTGCCGTCGGTCCTCGCGACGTAGATCTTGTAGCGCTGCCTGCGAACCTCGCGGACGAAGGCGATCCGCTTGCCGTTCGGGGAGAAGGCGGGGCTGAAACCCCCCGTGACCTGGCGCCGGTGCGTTCCGTCGGGTCTCATCACCTCGATCCCGGCGCCGTTGAAGGCGATCAGGCCATTTCGACCCGGGAAGGTGGCTTGTGCCGAACTGGCCAGGCTGGTCAGGCCGAGGACCACGAGCATCGCGATGGCCATGGCAATCGTCACGCCGGCTGCGTCAAGGATGGAGCGACGTCTCATCGCCTTCATTCTGGCCCCGCATCCCGTGGCTTTCAATCCACCCCAGGGTTATTTTGGCAACACCTGTCGCCTCGCGGCGGCGTCTTATCACCGCCTGCGTCGAGGACGGCCAGGTGTCGTCGGCCGACGCAAGGTTCCGGTCGACCGTTCACGGGAGGTGCGCTAGCGGGCCCGCCCGACGCGCGCTCGTTGCCCGGCCGGCAACCCCGCGACCACGAGGTCGTAGCTGTCCTCGAGCAGCTCGAGGAGCGCCTCGTCGGGGACCGACCCATCGAGGGTGATCGTGACCCAGTGGCGCTTGTTGAGGTGGTAGCCCGGCTGGATCGCGGGATACGTGGCGCGCAGTCCCTCCCCGAGCTCCGGCTCGCACTTGAGGCTGACCCGCAGCGGGCGCGACTCGAGCGCGCTGAGAGCGAACATCTTGCCACCCACCTTGAACACCGACGGCTGCTCGCCGAACGGGAACTCCTCCTTCGCCCCCGGGCGCGACAGGCACCACCGTCGCAGTGCGTCCGCGGTCATTGCCTCAACCTATACTTGCTGGTGGCCGCGACCCGTTGGGCGTGGACCACGGCCACCCGGCCATCCCGCAACCGGAACCTACGCAAGCCGTCTGGTATCTCCGATGCGAGAACTGGAACGAGACCTTCCCGACGCCACCGCACCCCGCGCGGACGATTGGCTGCCGCCGCTCGCGGTCGTCGGCGCCGGCAGGGCGGGGCGGTCGATCGCCGCCGCGGCCGAGCTCGCGGGCGTGCCGGCCGAGCTTGCCGACCGCGAGGGTGCTCTCGAAGCCTGCCGGCGGGCCGAAGTGGCCCTGTTGTGCGTCCCCGACGCCGCGATCGCCGCCGCCTGCGCGACGATCGCGGTTGCGGTGCCCCCGCTTCGCTTCGTCGGCCACGTGAGCGGCGCCACAACCCTCGACGCCCTGGCGCCGGCACGCGAGCGAGGCGCCGAGACCTTCTCACTCCATCCACTACAGACGATCCTCGACGGCAGCGCCGATCTGACCGGGGCGCCGGGCGCCGTTTCCGGCTCGAGCGCGGCCGCCCTCCGCCTCGCCGAGCGGCTCGCCGGGCGTCTCGGCATGCGTCCCTTCGAGGTCCCCGAGGAACGGCGTGCTGCCTACCACGCCGCCGCCTCGATCGCCTCCAACCTGCTGGTCGCGCTCGAGGAATCGTCCGCCGAGCTGCTCGACCGGATCGGAATCGAGGATGCGCGCGAGCTGCTCGCGCCGCTCGTCCTCCGCACCGCGGCGAACTGGGCAGAGCGCGGCCCCGGGGCGCTCACCGGCCCGATCGCGCGCGGCGACGGGGCCACGGTGGAGCGACACCTGGCCGCGCTTCGTGACACAGCCCCCGAGCTGCTGCCGCTGTATGAGGCGCTCGCCGACCGGGCCGGTGAGCTGGCGACCCGGGGGACGGAGGCGCCGGCGTGAGGGTGGTCAGCAGCAAGGCCGAGCTCCGCGAGGCGCTCGAGCCCGCCCGTCGCCAGGAGCGCACGATCGGCTTGGTGCCGACGATGGGCTCCCTGCACGAGGGCCATCTGTCGCTGCTGCACGCCGCCCGCCGTCGCTGTGACGTGGTTGTGATGAGCCTGTTCGTCAACCCGGCCCAGTTCGGGCGGGCCGAGGATCTCGAGAGCTATCCGCGGGACGAGGCCCGCGACAACGAGCTCGCCGAGCAGGAGAGCGTCGACTTGATCTACGCCCCACCGGTCGAGGAGGTCTATCCCGAGGGCTTCGCGACCAGCGTCGAGGTGGGTGGGGGGCTGACCGAGGTGCTCTGCGGCACTCCCGGCCGGCGAGGCGCCGGTCACTTCCGCGGCGTCACCACCGTGGTCGCGAAGCTGCTCAACTCGGTCGCTCCAGACGTCGCCTTCTTCGGCCAAAAGGACGCCCAGCAGGCGATCGTGATTAGACGCATGGTCAGCGACCTCGACTTCCCGGTCCAGATCGAGGTCTTGCCGACCGTACGCGAGCCCGACGGGCTCGCGATGAGCTCCCGAAACGCCTATCTGTCCCCCGAGGAGCGCCGGCGCTCAGCGGCGCTGATCCGGGCCCTGCGGGCAGCTGAGGCGGTCGCCGCGTCGGGCGAGACGCGCGCCCAGGTCGCCCTCGACGCGGCCAGTGCGGAGCTCGAGCGGGCCGGAATCGAGCCGGAGTACCTCGAGGCCCGGGACGCCGAGGGCCTCGCCCCGGCGGAGAGCTTGAACGGGCGGCCGGTGCTGGTGGCCGTCGCCGCACGGGTGGGGCAGGCCCGCCTGATCGACAACCTCGTGATCGGAGGCTGAATGCAGAGACAGATGCTGAAATCCAAGATCCACCGAGCCACGGTCACCGGCTGCGACCCGGACTACGTCGGCAGCCTGACGCTGGACCCCGAGCTGATGCGGAGCGCCGACCTGATCACCAACGAGCAGGTGCACGTCTGGGACATCGACAACGGAGCCCGCTTCGTCACCTACGCGATCGAGGGCGGGCCCGGCTCTGGGGCCGTGCAGGTGAACGGCGCCGCTGCGCACCTGGCGAGCGAGGGCGACAAGGTGATCGTCGCCTCGTTCGGCGCCTACGACGAGCGCGATCTCGAGGCATACGCTCCGGTCGTCGTCCACGTCGACGACCGCAACGCGATCGCCGGCGTGGACTCCAACCCCGAGGTACTGCTCGGCTCGCGGCTCGCCTCCGAGGCGGGGGCATCGTGAGCACCCAGTCGAATGCCCCGACTGGCCGGCCGCCCGTCACGGTGCCTCGGCTGGCCGAGATGAAGCACAACGGCGAGCCGATCGTGATGGTCACCGCCTACGACTTCCCCTCCGCTCAGGTGGCCGAAGAGGGCGGCGTCGACATCGTGCTCGTCGGCGACACCGCGGCGATGGTCGTGCTCGGATACGACGCCACGACGCCGGTGGGGATGGACGAGATGGTGACCATGGCCGCCGCGGTTCGCCGCGGGCTGCGCACGCCGCTCTTGATCGGCGACCTGCCGTTCGGCTCCTACGAGAGCTCCAACGAGCACGCGATCGAGAGCGCGCAGCGATTCGTCAGGGAGGCTGGCTGCGACGCGGTCAAGCTCGAGCGAGGAGGCGCCTCGGTGGAGCGGGCGCGGGCGATCGCCAGCTCGGGGATCCCGGTGATGGGCCACGTTGGCCTGACGCCGCAAACCGCCAGCGCGCTGGGAGGCTTCAAGGCGCAGGGGCGGACCGCCGAGTCGGCGGCGCAGATCGCCCGAGACGCGTCCGCGCTCCAGGCGGCCGGCTGCTTCGCGATCGTCTTCGAGGCGGTCCCCGCGGCGGTCGCTGACGCGCTGATGCCGCACATCGAGGTGCCGGTAATCGGTATCGGAGCCGGGCTCGCCACTGACGGGCAGGTGCTCGTATTCCACGACCTGCTGGGCATCAGCACCGGGCCGCACAGCCCGCGGTTCGTGAAGCGCTACGCCGAAATCCACGACCGGATGGTCGAGGGGGTGCGGGCCTACGCGGACGAGGTGCGGGCGCGCCGCTTCCCAGACGCGGAGCACGTTTACTCCGTCGACCCGGCGGAAGTCGAGGAGCTGAAGCGCTACCTCGACACCGAGAGCCTCACCACTGCGCCCTGGGACTGGTAGGCGCGCCAACGGCTAGGCGCGCCAGAAGCGCCTGCTCAGCGCCGAAATCCAGGGTAACCAGGGGTTTTGAGCGGTGTATCTTTCGTGATGATTCGCACGAAGGGTGCGGATCCATTCTCAGGAGGTAAGGCATATGGAGATGCTGAAGAGACTGGAGCCATTGGCGCTGTTCTTCATCATCTGCGGCGCCCTCAACTGGGGCATCCTCGGTGTCACCGACGGCGACACCAACGTGCTGTCCGAGGTCTTCGGGAGCGGCACGCTGCTGAACGTGGTCTACGTGATCGTCGGCGTCGCCGGCTTGGTGTTCGTCCCGAGGTTGATGGAAGCGCTTCACATCGGGCGCCCCCATCCGAGAGGGGCGTAGGACATAACTCCGGCGGCTCCGCATTTGCGGAGCCGCCGGGTCCGGGCTCGGGCGGACCGGCAAGCCCAAGCGTCTGAACCGCGACTTCGTCGCTGGTTCGAGCGGGGCTTCAGTACGGTCCGCCTGTGCCCGTTCACACCGCCGAATTCCGACTCTCGACCAGCGGCGACGCCGAGATCGTCGACATCACCCACCGCGTCCAGGCCGCCGTCGCCGAGGCCGCCGTCGGCGACGGCCAGGCGACAGCCTTCGTCCGCGGCTCGACCGTGGCGATCACGACCATGGAGTACGAGCCGGGCGGGATCCACGACCTTCACGCCCTCCTCGACCGCCTGATTCCGGTCCGGGGCGACTACGAGCACAACCGGCTCAACCACGACACCAACTCCCACGCCCACCAGCGCGCCTCGATCATCGGCCCGTCGGAGGTGGTTCCGGTCCAGGGCGGCCGCCTGGCGCTCGGCACCTGGCAGCAGCTGGTGCTGATCGACTTCGACGATCACCCGCGCGAGCGGACCGTCCTGGTCCAGGTGACGAGCTGATGCGCGGGCCGCGGCGGGGGAATGGTCACGGGCCGACCGGGACGTTCGCGTTGAGCTCGTCGACCGCCCAACGGGGGCCGTGATGGACCAGCGAAACGGTTAGTCGCTCCCCGCTGTAGGGGCCACCAGAGGGAACGACCACGGCTGTTGCCCGCCTGCCGTCGATGCGAAGATCCTTGAAGTCGAGCTTGTCGGCCACGCTGCCGGGCGCCTGGGCTTGGACGCAGCCCTGCTTGCCGCCGTAGGCGACGTTCAGGTAGTGGTCGCTGACGTACTTGCCACAGGCGTCGGCGGGATCGGCCGAGGCGAGGACCACCTGAACGGCGGTGCGCACCGCCTCCATCGAGCTTGGTGACTCGGGAGTGGAGCCGCCGCTCGTGCCCGTCGTGGTGCTCGTGGAGGTCGACCCCTGTGCGGAAGTCGGCGGGGAGCTTGCCGTGTCGTCGCCGCCGTCACCGCATCCCCAGAGGACTCCGGCCGCAATCGCGGCAGCGAGCGCAAGCGCTCCCGCGTGAGCGCCATCGCGACGTCGAGGTCGGTCACGCACATCGCCGCGCACGCTACTCCCCCTCCCCACCCGGGCGCCGGAACTCGATCTCCTTGATCACCTTCGCCGGGATCCCGGCAGCGATCACTCGCGGCGGTAGGTCTTGGGTGACCACCGAGTTGGCGCCGATCACGCAGCGCTCGCCGATCTCGACCCCGCTGGTCACGACGCAGTTAACCCCGAACCAGCAGTTGGATCCGATCCGCACCGGCCCCTTGGAGGTGAATCCCTGCCAGGTGATCGGCTTCTCGGGGTCGTCGAAGCGATGGTCGGCGTCGCCGACGAAGCAGCCGTTGGCGAACATCACGTGGTCGCCGATCTCGATCCGCTCCAGTGCGGCGAGCATCACGTTGCGGTTCAGGAAGCAGCCCTCGCCGATCTGGATCCGGGCCTGGGGCGAGAGCGTCAGCCAGCATCCGGGCTCTAGCAGGGTGCCCTCGCCGATCACCAGACGGCCCTCGTCGAGCGCCTCAAGCACCTCCCCCTCGACCGGGAAGCGGATGTAGGCGCCGGCGCCGGCCATGTGCCGGTTGATCCGCCAGCGCCGGACGAGGCGCCGGTTGCGCTCGTACCAGCGCCGCTTCACCCACCAGAGCCGCCAGCCGCCGAGCTCCGCCACCTTGGCTACCTCGGCTCGAGTGCTTGCACCTGCTCGCCGCGCCCCACCAGCACGTCGCTGACCAGCTCGGGGCCAAAGAGGCCATGCTCGACCAGACCGGGCGTCGCCGCAAGCCGGGCGGCAAGCGCCGCCGGGTCGCCGACAGGTCCCAGGTAGTCGGCGAGCAGCCCCCCGTCGGGGGTCGCTGGAGCGTCGCGCAGCTCGGCCGCGCCCAGCGCGCGAAGGGTCGCTCTCAGCCCGAAGGACGAGAGCTCCAGCGGCACCGGCGGGGAGAGCTCGTCCACCGGCTTTCCCGAGTCGACCATGACGACGAACCGCTCCGCCGCCGCAGCGACGATCTTCTCGCGGAAGTGGGCGCCCCCACCGCCTTTGACCACCCAGCCGTCGGGCGCCACCTGATCGGCGCCATCGATCGCGATGTCGAGCCGGTCGAGCCGGTCGAACGACTCGACCTGGAGCCCGAGCTCGCGCGCGGCACGCTCGGTTGCGGGGGAGGTCGCTACGCAGCGGATACCCAGCCCTCGCGCGGTCAGCGCGGGCAGCAGATGCGCGACCGTGGAGCCCGTTCCCAGCCCCACCGCCATCCCGTCCTCGACCAGCTCCGCCGCCGCTTCGGCAGCGGCTCGCTTCTCTCGTTCGGCCTCGGGGCCCGGTGGCACGGCGTGGAATCTACGCGCTCGCCCCCCTTGACGGCCCACGCCGCGGGACGTGCACTAGCATCGGCCGCTGAGATGGCGACGATCGCTCAGCCCAAGGCGACCGACCTCGACACCCTCTGCATCAACACGATCCGGACCCTGTCGATCGACGCGATTCAAAGGGCCAACTCCGGCCACCCCGGCACGCCGATGGCGATGGCCCCGGTCGCCTACACCCTCTGGCAGCGCTTCCTGCGCTTCGACCCGGCGGATCCGATCTGGCCCAACCGCGACCGCTTCGTGCTCTCTGCCGGGCACGCCTCGATGCTGCTCTACTCGCTGCTGCACCTGACCCGGGCGCAGGCGGTCGACCCCGAGTACGAGACGCTCGGGGAGCCGTCGGTCAGCCTGGACGACATCGAATCGTTCCGGCAGCTCGGCTCCAAGGCGGCTGGGCACCCCGAGTACCACCTCACCTCGGGGGTGGAGACGACCACCGGCCCGCTCGGGCAAGGCATTGCGACGACCGTGGGGGTGGCGATCGCCGGCAAGTGGCTCGGCGCGCACTTCGGCTCCGAGCTGTTCGACTTCGACGTGTACGCGATCTGCGGCGACGGAGATCTGATGGAGGGGGTCTCGGGAGAGGCCGGCTCAATCGCCGGCCATCAGCGCCTCGACAACCTTTGCTGGATCTACGACAACAACCACATCTCGATCGACGGCCGGACCGAGCTCACCTACAGCGACGACGTCGCCGCGCGCTTCATCGGCTACGGCTGGAACGTCACAAGGGTGGGCGACGCAAACGACCTCGAGCTGCTCACCCGGGCGTTCGAGGTCTTCAAGCAGGAGGAGGGGCGGCCGACGCTGATCGTCGTCGACAGCCACATCGGCTACGGCTCGCCGCACAAGCAGGACACCGCCGAGGTCCACGGAGAGCCGCTCGGCGAGGAGGAGGTGCGCGAGACGAAGCGGGCCTACGACTGGCCCGAGGACGCCGAGTTCCTGGTCCCGGACGGCGTCTACCAGCATTTCGCGGACGGGATCGGCGCTCGCGGCCGCAAGCTGCGAGGCGAATGGGAGCGGCGCGTCGCGGACGGCGACCCGGAGCTCGCCGCGCAGATCGACCAGATGCAGCGCCGGGACTTGCCGGACGGCTGGGACGCAGAGATCCCGAGCTTCGACCCGGATCCGGGCGGGATCGCCACCCGTAAGGCATCGAACGAGGTGCTGAACGCAATCGCCCCGCGGGTGCCGTGGCTCCTCAGCGGCTCGGCGGACCTCACCGGGTCGGCCGCCAGCGGGCTCAAGTTCGACGAAGCCGGCACCTTCTCGCCCGAGGACCGCTCGGGCCGCATCCTCCACTACGGGATTCGCGAACACGAGTCGGCCGCGATCTCCAACGGGCTGGCGCTCTGCAAGCTGCGCCCGGTCTGGTCGACCTACCTGATCTTCTCCGATTACGCCCGCCCGGCGATCCGCCTCTCGGCGCTCATGGAGCTGCCGGTGATCCACTGGTTCAGCCACGACTCGATCGGCCTCGGCGAGGACGGCCCGACCCACCAGCCCGTCGAGCAGCTCGCCTCCTTGCGCGCGATGCCGGGGCTCAACGTGATCCGTCCCTGCGACGCCAACGAGGTCGCGGAGGCGTGGCGGGTGATCATGCAGCAGAAGCACCAGCCCGCCGCCTTGGCCCTGACCCGCCAGAACGTGCCGGTGCTCGACCGTTCCAGATACGCCTCCGCCGAGGGGCTTCGCCGCGGCGGCTACGTGCTCGCCGACTCAGACGGGGATCCGGAGCTGATCCTGATCGCGACCGGCAGCGAGGTGTCGCTGGCGGTCGACGCCTATGAGGAGCTACGGTCCGACGGCGTGCGAGCGCGCGTCGTCAGCTTGCCCTCCTGGTACCTCTTCGACCTCCAGCCGTTGGAGTACCGCGAGAGCGTTCTGCCAGAGGCCGTCCAGGCGCGGGTCGCCGTGGAGCAAGCGTCGACGCTGGGGTGGGACCGGTACGTGGGGCCGCACGGGCAGATCGTCGGCATGCACACGTTCGGCGCCTCGGCTCCGCTGAAGGAGGTACAGCGAAAGTTTGGCTTCACGCCGGAGCGGGTGGCGAAGGCCGCGCGGGAGCTTCTGGCATGAAGCCGACGCAGCGGCTGCACGAGCTGGGGCAGAGCCTGTGGCTCGACAACCTCACGCGCACGATGCTGCGCGAGGGCACACTTCAGCGCTATATCGACGAGCTCTCGATCACCGGGCTGACCTCCAACCCGACCATCTTCGACAAGGCGATCAGCGGGGGCGACGCTTACGACGAGCAGATCGTCGAGCTCCACGAGCGGGGGCTTGAGCCCGAGCAGCGGTTCTTCGAGCTGGCGCTGACGGACCTGCGTGAGGCGGCGCGGATGTTCGAGCCGATCAACCAGCGAACCGAAGGCGTCGACGGCTGGGTCTCGCTCGAGGTCTCGCCGCTGCTCGCCGACGACGCGAGGGCGACCATCGCGCAGGTCGCCGACCTGCACTCCCGCGCTGCCCGCAACATCTTCATCAAGATCCCCGGCACCGAGGCGGGGCGCGAGGGGATCGAGGAGTCGATCTTTGCCGGCATCCCGATCAACGTCACGCTGCTCTTCTCGACCGAGCAGTACCTCGGCGCGGCGGATGCGTACATGCGCGGCCTGGAGCGCCGGATCGAGGCGGGGCTCGACCCCGCCGTTCCCTCGGTTGCGTCGATCTTCGTCAGCCGCTGGGACGTGGCGGTGGCGGATCAGGCACCGCAGGAGCTCCGAAACCGGCTCGGGATCGCCGTGGCCAACCGCGCCTATCGCGCCTATCGCGAGCTGCTCGACTCCAAGCGCTGGCAGCGCCTCGCCAACGAGGGCGCCCGCCCGCAGCGCCTGCTCTGGGCGAGCACCGGCACCAAGGACCCGGACGCCCCCGAGGTGCTCTACGTCGAGGCGCTCGCGGCCCCCTTCACCGTCAACACGATGCCCGACAAGACCCTGCTCGCGTTCGCCGAGCACGGTGAGGTCGGCGAGCCGCTGCCGGTCGACGGCGGCGACGCCGAGCAGGTGCTGGCCGAGTTCGAGGCCGCGGGCGTTGAGGTGGCCGGGCTGGCGGCGCGCCTCCAGCGCGAGGGCGCCGAGGCGTTCGACGCGTCGTGGAACGAGTTGATGCAGTCGATCGAAGTAAAGAGCCGCAAGCTCGCCGCGACCGGGTGAGCGCTGGCGGGCAGCTGCCCGAGCCGCCGCCTGATCCCCAGAAAGGAGCCTGGCAATGCAACTCGGAATGATCGGATTGGGGCGCATGGGCGCCAACATGGTGCGGCGCCTGCTGCGCACGGATCACGAGTGCGTGGTCTTCGACCTCGATTCCAACGCCGTGCAGCAGCTCGAAGGCGAGGGCGCCGTGGGTGCGGACTCGGTCGAGGACCTGGTCGCCAAGCTCGAGCCCCCGAGGGCCGTGTGGCTGATGGTGCCCGCCGCCGTGGTCGACCAGACGCTCGACTCGCTCGTCCCCCTGCTCGAGGCCGGCGACGCGGTGGTCGACGGCGGCAACTCCTACTACCGGGACGACCTGCGCCGCTCGGCGCGCCTGGCCGAGCACCAGCTCGACTACGTCGACGCCGGCACCAGCGGCGGAGTGTGGGGGCTCGAGCGCGGCTACTGCCTGATGATCGGCGGCCCCGACGAGGCCGTTAGCCGGCTGGAGCCGATCTTCGCCTCGCTCGCCCCGGGCGTCGACTCCGCGGCCCGCACGCCCGGCCGCGAGGGCAAGCCGACGCCGGCGGAGCACGGCTACCTGCACTGCGGGCCGAGCGGCGCGGGTCACTTCGTGAAGATGGTCCACAACGGGATCGAGTACGGGGTGATGGCCGCGTACGCCGAGGGGCTGAACATCCTGCGGAACGCCAACGCCGGCAGGGCCGAGCGGGAGGCGGACGCCGAGACCGCCCCGCTGGAGCATCCGGAGTACTACCAGTACGAGGTCGAGATCCCGGAGGTCGCTGAGCTTTGGCGACGGGGCAGCGTGATCGGCTCCTGGCTCCTCGACTTGACCGCCGAGGCACTTCAGGGCTCCCCGGATCTCTCCGACTACGCCGGGCGCGTCTCGGACTCGGGCGAGGGGCGCTGGACCTCGATCGCGGCGATCGAGGAGGGCGTTCCGGCTCCGGTGCTGAGCATGGCGCTCTACTCTCGCTTCGCCTCCCGCGGCCTGGACGACTTCGCCGACAAGGTGCTGTCGGCGATGCGCAAGCAGTTCGGCGGCCACGTCGAGAAGGCGGCGCAGTGACCGCGTGGCACAGGTGACGGTCACCGAGAGCGGGCCCGAGGCGACGGATCTGGCGGCCGAGCGGCTGGCCGGTGCGATCGCCACGGGGCGGCGGCAGCGCCGCACCGTGCACCTGTCCCTGGCCGGGGGCACCACTCCCCGCGCGGCCTATGAGCGCTTGGCCATCCTGGTGGACGAGTGGGAAGGGGTCGAACTGTGGCTTGGCGATGAGCGCCTGGTTCCGCCGGACGACCCGGAATCGAACTACCGATTGGTGGCCGAGACCCTGCTCCAGGCCACCGAGGCGATGGCCCACGCGGTTCCGACGGGCGGCTCGGCGGAGGAGGCCGCGAGCGCCTACGCCCGCGAAATCCGGCGGCGCGTCCCGGCAGGGCCGGACGGCGTGCCCGCGTTCGACCTCGCGCTGCTGGGCCTCGGCGAGGACGGCCACGTGGCCTCGCTCTTCCCCCATGCCCCCGCGCTGGACGCCCGGGGCGAGATATGCGTTGCGGTGCACGACGCGCCCAAGCCGCCGCCCGACCGAGTGAGCCTGACGCTCGAGGTGCTGCGGGCCGCCGGCTCGGCGCTCGTCCTGGCGGTTGGCGAGGGCAAGGCGCGCGCCGCGGCGGCGGCCCTCTCCGGTCCAGATCCGGGCGTGCCCGCCAGCCTGCTCGCGGACGGGGCGCTGGAGCTGATCCTCGACCGAGCCGCCGCCCGGGAGCTCCCGGTGCAGCCAGCCCGGACGGCGTAGGCGAAAGAGGTCAAAGGTGGCCACCACAATCACCCCGCTCACCCAACGCGCTGCCTGGATCGCGCTGGGGCGCCACCTCAAGGACGTCCGGGGGATGCACCTGCGCACGCTGTTCGCCGACGATCCCGCCCGCGGCGAGCGGATGACGGCCGAGGCCGCCGGCCTGTACCTCGACTACTCCAAGAACCGCGTCACCGACGAGACGCTGCGGCTGCTCGTCGCCCTGGCGGAGGAGTGCGGCGTGCCCGAGCGCCGCGAGGCGATGTTCGGCGGCGAGCGGATCAACGTGTCCGAGGAGCGCTCGGTCCTTCACGTGGCGCTGCGCATGCCTCGGGATCGCTCTCTGATCGTCGACGGCGTCGACGTGGTCAAGGAGGTCCATCAGGTGCTCGACCGGATGAGGGACTTCTGCGAGCGGGTCCGAGGCGGGGAGTGGCGCGGCCACACCGACAGGCCGATCCGCAACGTGATCAACATCGGGATCGGCGGCTCGGACCTGGGGCCGGTGATGGCCTATGAGGCGCTACGCCACTACTCGGCGCGCGAGATGTGCTTTCGCTTCGTCTCCAACGTCGACGACACCGACTTCGTCGAGGCGACCCGCGACCTCG
>JBBPIL010000041.1:0-1528 GCA_038040365.1 Actinomycetota bacterium
TCCCCTCCCCCCCGCTCTCCCGATCGGGTTCTCATCGGGCGGGGGGCGTGGGGGGGGCAGGCGGTTGGTCGATTTGCCACGCCCTTGGCGTCCAAACTCGACCAGCGATACCGCCAGCCCGCCTCGCGTATCGACGCTGGGACCGCGGGGCGTCCGGGCGTCAGGGGCTCTCGCAGCGCCGCTTCAGGGCTTCGTTCATTGCCTCGAAGCCGGCCTGGGTCCGGTCGATGAGCTTGCCCGAAAAGGCCGTGAGGACTCCCGAGAAGCGCTCGCGCTGGGTAAAGCGGGCCGCTGACTCGCCGACGGGCTCGACGGCGAGGGTGTGCTCGCCATCGAAGATGCCCGGCACGATGAATCGGCCAAGCCATCGCACGCTCCGGCCTGGCTCGACCTCGAGCACGGTCGGCTTGAACTCCATCTGGCGCCCGCCGGGCGGCCGGATCCTGATCGAAAGCTTGCTGCCCTCGATGAGCTCCCCCTTCGCCTGCGTCATGAATGGATTCCACTCCCCGTAGCGGCTCAGGTCAGAGAGCACGTCCCAGACCCGCTCCGCGGGCGCGTCGATCTCGATCGAAGCCTGAAGCTCCCTCACCGATCTGAGGCTATAGCCGGAGCCGTCCAACCGGGTTCGAACCCGGCTCGCGGCGCGCGGGGCCGTGGCAGACTTACTTTTCACCGTGTGCAGGGCTCGGACAAGGCTGCCCCTGGGGCTGGTGGTCGCGCTGGCGCTTGCTGGCGCCGGCTGTGGCGGAGACGAGACCACCAGGCCGCCACCCCCGCCGCCCGAAACGCCGCAGGCGCTGCCCAAGCTGCCGAAGCGCTGGTACGCGCACGGGGACCGGTCGATCGGCTACAAGATCGGGATCCCGCCTGGCTGGCAGGTGAGCCGGAGCCGGACGGGCCGCGTCAAGGCCGCCCTGATCCGCTCGCCGGACCACTTGGTCGCGGTCACT
Organism: Actinomycetota bacterium; assembly: GCA_038040365.1. GTDB lineage: Bacteria > Actinomycetota > Thermoleophilia > Solirubrobacterales > 70-9 > AC-56. The sequence continues at coordinate 954 of JBBPIL010000041.1, forward strand.
CTGGTGGCCGCTCGCGACCCCGCGTCGCTGGAGGTGCCGCTGGACGAGTTCGCGACCAGCGCGCTGGCGGCCGTGCCGGGTTTCGAGACGCAGCTCCAGCCGAGTACCCCGCGGCCGTTCCGGCGAACGCCCTTCGCCGCCGTCCAGACGGTGGCGACCGGGACCACCAAGGCGAGAGGCGTCAAGGAGCGGACGACGCTGATCGTCCTGCGCCGGGAGGGGATCGTCAACTACACCGTGGCGATCGTCGAGAACGCGCGGCGCAGCCGCTCGGCCAAGGACCGAGCGGTGGCCTTGAAGATGACGCATACGCTGCGCGACCAGCCCGTCGGTCCGCGAGTGCCGCCCGAGTAGCGCCCGCCGGCCGCCGTGATTACCGGGCGCGCTACCGGTCCCGGTCGGGGCGGTCGGGGTAGAGCTCGTCGATCGTGACCAGTGCCCTGAACGGCGCGCCCGCGGCCTCGGCGATCGCCTCGCCGCCGGCGGCGAGGCGGTCGACCACGCAGACCGCCCCCCCCCCCACGAGGCCCAACACACCCCTCCCCACCAAAGCCCACACGGGAGATCCACAAGAA
>JBBPIL010000041.1:1538-21171 GCA_038040365.1 Actinomycetota bacterium
ATCGGTTACACTTGGCCCTTCCGGGCGCGCCGGGGGCATCGCCCAGCGCCCGCCGGCCCGCGGCTCGCCCCTCGACCACGCAGACGGCCCCCGCCACCTCGAGGCCCTCCTCACGCATCCGCTCGATCGCCCACACGGTCGATCCTCCGGTGGTCACCGTGTCCTCGACCACGAGGCAGCGCGCCCCGGCTTCCACCGGCCCCTCGATCCAGCGCTGGAGGCCGTGCTGCTTGCGATCCTTGCGGACGAAGAAGCCGACCAATCCCTCGCCGCCCGGCACCGCGATCGCCGCGCAGGCGAGCGGGATCGCCGCCATCACCGGACCCCCGACGGCAGCAGCGCCGAGCTCCCGCGCCGCCGCTGCGAGCAGCTCGCCCGCTGCCCGGAACCCCGCCGGGCGCAACAGCGCGCGTCGCGCGTCCACGTAGTAGGAGGCGCGCTGCCCGCTCGAGAGCGTCACCTCGCCCACCACGAGAGCGTGCTCGCGAAGCTCGCTCAGGAGCGTGGAGCGTGCCGTTTCAAGGTTGCTCATAGAACCACTCCGACGACTTGGCCCTTTGGACATCCCTGTCGTCGGTCACAGGTCGCCGGGTTAGGGTGCCAGCTGGCCGGCAGGTCCACACTCCTCTACCCGCTCTACCCGGACTTCGTTCCTTAGCCGTAGACGTAGACCGACATCCCCAGCCGGACCCAGTTGTAGATGAAGACCGACTGTGAGATCGGGTTTCGAACGCAGCCGTGGCTCGCCGGATAGGTCGGGACCGAGTGGTAGCCGTGGGTCGCGTATCCCCCCCGGAAGTAGACCGAGTAGTACATCCCCGACGAGTTGAAGCCCGCCTGGCGGCCGTAGAAGCGGAAGTGGCCGCGGATCGTCGGTGTCGCCGGCGCCCCGGTCGAGACGTGGATCGTGTACTGGGGCTTGCGGTTGTTGGCGAGCACCATCACCTGTCGTGAGATGTCGACCTCCACGTGCTTGCCGGCGCCCGGGTGCTTGAGGTGGAAGTCGCCGCGCCCATCGGCGAGCCGCTTGAAGATTCCCGGGTTGGCGTTGAAGGTGCGCTTCATCCCGTTCGTCTTGCGGAAGGCCATCACCGCGAGGCCGGTTCTCTTGCTGTAGCGCTTGCCGTGGGTGGAGTAGTAGCCCTGACGCAGGAGCACGCGGTTGAAGATCCGGACGGCGCTGTTGCGGTCGCCCGGATCGAGATCCGGGAAGGAGATGTGGAAGTTGGGCGAGCGGGCGGTGTCCGTGCGCTGCCGGCCGTTGCGCAGGTGCTTGGCGACGATCCGGTAGCTGGCCGGCTTGCTCAGGGCCGGCGAGCGGAACCGGTAGCGCCCCGCGTTCCTGCCGCGCACGCGCCTCGCCTTCGGGTTCAGCTTCTGGATCACGTGGCCGTTGCGAAGCAGCTTCACCCGCACGTGCTGGCCGGCCACGAAGGGACGCAGGTAGCCGACCGCCTGGGCCCGCTCGCCTACCTTGACCTTGCCGTGATGGACTCCGTGCAGGTGAACGCTGAGGTGGGCGGGCTTCGCCGGGTGCGCGCGGTGGGCCGGCTTCGGCGGCTGGGGGAGCTGGGCGCGCTCGGGCGTCGTCGGCGTCGTGGTCGTGAAGCTGGTCCCCGAGCCTGGGCCCTGGCCTACCGCGATCGCCGGGAGCGAGCCGAGGGCGGCCGCCACCACTCCCGCCGGGAGGAGAGCGATCGAGCGCCGGCGAGTCACGGCGGGCATTGTGCCATGGCGCCTGGCGGGTGAAAAGGCCTGGCCGCCAGAACTGGGCCTCGCCGTTCTCGGCGGCGTCCTCGGCGGAGCCGGCCATCACGAGGTCAGGATCGCGAAGGCGAGCGCGTTGTTGACGGCGTGCACGGCCATGGGCGGGTAGATCGAGCCGGTTTCCTCGTAGAGCCAGGCGAGGGCGAAGCCGAGGAAGGCGAGCTGCGGAACGACGGCGATGCTGCCCGGGCCGGTGAAGTGGAAGAGCCCGAAGATCACCCCCGAGAGGACCGCCGCGACCGGGAACGAGAGGCGGCCCCGGAGGCCGCCGAAGATGAAGCCTCGAAAGAAGACCTCCTCCGAGAACGGCGCGGCGACCACGATCAGCACCCCGGCCGCGATCGCCCCGAAGGCCCCGTGGCCGAAGCCGAGGTCGCGCGTGACGTCCTCCTGGTGTGGGTGGACGAGGGCGGAGTAGACGAGGGCAATCACGATGTAGCCGAGGTAGGTGGCGGCCGCTATGCGGATCGCAGACCGCAGGGGGCGCCTCAGGCCGAGCGCCCGTGGGGAGGCGATCCCACCGCCCCTGCCGGCGGCGAAGGCGAAGGCGATGCCCACCAGCGTCACGGCGAGCAGGGCCTGGGTGACCAGCCGCGCCGCCAGCGAGTCGAGGTCGGGGTCGAAGGCGGACACCACGCCGACCTCGAACACGGCGGTCAGGAGCAGCGCTCCGATGCCGCCGGCGACGCGCCCCGGTCCCCAGGTCCGCGGCTGATCGCCGGCCGGACCGCTCCAGGCAGCACCGGCCCCAGGGGGCGGGGCCGACGGCTGCGGCGTCGAGGACGAGGAGCTCACAGGTCGAGATGGTGCCGGATGGCCCTGAGCGAGTCGATGTCCCCGCCGCCCGCGCGATCGATCAGAAGGGCGGGGACGCCCGCGGCGCGCGCTGCCGCCAGGTCCTCGGCCGGCGTGTCCCCGGCGTACAGGGCCTCGGTCGCCACGCAGCCGGCCAGCTCGAGGGCGGGCGCAAAGATCGCCGGGTCGGGCTTGCGCACACCGGCCTCGGCCGAGGTGACGACCCCGTCGAGCGCGCCGCCGAGGCCGCACCGTTCGAGCACCTCGGGCAGGGAGACGTCCCAGTTCGAGACGCAGACCAGCTTCAGCCCGAGCCCGCGCAGCTCGGCCAGCGCGGGCGCCGCGTCCGGAAAGGCCCGGAAGCGGATCGTGGACATCATCGTCTCGACCGGGACCTCTCGTCCCAGCGCCTGGGAGAGCACCGCGGCGCAGTGGGCGCGCAGCTCGGCGAGCGAGCCGGGGTCGCGCCCCTCGTGGCTGTGGTCCCGGTAGTAGTCCATCTCGGCCCGGACCGCCCCGACCAGGCGCTCGTCAGGCTGCACGCCGAGCGCCTCCGCCAGGTGAACCCAGGGGGGCTCCAGCTCGACCAGGGTGCCGAGTGCGTCGAGCAGGACGGCGCGGGTATCAGTCATGGAGGCATTCTCACGGAGGAACCCGCCCGAGCGGGGGCGAAGGGGACTCCGATGAAACCAAGTTCTGGGAGAGTCACGGCCTGTGATTCCGGCGGCGAGCTTCTGGAGCAGCAACAGCGACCTGATCTCGGCCGTGATCACGATGGCGGTGGCGATCGTGATCGCAGTCGCGGTCGATCGCCTGGCGATCGCCAGAGCGGGCCACGTGGCCGCGAAGGTGGGAGAGGGGCCGTTGTCGCGCGCCGCCGAGACCAGGCTGCGGCTCGTCCGTCGCCTGGTCTTCGTGGTCATCCTGGTGATCGGCGCCGCCCTTGCGCTGAGCCGGTTCACGCAGTTCGAGCGGCTTGCCACCGGGATCCTCGCCTCCAGCGCCGTCCTCGGCCTGGTGGTCGGCTTCGCCGCCCGCCAGACGCTGGCCAACCTCGTCGCCGGGATCCTGATCGCCATGACCCAGCCAATCCGGATCGGCGACACGGTGACGATTGGGGAGGACACCGGTCGGGTCGACGACCTGACGCTCTCCTACACCTACATCGACCCCGGCGACGGGCGGCTGATGGTGGTCCCGAACGAGAGGGTCGTGACCAGCGTCGTCTTCAACCACTCGACCGGGGATCGCACGGCGCCGGCGACGGTCTCCGTCTGGGTTCCGCCGGCTGCCGACCTGGAGCAGGCCCGCGGCGTGCTGATGCCCGCCGGCGCGGCCGAGGTGACCGTCGCCGAGATGACCCCCGAGGGCGTCCGGATCGAGCTCAGGGGCCCGCGCGACCACGAGGGCACCCAGGTGGGCGACGAGGAGGCGCAGCTTCGCGAGAGCGCCCACGAGGCGCTGCGCAAGGCGGGCCTCCTCGATCAGCCGTTCGGCGAGTAGCCAATCGGACCCAGATACCCTTTTTGGCTACACGCGAATGACTCAACGAGGGCGCAAGAGGTACCGTCGCCCGGGGGGGTCCGTCCGCCGCAAGCTCCTGGTGGCGTTCGGCGTCCTGACCGCCGCGATCGTGATCCCCGTAGCCGGGGTCGGCATCTGGGTGCTGAGCGTGCGGGCCGACACCCCCCCGCTCGACCAGCTGAAGCCCGTCAAGGAGGGCGCCAACTCGGTCGTCTTCGCGGCCGACGGCAGCCGCCTGGGCTTCATCCAGTCGGACACCATCCGACACCCCGTCGGGGCGAAGAAGATCCCCCAGGTGCTCGACCACGCCACGGTGGCGATCGAGGACGAGCACTTCTACGAGCACGGCGGGATCGACTACGGGGCGATCGTGCGCGCCGGGTGGGAGGACCTGAAGGCCGGCGAGGCGGTCCAGGGCGGCTCGACGATCACCCAGCAGCTGGTCCGAAACCTATACATCGCCAACCCGGAGGAGACGATCGAGCGAAAGATTCGCGAGGCGACCTGGGCGGAGGACTACGAGCAGAAGTACTCGAAGCAGCAGATCCTCACCAAGTACCTGAACACGGCCTCCTACGGGACCACCGACGGTCGCACCGCGGTCGGCGTCCAAGCCGCCGCCGAGACCTACTTCTCGAAGCCGGTCACAAGCCTCGACCTGCCCCAGGCGGCGCTGATCGCCGGGCTGCCGCAGGCGCCCTCCGAGTACAACCCGTTCCTGAACCCGAAGGGCGCCGTGGAACGCCGCAACGACGTGCTCCAGGCGATGGCCAGGCAGGGATACATCACCCAGAGCAGCTACGAGGACGCGCTCCAGGCGGGGCTCGGGCTCGATCGCGGCCACAAGTACGAGACCATCCGCGAGCCCTACTTCTTCGACTACGTGACCCAGGAGCTGATCGACAGGTACGGGGTCAACACGGTGCGCAACGGCGGGCTCAAGGTCCATACGACGATCAGCCCGGCGCTCCAGGCCGCGGCCCAGCAGGCGATCGCCAATAACGCCATCCTCGCCGGCCCGTCCAGGGCGCTGGTCTCGATTGACCCCACCAACGGCCACATCGTCGCGATGGCGTCGTCACACACCTACTCTCCGACCGACCAGTTCAATCTCGCCGCGAATGCCCACCGCCAGGCGGGCTCATCGTTCAAGCCCTTCGTGCTGACCGCGGCGATCCGCCAGGGCATGGACCCCGACACGACCTACTACCCGGGCAAGAGCCCGGTCACCCTGACCCTGGACGACGGGATCACCACCTGGACGGTCAACAACGCCGAGGGGGGCGGGGGGACGATGAGCGTCCGCGACGCCACCGTGCATTCGGTGAACGCGATCTACGCCCAGCTCGACCTCGACGTGGGGCCCGAGGAGGTCCGCCAGACGGCCTACGACATGGGCATCACCACCCACCTCGACGCGTTCCCGGCCGAGGGCATCGGCGGCCTGCGGATCGGGGTCACGCCGCTGGAGATGGCGAACGCCTACGCGACGCTCGCCAACGGCGGCATCCGCAATACGGCGACCGCGATCGGCAGTGTCGAGTTCCCGAACGGCGACTCCGACGTTCCCGAGGAGGAGGAGCGCACCCGCGCCTTCTCCGACGGGATCGCCTACGAGGTGACCGACGTGCTGAAGGGCGTGCTCATCTCGGGAACCGCGGGAGGGCAGGGCATCGGCTGCGCGGGAGAGGCCGGCAAGACCGGGACTACCGACGACTACACCGACGCCTGGTTCGTCGGCTACACGCCGCGGTTCTCGACTGCGGTCTGGGTGGGCTACGCGGACGCGAGGACGTCGATGGGCTCGGGCGCCTACGGCGGCACCCTCGCGGCCCCGATCTGGCACGACTACATGCTGGCGGCGCAGGGCACCGACTGCCCCGACTTCCCAGCGCCCGAGAACCCGGTCGAGTCCTCGACCTGGAGCGGCACGCATACCGTCTCGGCCCCGAGCGCCACGCCCTCCTACGGCGGGACCGTCAAGCCCGTGAAGCCCGTCGAGCCCTCCAGCAGGGGGAACGCCTCCGGTGGGGGGAGCGGCCAGTACCCGTCCGGCTTGTACGCTTCCGGCGCCGGCTCGGAGCCGGCGCCCAGCGGCGGCGGCGGAGGCGGCTCGGGCGGAGGCGGGGGGACCGGAGGAGAGGGCGTACCCTGACCACTGGCCGGCGGAGGGCGGCGGGCGCGCTGGCGCTCGGGACGCTCGCCGCCGCCGCGATTCCGCTCGCTGCTCCCGGGGCCGAGCTGGTGCCGGGGACGGATGCCGGCGCACCCCGCTGGCTGCTCGGCGCCTACGGCGACGGCCTCGGAATCGGCGGAGGCGCCTACCTGACCGCGCTCTGGATCGCCTTCGGCGCCTACCTCGGCGTGGTCGCCTGCGCGGGCGCTCTCGGGCGGCGCGTCGTGCGTTGGGGGATCGTCTGCGGTGCCGTGGCGTTCGCGTTGGCGCCACCGCTTTTGTCGCTGGACGTATTCAGCTACATCTCCTACGCTCGCCTGGGGGCGCTGCACGGGCTCAACCCCTACGACTTCGCCCCGGCCGCGATCCCGCACGATCTCGCCGCCTCTCGGGTGGAGGACTATCGGCAGGCGACGAGCGTCTACGGGCCTCTGTTCACGCTCGCGACCTACCCGCTGGGGCTGATCGGCGTGCCCGGAGCGCTGTGGGCGCTGAAGGCGGTTTCGGCCCTGGCGGTGCTGGGGATCGCCGCGCTGGTCGCCCGCCTGGCCGCCGTGCGCGGCATGGCCCCGGCGCCGGCGGCCGCCCTGGTGGCGCTCAACCCGCTGGTGCTCGTGCATGTGATCGGCGGCCCCCACAACGACGGCCTGATGGCGCTCGCGGTGCTCGCCGGCGTCGCCCTGGTGCTCGGCGCGAGCGAGGCGGGCGGCGGCGTGGCTCTGGTTGCCGGTGTCGCCGTCAAGGCCCCCGCGGCGCTGGCTGCGCCGTTCGCCCTGCTCGGCGCCGGAACTGCGAGGCGGCGGGCAAGACTGCTCGCGGGAGCCGCAGTGGCCCTTGCCGTGACCGCCGGCGCCGGGCTGGCGGTGTTCGGGTCCTCGTTCCTCCACGGGTTCTCCGCCTTCACCGGCAGCCAGGAGACGGTCAGCTACCACAGCGTTCCGGCAACCGCCGCCCGGATCGCCGGGCTCGACCTATCGGTCACGCGGGGCGTGCTGGCTGCCGCCTACGGCATCGGGGTCGTCTGGCTTTTGGTCTGGACCGCACGCGGGGGCGACTGGGTGCGAGCGACCGCCTGGGCCGCGCTCGGACTGCTCTGCGCGACCGCCTACCTGACTCCCTGGTACCTGGTCTGGGCGTTGCCTTTGGTGGCCGTGGCCCGCGACCGCGCCGTGGTCGCGTCCACCCTGGCGCTCTGCGCCTACCAGTTGTCGGTGGCGGTTCCCGCGTGAACGGCAACGCCCCGATCACCGCCCCACCAGAGCCCGCAACGGATTCAATGTGGGCATGAACGAGTTCGATCTGATCGCACGGCTGGTCGAGACGGTCGCCGAGGCCCGCCGGGAGCCGTCCTCCACCGGGCGCGCCCGGATCGCCGTCGCGAGTGGCGACGACGCCGCGGTCACCGTGCCGAAGGGCGCCACGGCCACCTCGGTCGACTCGCTCGTCGACGGCGTCCACTTTCGCCGCCAAACCGCGCCACTCGGCTCCGTGGGGCGAAAGGCGCTCGCAGTGGCGCTCTCCGACCTCGCCGCGATGGGTGCGGCGCCCGGCGAGGCCTACGTGCAGCTCGGCGTCCCGGACGATCTCGACCAGGCGGGTTGCCTCGAGCTCGGTGCGGGCCTTGCTCAGGTCGCCGCCGAGCACGACGTCGCCGTGCTCGGCGGCGACGTGACCCGCGCCCCGGTGCTTTGGATCGCGATCACTGTGGTCGGCCACGCCGACTCGGCCGAGCAGCTGGTGCGCCGCGCGGGCGCCAGCGCCGGCGACCTGCTGGCTGTCACCGGCGAGCTCGGGGGCGCGGCGGCCGGGCTGCTGGCGCTGGATCGCCCCGAGCTGGCGGACGTCGTCGGGGCGGAGGTCGCCGATGACCTGCGCCGCCGCCAACTGGAGCCGCGGCCGCGAGTCGCCGCCGGCCGTGCCCTCGCCGCAACCGGGGCCAGCGCGATGATCGACCTCAGCGACGGCCTGGGTGGCGACGCCGGTCACATCGCGGCGGCGAGCGGCGTCCGGCTGGCAATCGAGCTGGAACGACTGCCGCTGCAAGCGGGGGTCGGCGAGTTGGCGGCCGCCGCGGGAGTCGACACTCACGAGTTGGCCACGGGGCGGGGGGAGGACTATGAGCTGCTGGTCGCGCTGCCGCCCGAGCGCGTGGAGGAAGCGAGCGCCGAGGTCGCGGCGACGGGCTCGACGCTGACCCCGATCGGGGCGGTGGAGGAGGGCGAGGGCGTCGTGCTGCGGGCTGCCGACGGCTCCGAGCGCAAGTCGGCGGGCTTCGATCAGCTTCGGCGGTAGATGCGAATCAGTGGCCGTGGGCGGCCGAGCTCGGCTGGCCGCCCCGCCCCGTGGGATCCGAAAGCAGCGCCCGGCGGCTGAGGCCGACCAACCGCAGCTTGAACAGCATCTCCCGGGCGACGGCCTCCGCATTCACGCGGTATTCGCCTGCCGCAATCTGTTGCTTGAGCTGGGTCACTCTGTCTTCTTCGTGAGTCGTGGGAGGGTTCTTATCGGAGGGTGAGAGACGCCCGTCCCTTCGTGCTCTGTCCGTTAGATCGTCATCTGCGCCACCCGGCGCGATCGGAGATGCGTCCAGGTCGTCGCCGGGCGAACCGCGAGCGCCACCAGCCCCACCAGGGATCCCCCAAGCAGGCAGAGGGCCAACATCTCCAGGAAGCCGATCTGGCCGTCTCCCACCATCAGGAGGAGGTGCCACGGCGCGACGGACCCCAGGTCCAGCCTCCCGGTGACCTGGAGGACGGCCGCCGCCATGGGCAGCAGCGAGAGGGCGATGGCGCCCAGCGCCAGCGGCCAGGGGAGAGCGCCCGCGCGGCGCGCGTCGAGCAGCCAGACGTGCGCCACCGGGACGAGTAGCAGCGCCAGGTACGGATTCGCGAGCCAGGCGAGCAGGACGGCGAACGCCGAGACCAGGCCGAGTGCCGGAGCGGCCAGCTCGGGCGGCAGCTCCGCGGGCACGCGCCAGCCTCGAATCGCGTAATAGCCGACCAGGATCACACTCGCGAGGAAGATCATGGCGACGATCTGCCCGGCTCCGACCCGGAAGCGGTTGGGATCGAAGGGGAAAGCCGGCCTGGCGACGATCCCGGTCACCGCGAGCAGGTAGAGGAGGAGCACCGCGGCAAGCAGAGGCAGCGACCTGGACGCGGACCAGAGGACCGCCGAGCCCATTCGCGCCCCGTGCCGCAACGCCTGTCCCACGGCGTCCAGCGAGGCGAGCGCTGCCGGGAGAAGCAGCGTCAGGGCCAACAGGGCGAGCGCCCAGCCCGGGACCATGTTTCCCGCCAGGTTCAGGTAGGCGGTGGGACCGTGCTCAGGCGGCGCGGCCGCGCCATCGAAGGTGGCCACCAGAAGCAGAGCCGTCCGCCCCAGGTCCCCGAGCGTCGCGGCCGAGAGGTCATCGGGCTGGTCGTCGGCGACCGGCAGCGGCCGCTCCCCAGCGGAGGAGAGGCCGACGGCGTCGATGCCGCGCTCGATCAGCACGGCCTGCTCCCCGAGTCCGCTGGGGAGCGCCAGCTGCGCCAGCTCCCCGAATATGCCCTCGAGCTGCGGCTGGCGCCCGGCTTGGTCGGTGAGCGCCTGCTCCGCGGTGCGCACCAGCTGGGCGGAGGGACTCTGCGGTCCTGCCGAGGCGTCGAGCAGCGAAGGCTCGCGCGGGGTGGCCGAGCCGGGCTGCCACAGCACGACCGCGCCATCGATCAGGTCGCGCTCCGCGAAGCGCTCCGCGAACACGCGGGCCCCGGCCGCGCCATCGCTGCCGCCGTCGGTGGAGACGAAGACCAGCGTCTTCGTGTGTCTGTAGGTCCGCAGCTTGTCGACCAGCTCGAGCAGGGTCGCGGTCGCGGCGGCGCTCGAGGCTGCGCCGGGGCCGCTCGCCGAGTCCCGTGCCGCGAGCACGACGACGCTGCGAGCCGACTCGCCGGGCAGCGTCAGGATCAGGTTGCGAAGCTCGACGTCCTCGCCCTCGAAGCTGTGGTCGAACCGCTGTTCGGCGACCTGGCCTTCGCTGACGCTCGCAAACCGCTTCTGGACCAGGTCGCCAATTGCCCCGTCGCCCTCGCTCCCGGGCGTGCGGACGGGCGCCGCGTCGACGATCTGGCGGTCGATCTTGGCCGCCGCCTCCTGGTCGAACTCCGCGGAGGCGACCACGGGCGGAAGCGGCGCGGGCCGCCCCTGGAGCGAGAACAGCAGCACGACGACCACGGCGAGCGCGGGTGCGAACGCGGCACGATAGATGCGGAAGCTGATCCCGGCGGCGACCACTGGTCGGCGCAAACTACCCTTTGCGAATGGCGGAGGGATCGGCTCGCATTCTGCTCGTCGACGATGAGCACTCGGTGCAGACCCTGCTCACCTATCCGCTCCGCAAGGACGGGTTCGAGGTCGTGTCGGCGCACGACGGCCGCGAAGCGCTCGACCGTTTTGCCGAGCAGAGGTTCGATCTCGTCGTCCTCGACATCATGCTGCCGAAATTGGACGGGATCGAGGTCTGCCGGCGCATGCGCAGCCGCAGCCAGGTGCCGATCATCATGCTGACCGCCAAGGACGACGAGATCGACAAGGTGCTCGGCCTCGAGATGGGCGCCGACGACTACATCACGAAGCCGTTTTCGGTTCGTGAGTTCCGCAGCCGTGTCCGAGCGACGCTGCGCCGGGCGGAGATGCTGGGCGGCCGGACCGGCGCCGACGAGCCGGTCGTCGCCGGCGACCTCCGGATCGATTTCGAACGGCGGATCGTCAGCATGCGCGGCGAGCAGACACGCCTCACATACGTCGAATTCGAGATCCTCGCCGCGCTTGCCCGCTCGCCCGGCCGGGTGCACGGGAGGGAGATGCTGCTGGAGCAGGTCTGGGGCGACTCGGCCTACCGCGACCCCCGCACGATCGACGTCCACATCCGGCACCTCCGTGAGAAGCTCGAGCGTGACCCGCGCGCCCCCGAGTACCTGTTCACGGTCCGCGGCGTCGGCTATCGCTTCCGCGACTGGGACGAATGAACCGCGTCCGCAATCGCCTCGCGGCTCTGTTCTTCGTGATCACCGCGGCGGCGATCGGGTTCATCTACCTGTACGTGGTGCCGCAGCTTCGCTCGAGCCTGACCACCGAGAAGCTCGATCGGCTGGAGCAGATGGGTACCGACGAGAGGGGCCGGCTCGCCGATGCATTGCGGCGTGGACCGTCCGAGATCGAGCTCCGCCGCTTGGTCCGCGGCGTCGCCCGGCGGACCGACGCGCGCGTGACCTTGCTCGGCGTACGCTCGGGGCCGGCCGGACCACAGCCGAAGTTCGTGATCGGCGACTCCGAGCTCGGGCGCACCGCGATCCTGCCCGACACCCCAGCCGCCGCGGCGGCGGTGGACAGCGGCCGGGTGGGCTCCGCCGTCGAGCAGGTCGCCGGGAAGCGCACCGGAGAGAGCGCGGTGCCGCTGCTCGTGCGCGGAAGGCCCCGCTGGGTCGCCGTTTTGTCGACGCCGCTCGACGAGGTGGATGACACCGTCGCATTGATCAGGCGCCAGATCCTGATCGCCGGGATGATCGCCCTGGCGGCAGCGCTGGCGGCGGGCTGGATCGCCGCCCGAGCGCACGCAAAGCGGCTCCGCCGGCTCGAGGCGGCCGCGGAGAAGGTCGCCGAGGGGGACTTCTCGACCCCGATTCCTGACGAGGGGACCGACGAGGTCGGCCAGCTCGCCAGCACCCTCAACGAGATGCGGCAGCGCCTCGCCCGACTCGACCAGGCCCGCAAGGAGTTCATCGCCAACGCCTCTCACGAGCTGCGCACGCCGATCTTCGCACTGGGGGGCTTCGTCGAGCTGCTCGACGAGGAGGAGCCGGACCCGGCGGCGCGGGAGGAGTTCGTGCGAACGATGCGCGAGCAGGTGGAGCGACTGACGAAGCTCACCGCCGACCTCCTGGACCTCTCGAAGCTCGACGCCGACGTACTCCAGGTCAATGCCGAGCGGGTCGACCTGGGTGAGCTCGCGGGAAGGGTCGCGGAGGAGTTCAGGCCGGCCGCCGAGCGCCACGGATCCCCGATCGAGGTCAATGGCGACCCTGCCGCCATGGCCCGGGCCGACCCCGATCGGGTCGCGCAGATCATGCGTATCCTGGTCAACAATGCGCTCACGCACACACCGCAGGGAACCTCGATCTCGATCGAGGCTCAGCGCCGGGACGGGGCGGCGAAGCTCGTCGTCAGGGACGACGGCCCCGGTATCGACCCGCATGTGCGCGCACGAGTCTTCGACCGGTTCTACACGGGCGATCGGGTGAGCGGCTCCGGGCTCGGCCTGGCGATCGCTCGCGAGCTGGCCCTGCTGATGGACGGCGAGTTGGGGCTGGCCTCGCACCAGGGGCGCACCGAGTTCACCCTGCGCTTGCCGATCGGTGCGGCCGAGGGGACCACGGCGTGAGCCGGAGGCGCGCGGCAGTCGGCGCCCTGCTGGCGAGCGCGGCGCTGGCGCTCGGGGCGTGCGGCGGGGACGACTCCGGCGCAGGCGGTTCCCAGACCACCGTCGCCTCCTCCGACAACCCTCAGAAGACGGTCGTCGTCCAGTCCCGCAGCGGCGCCTTCGATTCGGAGGCCGTCTATCAGCAGGCCGCTCCGGGCGTGGTCACGGTCCGCTCGATCTTCTCCGGCGGCGGCACCAGCCTGCTTGGGGGAGGCGGGAGATCGGCGGCGCAGGGATCGGGCTTCGTGATCTCCGACGGTGGCGAGATCGCGACCAACGCCCACGTCGTCACCGACGGATCGGCCGGAGGCGGTTCGATCCACGAGGCGAAGGAGGTCTACGTCCAGTTCGCCGACCGCAGCCAGGTGGCGGCCGACATCGTCGGCTTCGACCCGCACGCCGACGTCGCGCTGCTCAAGCTCGACCCGGACGGCCTCGACCTGCGACCCCTCCGGCTGGCAACCCACGATGAGGTCAAGGTCGGACAGCCGGTGGCAGCGATCGGCAGCCCGTTCGGCGAGGACCGATCGCTCTCGGTCGGGGTCGTCTCGGCCACGGATCGCTCGATCCAGTCGCTGACCCAGTTCCAGATCGACGGGGCGATCCAGACCGACGCCTCGATCAACCCCGGCAACTCGGGCGGCCCGTTGCTCGATGCCGAGGGCCAGGTGATCGGGATCAACCAGCAGATCGACACGACCTCGGGCGGCAACGAGGGCGTCGGCTTCGCCGTCCCGATCGCCCTCGCCACTCGCTCCATCGACCAGCTCCGCCAGAACGGCAGCGTCAAGTACGCCTACATCGGCGTCACCACCCAGTCGCTCTATCCGCAGCTCGCCGATCGGCTCCGACTGGAGAGCGACACCGGCGCGCTGGTGACCGAGGTCCGCGATGGGAGTCCGGCCGCCGAGGCTGGCATCGAGGCTGGGAAGCAGGAGATCGAGTTCCAGGGCCTGAGAGCCACGACCGGAGGCGACGTGATCGTGGCCGTCGACGGTGACGAGCTCCTCGGCGAGACCGACCTCCCGAAACTGATCGCGCAGCACGATCCCGGCGACACGGTGACGCTCGAGATCGTCCGTGACGGGGAGACCCGGAGCGTGGACGTAAAGCTGGGCGAGCGGCCAGAGAGCGTCAAGTAGCGCGCCCTCGAGTCGGATGACGGCCTCGAGATCGCCTCGCGAGCTGGTGCTGGGGCTGGCGGTCGCCCTGCGCGACGAGGTCGTCCCCGAGCTAGGCGATCACGCCGGCCGCGCTCACAGCGGGGCCGGGAAGGGGGGCGACATCACGTTCGCCATCGACGAGCGAGCGGAGGCGTTCATGGAGACCTTCCTTGCCGAGCGGGCGCCCGAAGTCGCCTTCTACTCGGAGGACCGGGGGCTGGTGGCGCCACACGAGCGGGCGAGCTGGGTCTTGGTCGTTGACCCGATCGACGGCACCCGCCCGGCGATGGCGGGGCTCGAGTCTGCCTGCGTCTCGGTGGCCGCGGCGCGCTTGGACTCCGATCGCGAGGCGCGGATGGGCGACGTGGTGACCGGCTGCGTGGTCGAGATCAAGTCGGGCCGCGCGTTCGTGGCGGAGCGTGGCGGCGGACTCGACCCGGCGCCGTCGCTGTCGGCGAATCGGGACCTCTCGCGGATGTTCTGGGCCTACGGCCTGCGGGGGCGGCCGGTGCGGGCGATCGCCGAGGTGCTCGGGGAGCTGATCGACGCGTCCTCGGTGGGTGGGGCGACCTTCGACCTCGGCTCGGCCACCTACGACATGACCCGGATCGTCACCGGCCAGCTCGACGCATACATCGAGCCGGGCCCGAGGATCGTGGCGGACGTCCCCGGAATGCGGGAGGAGTTCGAGCGGGTGGGGGACGGTGCAGTGCTCAACAACTCCCCCTACGACCTGGCGGCGGCGGCGCTGATCCTTGAGGAGGCCGGGGCAGTCGTCACCGACGCCTACGGCGCGCCGCTCGCCGAGCGGGCTCTGCTCGGCTCTGGCGCCGAGTTTCAGATGTCGTGCGTGGCTGCGGCGAACCCAGAGCTGCACCAAGCGGTCGTCCGCGAGCTCGACCTCGGCATCGAGCGGCTCGCGCGCGTTATGGCCGCGTAGCCGAAGCCGCCGGTATGTTGCGGTTCGCATGCTTCAGGACGTTGCTCTTGGTGAGCGCTCGCTGGCTGACTACACCCATCTCGTCGGGCGGGGCCTGATCGAGGAGATCCGCGAGCTCGCGGAGCCGCTGGCCGGCAAGAGGGTGCTCCACGTCAGCGCGACCGCATTCGGGGGTGGCGTCTCGGAGATCCTCTACACGATGGTCCCGTTGATGCGTGACGTGGGTCTCGAGGTGCACTGGCGGGTGATCCTCGGGCGAGAGGAGTTCTTCAACGTCACCAAGCTGATGCACAACTCGCTCCAGGGCGATCCACAGACGATCTCCGACCAGCAGTGGGAAGTGTTCGAGGCCTACAACGCGATGAACGCGCAGAGCCTCGAAGACGACTGGGATGTGATCATCGTCCACGATCCCCAGCCGGCGGCCCTGCGCGCAAACGCCCCCGACCGGGCCCGGATCTGGATCTGGCGTTGCCACATCGACTTCTCGACGCCGAACCAGGAGACGCTGGCGCGCTTGTTGCCGCTGCTGCGCGAGTACGACAAGACGATCTGGCATCTCCAGCAGTACGTCCCCGCGGGCATGGACGGCAGCGCGAGGATCATCCCACCCGCGATCGACCCGCTGTCGCCAAAGAACATGGCGCTGTCCCCCGAGGACGCGTCCTTCGTCTGCAAGCAGTTCGGAATCGACGTCGAGCGCCCGCTGATCTGCCAGGTGTCGCGCTTCGATCCCTGGAAGGACCCCATCGGGGTGATCGACGCGTTTCGGCTGGTGCGCGAGAAGCTGCCGGAGGTGCAGCTGGCGCTGGTCGGCTCGATGGCCACCGACGATCCCGAGGGCTGGGACTACTTCCACGAAACGTTCAGCTATGCGGACGGCGATCCCGACATCAAGATCCTCAACAACCTCAACAACGTCGGGGCGATCGAGGTCAACGCCTTCCAGTCGCAGGCCGACGTGGTGATGCAGAAGTCGCTGCGCGAGGGATTCGGGCTCACAGTCACCGAGGCGCTCTGGAAGGGACGGGCAACGGTGGCCGGCAACGTTGGCGGGATCCCGCTTCAGATCGTCGACGGTGAGACCGGCTACTTGATCTCCTCCGCCGACGAGGCGGCTGACCGCGCCCTGCGCATACTCCGCGATCCGGCGCTCGCCAAGCGCCTGGGCCGCGCCGGCAAGGAGCGGGCGCGCGAGCTCTTCCTGACCCCGCGGCTGCTGCGCGACTGGCTTCGGCTCTTCGGGGAGCTCGAGCTGTGAGCAACCCGACTTCGTCGCCGTCCCATGCCTGAACGGCGGCTGGTGATCGTCTCGAACCGCGGCCCCGCGGAGTTCGATCGCGATCAGGGCGGGGAACGCACGCTGCGGCGCGGCGGCGGGGGCCTGGTCACGGCCCTGAGCGGGCTGGTCGCCCATCGGGGGGCCCTGTGGATCGCCTCCGCGATGACCGACGAGGACCTCGCCGTGAGCCGCGAGGCGGGCGGGGACCCGGTCGCGGTCGAGTTGGACGGCGTCGACTACGACGTGCTGTTGGTCGAGAGCGACTCTCTGGCCTACGACCGCTTCTACAACGTGATCGCCAACCCGATCCTCTGGTTCATCCAGCACTACCTCTGGGACCTGTCCAACGCCCCGGACATCCGCCGGGAGGAGGCCGATGCGTGGGAGCACGGCTACAAGGTCGTGAACGCCGACATCGCCAGGGCCGTTGTGGGGGCGATCGAGGGCGACACCGAGCCCCTGGTGATGCTCCACGACTACCACCTTTACACCTGCCCGGCGCTTATCCGGGAGGCGCGGCCGGACGTGCTGCTGCATCACTTCGTTCACATCCCGTGGTCGCAGCCCGACAGCTGGCGGATCCTCCCCGGCCACATGCGCGAGGAGCTCTTCCGGGGCCTGCTCGCCAACGACATCATCGGCTTCCACACCACCGCCTACTGCCGCAACTTCCTCCACTGCTGCAGGGAGCTGCTGGAGCTGGAGGTCGACTACGAGCGCGGCGCGATCCTCCACTCCGGGCGCGAGACCTGGGTGCGTGCCTACCCGCTCGGGATCGACGCTGGGCGGCTGGAGCGCGCGGCCGCCTCCCAGGAGGTGGCGGAGTACGAGCGGGAGCTCCTGCGCCGCCGCCGCGATCACCTGATCCTTCGGGTGGACCGCGCCGACCTGTCGAAGAACGTGCTCCGCGGCTTCACCGCCTTCGACACCTTCCTCCAGCAGCATCCCGAGTTCCGCGAGCGGGTGACCTTCATCGCTCACCTTCAGCCATCGCGGACCGACGTGCCCGAGTACACCGAGTACCTGGATCGAATCGAGGCTCTGGTCGCGGTGGTCAACCATCGCCACGGGACCACCGACTGGATGCCGATCGATCTGCGGATCTACGAGAACTTCCCGGAGGCCGTCGCCCGCTACAAGCATTTCGACCTGCTGGTGGTGAACTCGCTGTTCGACGGCATGAACCTGGTAGCCAAGGAGGCGCCGGCGGTGAATACCCGGGACGGCGTGGTGTTGCTGTCGGAGAACACCGGAGCTCACGAGGAACTCGGCGAGTGCACGCTGTCCGTCAACCCGTTCGACATCCAGGAGCAGGCCGACCAGATCCATCGGGCTCTGATCATGGACCCGGAGGAGCGCGCCCTGCGGGCCGAGCGCCTGCGCGAGATCGTCCACGAGCGCGACCCGGGCGTCTGGATCGAGGAGCAGCTCGCCGACCTCCGGGCGAAGATCCAGACCCACGCGCCCGCGTAGCGGGCGGCTTGGACGATCGATTCTTCGATCCCCACTCCGGCTCCGCGGAGCCGCCCGCCCACGTTGGGGATGTCGGCCGCCAGCTCGGGCGACGTCCGCTCGAGCGGTTTGTCCATCCACGTGATGCACCTCGAGCTTCGCGATTTTCGACACCAGTCCGCGGCTGTTTCGAGCCGGGAGCCGAGGTCATGTCAAGTGGCCACACCCGTCAGCGGCTCGAAACGAGGGCGACAAGCGACGAGTGGAGAGTTTGGTGGCCATGCGACACCCAATCCTCCGTTCGACAGCCAGTGTCGCCATCGGCCCCCTTCGTGCTCTTCGGGTGGAGATGGCGAAACTCGAGATGCACGAGGCGGCCCACGTCGATGAGACCGGCCAATCCCCTAGTTCCCGATCACGGTTACCCGCTTCACCCGGGACCTGCCGGCCTCGTAGGGGTAGCCGCTCTGCTTCGGCACGGCGGCGCGAAACGCATATGTCCGGCGCCCGGTGGTGGCGTGGAAGCGGTAGCGGGCGCGATAGGTGCCCCTCCTTCCCGTGCGGCCCTGGCGGAGGTCGAGCCAGCGCCGGCCCGCGTGCACCTGGATCCGTACCCGGCGTCCCGCGGGCGCGGGGCCCGGCAGCCGCGCCTCAAAGCGGACCCGCTCGCCGTTGTGCACGGGGTGGCGCGGCCGCAGCGAAAGGTGCGGGCGGGCGCGGACGTGGAGGTCGAGATAGCGCTCGAGCGCGGCGCGCGCGTCCGGCCAATAGGCGACCCGGACCTCGCGGTTGGGGCCGGTGGGGAGTCTGACCCGAAAGCGCCCGTCGGTGACAGTTAGCGGGGTGGCCACGACGCGCTCGGCGGTTCCGTTCATGGGGATGCGGGTGGCGACGCAGACGCGGGCGCCGGCGACGCCGCGTCCACCACCGTCAAGAAGGCGACCGGCGACGACGGCCTTCGACCGCTCCGGGCGCAGGCGGGCGCGGAGCGTGGCCCCGCCCGGGGCCTCGGAGATCGGGCAGAGGTTGTCGATCCTGACCTCGCGCTCCGCACAGGTCCGGTTGGCGGCGGTGTTCGGCGCATAGTCGGCGGCGCAGACGCGCACCAGGTTCGGTCCCTGGCGGAACGGCGGCGAGGCGGTGGCGGCGCGGAAGCTGGCGCGCGCCCGCTCCGGGCAGGGGCGAAGCCGGACCGCGATCTGATCGGCGAGCCGGCAGGGCACCGTTCGTGCCGTGACCGGCTCGCCGTTCACCTGCAGGAGCAGGCGCCGGACGCCGCCGCCCACGTCGGCGCTGAGCGGTTCGATCGTCTGTAGGCCGCGCCTGCTTCCGGGGGCGAACAGCGAGCCGGCCAGCCGCAGAGTCGGGGCGAGGCGATCGTTGAGCCTCGCGACGAGGCGCTTGATGCGAACCCGGGCATCTTTGCCGCGGCCGCAGCCGGATGCCCGGCGACAGCGAAGGCGCGCCGCGACGACCGGGGCTCCAGAGCCCGACCAGGTGATGCGCCGTAGCTCCTTCCGGGGTGTAGCGAGCGGTGCCAGCGGCCCGGCCGGGGCGCCGACCCCGAGCTCCGGGACGTTTCCTCCACCGGGCCGGCCGGCCGCATAGACGCTCAGCCGCGAGATCGCCGTGCCGCTGGGAGCCCTGACCGACCACGCTCCCCAGCTGCCGTTTGGTGTGCGGCCGCGCTCGTGACTCACCATGAGGCCCGGGCCGCCGGCGTCGCAGGAGGCGGCGTCGAGATAGTGGCGGGAGCTCCGCTCGAAGGCGGCGTCCGCGCGCCCGGCGCCGAACCCGGCGTGGCAGACCGCGGCGCGGTAGCTCCCGGCGCTCGCGGGAGCCGCGGTGCCGAGCGCCAGGCAGCTGGCCACGCTCAGCGCACCGACGGCGCGGAGCCCGGTCGAGATTGCGTTCTGCATCACTACTCGCTCCTCTCGGGGTGGCCGGTCAGCGCTCAAACCCGAACTCCGTCTGGGCGGCGGGCGGTGCCGCCGCCGCTCGCACTGGCGGCGGGGCAGTTGGCGGCGGGGCCGGCGGCGCGGGGGGCTGCCCCGTGTCGGCGGCCGGGACGGGG
>JBBPIL010000042.1:0-20996 GCA_038040365.1 Actinomycetota bacterium
CTCGATGAAAGAAGGAACCACCTAACACGGTCTCCGTGGAACTTGGTCCGGCTCAGAGGAGAGGAGCGGCAACGTGAGCGTGCATGCGGTTGCGTGGCGGGTGACGGAGAGCCGCGAGTCGCTTGTCGTGCGGTCGAAGGCCGAAGTGGAGCGACTTGCTCGTGGCGGCGCCAAGGTGAAGCCGGTCAGCTATGAGGTCCATTGGCGCGAGGGTAAGCGCAAGCGCTCCAAGACCTTCAGCAGACGCCGTGACGCCGACCGATTCGACGGCGAGATTCGCCGGCGCCTCGAGGTCGGCGAACCGATCGTCCGGCGCCGGGACGTGCCGACACTCCAGGAGCTCGCGGAGCAATGGTTCGCCCGACGCGGCCGTCAAGTCGAGGCAGGCGAGCTTGCGGTCGGGACGATCTCCGAGCAGGCTGGACTCCTCGACCGCTACATCCTTCCCGAGCTCGGCCACTTGCACCTGATCGACCTGCGGCCGGCCCGGCTCGACACCTGGGTTGGCGGACTTGAGAGTTCCGGCGCCCCGTCGTACCGGATCCGTCGCGCCGCTGGCCTCCTCACTCGGCTTCTGAGCTACGCCGTCCGGCTCGAGTATCTCCCCGCCAACCCAGCGCGAGAGCTCGAGCTGCCCTCGCACCGCTACCGCAGGGGCCGCACCGCGAGCCCGGCCCAGGTCGAGCGGATTCGCGCGCGCTTCCTGGAGCGCGATCGCCTCGGCGACGCAACGCTGATTTCGCTCCTCGCTGACGGCCTGCGTCCGGCCGAGGCTCTCGCGGCGGCCTGGTTGGGCTTCGACGGCCGCCGGCTTCACGTCGCCTCGCATCTGCGCGACGGAGCGCGGATGGAGGGAACGAAGCGCGGCCGACGGACCGACTTCGGGCCGCCGCGCTGGGTCGAGCTGGCCGAGCCCCACGCCGTCGACTTGACGGAGTGGCGGATGGCGCTCGGTCGGCCCCACGGCCTGATCTTCCCGCGAGCCAGCGACGGCCTCGGATGGCGGAAGTACGACTGGGACAACTGGCGCAAGCGCTCGTTCCGTCCGGCCGCCGGGGCGGCGGGGCTGCTCGAGTGGGATGCAAAGCGGAGACGGTGGGTGCGCGACTTCACTCCGTACGACCTTCGCCACACCTGCGCGTCGCTGATGATCGCCGCCGGACGACCGATCGCCGAGGTGGCCGACCACCTGGGTCACGGCGTCGACGTTTGCGCGCGGACCTACGCGCACGCGATCGAGACGATGAAGGGCAAGCCGATCGTGCCGGTAGACGACGCGATCCGCGTCGCGCGCGGCGAGCTGTTCGGCGACGCCGACGTTCGGAGAGAGTTCGGAGGACGGGGGGCTTGACCGCTCGCATCCGTGTTTGGACGGCTTGTCCAAGCCATGGGCGCGGCTGGTTTCGAACCAGCGACCTCTCGCGTGTGAAGCGAGCGCTCTCCCACTGAGCTACGCGCCCGGTGGCCCGATGATAGGCCGCCCCGCGCTGGGCGGCGGCTCCGCGGAACTGCGTCTGTGACGGACCTGTGCCCACCGGCGGCTCCGCGGAGCCGCCGCCCGCGCTACGCGTTCGACGAGTAGCTGAAGTTCGACTCGTAGGCGCAGGTTCCCGACAGCTCGAACTCCAGCTCTCCGTCCTCGACGCTCAGGAGGTCCGCGTAGAGCTCCCTGCCGGATCGGTGGTGGCCGGGAATCACGCAGGTCACCGGCTCGGTGTCGGGCACCGGCTCACGGATTCGGACGGTGACCTGGCGCCCGGCGCGAAACCACCCGCGCCCCGGTGCGTGGTCGATCTCGATCGGCGCGGCGCGGACGCCCAGCAGGTCGCTCGGCTTCCACGCCCACGGAAACTGCTTCAACGGCGTTCCCCCGAGGCGGCCGAGGAAGATCTCGGCGAGCGCCTCACGCTGCCGCTCGTCCCCGCGCTCGTCGAGGTAGAGGTAGAAGCTCCAGGGGGACCCGGGCTCGTCGTCGTCGTAGCGGCTGGCGAGGACGACGTCGAGTCCGGACAGGTCCAGCTCGCCGGCGCGGCCTCGCTCAACCCCCCACGACAGAGCGCCGAGGCAGATGCCGTAGGTGGAGCGGCCGCCTCTTTGGCCGCCGATCGTTCGGCAAGGGCAGATCGCCTCGCAGTTGCACGACTCCAGGTAGGTCCCGGAGAGCTCCCAGGGCAGGTAGTCGCTCACGAGGCGAGCGTAATGGCCGCCTCGGGCACCCGCATCGAGGTAGGATGACGAGTGGACCGTGCTAGGCGGGGAGGTAGCGGTGCCCTGTCACCCGCAATCCGCTCTAGCGGGGCTGAACGCCCGTCCGAGGGTCGCGGCCTTCGGGGTCAGTACGTCGCGGGCGGCGTTGAAGGCCAGGTCCCGCGCAATGCGCGCCCGTGAACCAGGTCAGATCCGGAAGGAAGCAGCCTTAAGCGGTAGCGGGCATGTGCCGCGGATTTGCCTGGCTCGAGCCAGCCACGACGGGAACGCCCGAGGACCGCTCTCGAAGGCGGGTCGCACGGTCCTGCCCGCTCAGCGCTTCTCGGGAACAATGGGCGCCAGCCTCGCGCGAAGCCTTCGCGGCAGTTGAGGCGAGGTCCCGCCGGTCGAGGAGAGTCGGAAGGCCGACGGTGAGATGCCGCCCGTCCTCGGCTTCGCCGGGGAGGGAGGAGGAGGCTCGTCGGGCGGCTCCGGGCACTTGCGCGTGTAGACGACGCGAGCCGGGTCCTTCGGCTCGGTGGGAGAGTGCATCCAGGAGAGGTGGAGGTGGTGTCCCCGGCCGTGGCCGGAATCGCCGTTCCACCCCACCCACCGCCAGGGCGGGATCGGGTGGTCCTGCCGCGGCTCAGTCTTCTCGGCGAGGGCCGCGATGTCCTTCCAAGTCCCGCCCTTGGACCTGTTCGGGACGATGTCGGCGGCGAGGCCGATCGGGTGCTCGCCGTTTCGCGCATGGACCGGGTCGGTGGAATAGCCGTCCGTGATGAAGATGTAGTAGCGGCGCTTCATCCAGCGGACGTCCGCCAGCAGCCGGCGGTCGATCTTCTCCCCCGGGAAGCCGGGGATATCGACGAATCGCCCGCCGCCCACCGTCTTGCAGAGATGGCGATCGATCAACGTGCTTCGCATCTCGGCGGCCGCCGGGGAGGCCATCGCTCCGGCGATCACGACGGCCAGCGACAGCGCGATCACGGCCGGAGTCCAGCGATTGCGTGTGAGACATGGGATGCCCGCCATTGACCCCAAGGATCGGCACCTGGGGCCAATCCTCAACTGGCGCTGGACGCGATGAAGCGGATTTCCTGGAGGGAGCGGAAAGGCGACCGGGCGGGCCGGACCCGCAGCTAGACTGGCTCCCCGTGTCCCAGGCCTCCCTCTATCGCCGCCATCGCCCGCAGACCTTTGACGAGGTGGTCGGCCAGGAGCATGTGGTGCGCACGCTGCGAAACGCGGTCGAGCGCGACCGCGTGCACCACGCCTACCTGTTCGTCGGCTCGCGGGGAACGGGCAAGACGTCGGTGGCGAAGATCCTCGCTCGCTCCCTGAACTGCGTCAACGGGCCCACATTGACGCCCTGCGGGGAGTGCGAGTCCTGCCGCACGATCGCCGCCGGCAGCTCGCTCGACGTGATCGAGATGGACGCCGCCTCGAACCGCTCCGTGGACGACATCCGCGAGCTTCGCGAGCGGGTCGGCTACGCGCCGGCGGCCGGGCGCTGGAAGGTCTACATCCTGGACGAGGCGCACATGCTCACCCGCGAGGCGTGGAACGCCTTCCTCAAGACGCTCGAGGAGCCGCCGCCGAACACGGTCTTCGTGCTCTGCACCACCGAGCCGCACAAGGTGATGCCGACGATCGTCGACCGCTGCCAGCGCTTCGACTACCAGCGCCCCTCGCTCGAGCAGATCGCCGAGGTGGTGCGCCGGGTGGCGGCCGCGGAGTCGATCGAGATCGAGGACGGCGCGGTGGCGGCAATCGCGCGCGCCGCGACCGGGAGCTTTCGCGACGCGCTCGGCACGCTCGACCAGCTGGTGGCCTACGGCGGCAAGCGGGTCGCCACCGACGACGTGCTGGCGGTGCTCGGCGTCGCCGAGGCCGAGCTGATCCTCGCCGCCGCCGACGCGATCGCAGCCCAGGACGGCAGGGCCGCGCTCGAGGCGAGCGAGCGACTGGCGCGCTCGGGCCGCGACCTGTCGCAGTTCGGTCGCGACCTGCTGGCCCACCTGCGACAGCTGCTCGTGATCCGGACGATCGGCGAGGTGCCCGCCACCTTCAGCGTCACCGCCGCCAACCCCGAGAGCCTTCGCGTCCAGGCCGAGGCCTTCTCGGATCTGGCGCTGACCCGGGCGATCGACGCGATCGCCGCGGCGCTGGCGGCGATCAAGGAGGGCGACGAGCCGCGGATGACCCTCGAGCTGGCGATCCTGCGCGCCGCGCGGCCCGAGATCGACCCTTCGCGCGCCGCCCTGGCGCAGCGGCTCGAGCGAGTGGAGCGGTTGGTGCAGGGCGCGGACGTCCAGACCGCCGCCGAGCAGCCCCAGGACAATCCGGGGCCCACCGCGGTGGCCACCGAGGCGGTGGCCACCGAGGCGGTGGACTTCGAGCGGATCAACGGCTTGTGGCCGGCGGTGCTCGACCAGGTCCGCGAGTCGGGCTCGGAACTGCTTTCGACGGTGCTCGCCGCCGCCCGCCCGGTGGCCGTGGACGTCGAGCGGGCGGTGCTCGAGGTGGGCTTCCCCGCCAGCGCCGCCTTCAACAAGCGAAAGGCTGAGGCGCAGGAGGCGCGCGAGCGCTTGGCGGAGGCCGTGAAGACGATCGTCGGCGAGCGGCTACGGCCGATCTACGTGCTGCTGGAGGGTGACGAGGAAGCTGCACCGGGCGGCGCCCAGGCACCGCTCAGCGAGGAGGAGTTGGTCGAGCTCCTTCGGTCCGAGTTCGACGCCGAGGAGTTCGAGGCAGGCGACGCTAAGGAGGCCGAGGGATGACCCGGATGCCGAACCCGGGCCGCGGGCCGGGTGGCCTGGACCTGAACGCGATGATGAAGCAGGTCCAGCAGATGCAGACCGAGATGATGGAGGCGCAGGAGAAGCTCAAGGACGAGGTCGTCGAGGCGAGCGCCGGCGGCGGCATGGTGAAGGTGAAGATGAGCGGCGACCTGCGGCTGCTCGAGATCGCGATCGATCCGGAGGCGATCGATCCCGAGGACGCCGAGCTGCTCCAGGACATGGTCCTGGCCGCCACCAACGAGGCGATCCGCTCCGCTCAGGAGCTGGCGACGAGCAAGCTCGGCGGAATCGCGGGCGGGGGCGGGCTGGGCGGGCTCGGGCTCCCCGGCGGCTGAGCGCGCCGCTCCGGTCGATACCGTCAGCCAGGGTGCACCCCTCGCCGATCCAGCGACTGATCACCGAGCTCTCCCGCCTGCCCGGGATCGGGCAGCGAACCGCCCAGCGGCTCGCCTTCCACATCCTGCGTGCCGACGACACAGAGGCGCTCGGGCTGGCCGAGGCGATCCGCGAGGTGAAGGAGAAGGTCGGGCTGTGCGAGGTCTGCTTCAACCTCGCCGAGGGGCCGAGCTGCCGGATCTGCGAGGACGAAAGGCGCGACCGCTCGCTGATCTGCGTGGTGGAGGAGCCCTCCGACGTGATCCCGATCGAGCGCACCGGCGAGTATCGCGGTCTCTACCACGTGCTCGGCGGCGCCCTGTCGCCGATCGACGGCGTCGACCCCGACGACCTGAAGATCGCCGAGCTGGTGCGGCGCACGGACGGTGGGGAGGTGCGCGAGGTGGTGCTCGCCACCAATCCGACCACCACCGGCGAGGCGACCGCGCTCCACATCGCCGAGCTGCTGCGTGACCGGGCGACGATCACGCGCCTCGCCAGCGGGCTCCCGGTCGGCGCCGACCTCGAGCACGCCGACGAGGTGACGCTGGGGCGTGCCCTGTCGGGACGCCGAGCCCTCGATGGCTCACGCCAGTCGGGCTGAGTGCCCGAGACGCCGCTGGCCAGCGGCTTCGGGCCACTACGCCGCTGGCGGGATGGCCGAGTTGCGATTCATATGGGAGCGCAACTCGGCCATCGGCGAAATCTAGGCCTCGGACACTCCAATCCGTGCGTGCAGGCGGCGCAGCGGACTGGGCGCCCACCAGTTCCACTTCCCGAGCAGCTCCATCAGCGAGGGCACGAGCAGCGCCCGGATGATGCTCGCGTCGATCAGCACTGCGAGGGCAGTGCCGATGCCGTTCTCCTTGATGAAGATGATCTGGGAGGTCGCGAAGGCGCCGATCGCGATCGCGAACAGGAGCGCGGCGGCGGTGACGATCCGACCCGTCCGCTCGAGCCCGATCGCCACCGACTCCGAGTCGCTCGCGCCGTCGTCCCGAGCTTCCTTGATCCGCGAGAGCAGGAACACGGCGTAGTCGGTCGAGAGCCCGAACGCGACCGCGAAGAGGAGGATCGGCATCGTCTGCTCGAGCGCCCCCTGGCCTCGGTAGTCGAGCAGGCCCTCGAGATTTCCGTGCTGGAAGACGAGCACGAGGATGCCGAACACGGCGCTCAGGTTGAGCACATTCATGACCAGCGCCTTGACCGGCAGCACGATCGAGCCGGTGAACAGGAACAACACCACGAGGGTGGAGACGACGACGATCGCGAGCGCCAGGGGCAGGTGTTCCTCGAGGCTCGACTGAAAGTCGGCGAAGTGCGCCGAGGCGCCGGTGACGAGCACGGTCGCCCCGCTCGGTTCCGGAAGGTCGCGGAGCCGCTTCACCGTCGACTTGCTCTGCTCGGAGATGAAGGGGCCCTTGGGGACCGCATCGACCACGGTCACGCCGCCGGAAAGCCGCTGGGGGCGCTCGACCGTGGCCACGCCAGGGTCGTCCCTGACCTCGGAGGTGACGGCCGCCACGGCCTTCCTTCCACCGCCCTCGATCGCAAGCCGTATCGGCGTGTCGCGGAAGGGCGGGAAGTCGGAGCGCATGACGTCGTCGACTTGGCGGGCGGTGGCGCTCTCGGGCAGCACCTGCGCATCGACCGACGTGAACTTGATGCCGAGGAAGGGGATCCCGAGGGCGATCAGAAACGCGGCGCTCAGCGCCGCGATCGGGGCCGGTCGCCGCATCACGAAGCGCGAGAGGCGGTACCAGAAGCCCGCCTCGGTCGTCGTCGCGTCACGCTCGGCGCGGCGCTGGAGGAAGCGTGGCGCGAGCGCATTCACGCGAGGGCCGAGAATGCTCAGGACTGCCGGGAGGACGATCAGCGCCACCGCGGCTGCCAGGAGCGCCACCAGCGCCCCGCCTATTCCCATCGAGTAGAGGAAGCGCTGAGGGAAGACGATCAAAGAGGCGAGCGCCGCGGCGACGGTGACCGAGGAGAAGAGGACCGTGCGCCCCGCCGTCCGCATCGTCGCCCGGAGGGCCTCCCAGCGCTCCGTCCGGCCCCCGGCTCCCGGGGAATCGAGGCCTCGCCTCGCGAGCTCCTCGCGATACCGCGAGACGATGAAGAGGCTGTAGTCGATCGCCAGCCCGAGGCCGAGGCCCGTGGTCAGATTGAGCGCGAAGATCGAGATCGAGCCGAACTCCGTCGCGACGCGCAGCACGAAAAACGTGCCGACGATCGCGAGGCCGCCGATCATCAACGGGAGGAGGGCGGCGACGAGGCTGCGGAAGAAGAGCAGCGAGAGCAGGAAGAGGAGGGGGAAGGCGAGCATCTCGGCTCGGCGCAGATCGGACTCGACCTGCTCGTTCACCTGCTTCTCGGCGAGGGCCAGGCCGCCGACCTCGACCCCAGGTTCCCCATCCAGCCGGTGGGCGATGCTGGAGGCGGCGTCCTGCCTGGCCTTGTCATCGGTCGGGCGCAGCGCGACCGCGATGTAGGTCTGGTTGCCGTCGTTCGAGACGAAGTCGCGAGACCTCGTGTCGTAATAGCCGGTCACCCTGGCGACGTCCTCGCGAGCGCGGAGTCGACGCTCGATCCCTTCGACGCGGGCGCGAGTCCCGGGATTCGCGACCGGAGCGTTTTTGATGAGCACGATCACACCCGCCTCCCGGAAGCCGTGCCCCTGGAGCAGGTCGTCCGCCTTGACGCTCTCGGTGGCCGGGTCGTCGGCGCCGTACGGGTCGAGGTGGCTGGCCACGGACCCGCCGATCGCGCCGGCGAGGATGAAGAACACCGCTCCTCCGACTGCCACGAAACGCCGACGGCGATATACGAATCTGGCCAGGGAGTCGAGCATCAGGCGGTCCTCCTCTCGCTCGCGGCCTGGTCCTCCAAGGCACGTCCGGTTCGCTCACACCAGTCCGCGGTCCACTCGTTGAGCTCGATCCCGTAGCGCAGGACCAGGTACGCGAAGCCCTCGGGCTTCCCGGTCGTCTCGATCTCCTTCAGCCGCTCGACGATCCGCTCGTGGGTGCGCCGCTTGGCCGCCAGCGTCCCGGTGGCCGACTCGCCGCCGGTGGCGTCGGCGAAGAACAGCTTCAACAGCGCCTCGTCGCGGAGCTCGAAGACCTCCGGATCGGCGCCGAGCCAGGCGCGCAGCTCCTTGCGTCCAGCCGGGGTCAGGCGGTAGACGTTGCGCCGTCGGCCGCCCTGCGGGCTCGCCTTGCCCTCGATCAGCCCGGCGGCGGCGAGGCGGCGCAGCTCGGGGTAGATCTGGCCGTAGCTGGCCGCCCAGAAGAAGCGGGTGGACTTGTCGACGATCGACTTGATCTCGTAGCCGCTCAGCGGCCGCCAGCCGAGCGTTCCGAGAATCACGTGGGCGGTGGGCGAGAACTCCATATATCGCGAAGATATATCGCGATGGGGCCGTCAGGTGTGTGCGTTGACTCACACGCCTTGCGACCGCGAGCACGCGGCTCATTCTCCTTATCCTCAATCGCCTAGATGCCAGCGACCGGCGAGATAGTGGTGATGAAGTTCGGCGGCACCTCCGTCGCAGGAGCGGAGGACATCAAGCGCGCCGCGCAGCGGATCGTCGCCGCCCGCGAGGACGGCAAGCGGGTCGTCGCCGTGCTCTCGGCGCGCGGGAAGACCACAGACGACCTGGTGGGCATGGCCCACGAGGTGTCCGCCAACCCCGCGGCCCGCGAGATGGACATGCTGCTGTCGACCGGCGAGCGGATCTCCTGCGCTCTGTGCGCGATGGCGATCCACGACCTGGGCCACAACGCGATCTCGCTGACGGGGTCGCAGGCGGGGATCGTCACCGACTCCTCGCATACCAAGGCGCGCATCCTCGACGTGCGCGCCGACCGCATCCGCGAGGCGCTGGGCGACGACCGGGTGGTGCTGGTCGCAGGCTTCCAGGGCATTTCGGGCGATAGCCGCGACGTGACCACGCTCGGCCGCGGCGGCTCCGACACGACGGCGGTCGCGATCGCGGCGGCGCTCGGCGCCGGGGTGTGCGAGATCTACACGGACGTCCGCGGGGTGTTCAGCGCCGACCCGCGGCTGGTCTCGGACGCCCGGCTCCTGCCGATCGTCTCGTTCGAGGAGATGCTCGAGATGGCGGCCTCGGGCGCCAAGGTGCTCCAGCTGCGCTCGGTCGAGTACGCGCGAAACCACGGGATCCGAATGCACTGCCGCAGCTCCTTCGAGGAGGGCCCCGGTACCCTCGTCGTCTCGGAGAAGGAGACGATGGAAAGGCCCTCGGTGACAGCTGTGACCCATGCCGACGAGGCGCGCGTGACGCTGGCCGGCGTCCGCGACGAGCCGGGGGTGGCCGCGGAGATCTTCGGCGCGCTCGCCAACGCCAACGTGAACGTCGACATGATCATCCAGAACGAGGCCGTGTCGGCCGACCAGAAGGCCGACCTCTCGTTCACGGTCGATGGCGGCGATCTGCGCAGTGCAACGGAGGCGCTGGTCGGCCTCGATATCTGCGAGCGGCTCGAGACCGACGAGCGCGTCGGAAAGGTCTCGGTCGTCGGGGCGGGGATGCGCAGCCACCCCGGAGTCGCAGCGAAGGTCTTTCAGACCCTGGGCGAGAACGGGATCAACATCGAGATGATCGCCACCTCGCCGATCAAGATCTCCTGCGTGATCGCCGCCGGCGAGGTCGCGGCGGCGGTCAAGGCGCTGCACCAGGCGTTCGAGCTGGGCGAGGACGCCGTCCGTCGCGAGGAGCCGACGGGAACCGAGCATCGCCCCCGCGTGGCCCCGTAGCCATGGGGACTGACGGCTACAGAGTCGGCGTCGTCGGCGCCACGGGCGCGGTCGGCTCGACCATGCTCCAGGTGCTCGCCGAGCGCGGCTTCCCCGCGGCCGAGGTGGTCCCGTTCGCCTCCGAGCGCTCGGCGGGGCGGAAGCTCGCCTTCGACGGCCGGGAGCTGGAATGCCGGCCGCTCTCGGGCGAGACGGTTCAGGGTCTCGACCTGGTCCTGTCCTCGGCGGGCGGCGAGGTCAGCGCCGAGTGGGCGCCGAAGCTGGTCGAGGCCGGCGCGGTGGTGGTCGACAACACGAGCTACTGGCGCATGCACGCCGAGGTCCCCCTGGTCGTCGCCGAGGTCAATCCCGAGGCGCTCGACTCTCACCGGGGGATCGTCGCCAACCCGAACTGCTCGGCGATGCAGATGGTCGTCGCGCTGGCCCCGATCCACCGCGCGGCGGGGATCGAGCGGATCGTCGTCTCGACCTACCAACCGGTGTCAGGGACCGGTCGGCGGGCGATGCAGGAGCTCCGCGACCAGGCGCACGCCGTGCTTCACGACTCAGAGCCGGCGGCCGCCGAGGTGTACCCGCACCGGATCGCGTTCAACGTCCTTCCCCAGGTCGAGACGTTCAAGGGCGGCGACGACTACACGACGGAGGAGCGCAAGATGATGGCCGAGACGCGCAAGATCCTCGGCGTAGATGAGGAGGAGCTGCGGATCTCGGCCACTTGCGTGCGGGTCCCGGTCCTCCACGGAGAATCCGAGTCCGTCAACGTGCAGACGCGCGAGCCTCTGTCGCCGGAGCAGTGCCGGGAGCTCTTGGCGCGGGCCCCGGGAGTGGTGGTCGTCGATGCGCCCGCCGAGGGCGTCTACCCGCTGGCGAGCGACGCCGCCGGCCGCGACGAGGTGCTGGTGGGCCGCATCCGCCGCGATCCCTCGCACGAGCGCTGCCTGAACCTCTGGGTGGTCGGGGACAACCTGCGCAAGGGGGCGGCGACGAACGCCGTCCAGGTCGCCGAGCTGCTCCACGAGCGCGGCCTGATCCGCCGCACCGAGACTCCGGCGCCCGCCTAGGTATAGGACGTTCAAAGTCACGAGCGTGAGGCCCGCCCGGCGATCGCGCCCGTTCTCGGACCGGACGTCCATCTACGATCCCCGCCCTTGCTAGGCGCCTACGCATCCGTTGCGGTGCTGATCGCCGCCTCGGTCGCGGCCGGCCAGGCGATCCTCTCGCTGTCCGGGCGGCGCGAGTTCAGCTGGCTCGCCGCGCCGGTCGGGCTGGCGGCGATCCTGGTCGTCGGCGGGATCGCGATCAAGCTCCCTGGGCACGGGACCGCGGTGGCGATTGCGCTCGCGACCCTCATTGCTCTCTCACTTGCGAGCCTCGTAGCGGGGAGGCGAGGGCCGGGTGCGCCGGCGCTCGGCCTGCTCGCGGCGGGGCTCACCCTCCTCCTTGCCTCGATCCCGTTCGCCGTCAGCGGGCGAGTCGGGATCCTCGGCGTCGGGCTGGTCAACGACGACATGGCCTCTCACCTCCTGATCGCGGACTGGCTGAACACGCGGGTCGGCCAGATGCCCGGGCTCATCCACGGTGGCTATCCGGTGGGCCCCCATTCGCTCGCCGCGGGGCTCAGCGAGGGGCTGGGAACGGGCCTGATCGAAGCGTTCGCAGGCATCACGCTCGCCATTCCCGCGCTCACCGCGCTGGTCGCCTTCGAGGCGCTGCGCGACCTGCGGCCCCTTCCCCGGATCCTCGCCGCGGCGCTGGTGGCGCTTCCCTATCTCGCCGCGGCCTACCTGGCGCAGGGGGCGTTCAAGGAACCGATCGAAGCCCTGTTCCTGCTCGCTTTCACGCTCCTGTTGCCCGGCGCGACGACCGTTCGGCGCGGCTTGCCGCTGGCTGTGATCGCGGCCGGCGCCGTGTACGCCTACAGCTTCCCGGGCCTCTTCTGGCTCCTGGGCGCAGCGGCCATCTACGTCTCGGTGGCTCTGATCAGGGGGGTGCGCCCCGCGGCGCCGACCAGCGGCACGCGCTCGGCGACCCCCTGGGCGGGAGCGGTGGTGGTGGGCGTGCTCGTGCTCCTGATCGCGCCCGAGCTCGGCCGGATCGTCGACTTCACGGGCTTCAGGGCGTTCGGCGACTCGACGATCTCAAGCGGGCTCGGCAACCTTCGCCATCAGCTGTCGCCACTCGAGGCGCTGGGGATCTGGCCGGCGAGCGACTTCCGGCTCTCGGCGAGCGCCGCCAGCGCGCCGGCGCCCGCCTTCTACCTCGGTGCCCTGGTGGCCGCCGTCGCCCTCGCGGCCGGGCTGCCGCGCTGGATTCGCCGCCACGGCGCGGCGCTGCCCGCCGCCCTGGCCGCGGCGGTCGTCATCTACCTGGGGGCGCTCGTTTTCGGCACCGTCTACACCAGCGCCAAGGCCCTCGCGATCGCCGCCCCCCTCATCACCCTGATCTCGCTTGGCGGGCTGCTGGGACGCGACCGCTCGCAACGTGAAGGTGGGGCGGGCCTCTGGCGCCCCGGACTTGCGCTCGCGCTCGCAGCAGGCATCGCCCTCTCCAGTTTCCTGGTCCTGCGACAGGCCCCCGTGGCCCCGCAGGACCACGCGAACCAGCTGGCCGAGCTGCGGCCACTGGTCCAGGGGCGCAAGGTGCTGTTCCTCGGCCGCGACAACTTCATCGCCTACGAGTTACGAGGCTCGCGGCCGTTCACCGCGGTGCGCAATTACTACGACCCGAACTACGTCCGCCCCAACCTGCGGCTGAAGGACGTGTTCCAGAAGTTCGACTTCGACTCGGTGACCCCGGCGACGCTCGGCCGGTTCCCGTTCGTGATCACCACGCGGGCCGCCTACGCTAGCGGGCCGCCCCCCGCCTTCGAGCCGCTCCGTGAGACCTCGGACTTCGTGCTCTGGAAGCGAGCGGGACCGGTGGGCGAGCGGCGCACCCTCGGCGAGGGGGACCGGCCCGGCGAGCCGCTCGATTGCTCGAGCTCCCACGGACGGCGCCTCAGTCGCGGCGGCGGAACGGCAACCGTGTTCACGGCGTCACCGGTGATCGGCGGCACCTGGTCGCCGAGCCCCACGGTGGAGAGCGGCTCGGTCTCCTCGCAGGTGCTGACGCTGCCCCCGGGTCGCTGGCTGATCTCGATCCAGTACGACTCCACCAGGGCGCTGCGCATCCGCGCGCCGGGGATGGACGCGACCCTGCCGGGAAACCTCGACTACCGCGGCTCGGTCCCCTTCCATGCGGCCGGCCAGCTCAGCGTCCCCCGCCGCGGCCCGGTCCGGTTCACGGTCAGCGTCGAGCGACCGCCGCTTGCGGGCCGCCTGTTGGGCGCCTACTCGGTGGCCCATCTCGGGACGATCGCCGCCTCGCCCGCCGCCGGCGATCGCGCCACGGGGCCGATTCCCGGCCAGGGCGAGCGCCAAATCCCGCTGCGGCGCGCCTGCGACCGCTACCTGGACTGGTTCCGCTCGCCGGCCGGCCGCTGAAGCGCATATAAGCCCAGGCATGGATATCGGGTTCGGGGAGGCGATCCTGCTGTTCGGCGCGCTACTGGCGGTCGCCGCGGCGCTGTCCGGGGTGATGCGGGGCACCGTGCTCTCGATCTCGGTGCTCTCGGTGGCGCTCGGGATCGGCCTGGCGTCGGCCGACGTGGTCTCGGTTGACGCCACGGACTCGGCGGTTGTCCACCTGATCGAGCTGGCGCTGATCCTGACCCTGTTCTCGGACGGGCTGTTCGTCAACAGAGAGCTCCTGCGAATCCACTGGGGGCCGGTGACGCGGGCGATCGTCCTCGCGATGCCGATCACGCTCGGCTTGCTCGCTCTGATGGGCCGGGGGATCTTTCCCGATCTGACCTGGGAGGAGGCGTTCCTGCTCGCCGCCGTGCTCACCCCGACCGACCCGGTCGTCACCTCGACCGTGGTCACGGCTCAACGCGTTCCCTCGACCGTCCGCCACACACTGAACCTGGAGTCGGGACTCAACGACGGCCTGGCGCTGCCCTTCGTGCTCTTCTTCATCGTCCTCGCGCAGCCGGGCGGCGACGCCGGCGGCGAGGCCGCCAAGCTCCTCGGCGAGGCCGGCTTCGGTGCCCTGGTGGGCATATCTCTCGGCCTGCTCGGCGGACGCCTTCACCGCCACCTGCCCGGGGGCGGGATCACCGCTCGCTATGAGGGGATCTACGCGATCGGCTTCGGCCTCGCCGCCTTCGGCCTCGCCGACGTGACGATCGGCAACGGCCTGATCGCCGCCTTCGTCGCCGGGATCGTGATGGGGGTCGCCGCGCACGACATCCCGGACGCCTTCGTGGAGTTCGCGGAGAACGTCAGCGCGATCTCGCACGTTCTGACCTTCTTCGTCTTCGGGGCGCTGATCGTGGCGACGGGCTACGACGGGGAGATCTGGCGTCTCGCCGTGTTCATCCTCCTGGCGCTGCTCGTCGCCCGGCCTGCCGCCATCCTGATCTCCTTCGTCCGCAGCCGGCTGCCCGGCCCTCAGAAGATGTTCATCGCCTGGTTCGGGCCCAAGGGGGTGGCCTCGATGCTGTTCGCGCTCTTCGTGCTCAAGTCGGACGTTGGCGCCTCATCGACGATCTTCGACGTCGCCGCCTTCGTGATCCTCTCCTCGATCGTCGCTCACGGCCTCACCGACACGGTCGGCGCGAGCTGGATCGAGCGGCGCATGCGCGGGGGTGGCGAATCGGAGGAGGGCGATCCTTAGCCCCGTTTCGCCCGGTTCGTGACTCGTCTCGCCCAGGTCTCGCCAACGCACGACATTGCTCGTTTCGGGGCAAGTAGGGCTGGGCGGGACACCGGGGTAAGTAGAGCGGCCCGCCAGGCCGCTGGGTGCGATCGTGCCGCTCTGCGCGGCCGGATGTCACCCACCGCGATGTGGGGGTCCCTTACTTGCCCTGGCCCGGCAGCCGACGCGGTTGAAGGTGTCCGGCCCGTCGGCGCGGGTTCAGGGACTCCGGGCCGCCCCATCCGGCAAAGCGACTAGCCGGACTCGGCGGCGAGCCTCTCGACCACCGCCCGCGCCGTCTCCTCGTCGACGTCCGTGTGGGTGACGTAGAGGCTGACGGCCTCCTCGAGATGGCCGAGCATCACTGCCTGCTCGACCTCCGGAGGCGGCGGCGGGGCCTCGGGCGTCTGGTCGCTCGCCTCCATGGGTCAGGCGGGAACCGCGTCCGCGAGTCGCCCCTCGACCCACTCGGTCGAGGCGATGTGCTTCCCCATCCCGAGCTGCTTCGGCTCGTATCCCAGCGCCAGCCCGACGAGCTGGGGCAGGTGCAGGACCGCGAGCCCGAGCTCTCGCCCGGTGACCTTGGCCGCCTCCGGCTGCTGCATGTCCAGGTTCAGGTGGCAGAGCGGGCAGGGGGTCACCAGGCAGTCGGCGCCGGCGTCGAGCGCGTCGCCGACGTGAGTGCCCGCCTGGCGCAGCGAGGTGTCGCGGTTCATGGTGATCACCGGGAATCCGCAGCACTTCCGGGCCCCGTCGTACTCGACCACATCGCCGCCAAGCGCCTCGATCACCCGCTCGAGATAGAGGTCGCGCTCGGGGTGCTCGTCGTACCCAATCCGGCTCCTGGGGCGGATCACGTAGCAGCCGTAGAACGGCCCCACCCGCAGGCCGGAGAGCGGTCTCCTCACCTTCGTCTTCAGCTCGTCGAGGCCGTAGTCCTCGACGAGCACCCAGAGGAAGTTCTTGTTCTCGAACCCTTCCTTGCCCTTCGCATACTCGAGCCCTTCCTCGGCGAGCGCCTCGTTGATGTGGGCGCGGTAGGCGGAGTCCGCGTCGAGGCGCTGCTGGCACTCTGACTGGGCGCCCTGGCAGGTGGAGCAGATGTTCATCATCGAAAGGCCGGTGCCCTGGGCGAGGGCGAAGGTGCGCGCATTGAGGGTGTCGGCGAGCTCCTGGTTGTGCTCGGCGATCACCCCCGCGCCGCAGCAGTTGGCCCGGTCGAGGGTCACCAGCTCGATCCCGAGGCGCTCGGCGACCAGCGCCATGGAGCCATGCAGCTCGGGCGTGAAGCCGCGGGAGACGCAGCCGGGCCAGTAGGCGAGCCGAAGCGCCGTCACCGCTCGGCCTCCTTGTCGGCCTCCGGCTCGATCTCCCCCTCGTCGGCCTCCGGCTCGATCTCCTCCTCGCCGGTGATGTACAGGTTGAGCTCGGTGCGGTGCTCCTCGGCGTGCGCGTAGAGCCGCTGCACGTGGCCCTGGGCATCGCCGGGGAGCTTGTGGTGGACGCCTGGGATCAGCTTCGGCAGCGAGCGCATCTTGCCCGTCCTCAGCCCTCGGATCGCGGTCGGGATCGAGCCGATGAGACCCTTGAGGGCGCCCGCCCGGGGTATCAGCTTGCCCTTGATCCCCTGCGCGTAGGACTCCTGGAGCAGCAGGGACTCGTCCAGGGTCCCCTTCTTCTCGATGATCTTCACGAAGGCGGTCTCGTGGCGGTGGCCGTTGTTGACGTCGTCGATCTCGTGGTCGTGGCCGGCGAGCCGGCGCAGGCGCATGATCTGATCCATCGGCGCCACGTCCTTCGGGCAGGCATCCACGCACGAGAAGCAGTGCGTGCAGTCGTAGATGCCGTGCGGGTCCTGCGCCAGGTCGTAGAGCCTTTCGGTGGTCTGGGAGTCCCGGGGGTCCCCGACGAAGCGATAGGCCTTGGCAAGCGCCGCCGGGCCGATGAACTCGGGATCGACCTCCATCGACAGGCAGGCCGAGACGCAGGCGCCACACTGGATGCAGGCCATCGACTGGGTGATGTCCATCATCGACTCAGGCGGCACCACGTACTCGCGCTCGGGCGGCTCGCCCTCGGGCAGCAGCCACGGTGTGACGCGGCGGATCTTCGTCCAGTGGGTGGACTCCATGTCCGTGATCAGGTCCTTGATCACCGGCATGTTCGCCATCGGCTCAACCAGTATCGGGCGCGCCGCCTCCTCGGCGTCGCCTGCGGGGGCGGCGCGGTCACCGGCAGGCCCATCGCGCCGGTTGGCGCGCTCGTGGGCCTCGCTGATCTGGGTCTTGCAGCCGAGCGTCGACTCCCCGTTGACCTTCATCCCGCACGAGCCGCAGATCGCCGCCCGGCATGAGCAGCGGACGACGAGCGTCCCGTCGGTGCGGTCGCGGACCTGGAGCAGCCCGTCGAGCACGGAGAGGTCGGGATCGAGGTCGACCTTGAACTCCTGCCAGTACGGCCCCTCGCCCGTCTCCGGCTGGTACCTCCGAACCTTCAGCGTGTACTCAGGCATCCCGACCACCCCGGACCCTACCGCCGAGCGACCAGCAACCGGTAACTGGCGACTCCGTCAATAGGTCCTCTCGGCCGGTTGCCATTGGGTGATCGTGACCGGCGAGTAGCTGATCTCAGGCTCCTCGCCATCGCGGGTGATGTCGATGTGCTTCAGCCACTGATCGTCGTTGCGCTCGGGAAAGTCGGACCGGTACTGGGCCCCGCGGCTCTCGGCTCGGTGTAGCGCCCCGACGCAGGTGCACTCCGCGCAGTCGAGCATGAAGCCGAGCTCGAACGCGCCGAACACATCCTGGTTGAAGATGGCGCCGTGGTCGTCGATGTACGCGGTCTGGGCCTCCTCCTGGAGGCGCTTCACGGTCTCCAGCGCCGTATGGATGCCGTCCCCGGTGCGGAACACGGCGACGTGCTGGTCCATCGTCTCGCCGAGCTCTGTGCGGAGCTCCGAGACGCGGCGGCCGTTGCCGGACTCGCGGCCGAGGAGCTCCGAAACCTGGCGCTCGGCGTCGGCGAGCACGGCTCGCGACGGCCGGCCAACCTCGACTCGCTTCGCGCGGGCGGCGGCGTGCTGTCCCGAGCGGCGGCCGAAGATCAGCGTGTCGAGCAGAGAGTTGGCGCCCAGCCGGTTGCCGCCGTGCACCGAGACGCAGGCCACCTCGCCGGCGGCGTACAGGCCGGGGATCGAGGTTGCCCCGTCGGTGTCTGTCTTCACGCCGCCCATTGTGTAGTGGTTGCCCGGCTTGATGTGGATCGGCTCGTGGGTGATGTCGACCCCGGCGAAGTCTCGCCCCACGAGCACGATCTCCCGCAGCGCCTCGTGGATCCGCTTGCGGGGCACGACCGTGATGTCGAGCGCCACCGTGCCGTCGGGGAAGCCGCGCCCCTCGTTGATCTCCGTCTGCTCGGCTCGCGAGACGACGTCCCGGGAGGCCAGCTCCATCTTGTTCGGGGCGTATGTCGCCATGAACCGCTCGCCCTTCGCATTGAGCAGATGCGCGCCCTCGCCGCGGGCGCCCTCCGTGATCAGGAAGCCCTTCTTGGCCAGCGTCGTCGGGTGGTACTGGATCATCTCCATGTCCATCAGCGGCGCGCCGGCCCGGTAGGCCATCGCGATCCCGTCGCCGGTGCAGATCAGGGCGTTGGTGGTCGGCTGCCAGACCTGCCCGTTGCCGCCGGTGGCGAGGATCACGTTCTCCGCCTCGAACAGCTCCATCGATCCGTCGGCGACGCTGCGCAACACCGCGCCCACGCAGTTGCCGTCGTCGTCGAGGACCAGGCCGGTGGTGAAGTACTCCTCATAGCGGGAGATCAGCTCCGAGTGCTTCATCAGCTGCTCGTAGAGCACGTGCATGATCGCCTGGCCCGTGATGTCGGCCACGTAGTAGGTGCGCGCCTGCGAGGCCCCGCCGAAGGCGCGGGTCCCCAGCCTGCCCTCCTGGTTGCGGTGGAAGGTGACGCCGAGATGCTCGAGGTGAAGGATCTCCTCCGGCGCCTCGCGGCACATGATCTCGATCGCGTCCTGGTCGCCCAGGTAGTCGGATCCCTTGACCGTGTCGAAGGCGTGCGACTCCCAGCTGTCCCCCTCCTGGAGCGCGGCGTTGATCCCCCCCTGGGCGGCGTTCGAGTGCGAGCGCACCGGATGGACCTTGGAGACGATCCCGACCGAGACGCCCTCCTCGGCGGCGGCAAGCGCCGCTCGCTGCCCGGCGAGGCCCGCTCCGATCACCAGTACGTCGTGCTTGGGGCTCACCGGGGCAATCCCGGTCGTAGCTGGGCGAGCGAAAGTCGAGCCGGGCAAGGACGCAGCAACGTTCCGCACTGCGTGCGGAACGTGGAATAGCCGAGCGCTATTCCGGCGACCGAGGACGCAGCCAGGCGACGACTTGCAGCCGCCCAGCGCGATCGGGGTTGCGTCGGTGAGCCCTCAGGCAAGGCGCGCTGATCCTATAGCGAGGCGGGAGTCGGCTGACGCTCAGGTCGCCGGCGAGCCGGGGGGCGTTCCCCCGCCGCCGCTGAGTGCGCTGCGGAGCGCCCGGCCGACCTGGTCGGCCGTGATCACGCCGCGCAAGCGGCCATCGGCGTCGACCGCCATCAACGCTCCGAGCCGGCGGAGGGCATCGTTGCCAAGCAGCGACTCGAGCGGCTCGTCGTCGCGCACCCGGAGCGTGCCGGTCGAATCGGCCTCGAAGACATCGCGCACCACCGAGGAGGCGCGGCTCACCTCCGGCACGGCGTCGGCGGCGCCGCGCTCGATCAGGCCGCGAAAGCGCTGCGCCGCGTCGACGACCGGGAACCAGGGCCAGCGATAGCGGAGGAAGTACTCGTCCAGGGCGCGCTCGACGCTGGCGTCCTCCGGGATCGCGACCGGGTCGTCGTCCATGACGTCCGCCACCCTGATCCCCTCGATCCGGCTGGCGAACTCGGTCTGAACCACGGCGCCGCGGGCCGACTGTCCGAGGATGAAGCCGATCAGCCCCAGCCAGATCCCGCCGATCACGTCGCCCTCGATGAACAGCAGGATGCCGACGCCGATGAACAGGTAGGAGAAGGCCTCGCCGAGGCGCGCGGCGGCGCGCGTTGCGCGGTTGCGGTCCCCGCTCACCCGCCAGGCGATCGCCCGTGCGATCCGCCCGCCGTCCAGCGGGAAGGCGGGGATCAGGTTGAAGACGAGGACCAGCAGGTTGATGCTCGCCAGCCAGGCGATCAGCGCCAGGATCCCGGACGTGTCGGCCCCCTCCTCGACTCGCATGGCCTTCCAGAACTCGTCCGAGCCGGCGGCGGCGATCCCGACTCCCACGCAGGCGAGCGCGATCGCCAGGGTGACGATCGGGCCGCCGATCGCCACCTTGAACTCGGTGCCCGGCGAGTCGGAGTCCCGGGTCATCCGCGCGACGCCGCCGAACATCCACAGCGTGATGTCGGAGATGCCGATCCCTCGGCGAACGGCGACGAAGGCGTGGCCCAGCTCGTGCAGCAGGATCGAGGCGAAGAAGGCGAGCGCGCTCGCCAGCGCCAGCACGTAGGGAGCTGCATC
The DNA here is from genome assembly GCA_038040365.1 of Actinomycetota bacterium. Lineage (GTDB taxonomy): Bacteria > Actinomycetota > Thermoleophilia > Solirubrobacterales > 70-9 > AC-56. The sequence continues at coordinate 20,428 of JBBPIL010000042.1, forward strand.
GCTGTTGGAGGCGTCGAGCACGGAGCGATAGAAGCTCGACAGCCAGAGGATGATCAGGAAGAGGACGAAGAACCACGAGTAGTCGACCCCGATCCGGATCCCCCGGACGTGAAACAAAGTCACGGTGCCGCGCCCCGGCATGGACTCATATCTTAGGTATGAGGCGGTAGGTTTCGCTGCCGATGGCCACCGGTGCAACACGGGCCTCCCTGGAAGCCGCACCGCATCTCGACCAGGATTGGCTGCGGGATCTGGTCGAGACGCTGGCCTCGATCCACCGCCCCACGGCCTCGCAGGGCGAACGGGTGGCGGCGGAATGGGTCGCGGGGCGGCTGCGCGAGCTCGGCGCCGACGGCGAGATCGAGGTCGAGGACGTACACGGCACCTTCTGGTGGCCGCTCGGAATAGCGGCCGGCGCGGGAGCCGTCGCCGGGGTGGCCGCGCTGCGGGGACGGCGGATGCTGGGGGCGGGGGGCGGCCCGGCGGGGCGGGCGGGGGGGCGCGCGCGGGGGGGCGCCCCCCCACGGCGGCGGGGGCCGCCAGGACGCCCCCCCCCCGGCGGGGCGGGG
>JBBPIL010000043.1:0-294 GCA_038040365.1 Actinomycetota bacterium
GCCGAACCGCTCCTGGACGTGCCCGATGTCGACCGCCCCCATCCGACAGACCCACCCGACCAGCTCTCTGTCTCTTCCCATCGGCTCCGCAACTCCTTCTTCTCCCTAGTCGGAACCGATCCGGATTTGTATGGCGACTTCCCTTCCCCCTCCCCTCTTTAACCACCCCCAACCAGTCCCTCGAACCGCTCCCATCCCCCTACCTGCCCTGCCTTGATCCCTTCTAAAACCTCTCATCCCCGCCCCCCCCCCACCCCAACCACAACCTCATGTGGTGGTTGGTGGGGGCGGCGG
>JBBPIL010000043.1:304-20101 GCA_038040365.1 Actinomycetota bacterium
CCACCCACCCCCCCCCCCCCCCACAATTCACCAAAAAAAAACCAACCCCCCCCCCCCCCCCCCCCCCCCACCCCACCCCTTTTTGTGGGGGGGGGGGGGGCCGGCGGCGGGGGCCGAGAAGCGCCGCGCCAAGCTGGGTCAATGCGGACGGCCCGTCTGTGAGCGCGTCCGCACCGGCGTCCGGCGCTCGGGCGTCCTCGGAATTAGCGACGGGCGCTTGGACGGGGTGCTATCCCTCCGCGTGATCGATGCTCGGATCGCGAATCAGCCGAACGGATTGACCAGCGCCTTGCCGAACGCGTCGCATGGCTCAGAGCCATCGCCGGCGATTCCCGGTGTGTCCTGGGTCAGGAAGTGGTCGCCCTTCAGGCTGAGGCGCTTCCGCGCCCCATAGAGGACGTGGACTCCGCCGCCGCCGGGGGTAAGGCACTGACCGTGTTGGGGGTCGTAGAAATCCTGCGGCTCGCCGATCGCCAGGTCGGAGGGGCGGTCGCCGTTGAAGTTCGCCACACCGAGCGCGAACCCAAACTGTTCGTCCGCCCGAATCTCATCGCCGGCTAGCCCGGGCGTCGCCTGGGTCAGGAGCTGGTCGCTGCGCACTCTCAGGTGCCTTCGGGCCCCGTACAGGATGTGGACGGCGCCGCCGTTGTTCCCCGGGGGTGCCCCGATCGCCAGCTCGTGGTGGCGGTCGCCGTTCAGGTTCCCGGCGGCGAGGGCGTAGCCGAAGGCCCAGCCCCTGCCGTTGATCCCGGGGGTCCGTGTGGTCAGGTACTGGTCGCGTCGCAGGCTCGGCCCCCGGCGTCTGCCGTACAGCACGTGCACGGCGCCCCTCTGATCGCTTGCATCGGGCACCCCGATCGCCAGGTCGCCACGCCAGCCGCTGTTGAAGCGCCCGATCGCAAACGAGTTGCCGAACTCATCGAAGGAATCGGCGCTGGGTCCCGCCATCCTCTTGGAGTCCTCGGTGAACAGGCGAACCCCCCTGCGGCGGAGGCGATCCGCGCCCCCGAAGAGGACCCGGACGGCGCCGGCGTTGTGGTCGTTCCCGACCTGCTCGCCCGGTGAGCCAACCACCAGGTCCGCCCGGCGGTCGCCGTTCAGGTCGCCGGCGGCCAGCGCCGTCCCGAATCCGCCGCCCGCCGTCAAGTGCGTGGCGTACCCCAGGTTCTTCGCGGTCAGGTACTGGTCGCGGCGCACCCTCAGCTGGCGTCGCCCGCCGTAGAGGACGTGGACCGCGCCATCGTCGCTGTCTTGACTCGCGACGTCCTTGTTGGGCGCCCCGATCGCCAGGTCGTCCCGTCCGTCGCGGTTGAAGTCGCCCGCCGCCAGCCCGAACCCGAAGGTGTCTTCGCTCCTTGCCCCATCCCCCTTGATGCCCGGGCTGTTCTCGGTCAGGTACTGGTCTCCCCTCAGGGTCAGCCCACGCCGGGATCCGTAGAGGATGTGGACGGCGCCCATCTCGTAGCCGCCTGGGAGGTATTTGAACGGGGCCCCGATTGCGAGGTCGCCGTAGCCATCGCCGTCGAAGTCGCCGACGGCGAACCTGTCGCCGAACCATGCGCCAGGGTTCGCACCGTCCCCCTCGATTCCGGACGTGTCCTCCGTAAGAAGTTGGTCGCCAGCAAGGCCTAAGCGATGGCGGGCGCCGTAGAGGATGTGTACTGCGCCGGCCTGGAACAACGTCCCGGGGGCGCTTCCAACGCTCTCGAGTGGCGCTCCGATCGCTAGGTCGCCGCGGCCGTCGCCGTCGAAGTCGGCGCGAACGCCGGCGTGCGCGACCGGGGTGGAGATGAGGGCTAGAACGATCCAGGGCAACGCAGCGAGCCACTTGGCCGCTCCGGTGTGTCCGTCACCTCCACAGTTCTGCCCACGATGCCCCTGCCGTCTGTACCGCGTACGGCTCAGCGTGATTCCTAACAGAGTAGTCCCGTAGCGGCACGGCGCTGGCAAATCTCGTAGTAGTAGTCCTTTCGGCGCAACGGGTTGGTGGCTTCGGTGCTTGAGATGGCGCCATAGCCTGGATCCTCAACAGGCGGCGGGTCATCCAGCTCTGGGTTGTATGGCGGGTCGATGAGACGGTGGACGAGGACGACCGGGACTAGGTTGCGCAGGCTGTAGTAGATCGACCCTAGCGCGGTTGCCTGGTTGTCCTCTTTCTCAGCAAAAGTCGTACCTGGCACCTCCGTGCCGGTATTGGTGTTGGCGGTCGTCGCCCCCACCTCGGTCACCCAGATCGTCCTCAATGGGATGCCATTTGGCGCAAGTACGTCGTCGCGCGCCATTTTCACATCGTCTGCCGCCGCCTCTCCGAACCCGTCCGGGAGGTCCTGCGTGCTTCGGTAGGGATGAAGGCCCATGACGTTGAATAGTGTAGGCACGGCGGGATCTGCGTCGAAGACGGCGTTGAGGTAGTTCGTCCACCTTCTGTTGTCCGTGGCCCCCTCTCGCGGAGACATACCGGCCAAGACCACGGGGGTCCCCGTGCCCGAGGCCACGACGCCCTCGTGGGCCTTGTCCAGCAACTGGGCATAGCGCGCCGGGCCGATCAGGCAGCTGCCCCAGTAATCCTTGGTCAGGTTGGGCTCGTTCCAGATCTCGATCCCCCTGGCCAGCGGATAGCGGAGGGCGACGTTCTGCACGAAGCCCTTCCAGTCGGTGTCGGCGGCATTGCTGGGGATTGCTGGAATCGTGTTCGGGTCCCCGTTGTCGTGCGGCGTCCGGTCGATGCCTGAGGTGCAGTCCCCGGCGACGCAATTATCGTCGTCTAACCTGGTGCACCAGGTAGCGTATGGTGGCGGAGCGCCGAGCACCGCCAGGACTGGCCTGATGCCGGTGGTAGGAGGACTGTCGTCGCAGGGGCCACGCCCGGTGAGATTTCTGTAGGTGCGGTCGTAGCTCCTTTCCGGCAGCGGCGGCTGGGGGGCTCCCCAATTCCCTCCCATCTGGAGACAGTTTTGGGTGGTGACTGGGTCGCTGCCGGCGAGGCCGACGGCCCGCCAGTTGATGGGGTAGCGAGCTACGGTCGCCCCTTGGTCCTTTACAAGCTCCAGCGCGTTTTCCGCCCGGGTCGTGGGCGGGTCGTCGCTGAAGGCGACCCAGTTGTCGTTGTAGCCGAAGCTGTCTTTGGGTCGGATGGTGGTTACCAAGCCGTTGCTCGACGGCGCCGTTCCGTCGCACTGTTGGATCGGCAGCGTGTTGCCCCAGTTGACCTCCGTGAGCGGGTATGGCCCGTTTTGGGGTGATGGACTCTGGAAGGCGTACCGGAATGAGTTGCGGCCCACGTTGTAGCCGTTTGGGGCTGTGATCCAAGCGGCGCAGTCCGCTTGGTTTGTCTGGCGGGTCGGGGTGCCGGCGGTGACCGTGGCGTTGCCCCAAAGCCGCATCAGGGTGCGCTCGGAGCCGGAGAGCGGCGAGAGGCGGCCGGTTGCCTCGTTGAAGAGACACTCGGTCCCCCCGGAGGCGGTGACCAGCCTTAGATACTCGGTCTGGGTCAGCGAGGGATCGGACCAGCCGGTCGTCTCGGCGGTGATCGCCTGCCTGGCGGCCGCCTCTGTGCCGAAGCCCTGCAAGACCACGGTCACGGGGGCTCGAATGGGAGCGTTCGGGTCGCAAGCCGCGTTGAACCGCGTGTAGCTGTTGGTCGGATGCCCGGCGTCGATGTTCGCCGGCGCCGTCGCCGGAGCGATGAGCGCAACCGCCGCCGCCAGCCCGAAGACGGCGCGCGCGATCACTCGCATGAGAGCTTCCCCGCCGTCGCTCCAGGCTCCGGGGGCGGAAGGTCGGCGCTCTTCGCGTCGGCAGGCGCCGGCTCGCCCGGTGGCTCCGATGTCGGCTCGGCACGGATTGCCTCGATGGCCTTATCGATCAGCGCCGGATCGGCGGCGAAGATGACGATCGTCGCCGAGCCCGTGTAGAGCTCGACCCGGGTGCCCTCGTCGAAGGAGTAGGCGGGGACGCCCTCGACCTCGCCGAGGCTCTTGTGGGGGTAGGGGACGCCGGGCAGGACCTCGTAGTCGGCGAGGCTACGCTCGCAGGCGGGCCAGGTCTGGATCGCGAGCGGCGGCGCGCAGGCATCCGCGGTCCCGTCGAGGAGCTCGGGGCAGACGCCGTAGACGTAAGTGACCGAGTTGTCCCTCGCCGGGGCTTCGGGCTCGAGCTCCTCGCAGTGGCGGGCAACCGAGGTCACCTCGTGGCCGTCGACGCTCGACCCGAGCGAATAGACCGGGAAGTTGGCGGGCTCCTCGGCGTCCGTGCAGGGCTTCAGGTTCTCGACCGTCCACTTGTGCTCGGCGGGCGTCGTCTCCAGGCTTTCGTCGGCGGGCTGGACGCGGACGGCGAAGTAGTGGGGCCCGTCTTCGAGGCCGGAGTAGCTCTTCGGGGACGCGCACGGCTCATAGGCGCCGGCGTCGAGGCTGCACTCAAAGCTCGCGGCCCCGTCTGAGGAAGCGAAGGTGAAGGCGGCGTCGGAGCTCGCCTCCGTTTCCGAGGGGCCGGAGGTGATCTCGACCCCGGATGCCGCCACCGCGGGGCTGCCGAGCAAAGCCTGCGAGGCCACGATGCCCGCCGCCACGAAGGCCAGGGCCACCGTCGTGAAGGTCGTCCGACGCGACGCGCTCGCGGCACGCCGGACTCGGCCGACCACCTTTCGCAGCGTCCGCGCCGGCACGGTGCTCACTTTTCCCCTTTCCGTCGTTCCCCCGGATCCCAGTCCAAGCCGAGTCCCTGACCCAACCTACCCCGGGGAAGGACCGCGGGTCAAGGGTCTGCGACGGACGAATCGGGCGCTATTTGCGGGAAACCTCTTCCGCCTTGCAGGTTTGACGGGTCGGATTGGGGGTAACCCCGTCGCCTTTTGCTCAGCCGATTGTGTCCTGCCTTCCGGGTTCCCTTGGAATCAGGCTGGCCCTGCTACCGATCGCTCTGCTCGCGACCACCAGCTCAGCTACCGGACAGCTACCAGCCATCGCCAGCTAGACCGATTCTGGGGTTGGGTGGGGAAAGGTCGCCCAGTGCCCGTAAAGCGGCTATCCGATGCGGAACCGAGCGCCTCTGTCGCGATCCGTCGCGAACTGGCAGGGACGCTCAACCTAAGCGGACGATAGGCGCGAAATCTCCGCCATCTGGCTTGTTCATGCGGGCTGCAAGCCTGCTGCTACCAGCGGGGCTACCAGTTTCTGGCCCGTCGACGGCCAACGGGACTGGTAGCAGGTGCCCATGCCGGCCCGTCGCCACTGCGCTGATCCGACCACCGCGATTCGGCTGCTGCTTTACGCGAAAGCAGCATCCCGCTTACATGCGGCCTCTCGTCGGAGGCGGTGACGGCCCCCATGCGGAGGCAGCGGGCGCTTGAGCTGGTCAGGGGATCGCGCCACTTGCAGCCAGCATCTCGACGGCTTCGCTGAGCCGGCCGCATAGCTGCGAGCCGGGGCGCACGTGCGCCTCGGCGCGGCGCAGGTAGTTGATGGTCTTCTTCTCGCCGATGGTTATGTCGGCGTAGCCGGCGGCGGCGCAGAGAAAGTTCATGTCGTTGAGGTCGTTCGCCTCCCATTTGTCGTCGGCGTTGCGGAGGCGCAGGTAGAGCACTTCGTTAAGCCGGCCGACATACGGCATCCGCGCGAGATCCTCCGGGAAGCGGTCGGAGAGCCACCTAGCGAACTGTTCCGGGGTGACGCCGGCACGGTCTCCCGCGCGCTCGAGGTCCTGGCTCTGGTCGGCGATCAGGCGAGCACGCCCATTGATCCGTGCGTGCTCCTCGCTCATCCTCTGCTCGCGCATGTAGCTGGCGAGCTTCGGAAAGCTCGTCGCCCAGCGCTCGGCCGCGGCCTTGCCCTCTCCCATGTCAACCGGCTCGTCGTCGAGCATCGCGGAGTAGACGGCCGAGATCGCTATCACGCGGCTGAACATCTCCGCGAGGCCCGGTGGCGCCCCCGGCATGGGCGCTGGGGTCGCCGGGCCCTCCGCGAATAGCACGCCTGGCTCGAGGGTGAAGACTCCCGCGGCGACGGGCTCCTGCCCCAGCATCGACGCCAGGTACTCCTGGCCGCGGATCCTGACGGGGTTCTGCATCTGCCAGCCGCGGCAGAGGCCAAGGATCGTCGCTGCGAGGTCGCGGCGGCGCCGACCGGCTATGGAGGCCATCTCGGTCAGGTGGGCGCCAGCGACAGGCAGCAGGATTTCCTGCTGGTCCGCCAGGGCGATTAGCGTCGTGGCCGCCGCGCGCTGCGAGTCGCGGAGCCGGTCGGGCGCCCATTGCTGCCGGGCGAGGCTAATCCAATGCAGCTGGTCCAGGTAGACGATCGGCACGTCGGCCGGCACCCCCTGTCCGGCGACGCCGATATCGACCTCGAGCGTCTGGCCGTCGTCGAGCGTGAGGAGCATCACTCGCCGCTCGAGGTCCATCCGGGACCGACGAACCGAGAAGCTCTCGGGGACCGCGCGGGTCAGTGACTCCTGGACGACTCGGCCATCGAGAAACTCGAGCCGAACGGCGCGCGCATCGAAGTCGATCTCCCACGAACGGAACACGCCCTGACAGTAGACGCACGCCACACCGCTGGCGCAGTCGTGGAGTCAATGCGCCGGCTGAGACCGGAGTCTGGTTGCCGGATGTACACCATCACCGGCGGCGCAAGGCAACGGTCTGCGCGGACACCGCCCAACGGCGAACGGCTACGAGGCGCCGGCCGGGCTAGTCGTAGGTGGCTTGAAGAGGGGATCCGCCACGCGAGCCGCGGCAGCCAGTAGCAGCACCGCGCGCGTGGCGTTGGTCGAGTCGTCCCAACCCAGGCCTGCTCCATGCAGAGCGTACTGCCGGTTCAGCGCTCCCACGATGGCGCCTACCTGCTGCCGCCCGGCCTTCCAGACGTTTGGAATCTCCTCCAAGATCATCTCGACCGCGGCGAACTCCAGAAGGATCGCGTCGTCGCCGTCGATCTCGTCATCATGCAGCCGGCGTTTCAGCTCCGCAACGTGCTTCTGCGGATGATTCCACTTGCCGGCCGCTTTGCTGATCACATACTCGATCAGCGGCAATGCGCCGCAGACGGCGACGTAGTTGCGGCCATCGGCCAAGCTGTCGAGCACCTCAGCCACCTCGCGGAGCCGGTCGCGCAGAAGCGGAGCGTCCAGGAGCTCGTCTGGTAGCGCCTCGAAACCGACACTCCCTGGCTGGTAGGCCGAGATGATGATCCGCTCGTAGTCCGGCGGGTCCGGGCGGTCGTCGCCGTGTACGGCCTCGACGATCTCAAGCCACGCCTCGGAGTGCATCGGAGCGTACAGCCGACTTTCCCGACAGGCGCTGCTGACGGTGCCCCAGATGCCAAAGGCGCGAATCTCGTGCTGGTGCTCGTCGACCCACTTCCCGAACGCCCGTGCGGCCGCGGATAACTGCTCCCAGAAGGTCGATGCCGACTTACCGTCCATCCCCGCACAACCGTAGCGCGCCGCGCGTCACCAAATCTGGACTGCCGCGTCCAGGTCGCCGCCGGCACGATCACGAGCGCTACCGCGAAGCGGTACCCGCGACGACCCCGCTGGACTATCCCTTCGATGCAAGGAATGCGCGCCCGCTTCGGTTGACTCGCTACGGCTTCGCGCGCAGGACAACACTAAGGTGGTCGAGCTTAGGAGGCCGCCTTCCGCCGGTTTAGGCAAGCGAACGGGTCGCCGGGCCAGTCGGCCGGAAGCTCGAAAAGAGCGCTGGGGGAGGCGGTCGGCGGGTCGTTGGTAATCGAGGTCTCGTCCTGGGAGACGCGGGAGGCACCGAAGGGCAGGTCTTCGTTGGCCGGATGCAGTGCCCACGGGTTGTGCCAGATGCGCGGGAGGTATCGAGAAACTGCCGAATAATTGAAGTGCATGCTGTTCGCGGAAAGGACGGCTGAAAGACGGCCCGGCCGGGTCGGAGCCCAGAGCCCATCGCGCTCGTCCACAGTGAGTGGGAGGCCTGTCGAATGAGTGCCATCGCCGATCGGCAGTGCGATGCCGAAGAGCGCCTCCGCAGGGGTCGATTCGGAGGCCATCGCAGACATAACCCAGACAGCGAGGATGTAGGGAGCCTTCAGGTCGCCGTACTTGCTGGCCTTCTCGTCGAGCACGGGCGTTATGCCAGCGGAAACGGCAGCCGGATACCCGCTCATGGCCGGATAGGTGACGATCATGGGGAACTTCCGGTCGCCGCGGCGGTCTAGCGGCCGCGGCCACGCACGGACACCAATCACCCAGTCGCGGACGCGTAGCTCCGTCTCCGGGCGTGGAGAACGGGGGTCGAGGCCCGCCTCCGATGGTTCAGTCCAGGTCAGATTGGCGAGCCATCCCTCGACCCCACGCACAACCTCCTTCTTGGACGGGACACTCCCACTGCCCGCGACGAACCGGACACTTAACGAGAAGTCCGGGTCAAACGCGGCATCGATGTACTCGATCACCGTCTTGGATCCCTTCGACTCATTTGAGCGGCCGGCTCGGGGGTTTGGCATCACGGCCTCCAGGTACATCTCCCGACCTTCGCGGGTCATGCGAAAGTCGGGACGCGTGTCCTTCCCGGACTCCGGGTGCACCTCGATGTTGAAGCCCAACCGCACGAAGAGCTCGTGTAAGTAGAGCTCCCAGAAGGCTGCGTAGAAGGCGATGTCGTCCTTCGATCGCAGGCGGCCGACGAGATCATTGGCAGCCGTGTCGTCCTGAAGGGAAGCGAAGCGGTCCACCCATGCGTTGAGCACCTCACGGACGGCGACGAAGATGGGATCGTCCACCCTGTCCAGGAAGGCGTAGGTGCTCTCGCGCGCATACGAGGGTTCGGGGTCCGTGCGGGCCTTGTCGTCGAACAACGGCAGCTTGCGCCTCATCTCGGCCTGAAGCTATCCGAACTAGGAATCGGGATTCCCTTGATGACGGAGCAGGGCGCGCTTCTGCTTTGCGCGATGAGGGGCAGCTAACCGGGTATCCCTTCAACCGAAAGAGCGTTGTTCCACCTGCCGAGGGCGGGGTCGGCACTCCCAAACGGCCCCGTCCGAGAGTAAAACCGGAGACCGTGACGGACACCCCTGATTCTGAGGCAACTCCTCCTGCAGACGACCTAATCCTTTCGGGAGAAGGGCCTGGGTGGCTACCTCCGCCACACCCCGTTCCACCGGCGCCGTCGTGGATCAACGCCAGGTCTTTCCCCGGTGTGTGGCGAGACACGTTGCAGTTCGGGGTCGGTGCCCTGCATCCCGAAACACAGAAACGCTTCCCAGACACGCGGCCCTGGAAGCCGTGGAGGTTCAGACCCGACCCTGGCTCCGACCAGGACGTTGACCAGGCGATCGCCGGCAAGATTCACATTGCGATGCGAGTGCTACCGGCGCTGGCTGAGGCAACAGTTGCGGTTGTCGAACCCCGCTATGTCGAGGCCTTTCCTGATTGGTCCTCTGAGGACGAACCGTTCGTCTACGCCGCCGAGGCTAGCTTGCCTACAAGCCCGCTCTTCCTGGATTTTGAAGCCGTGGATGGCCAGCCTGCGGCATGGGTGGTTGAGAGCTGGCCCCTGCCGTTCCACCTGCGCGGGGCAGCCTGTTGGCAGTCGGACGGTGTTCTGAGCATCGTTCCCTTCGGGAGTGTCGGAGGCGTTCACCCTTGGGGAGGGACGGACTATCAAGCCTGGGCCCGCTGGGCCGCGCTCCAGGGCAGTCCCCCGGACTGGCCTGACCCCGGTCCGGGAGATTTCCTCACCCGCTCGACTGGCGAGGTCCGCTCCTGGATAGACGGCGAGTCCGATTCTGTCTGCGCCCAGCAAGGCAGCGTCACCTTCAACCTCTGCCACCGCGTTCTCGGCGTCCTGATGCTGCTTGAGTCGCTGGGGGCGGACCTCGTGCAGCCCACGGTAAGCCGTCCCGTGAAGCGCCGGGCTAAGCGAGAGGGAAAACGCATTGCATGGGAGCCCGAGGGGCTCCCGGCCGCACCTCAGGCGCCACCCAGCGCAATTGACCAAGCGGCACTGGCGCTCAACGTCGTTGCACGTGAGGAAGAGGCGCCCGTTGAACCCTGCCCCATACCGAAGACCCACGCCCGCCTTCATCAGGCGCACTCACTGTGGCACGGGGCCCTCGCGGTCTATGAAGACCCGGACGCCTTCGTGGTCAGGCTGAACGCGCTCTTCCAGGCCCTGCGCACGGTGACCTGGGTGCTGAAGAAAGAAGTGAGTAAAGAGCCGTGGTTCGCCGATTGGTACGCCAGCTGGGAGGGGCGGATGGGAGCCGACAGGCGGATGGGCTGGGCCTTGAAGTCACGCAACAAGATCGAGAAGCAGGGCGACCTCGAGACCCACTCGGTTGCTCGCGTCAGATTGACAGGAGATCTGTTCGAAGGGGAGAGACCGGACATGGAGGTGGATCCCACCGCCCCGCCACACGAGATCGCCCGCCTGATCGCGACAGCCGGCCTCCCGGACGACGTCCGTCGCCATGGGACGCTCGTGGTCGAGCGACGGTGGACCGTTGAGGACCTCCCAAACGACGAGATCCTCGACGCACTGGCTCATTGCTACGGCGTTCTACTGACCATCGTCATCGAGGCCCACGAACGAACCGACACCGGCTTCGTAGGCTGCGAGGCGGAACAGGACAATCCTTGTCCGCTGCCTCAGCAGCCGCATCCGAGTGGACGTCTGCCTTGCATGCTGGCCGGCCGAGAGGCGCGGACCGCGCGCCGCGACTTGAGCTCAGGGCTTCTGATTGAGATTGAGTCCAGGCCCACGCGCGGCGAACCCGTGGCCTCCGAAGAGGTCAGACAGCACTACGGAGCACTGGATTGGGAGCGCCCGCCGGAAGGGGGCGATCTCTACGAGCAAGCTCGGGTTCGCCACAACTGGGGTAGGCAGATGCTTGGCGTTGACGGCTATCACCACACCATCGCGTGGCTATTTCGCGGAGACGTACCACTGGCGCAGACGGCACTGCACCCTCAAGACCAGCGGGAAAAGCAGCTGATGATGGAGAGGCTCGCACGGCAGGCAAACGAGCTTGGCGCCGACGGGCTGATCTTCTCGACTGAGGCCTGGGAAGCCGCGGAGGTCGGCAGGGATGACCCTGGCGCCAAGCTCCGGCCGGCCGAGCGGGAGGATCGCCGTGAGGCGTTTGTCACCTACTGCGTGCGCCGCGATGAGCCATGCCGGGCGTGGCGGTCGGCGATGACGCGCTGTTCGGCCGGCGACGAGGAGGAGTCCTATAAGAAGGAAGAGATCGAGCTCGGTGAGGTCTCGTCCTTCGAACTTGACTCGCCGCCCTTCCTCCATCCGCTGCTCGCGGTCTGGGAGGAATGGCCGGATCGGTAGGCCCGGTACGTGGTCGACCCAGAGGGGATAGCCCGCGAACTCCTGCTTCGCGCGACGACCGGCAGAGCCGAGGGTGTCCACGTGGCTTGTCGCGCCGGGGATCGTGGGCCCCGTGGTCCTGTCCCGAGGATCCGATCCGCGGCGCATACTTGGAACAGATGGAACGTCGGCTTTCGGAGTTGTTGCGACGAGCGGGCCAGGCCGATCGCGCGCTGCGCGATGGCGGGCAGGACCCTGAGATCTTCATGCTCTTGCTCTCTGCGCAGGGCCCGGCAGGCGTAAGGCACCCGGGCTGGGATCGATCGTGGCCAACGCCCACCGAGCAGGACATCGAGGACCTCGAAGAGTTGGGTTTCATGCGTGATCAGGGTCGGGGCAATAGCGTCAAACGCGTCGCGTTGACCGTCAGCGGCCGTGAGCAAGCGAAGCTTCTCGATCCGGCGCGGCCAATCATCCACGGAGGATCCGCGCCCTCCGCCGGTCAGGTCCTCACCTGGCTCGTGAGCAACGAAGCGGACCTCTCGGATGCGCTGCGCGAACCGAGCAAACTTCTTGACTCCGCCGGGGAGACTCAGATGATCGGGCCCGCCGACCGGGAAGCTCTGGCCGAGCGAATCGTCGATCTCCACGCCGATGGGTACCTCGCCGGCGACCTTCCCGACTTCCAGCAGGCCGACGCAGCGGCACGGCTTGCTCTCTCTGACGGGCTGCGCCTCACGATAAGGGCTCACGAGCAGGTCAACCAGCCGCCCGCGGCGGTCGCGGCCGCCAGCTCCGTCAACTTCTACGGACCCGTGGTTGCCAATCAAATCGCCGCGGGCAGCATCACGAACTTCACCAGCATCGCGGAGCTACTTGTCCGAGCTGATGCAGCGCTCGATGAGCTCCAGGGCGTTGACGAAGACGACAGGGTCGCGGCCAAGAAGCTGATCGAGGTGCTTCAGGGACGCACGGCCGAACTCGGCGCTGACGTGCTCAGCGGTGCCGGTGGCGGCCTGCTGGCGACAGTCCTCGCGCAACTCCTCGGCCTGTCGCCATAGTTCCGTAGAGACGCGATCCCGCTCTGTGCGAGCAGCAGAAGCGACGCGTACACGGCACAGGCCTCGTCCAGCGCTGCTACCGGCCGAGCTACCATCCCCGCGGTTTCGACGCGCTCGACGGAAGGATTCGAGCCTGTCACGATCTGACGGAGCCGCTGAGTAAAGCGGACGGTAGGTGCGAAATCCCCGCCATCTGGCTTGGTCATGGGGGCTGCACGCGCGCTGCTAACAGCAGGGCTACCAGTTTCTGGCGCACCGACCGTTAAACGGAGCCGGTAGCAGGTACCCCTGCTGCCGGGCGCTACCCCGCTAGCTGGACCTTGTGTGCTTGTTCTATATCCGCCTGAGTGTCGGCCGGACCCAGTCCGCAGGCCCTCGCTCTCCTTCGCGCGCGAAATCCCCACGGCGCGCCTCTGAACGCGATAGGTTCTCTCAAGCACTTCGCGTAGCTCGAACAGGAGGCGTAGCAGAGTGCTCAACATCAATGAAATCGGTGACGCGCTGGCTGCGATCGCGATCGCACTTGCGGCGGGCGCACTCGGGGGACTCGTCAGCGAGCTGCTGCTTGAGCGGGGCAAGTTACGGAGGACCGGCGTCCTAATGCTCCCGAGTCGCACCGGGCGCCGCCTCGAGCTCGGGTCGGCCGGCGCTGTGCTCATTGGCCTGGCGGCGGGAATAGCAGCGGCGGCGCTGCTGGTCCCGATCGACGACGTCGTGGTGAACGAGGTCACGGAGCGCCAGGTTGATTGGATCCGTGTGCTCGGCATCGCGCTCGTGGCCGGTGCCGCCGGGCAGGCGTTCTGGGCAGCGATCACCAAGGGCCTCACCGCCACCGACTACACCGCTCGCATCGAGGCCGTCCTCGCAACGCTAAAGGTGGAGGAGGAAGCTATCCCCGAGGGCGAGAGGGGGGGCGCCGCCGCCACCAGACTCAATGGGGCGATCGCAGCCCTTCAGGAGGCCCGCGACGACGCACCGTGAGCGAGTCTGCCGCAGTTCCGCTCAAGATTCAGCACCAGCTGCAGAGAAACTGGTGCTGGGCCGCCTGCTCGAGTAGCGCGTCCGTGTTTTTTGATGGGTCGTCGTCGTGGACCCAGTGTCGAATCGCAAACGAGGAGCTGAATCAAAGCGCGTGCTGCGACGACGGTGACAGCGAACCCTGCGACCAGCCGTGGTATCTCGACAGAGCGCTCAAACGGACCGGGAACCTCGCCAGCCGCAGCGAGGGTGGGGCGACGTGGGAGGACATGAAGGGCGAGATTGACGCGGGACGGCCGATCTGCGCCCGTATAGGCTGGCAGGGTGGCGGCGGTCATTTCGTACTCATCACCGGGTACAACGAAGCGGAAGGCGCACGTGGCCTGGAGGTGGAGGACCCGTGGACGGGGAGCGCGTCGGTGGAGCACGATGAGTTCGCGGACCGCTATCAGACGACCGGCAGCTGGACCCACACGTACCTCACCCGGGAGTGACGGTGGCCATCCGCTTCCCAGAGCCACCTGAGGACGTCGCCGCCGCCGCGAACGACCTGATGGGCGGGGAGCGCGAGACCCTCGGTATGCGTCAGCTCGACTTTCCGGGTGGCGCTGCCCCACTGGGGGCCCAGCCCGTTTTCACCGCGGGCCTTGATGCGATCGTGGAGAGTGGCGGCGACGTCGAGCGCGTCGCCGAGGCGCCCACCTCTTGGCGGTATGCCTCTGAACTGGGCGGCGCCCCGCGCGTCTATGAGTTGGTGTCAGAAGTCAAAGCCGGGCGGACGCGGGCAACTCGGGTGGGCGACGATCAGTTCACGCCAGCCATCCGCGACGCGCTCGCCGCCGCGCAGGATGACCCACGCGTACGCACGGAGGACTTCGAGGCGCGCTTGCTCCGGGTGCCAGCGCTGAAGCTGCTCGCGGTTTGGTTGCACGCCATTGGCACGGAAGATCTTTATGTACCCGTCGTCCCAACTGCGGTCGATGCCGCGCCAGGCGAGCTCTACGGCGCCGATGACTTCCGGTCGCGCCTGCGCGAAGCCGCGTCTCGGACACTCTCGCTGTACGAAGAGGCGGAGCGGCCCGACGAGCTCGGCGGCTGAGAAGGCTGGCGCTAGGAGCTCGAGGAGCTGGCGAACGTCGCCAGCCGGAACAGCCGAACAACAAGCTGTCCGGATCGGGGCGGTCGAGGGCTGGCCGAGCTATCACCTTCACGGCTTCGGCGCGCCCAGATATCCACGCCGTGTCGCGGTCTGACGGAGGTCTTCCCCAGAGCGGACGGTAGCCGCGAAATCTCCGACATCTGGCTTGCTATGCGCAGCGCGAAGCCTACGGCTACCAGCCGGGCTACCAGTTTCCGGCGCCACGATGGCTCACACGGCAGGTAGCAGTTGGGCAAGCGGCTCGTCCTGCCCATCCGGCCCCGGCGACTCCGCTGCTGCCTTCACGCGAGGCTGTCGCAACGCCACGTAACGGTCGAACACGCGGTGCCACCAAGAGGGGATCCACGCCCTGCCGCTCGACGGCGCCGACTTCCGGTCGGCGGTCGTGGAGAGTGCCGGGGATCCGGCACCGGAACAATCCACGCCGCATTATCGTCCGGCGCCCGACATCGGGCTCGCTCGGCGATGGCTTCTTGGGAGCAACAGATCCAGCTGGAGGACAGACGATTAAAGATCAATACGTCGGTGACGTAAACGACTACTTTAAGTACGCCTTCCTACGAGGGATCCAACGAGAGCTTGCTCTTCCCTTGGTGGTCTGCTGGATGGCTACGGCCGACGATGGGAGCAATGATGGGCGGCGTCGGCGGTATCTCGATCAACCTGAGAGATACCGAAGCATCGATCCGACGTTGTTCGACTGCCTTCAGCAGCTCGTGCAAGCCGCAGATCGAAGCATCGGAGCCGTTGAGCAGGCTGGGATGCTGCCGAAAGCGCGCTTCTACAGCGGGCTTGTGTCCGACACGAAAGCTGAACGCGGCGAATACTTTGAGCGTCTCTGGGCAACAACTCCAATCGGCTCGATCATCTTTTTCGATCCCGACAATGGCTTGGAGGTCAAGAGCACACCGAAGGGGCGCCGAGGCTCGTCAAAGTTCCTCTATCTCGACGAACTCTGCACAGCGGGTGAAGGAGGACGGTCCGTCGTCGTCTATCAGCATTTCGGCAGGGTTGAGCGGGTCGCATACGTCGATACCCAGCTGAACCGCATTCACGAGCAGCTACCTCGTCATGACCTCTTCGCGCTGACTGGAACGCACATTGCGTTCCTAGTCGCTGCGACTAAGGAGAGCTCCGAGCCGCTCCGAACTGCCTCAGATGGCCTCCAAGCGCGCTGGCCTGGTCTCCAACTGCTCGCGTTCGGACGCTAACGCGACGAGGCGCTCGCTGCGCGCGGCGCCAGACCCGTCCGCGCGCTTGTTTACCGTCGGGCCGGTGAAGGATCCAGAGGCATCGGCGAGCGAATACGACCCGCTGCAGTACTGGAGAGAGCCGGACAGCTTCGCAGCCAAGAGATTGACTCCGGCCTACTGGAGCGATCCCTGGCCGAACCTGCAGGGGATGCTCACCTCCGAGTACATCCGGGCCTATCACGAGGCCGTGGGACGCATGATCCGGCCATTCGATCCGGAACGCCTCAAGACCGCGAGCTATGAGCTGACCCTTGGTGCTCGACATGTCGTGGAGAAGAAGGAGCGCAGGATTACCCCAGAAGAGCCGCGCCTCGTCCTCCCGCCGAACTCGCTCTCCTTCGTGTCCACGGAGCAGGTCCTCCTCCTTCCGCATTACCTTGTGGGGCGATTCGACCTAGCCATCGACTTCATCTATCAAGGCCTCCTCCTCGGAACCGGTCCTCAGGTTGACCCTGGCTTCCAGGGAGGACTGAGCTGTCCGTTGCACAACATCTCGAATGAGGAGATAGTGCTGGAGCTGGGGAAACCGTTCGCAAAGATCGACTTCGCGAAGACTGTTCCCCGCCCCGAGCGTGTGCGGGCCGCGTGGGACGGCCTATCCACTGAAAAGGAGCTGAGGCGCTGGCTCGAGGACGAGCCCGCATCGTCCTCATCTCGTTTGTTCAAAGGCGGGCGGCCCAAGTGGCGCGAACCAATATTTGATTACCTGGGGGCGAAGCGGCCGACCAGCTCGGTCAAGGCGCTCCAAGCCAGGCTTGACCGATACCGGACCTTCGGCTGGAGCGCGCTCGCACTCGGGGTGATCGCCCTCTTGGTCGGCGTTCCATCTCTGATACTCCAAGCAACCGATCTGTTCAACAACGACCTGGCTCCGAAAGAAACGGTGACCAAGCTCGAGCAGCAGACAGCTGCGCACGACCACGTCCTCCAAGCGCGGATTGAGCACCTAGAGGGTGCTGTGCGGAGCCTTCAGAAACAAAGCAGCGGGGCCAAGCCCTAGCGAACGTCGCTAGGTAGCTGCGTGTCGTTCACGTTCAACCAAGTTGACCAAGCCGTCCGTTACCTGGCTCTCGGTGTCCGCTGAGCCGACCGTGTAACGGAGCACCCTGGCGCCCAGTTCCGCCATCCGCGCCTCATAGATGTCCCGCATGATCCGGAGCCGCGTGATGTCCATTCGCATTTCGAATGTGCGGGCTGGATCCGTCTCAAGTCGCCGTCTTACCCTCTCAATGCAGAGGTCTGGCGATGCGTCGAGGTACAGGACGAGTTCCGGTGCCGGAAGATCGGCGTACAGCTGCTCGTAGAGATCGCCGAACAGCTCCAGGTCACGGCCGGCCAACATTGCTTCCGCGAAGAGCAGATCCTTCGCTGGGGAATAGTCGGTCACGACCGTCGCCTCTTGAGGAATCCGCCGGTAGCCGGCGTTGTGAAGGAGCAAGAAAGCCAGCTCGACCTGCATGTCGTAGCGGCCAGTGTCGTCGTAGATCGTCTCGATGAAGGGATGGTCATGGGTCGTCTCGCAGACTGCTGGTACGCCGAGGCGACGGGCCAGGAGATAGGCAGACGTCGTCTTTCCCGATCCAGGCAGACCTTCGAGAGCAACGATCACGCAATGAGTATGAACGCCGGTCCTTCAGTCGACGGCGCGTCCTCAGGGTTGCTTTCAGGAAGCGAGCGCCTTGCGAACGGAATGATCCTTCTCAGCGGATCCGTGACTGAGGCGATGGTCCTTCCCGCGATCGACGAGATCACTCCCATCGGGGCCGGTAAAGACGTAATGGACCGGAACGCCCAACTCCCGTTCAAGGCGCTCGACGAAACGGCGCGTCGTGACGCTGAGCTCCTCCCAAGTTCTAGCTCCAAGATCTCGGTGATTCAGGTAGTCCGCCCCATGTAGCGCGAGGGACGTCGGGCCATTCAGGCGAATGGCGTTTTGAGCCAGCGGCCAGTCGAACTCGCCGATCCGACGCAGTCGACCCGTCACGGTCGTGTACTCGGCCAGTGCGCTGGGATAGCCAGACCGCTGGCGGACTTCATCCCAAGAGATCTCTTTGTGGAGAGGACCTGATGGGCCACCGACACGGATCGGATAGGTCCGAAGGACCATCACAACGTCAGTCACCCGCATCGGCGGCAACCCAGCCTCGGAGAGGAACCCGGCTGCGGTGGTGTCCCGCCCTGTCGTGTACGGATACGGACCATGGTGGAGGGACAGCCCGGCACCTTGCGTTCCTTCGACGATCACATTGTGGCCTTGGTCAAGCAGCTCGGACAAGGATTCCGAAACGTTCCCAATGAACGGGCGAAGCTCCTGGATGTCGTCGGCGCGACGGAGCTGCGGGTCCCGAATCACCTTCCTCGCGGCCGCAGCTCCCGTTCCGGTCAACGTCGATCCGATGCGGTGATACAGCTGATGACTGCGCTCAGTCGTTCGATCGTCGGATTCGATGACCACCGCGCCAGGATCAATACAGAGGCGGCTTGGCTCGATGTGAAGTTGCTCGATTTCCAGGTGCAGGGCATCTAGATCGAGTTGCATTCCGGCGGCCAGGAATAGCTGGCAGGACGGCTCTACGGCGCCGCTCGGGAGCTGCCGCAGGAGCGCGCGTCCTAGAGCGCCTTCCGCCGTGTGGCCGGCATTGGAACCGCCGCACCGAACAACCGCGACGTTCGGGGCCTCGAATTCGGCGAGCTGGGAAACCATCTTCCCCTTGCCCTCGGATCCGTATTGCCCGCCGACGACCACTGTTAGCGGCACGATCGTGCTCCTCGTCCAATCGCGCATACCTGGCGCACCCTGCTGTCCGGAGGACGCCAGCCTGGAATGGGTCGGGGAGATCCTGAAGTTCGGCGCTGTCGAGGGGCCCGCGCATACGGCAAAGCCGCCTCCCAGCTCATTGGCGTCGTCGTGCTCACAACGACTGTTCTTGTCGCTATTTGTGGCGCACGCATCATAATCTGCGTCGATTATCGCTGGGCCCCCAGACAGCATCGCGTGGCTCGGAGAGACGGCATTCACCCGTCTCGTGCGGACGCCGCGGTCGACCCGGAAGCGATGGCTCGATAAGGGCCTCGAGGAACCCGCGGATGGGAGGTACCGCGAGCTACACGCCGTCGAAGTGGCTGCCTTCTCGGCGGTCAACAGGGCCCTCGGGACGGAGATGGCCGCCGCTGTCTGGCAAGACATCCGCGGCGAGTTCACCCGCGAGGCGACCGCGGGAGACCCGGACAAGGTCGTGGCCCTGGATCTACTCGTCAATCACGAAACGGCGGAGGCTGTTCGCGTGAAAACTGCAGCGGAAGCCGGGGCACTCGTTCGAGACTGGTCGCCCGCACCCGCCGTCTTCATTCCTCTTGCCAACCGCATCAGGGAGGTGAGGCGCGGGTTTTGGCGGCTCGCGGCGGCCGCTACATCCCAAGGCAAGCGACCGCGACGCACTAACGGCCGGCGGCGGCACACGGGATCTGCAGGCTAGGGCAGGCTCTTCCGCGTTGCCCAATCAGTTGCCCACCCGCGGCGGACACGACGCCCGAAAGCGTCGCGAACCGCCTGGTTATCGGATGGCGAGGGGCAGAATCGAACTGCCGACACCACGATTTTCAGTCGTGTGCTCTACCAACTGAGCTACCTCGCCCGCGGCGTAGGGCTAGCGAGAGCGGGGGCGCGCCAGGACGAGCTGCCCCGCCTCGGCAGCGCTCGAGGCCACCGCGACGCCAGGGCAGCCCCTCCATGGCGCCCTCGCCGCTCACCTTCCAGCCGCGCAGCGCCACCACCGGTCGCCCGAGCCGCCGGGCAAACGCCATCTCCGCCAGCCCCGGCCGCGAAGCAAGTGCCTCACATACGTCGGCGGGGGAGCTCAGGGATCGACCCGGGCTACCCCGCGGAGTGGCCAGCTGGTGGATCCGCTCCTTGTTTGGTACCCACGCGCGGTACCCACGCGAACTTCGCGACGCGCTGCCGGGTCGCGGATACGCACTGAAACCGCTGTCCCAAGCGGTATCCGCTGAACGGGAGCGACGGGACTCGAACCCGCGGCCTCCGGCGTGACAGGCCGGCGC
>JBBPIL010000044.1:0-18068 GCA_038040365.1 Actinomycetota bacterium
CGCAAGCGGATCGGGATGGTGTTCCAGAAGCCGAACCCGTTCCCGAAGTCGATCTTCGACAACGTCGCCTTCGGTCCGCGGGTGCTGGGGATGAAGGACGACCTGCACGGTCGCGTCGAGCGGGCCCTGCGCCGCGCCGCTTTGTGGGACGAGGTCAAGGACCGTCTGGACGCCAGCGCCTATGGGGTGTCCGGCGGCCAGCAGCAGCGCCTGTGCATCGCCCGCTGCCTCGCCGTCGATCCGGACGTGATCCTCATGGACGAGCCGTGCTCCGCGCTCGATCCCATCTCGACCGGCAAGATCGAGGACCTGATGCGCGAGCTGAAGCAGGATTACTCGATCGTGATCGTCACCCACAACATGCAGCAGGCGGCGCGCATGTCCGACCGGACGGCGTTCCTGATGGTCGAGCTGGACGACAGCGAGAAGCACCGCACCGGCCGCGTGGTGGAATACGACGAGACGGAGAAGATCTTCACCAATCCGAGCGACCAGCGAACCGAGGATTACGTGACAGGAAAGGTGGGCTGATGGCCCCGGACGAGATCCGCCTCCACTATCGCGAGGAGCTCGAGCGGCTCGAGGGACGGGCCCTGGACGGCCTCGACCTGGTGATCGCGGCGCTCGATCGCGCCGTCGAGGCGGTCCAGCACCAGGACATCGAGCTGGGGGAGCTGGTGATCGCCGACGACGACGTGATCGACGGCCGCTACCTGGAGATCCACCAGGCGATTTTGACGCTGCTCGCGACCCAGGCCCCCGTGGCCACGGACCTGCGCCTGATCGCCGCCCTCCTGCACGTAATGAAGAACATCGAGCGGATGGGCGACCAGTGCGTCAACATCGCCAAGCTGATTCCGATCGCCGGCCACGAGCCGCCCGCGGACGAGCGGATGCTGAAGAACCTGGTGACGATGGGTAGGTCGCTGCGCGGGCAGATCAGACAGGCGAAGCGCGCCTTCGCGGATCGCGACATCGACATGGCTCGCGACCTGGTGCGCCAGGACGACGTGATCGACAACCTCAACAAGGAGTGCTTCCGCTTGGCGATCGAGATCGGCGACGAGCACGACCGCCGCGAGTGGGCGATGACCATGATGCTGGTGGCCCGGGCGCTGGAGCGGATCGGCGACAACGCCGTCGACGTCGGCGAGCAGGTCGCCTTCATTGTCACCGGCCTCTTCCGCGAGTTCGAGGACGCCTCGCACCCGGGTGAGGGCGAGGGCGTCCTCCCCCAGCCCTCCTCGGCCTAGAGCTGACCGCAGGCCTCAAGGCCTCAGATAGGGCGAGCGAGCTCTCAGCCCGCTGCAGCGCCGACGGCCGCCGGCAGAGCGCCGACTCCGTCCGCGGGGCTCAGCAGCTCCTTGGTGGAGGGGTACAGCTCCTCGGCGCGCGTGCGATACGGCGGGTGGACCTCGAGCATCAGGGAGGCGTCATGACCGGCGAGATGGGGGGCCAGTCGCCCCCACGGAAGGGTGCCCCGCCCAGGCGGCAGGTGGAGGTCGAGCCTCAGGGGGTCGAAGCCGCTCTCTGCGCCGCTCGGTCGCCAGCGGGCGCCCAGGTTGTCGTGGAGGTGGAACAGCGTCACAGCGTCGAGCACCGGTTCGATCAGGGCCTCAAGCGAGGTGTGGCGGCGCTCGGCCACGATGTGGGCGTGGCCGAGGTCGAGGCAGATGCCGAGGCGCTCCGAGCCGATCCGGTTGGCAAGGCCACGGAGGACCATCGGGCTCGCGGACAGGTGCTCAGGGCCAGGGAAGACCGGCGCCAGGTTCTCGACCGCGATCGTGACGCCAAGCCGCTCGGCGCGCAGCGACAGGGCGGCGAGCGAGCGCGCCTCGAACAGCAGTGCGTCCTCGCTCTCGGGGGCATCCGGCAGGTCGCAGGCGTGGTAGACGACGTGAGTGGCGCCGATCTGCGCCGCGTAGGAGAGCAGGCCCTCCGCGGCGCGGTCTCCGTCTCGAGCTCCCACCTTGAGACCGGACGGGGCGTGGACGACCGGCTCCAGGCCGGTGGTCGCCAGAGCCGCCGCCAATGCGGTGGCATGGGGCACGCGGGAGCGCGGGTCGGAGAGGACCGAGGCAGGCGGCGAGTGGACCTGAGCCCGCGTGAAGCCCGCCGCCTCGAACGACTTCAGCAGCGCCGGCGCCGCCCACCAGCCGCTTGGGACGTTCAAGCCGAGCCGGTCCGCGGGCCAATCCATACTCATCCGAAGCCGAGTTTGGACACCCCTCGCCGGGACGCCGTGAAGGGCCCGTGAACGGCTTGTAAACGGACCGTTACCGAGCGTGGCCCCGGGCGGGGGGCCGCATCCGTTGCGTCTGACAAGATCGCCACTGCATGCTCTACGCGGCGATCGACATCGGCTCGAACACGACGCGCGTGCTGGTCGCCGAGCCCACCGACGGCCAGATTCGCAAGGTGATGGAGCAGCGCGCCTACACTCGGATCGGCAAGTCCTCGCAGCACAACGGCGCGGTCGATGCCGAGAAGATCGCCGAGGTTGCGGAGGCGGTCGCCACCCAGGTGCGCCTCGCCGAGGAGCTGGGTGCCGAGGCGATCCGGACCGTTGCAACAGCGGCGATCCGCGAGGCGACCAACCGGGAGGCGATCGTGGCCGAGATCACGCGGGTCGCGGGCGTGCCGGTGGACGTCCTCAGCGAGCACGATGAGGGCCGCCTCGCCTTCCTCGGCGCCACCAAGACCCTTGGCCATCCGGTGCAGGGCGAGGTGGCGGTCGTCGACGTCGGCGGTGGGTCTTCCGAGGTCGTGGTGGGCAGCGTCAGCGAGGGGCTGGGCTCCGTCCAGTCGTTCAAGATCGGCTCCGGCTCGCTTGCCGACGACTTCCTGGCCAACGATCCGCCCTCGCCTGCCGAGCTGCGGGGGGTGCGCGAATACATCGCGGAGTTCTTCGACGGGGTCGAGTTCGAGCAGCCGGGACAGGCCGTGGCCGTCGGCGGCAGCGCCACGTCGCTCCGCGCGCTGGTCGGCGCGGCGCTCGAGTACGAGACACTGGAGCGGGCGATCCGGGTGCTGACGGGCGCTCCGATCGCCGACGTGGCCAAGCGCTTCGAGCTCGATCCGCGCCGCGTTCGCATCCTGCCCACGGGCGTGCTGCTGCTCGAGAAGCTGTCGGAGCTGCTCGGCCAGCCACTCCAGATAGGCAAGGGCGGGCTCCGCGAGGGCGTCATCCTCGACTTGCTGAACGGCGCTGCCAACGGCAGCCCCCACGCCCTCGCCGCCTGAGCCACCTGGGCGCCCGCGCCTCCCAACGCCCGGGCCCACAGGCGAGGTGCAGCGTGTAGCCTCCCGCCCACCGGACCAGCCTCCCGCCCACCGGACGCCATGGTGCCCCACGACCAGAAGCTCCTCGCTCCTGACTTCGTCCGAGGTTCCGCCCTCCTCGAGGGGGCGTTCCGGTTCGCGCGAGTGGCCTATCGCGAGGCGGGCCGGCGCGGGCAGGTCAAGCTCCGCCATTCGGTCGAGGTGGGGAGGCTTCTGCACGAGGCGGGGTTCGAGGAGGAAGTAATCGCGGCCGGTCTCTTGCATGACCTGGTCGAGGCGAACGCCAGCGAGCTGTCCCAGGTCGCCGAGCGCTTCGGCTCCCCAACGGCGGCGCTGGTGGAGGCCATGACCGAGGACGACAGGATCGAGTCGTACGAGGAACGCAAGGCCGAGCACCGGGCCAGGGTGACGGCGCACGGATCCCGCGTGGCGGCCATCTACGCCGCCGACAAGCTCGCGAAGATGCCCCACCTGCGTGCTGATCCCGGCTCCGCCTCCGAGAGGCAGCTCGCCCACTATCGGCAGACGGTGGAGGCGCTCAGTGCCGGCCACCCCGGTCTTCCGTTTCTCGACGATCTGGACCAGGAGCTCGCGGCGTTGGCGGTGCAACGCCGGGACCGGATCTCCGATCGCGGCCAGGCGATGCCCGCCCACTAGCTATCGTGAGCCGCCGTGGCGCGGGCGGAAACGATCCCGGACCTGGCGGCGGAGGAGGCCTACGCGGCCGCCGCGGCCAAGATCGTCGCCGTTCGAGCCCAGGAGGTCGCCGATCATGCCCACGACGTCCTCGACGTCGCTGACATCGAGCGCGTCCACGACATGCGGGTGGCGACTCGGCGGCTCCGCGCGACGCTTGAGATCTTCGAGCCCTGCTTCCCACCCAAGGAGCTCGGCGCCGCGCTCGCCCAGGTGAAGGCGATCGCGGATGCGCTGGGCGAGCGCCGAGACCGCGACGTCACGATCGCCGCCCTCGAGGGGTTCGCGGCCGCGATGCCGGCCCCCGACCGGCCAGGGGTGGAGACGCTGATCGAGCGGCTGCGGGCCGAACAGGCGGAGGCGAACGAAGCGCTGGTGCCGTTCGTCGATGCGGGGCGGCTGGCCGCGCTGAGCGAGCTCCTCTCCGAGCTCGTCGCGGCGGCCGAGGGAACCCGGGAGGCCCCGGCGTGAAGGCGAGGCGCGTCAAGAAGCTCGACCCGCGGTCGCCCCTGGCGGACAACGCAGCTCGAATCATCCGCGTCCGACTCGACGAGATGCTCTCCTTCGCGCCGGCCGCCCTGGAGTTCGAGCGCATCCGCGACCAGCACGACATGCGCATCGCCGCGAAGCGCCTTCGCTACATCCTGGAGACGACCGAGTTCTGCTTCGGCAAGCCCGCTGAGGCGGCGCGGCGCCGAGCGCGCGACCTCCAGGACCTGCTCGGCGAGCTGCACGACTGCGACGTGATGCTGCCCCGGGTCGAGGGCCACCTGGCGGCGCTTCGGGCCGAGGACGCGGCAGCCGTGCGGGAGCGCGCCGGCGACTCGCCCGACGTCGATCCACGCCTGGCCACCCGCGCCCAGCATCGGACGGTCTACAGCGGCCTCGAGGTGCTCGCGGTCTACGTGCAAGCGCGACGCAGGCTGCTGTTCGACCGGTTCCGCGAATTCTGGGTGGAGCAGGAGCGGGTCGGCACCTGGAAGCGTCTTGAAGAGGCGGTCGGTCGTCACCTCCGGGCGGTGAAAGACCGCCGCAGGGCGGCGAAGCGAGCGGGCCGGGCGCGCCGCGACCTCGAGTCCGCGGAGCGCTGCGCGCGCGAGGCTGCATCGCTCGCCGCCAGCGCGGCCGCCGAGCTCCAAGCGGCCCGCGGCATGGCCCCGGAGAGGGCGGCCAACCGACCGCCGGTGACTAGTGAGAGGCCCCACTAGATCTCCAGGAAGGTCGCTTCTCGACCAGCGGGGTCGACCGACCATCTCGCTGATCAGCGATCGCCACACCGGGTGGCTTTGCCCTCCGGATCCGGAGTCGCTCGCCGGCGCGGTCGCGCAGCTCGCCTCCTCGGCCTTCCTGCGCGAGCGGCTGTCGCGTGCCGGACGGGCCGCGGTGCGCGGGCGGAGCTGGGAGGCCGCATTCGCAGAGCTGGCGGCCGGCTACGAGCAGGCGCTGACACGAGCACGGCGGGTTGGTTCGCCCCAGCCCAGACAGCGGATAGCCGCCTGAGCACCCCCCGGCGCTAGCATGGCTGCGGGGTGAGTGCCATAGATCCGAAGCAAGCCGGTGCGGCCGCGACCGGCGCGGTCGAAGAGCCGGGCGCAACCGCCCACGCGCCGCCGACGCCGACCCTCGAGGACTCCTCGCTGTACTTCAACCGCGAGCTCTCCTGGCTCGACTTCAACGACCGCGTCCTCCAGCTTGCCGAAGACACTTCGGTGCTGCTGCTGGAGCGGGTCAAGTTCTGCGCGATCTGGGAGTCGAACCTGGACGAGTTCTTCATGGTGCGGGTGGCGAACCTTCACGACCAGCTCGAGGCGGGGGTCGATGCGCGGGGCGCCGACGGAATGAGCCCGAACGACCAGATCGACGCGATCCGCGAGCTGGTGCTCGCCCAGCGCGAGCGGCTGACGCGATGCGTCGAGCGCGAGCTTCGCCCGGCGCTCGCCGAGCACGGGATCCGGATCATCTCGCCCCAGAGGGCGAGCGCGGCCGAGGGCGAGCAGCTCGACCGGGTGTTCGAGAAGAGCATCTTTCCGGCGCTGACCCCACTGGCGATCGGCCTTGGCCGCCCCTTCCCCTACATCTCAAACCTCTCGTTGAGCCTCGCTGTCACGCTGCGCGACCCCGACCAGGACACCGAGGTGCTCGCCCGGGTAAAGGTGCCGAAGGAGCTCTTGGGCCGCTTCGTGAAGATCGGCGACGGCGGGGCGACGCTCGTCCCGCTCGAGGACCTGATCGCGGCCAACCTGGGCTCCCTGTTCCCGGGCATGGAGGTCACGGACCACTCCTTCTTCCGGGTCACCCGGGACACCGACTACGACGTTTCCGACGAGGCCGACGACCTGCTTCAGGCGGTCGAGGAGGAGCTCCGCCGCCGGCGCTTCGGCGAGGTCGTGCGGCTCGAGGTGGACCAGGCGATGAGCCCGAAGCTGCGGGAGCAGCTCCGCGATGCGCTGTCGATCGACGAGCGCCAGCTCTACGAGACTGAGGGGCTGCTCGACCTCTCGGACCTGTGGGACGTCGCCGGGGTACGCGGCTTCAGCGAGCTGCGCGACCTGCCTCACACCCCCGTCACGCAGCCGCGGCTGCTGGGCGAGGACGGGGCGGAGGCCGACGTCTTCGGGGCGATCCGAGAGGCAGACATCCTCGTCCACCATCCGTACGACTCGTTCACCAGCTCGGTCGAGCGCTTCGTCAAGCAGGCGGTCGACGATCCCCACGTGCTGGCGATCAAGCAGACCGTGTACCGGACGAGCGCCGACTCGCCGCTGGTCCCGTCGCTGATCGAGGCGGCGGAACGCGGCAAGCAGGCGGTTTGCATGGTGGAGCTGAAGGCGCGCTTCGACGAGCGGGCCAACATCCAGTGGGCGAAGAAGCTGGAGGAGGCCGGCGTGCATGTCGTCTATGGGCTCCCGGCGCTGAAGAGCCACGCGAAGTGCATCCTCATCGTCCGTCGCGAGGGCGACGGGGTCCGCCACTACGCGCACATCGGCACCGGCAACTACAACCCGAAGACGGCGCGCCTGTACACCGACTTCGGCCTGTTCACGGCCGACCCCGAGGTCGGCGCCGACCTCGCCGAGATGTTCAACTACCTGACCGGTTACTCACGGCCGCGCGGCTACCGCAGGGTCCTGGTGGCGCCCTTCAATTTCCGGGACGGAATCCTGCGCGAGATCGAGCGCACGATCGAGTCGCACTCACCCGATCGGCCGGCTCGGGTCCGGATGAAGATGAACGCGCTCCTCGACGCCCCCTCGATCCGGGCCCTGTACCGGGCATCGCAGGCCGGCGTCCGGGTGGAGCTCAACGTGCGCGGGATCTGCGCGCTGCGGCCCGGGGTCTCCGGCGTCTCGGACAACATCGAGGTGGTCTCGATCGTCGGCCGCTTCCTCGAGCACTCCCGGATCTTCTCGTTCGAGCGGGCCGGGGAGGAGAAGCAGGTCTACATCGGGTCGGGCGACCTGATGCCACGCAACCTGTACAACCGGGTGGAGCTGGTCGCCCCGGTCGAGGATCAGAGAATCCGCGCGGAGCTCCTCGACGTGCTTGATCGCTGCCTGGCCGACAACACCAATGCTTGGGTTCTGGGCTCGGACGGGGCCTGGACGCGCCGGCGACCGGACGGCAGGCCTCGGAACGTTCAGCGGGAGTTGATCGAGCTCCACGAGACGCGCGCCGCCGAGTCGCCTCGCTGACCGCGCTCGCGGCGTCTCGTCGGCAAGGCTTGCGCGGCGATGGCGGTGAGCGTGGCCACTGAGCACACGGCGCGCGGCTGGTGGCTCCAGGAGGCCGAGCCCACCACGGGGCTCCCGCCGCTGGAGGGAGAGCTCTCCGCCGACCTCGTCGTGGTGGGCGGCGGATACACGGGGATGTGGACGGCGTGGTTCGTGAGCGAGCTCGAGCCCGAGGCGCGCGTGGTCCTGCTGGAGGCGGAGCGCTGCGGCGCGGGGCCGAGCGGGCGAAACGGCGGCTTCGTGAACGCGATGTGGTTCAGCCTGCCGGCGCTTCGACGGCGCTTCGGTGAGGCCGCCGCCCTGCGGCTGACGCGGGCCTCACAGGACGCGGTCGAGGGGATCGGACGCTGGTGCGAGGAGCAACGGGTGGACGCCTGGTACCGCGCCGGCGGCTACCTTCAGGTCTCGACGGCTCCCGCGCACGACGGCTCCTGGCGGGCGGTCGCCGACGCCTGCGCCGAGCTGGGCGTGGCCGGGGCCTGCCGGCCGCAGTCCGAAGCCGAGGTGCGGGCCCGCTGCGACTCTCCGATCTTCCGAGCCGGGGCCTTCTATCCCGTGGCCGCCACAGTCCAGCCCGCTCGGTTGGCGCTCGGGCTTCGCGCGCGCCTCCAGCAGCGCGGGGTGAGGATCTTCGAGGGCTCCCGCGTCCGGCGGCTGCCGGCGAGGAGTGCGGGCGTCGAGGCGCAGACCGATCGCGGCTCTGTGCGCGCCCCTCGGGCGGCTCTCGCCACCGGCCCGGCGCTCGCCGGCCACCGCCCGCTGCGCCGGCGGCTCACGGTCACCTCCAGCCACATGGTGATCACCGAGCCGGTGCCCGACGTGCTCACCGAGCTCGGCTGGACGGGCGGCGAGTGCATCACCGACTCCCGAGCGATGGTCCACTACTTCCGCACCACGCCCGACGGACGCATTGCCTTCGGCTGGGGAGGCGGCCGGGTGGCGCCGGGCGCCCGTCTGGACGGCCGCGCCGAGCTGGACCGCAGCGTGGTCGCCGAGGTGGAACGCCACCTCATCCGGTTCTTCCCGGCGCTCCAGGGACGCCGGGTCGAGCACGCCTGGGGCGGCCCGATCGACGTCTCCCCGACGCACCTGCCCGTGGTCGGCAGCATCGACGATGACCGCGTCCACTACGCCTTCGGCTACACGGGAAACGGGGTTGGGCCTGCGCGGGTCGCTGGGCGCATCCTCGCCTCGCTGGCGCTGGACCGCCGCGACGAGGTCACCCGGCTGCCGATCGTCGAGCCGCCGCCGGTACGAGTGCCCCCCGAGCCGCTTCGCTACGCCGGCGGGACGATCGTCCGCGCCGCGTTGCTGCGCCGCGAGCGCCTCGAGGAGGAGGGCCGCCGGCCGGGGCCGCTGACCCGCGCGATCGCCGGGCTGCCGGAGCGGATCGGCATCCACGTCGGGCGCTAACGGCAACACGCGTCGCGACGCGCCCCCGGGCTCAGGCGTTCATGGGCTGGGTAGGGGGCGAATCGCCGCCCCTGGCGCCTTTGTTGCCACCTGAGCAACAAAGGCGCCATCCCTAGGCGCTCAGGGCCAGCACCAGCTCGCGGATCGCGGCGGGGTAGCGGTAGCCGAGGCCGCCGTGCTTGCCGTCGAACAACTCCAGCGTATGGTCGGCCCCGAGCTTCTCGAGCTCGGTGGCGAAGGCTTGGGCCCCGAGGTCGAGGTACCACTCGTCGCTGCGGCCGGCATCGAGGTAGATGCGGCGCATCGAGCGCAGCGCGTCGGCGTGGCCCGGCGCCATTCTCACCGGGTCGAGCTCCAGCCACCGCTCCCAGACCTCGTCCACGAGGCGCCCGGTCGAGATCTCAAAGGGCAGCAGCGGCTTACCAGGGCGATCGGGATCGGGCGAGAAGCAGGCAGCGCATCCGTAGTTCATCAGCACGGTGCCGAACCTGTCCATGTCGAAGCGGTCGGTCCCGGCGAGGCGCTCGAAGAAGACGTCATAGGAGCCCTCGAACTCGTCGCGAAGCTTGCGGGCGGTCTCGCGGAAGCCTGGGATGTAGGAGCACTCGAACAGTGCGTCCCCGGCGTGCGAGGCGAGCGCGCCGAAGACGTCGGGGCGCATCATCGGCACCACCATCGCGCCGTAACCCCCTGAGGACTTGCCGGCGATGCCGCGGTGATCGCGGTCGGCCGCCGTCGGGTAGCGGTCGTCGACGAAGGTGACCACCTCGTCGCACAGGTAGTCCTGATAGCGGCCGGTCCCGGTGGAGTTGAGGTACTGGGAGCCGCCGTACGAGGTCCATGCGTCGACGAAGACGACGACCGCTTCGGAACATTCGCCGGCGGCGAACATCGCATCGACCCGCTCGAAGACGTTCGGCTCGAAGGGCTCGCGACGCCACCAGGAGTCGAGCTGGCCGAAGTACCCCTGGACCACGTAGACGCTCGGCAGCGCCCGCGGGTGATCGACGCCGACGCCGGGCGGACGGTAGACGTGGAGCGGGCGCCGCGACGGGTCGGAGAGCGGGTTGGCGGCGAGCACCTCCGAGTCGACGATCAGACGGTCAAGCGTCCCGGCGAGGGGACGCTCCCAGGGAGGACCCGCGGAGCCGTCGACCGCCCTCAGTGCCAGCTCAGCCTCGTCTCCGGCTCCTCCACGGCAGCGATGCTAGTGGACCCCCCGCACGCTTCACCTGGTGCACATCCGCCTCGGTCCGTCGGGGCGGGTTCCGGGCCTGGGTGCGATCGTGGACTCCCACGCCGAGATGCGTGATCACAACCACTCCACGCACGCCCCGGTGGCCCACCCCGGGAGGGCGCATCCCGGAGCGGCCATGAGAGACTTCCGCCGATGACCGACGAATGGCGGGTCGAGGTCGACCTCGAAGACCAGGAACACGGGCTGACGCTCGGGGAGCGGCTGCGCTCCCTCGACCTCGACGACGAGGCCCGCGAGCGGCTCGGCGACCGGGTGATCGTCACCCGCGACGGGCCGAGGATGTTCCTCTACGCGGCGACCGAGGCGCAGGCGCGGGAGGCCGAGCGGGTGGCGCGCGACCTGGTCGCCGCCGAGAGCCTGAGCGCGGAGACGGCGCTGACCCGCTGGCATCCCAACGAGGAGACGTGGAAGGACCCTTCGGTGCCGCTTCCGAGCACCGACGAGGAGCGAGCGGCGGAGGAGGAGCGGCACGAGATCGCGGAGGAGCGTGCCGGCCAGCACGAGTGGGAGGTTCGAGTGGATCTGCCCTCGCTGCGCGAGACCCTCGACTTTGCGAGGCGGCTCGAGGACGAGGGACTCGACGTTCACCGCCGCTGGAGGCACCTGCTGGTCGGCGCGCCGACCGAGAATCGCGCCGCGGAGCTCGCCGACCGCATTCGCTCGCAGGTGCCCGCGGAGGCGCAGGTACAGGTCGAGCACGCGCCGGGCGGGCCGCACCCCGTGTTCGTGTACATCGAGGCGCACAAGCCCGGCATCGCCCGCGACCTGGGCCTCTAGGTCAGGCCCGCGCGGCCGCTGGGCCGGTCGGCACGTCGGTCTCCTCCTGCTCGGGGCGCACCGATGCCAGCCGCTCGGCCTGGCGCTGTTGCCAGAGCACGAGGGCGACCGCCACGACGATGACGGTGAACAGGATCGTGGCTAGCACGTTCACCTGGATTGGGATCCCGCGCTGGGCGACGCCGTAGACCCACAGCGGGAACGTCTCCGTTGCCCCGGAGTTGAAGTTCGAGATCACGAAGTCGTCGATCGACAGCGAGAAGGCGAGCAGGGCGGCCGCGAGGATCCCCGGGGCCAGGAGTGGCAACGTCACCGTACGAAACGTCGTGAACGGGGTGGCGCCGAGGTCGGCGGCGGCCTCCTCGATGCTGCGATCGAAGCCGATCAGGCGCGAACGCACCACCACGACCACGAAGCTGATCGAGAACATGATGTGCGCGATCAAGAGCGACGTGAAGCCGAGCGGGACCGCGTAGATGATGAACAGCGACAGCAACGCCGCTCCGATGACGATCTCCGGGGTCGCCATCGGCAACACGATCAGCAAGTTCGTCGCCCGCCGGCCGAAGAACTGGTAGCGGACCAGGGCGAGCGCCATCAGCGTCCCGATCGCGGTGGAGGCGACGGTGGCGAGCGCCGCCAGTTGGAGCGAGAGGAGCAGCGCGTCGTTCAGCTCGGTGACGGAGAAGGCGTTCTGCCAGTACTCGAGCGTGAAGCCGCCGCCGAGCGAGAAGTTGAGCCTGTCACGTGGGGTCGCGCCGAACGAGAACACGGCGATGACGGCGATCGGGACCAGCATGTAGGCGACCGCGAGCCCCGCGTAGATGATCAGGGCGTTGCGCTTCAGCCAGGCCCACGCGCGCATGTCAGCCGCGCTCCTCCTCGCTTCCCATGAAGGCCTCCGTGCCGGCGAGGCGGATATAAAGGAGAACCGCGATCAGGACCGCGGCCATCATCAGGAAGGACAGCGCCGCCGCCTCCGGATAGTTGCTCTCCTCCAGATAGAGCGACTGGATCTTGTTGCCGATCATCGCCTGATTGGTCCCCCCGAGGATCTCTGCATTGATGTAGTCGCCGAACGCCGGGATGAAGGTGAGGAGGACGCCGGCGACGATCCCGGGCGCGCTCAGCGGAAGCGTGACTTTGAGGAACGCCTGGCGCGACGAGGCGTAGAGGTCCTTGGCGGCCTCGAGCAAACTCAGATCCAGCCGCTCCAGGCTCGCGTAGATCGGCAGGATCATGAAGGGCAGGAAGTTGTACGTGAGCCCGGCGATCACGGCGCCCGAGGTTGCGAGCACGCGGCCGTCATCGGGGATCAGAGCCAGGAACTGGAGCACGTCCACGATCGGGCTCGAGTCCGCGAGGATCGTCTTCCAGCCGATCGTGCGGATCAGGTAGGTGGTGAAGAAGGGCGCGATCACCGAGAACAGCAGGAGCAGCCTCCAGCGGGGGCTGGCCCGGACCGCGATCGCGTACGCGAGTGGATAGGCGATCAGCAGCGCGAGCACAGTCGCCGCGCCGGAGTACAGCGCCGTGCGAGCGATCTGCTCGCCGCGCCCATCGAGCGAGTCGGGGAAGTTCGCCCATTCCCAAGTGAGGTTGTATCCCTCCGTGAGAGAGCCGGAGCGCAGGGCCATCTCCCCCATGAAGTACATGGGGAGCAGGAAGAAGAGGATCAGCCAGATGCCTCCCGGCCCCAGCAGCCCGTAGGGGATCAGGCGCCGGCGAAGGTTCATCGCAGAGCGTGCCTTTCGCGCATCTCCTCGCTGCTCCGCCGGCGCCGTTTGACCCTCAGCCCGAGATCACTTCCTGGTAGGCCTCTTCCACCTCAGCGACGTCCGCAGCGTCGCCGGGTGGCTCCGAGAACGGCACGCAATCCGCGGTGAACTCCGCGTCCGGGAAGATCAGCGGATCCTTCGCCAGCTTCGGATCGCGCTTGCCGAGGATCTCCTTGACGCCTTCCACCGGAGTGACGTAGGTGACGAACTCTGCGATGTCCGCCTGCACCTTGGGCTCGTAGGCGAAGTTGATGAACTCGAGCGCGGCGGCGGTGTTCGGCGCCCCCACCGGGATCGCCATCGTGTCGAACCACAGGTTGCAGCCCTCCACCGGCCGGCGCCACTCGACGTCGTCCCTGCCGATCAGGTAGGCGTCACCGGACCAGCCGATCGACGCGACCGCGTTACCGCTGGTCAGGTCCTCGGTGTAGTCGTTGCCCGTGAAGCGGCGGATCTGGCCGGAGTCGGCTGCCTTGCCGATCCTGTCGATCGCCGCCAGCCAGTCCTCCTTGGTGGCGCTCTCCATGTCGACGCCATCGGCTCGCATGACCAGCGGCACCGTGTCGCGCACCTCATCCAACATCGTCACGCGCCCCTTGTACTTCGGGTCGAAGAGGTCGTTGATCGAGGTGATCTCGTCGGCCTCCGACGTGTTCACCCAGATCCCCGTCATGCCGCCCTGCCAGGGGATGGAGAACTTGTGATCGGGGTCGTACGCTCCCTCGGACTCGAACTGCGGTGCCAGGTTGTCGAGCGCGGTCTGGATGTCATCCGGGTTGAACTCCTGGAGGTAGCCGAGGTCGTGCATCCGCGCTGCCATCCAGTCGGTGACCACGATCAGGTCGCGGTCGCCGGACTTGCCCTGGTCCAGCAGCGGCCGCAGCTTGCCGAAGAACGTGACATTGCTGTTGACGTCCTCGATGTACTTCACCGA
Organism: Actinomycetota bacterium; assembly: GCA_038040365.1. Taxonomy (GTDB): domain Bacteria; phylum Actinomycetota; class Thermoleophilia; order Solirubrobacterales; family 70-9; genus AC-56. The sequence goes on from JBBPIL010000044.1 coordinate 13,870, forward strand.
GACGCCGGTCCTCTCCTCGAACTCGGCGACCGAGCCGTCCTTCCCGGGGTCGATGTAGCCCGGCCAACTCGAGACTGTGAACTCGCCCTCCACAGGGCCTGACTCGGCGACCTGCACGTCGCCCTCCCGGGCGCCGCCCACGGTGTCGTCGCTCCCGCACGCCGCCATACCGAGCGCGGTGGCGAGGCACGCGACTGCTAGTCCCAGCTTGGTAAGCATCAGTCTCCTTCTTGCATCGAAATCCCTTGATCGGGAGTTTTGACCGCGGGCACGGAATCACGTACGACGTGAATGTGCTCGGGGGCCCAGCTCAGCTTCACGGGGGCGCCTCCGCCAGGCAGCCGGGAGCGCTCGGCCTCATCTGCGTTGGGGACGAGCACGGTCATCCTCACGTCTTCGGCCAGCCTGACGACGATCTGGGTTGAAGTGCCAAGGTAGACCGAGGCCTCGACCACTCCCTCGACGCTCGCCTGGCCGTCCGCCGTGGCTTCGCTCGCGTGCGCGATGATGAGCTTCTCCGGCCGCACCACGGCATGGCAGCGCTCGCCCGCGGGAATTCCGTCCACCGAGGTCTCGAGCTCGGGGCCACTGTCGAGGCGGACGGTGCCGCGGCCGGCACTCGCCGAGGTGACTGTTGCCGGCATCAGGTTCGAGACACCGATGAAGCCGGCGACGAACGCCGTTCGCGGTCGCTCGTAGACGCTCTCGGGCGTGTCCACCTGTTCGACGATGCCGTTCGACATCACGGCGATCCGGTCGGACATCGTCAGCGCCTCCTCCTGGTCGTGGGTCACGTAGACGAAAGTGATCCCAACCTCGCGCTGGATCCGCTTGAGCTCGATCTGGAGGCCCTTGCGGAGCTTCAGGTCGAGAGCGCCCAGGGGCTCATCGAGGAGCAGAACCTTCGGCAGGTTGACGAGCGCTCGGGCCAGCGCCACGCGCTGCTGCTGGCCGCCGGAGAGTTGATTCGGCTTGCGGTTGATCTCCGCAGCCAGCCGGACTCGCTCGAACTCGGCGGTGACCCGGCGCTCGATCTCGTCTTTGGCGACCTTCTTGCGGCGCAGCCCGAAGGCGACGTTCTCCCGAACGCTCAAATGCGGGAACAGCGCATAGCTCTGGAACACCGTGTTGGTCGGCCGCCGATAGGAGGGAAGACCCACCACGTCCTGGCCTTCGATCAGGACGCGTCCCGCGGTCGGTTCCTCGAACCCGGCGACCATTCGCAACGTCGTCGTCTTGCCGCAGCCGCTCGGGCCGAGCAGCGTAAAGAACTCCCCCTCGCCGATGTCCAGGTCGAGATCGTGCACCGCGATCAGGTCGCCGAAGTGCTTGCAGACGCCGTCCAGGCGCACGGTCGGCCTCGCCTCGCCCGCGGCAGCTCCTCCCTCCTGGTCGCGGTGCTCAGCCGCCCGATCCAAGTTGGCGATCTCTCCTAGCTCCTCCACTAGCCACCGGCGGGTGCCGTCCTGTCGATGGACCGACCGGACGACCCGCCACTCAGGATAAGGCTAAGCGGGCCACGCCCGGCGCGCAAGAGCAAAAACCCCCAAAACGTCGATAGGGTCTTAGCCAATCCGTACAAAGATCGGGTAGCATCTTTGAACGTAATCCCGCTTGCCCGGGAGCGTCCGGCAAGGTACCGTTGTACGGACTGTCAAGAGAGGCTGGACACGCCGGCGCACGGAGCGGGAGGAGAGAAGATGGCAATCACCAGCTCGGCCAAGACGGCCACGGGCTCGGAGCTCCAGGAGCTCGCCAAGCGCCACCTGTGGATGCACTTCACGCGGCACGGGGCCTTCGACGAGGCGGAGGTCCCGATCATCGTCCGCGGCGAGGGCGCCTACGTCTGGGACGAGCACGGCAACCGCTACCTGGACGGCCTCTCTGGGCTGTTCTGCGTCAACGTCGGCCACGGCCGCAGCGAGCTGGGCGAGGCGGCGGCCCGCCAGGTCGAGGAGCTGGACTTCTACATCATCTGGAGCTACGCGCATCCGCGGGCGATCGAGCTGGCGACGCGGCTCGCCTCGCTGGCGCCAGCCGATCTGAACCGGGTCTTCTTCACTTCCGGCGGCTCGGAGGCCGTGGAGTCGGCGATCAAGCTGGCCCGCGTCTACCACCAGAAGACCGGCAACCCGCGCAAGATCAAGTTCATCACCCGCGAGATCGCCTACCACGGCACGACGCTCGGGGCGCTGGCCGCGACCGGGATCCCGGAGCTGAGGACACCGTTCGAGCCGCTGGTTCCGGGCGGCTATCAGGTCCCGAACACGAACAGCTACCACTGGCCCGCCGACCGCGACCCGCTCTGGGCGGCCGAGCAGATCGAAGAGAAGATCCTCTTCGAGGGCCCCGAGACGGTCGCCGCGGTCATCCTCGAGCCGCTCCAGAACGCGGGCGGTTGCATCCCACCGCAGGAGGGCTACTTCCAGCGGGTGCGGGAGATCTGCGACCGCCACGACGTGCTGCTGATCTCCGACGAGGTGATCTGCGCCTTCGGCCGCCTCGGCCACTACTTCGGCTGCCAGCGCTACGACTACCTGCCGGACATCATCACGATGGCCAAGGCGCTCACCTCGGCCTACGTGCCGATGGGCGGCCTGATCGCCTCCGACAAGGTCGCCGAGCCCTTCATGCACGGCAAGGAGAGTTTCACGCACGGTTTCACCTTCGCCGGCCATCCGGTGGCGGCGGCCGTGGCGATGGCCAACCTCGACGTCTTCGAGCGCGAGGATCTCTGCGGCCACGTGCTCCGCAAGCAGGGCGAGCTCCGCGACATGCTCGACTCGCTGCGCGAGATCCCGATCGTCGGCGACGTGCGCGGCGACGGCTACTTCCACGCGATCGAGCTGGTCAAGGACCAGGAGACGAAGCAGGGGTTCACCGACGAGGAGTCGGAGTGGCTTCTGCGCGGCTTCCTCTCGGGCGAGCTCTTTCGCCGCGGCCTGATCTGCCGGGCCGACGACCGCGGCGACCCGGTGATCCAGCTCGCTCCGCCTCTGATCTGCGACACCGAGCAGTTCGAGGAGATCGAGAGCGTGCTCCGGCCGGTCCTGACCGAGGCCTGGGAGCGGATCAAGGGCTGATGCTGACCATCGGCAGTCTCGTCGGCGACTGCGGTCTCGAGCTGGCCGCCGGGACCGACGGAGCCGAGCGGCCGATCCGCTGGGTGCACATTTCCGAGATCGAGGACCCGACCCCGTGGCTCTCGGGCGGCGAGCTGTTGCTGACGACCGGGATCCAGCTCAAGGGTGCGGCGCGGCAGCGCCGCTTCCTCGCCCGACTCGCCGAGCGCGGCGTGGCCGGGTTGGGGCTGGGCACGGGATTCGAGCACAAGCGCCTGCCGAAGCCGCTCGTGGACGAGGCCTCCAAACGCGGCATGCCGGTGTTCGAGGTCCCCTACGAGATGCCGTTCATCGCGATCACGGAGCGCGCCTTCGCGATCCTGGTCAACGAGCAGTACGCGGTCCTGGAGCGCGGCGCCCAGGTGCACGAACGGCTGGAGCGGCTGGTGATCGAAGGACGCGGACTGGATGCGATCCTCGGCTCGGTCGCGTCCGCCGTTGGCGGCTCCGCGATCGTCCAGGACGCCACCGGCCGTGAGCTCGCCCGCCACCCGAGCAAGGGTGGCCCCGGCGCCGCGGCCCTGAAGGCGCTCGGCGCCGAGGCCGCCGCGCGGCGGGCGGCGTCGTCCCTGACCCCGTTCGAGCCCCAGCACCGATCGCTGACCGGGCGTGCGCTGGCGGTTCCGGTGCCCGGGCGGCGCGGCGGCTCCCCCGTCGCCTGGCTGATCGTGGTCAGCCAGCGGGGGCCGTTGGGTGATTTCGAGCGCCTCACCGCCCGGCAGGGCTCGATGGTCGTCGGGCTCGAGCTGATGCGCGAGCGGGTGGTGCATGAGACGGAGCGACGCCTGGCCGGCGACCTGCTGGCCGAGGCGCTCGGGGGCAGGCTCGACTCCGACGAGCTGCGCGGCCGGCTGCGGCCGTTCGGGATCGGCGCCGAGGCGGCGGTGCTCGTGTTCGAGCTCGAGGACCCGCACGCAGGCGAGCAGGCCTTGCAGCTGGAGCTCGCCGACGCCGGCGTGCCGGCCCTGGTCGCGACCAGCGCCGCCGCGGGGCGGCCGTTTTTGTGCGCGGTGATCGACGGGCGGGCGGGCGATCCGGTCGAGGTCGCCGGCAGCCTGCGCTCGGCGCTCGCGGGCA
>JBBPIL010000045.1:0-17904 GCA_038040365.1 Actinomycetota bacterium
GGGTGCTCGAGCGGGCCGGGATCTCGCGCGCCGACATGGTGATCGCGGTCACCGGTGACGACGAGGACAACGTGCTGATCTGCCAGGTCGCCAAGGAGAAGTACATGGTCGAGCGGATCATCGCCCGGGTGAACAATCCCCGGAACAAGCAGTGGTTCGAGCTGCTCGGGATCAGCCCGGTCGTGTCGGCGACGGACCTGATCCTGCGCCTGATCGAGCACCAGGTGCCGAAGTACGGCCTGGTTCACCTGCTGGATCTGCCGCAGGAGCGCCTCGAGATCATCGAGTTGTTGCTCGGCGAGGATTCGCCGGTGGCCGGTCAACGGGTGGGGGACCTGGAGCTGCCCGAGGGCAGCCTGCTGATCTCGGTGCTGCGCGGGGGGACCGGCTTCGTGCCCGGGGACGACACGGTGCTCGAGCCCGGAGACGAGGTGCTCGCGGTGCTCGATCCCGGCTTGGAGGAGGAGCTGAAGGCGTACTTTGGCCCGGACGGCGGTTCGGCGGAGTGATCGCAGCGGGCGGATGAGCGACCGCAGGGTCGACTACCTGTTGATCGGGGGCGGTATGGCCTCCGCCCACTGCGCCGCGGAGGTGCGAAGGCGTGAGGCCGAGGGGTCGATCCTGCTGGTGGGGCGAGAGTCGGATCCTCCGTACGAGCGCCCGCCGCTCTCCAAGGAGTACATGCGCGGGGAGAGCAAGCGAGAGGACGCGTACGTGAGCGGGGCGGACTGGTATGAGCACAACGACGTCGAGCTGCTCACGGGCGCGAGCGTCATGTCGCTGGATCTCGGGGCGCGTACGGCGACGCTCCAGACGAAGGAGGTGGTGGGGTTCAGCAAGGCGGTGATCGCCACTGGAGCGCGGGTCAACATCCTGCACCACCTGGAGGGAGCGCGGCTGGAGGGGATCCACTACCTGCGCGTGCTCGGGAACTCGGAGGCGATCCGGGAGGAGGCGGAGGGTGCCGAGCACGTGGTGCTGATCGGCGGCAGCTACATCGCCAGCGAGGTGGCGGCGTCGCTGACCGCGACAGGGACCAGGTGCACGATGGTGATGCTGGAGGACGTGGCGATGTCGCGGGCCTTCGGCGAGGAGGTGGGGCGCTACTTCCACGAGATCCTGGAGTCGAAGGGGATCGACCTGGTGCCGGGCGATGAATTGGAGGCGTTCCTGGGGGAGGGGCGGGTGCGGGCGATTCGCACCAAGAGCGGGCGCGAGATCGAGGGCGATGTGGTGGTGGTGGGGGCGGGGGTGCACCCCGACACGATGCTGGCGGAGCGCGCCGGCCTCCAGGTGGAGAACGGGATCGTCTGCGACTCGAGGCTCGAAACCTCGGTGAAGGGGGTCTACGCGGCCGGGGACGTATGCTCGTACGAGAGCGTGGTGCATGGTCGCCGGCTGCGGATCGAGCACTGGGACGTGGCGTTGCAGCAGGGACAGCACGTGGCGAGCGGGCTGCTGGGCGAGGCGGAGCCCTACAGCGTGGTGCCGTACTTCTTCAGCGACCTGGCGGACTGGACGAGCCTCGAGTACGTGGGCCCGGCGGAGAGGTGGGACGAGATCGTCTGGCGGGGCGACCGGGATGCGGGCGAGTTCAGCGTCTGGTATCTGCAGGGCGGCAAGGTGGTCGCGGCGCTCAGCGTCGAGCGCTCGGAGGACCTCGCGCACGCGCGGCGGCTGCTGGCGTCGGGCGCGGATGTGTCGGGGCAGAAGGACGCGCTGGCGGACGCGGACAGCGATCTCGAAGTGCTCGGCTCGTGAGCCTTCGCTAGGGTTTTCTCTGAGTTCTCAGCAGCTCCGCGGAGCTGCTGGCTGACAGGTGGTGCCGGGTCGTCTAGCTGGCAGGACGCCGGATTCTGGTTCCGGAAACGAAGGTTCGAATCCTTCCCCGGCAGTTCGAATCAAGGCCCCGTTATTCACGGAAACTTCGCTCTACCAAACGTTTTCCGTCCGATGCGCACGGGAACATGTGTTCGATGAGCAGGAGACGTGAGCGCGATTGGCCGGTGATTCGCGCCTACTACGAGGCGGGCCACACCGTGCGAGAGTGCCAAGAGCGATTTGGTTTCTCCAACGGTGCTTGGCACCGGGCTGTTGAGAGAGGGGACGTCCTCCCTCGCCCAAAGTGGGACGGAGCCCGGGCGTCCAGGAAGCGCGCGGAGGTCGGCCGGCTTCGGAAATCGGGTATGAGCTACACGGACATCGGGAGGAAGCTTGGCTTGTCAAAAGCAACCGTCGCCTATCACGCGCGCCGGTCGGGGATCCCAGCCGATGATCGCTTCGCTCGACGGTACGACTGGGCGGTGGTTCAGCACGCCTACGACAGTGGTCTGTCGGCTCGCCAGTGCGCAGCACGCTTCGGCTTCAATCTCGCGAGCTGGCACGGAGCAATGAAGCGTGGTGACATCGTCACGCGCCCGAAGGCAACCCCGGTCGAGGAGTTATTCGTGGCGGGGCGCCGTCGGAACCGACATCACCTGAAGTGGCGACTCCTCCGGGAGGGGCTGAAGGAGAACCGCTGTGAGGAGTGCGGGCTCACGGAGTGGAGGGGCAAGCCGCTGAACATGGCACTCCACCATGTCAACGGGGACGGCCACGACAACCGCCTCGAGAACATCAGGTTCTTGTGCCCTAATTGTCACGCCCAGACCCCGAACTACGGCGGGCGGAACGGGCATTGGCGCAGGCGCGGTGAGGCCGCGACGATGCCGCATGAGGCCAAGGCGGCCTGACGGTTGTCAGCACGCCGCGACAGAGCCTGTCGCGACGTGCCCCTTGCTACCTTGACCCGCTGATGAGGGGCACTCGTGCATACCTCCCGCTTGCGGGCGCCTTCGCGGCAGCCGCGCTACTTGCTGCCGGGTGCGGCGGCGATGACTCGGCGCCGATCGAGCCCGTACAGGGCGCCAGCGGCAACCAGGGCCCAACCGCCCTCAACAAGAACGACTTCATCGCCCAGGGCGACGCGATCTGCGGCGAGGCCAACGCGGCCGTCTCGGCCCTCGACGCCGGCACCGTGGGAAGCGACCCCAAGCTCCAGGCCACGCAGGAGCTCCAGATCACGCGCAGCGAGCTCCAATCCCTGCAATCCCTGACCCCGCCCGACCAGGACCGCTCCATCCTCGACCGCTTCCTGTCCGCGCTCCAGGATCAGGTCGATGCCCTGAGCCGCAAGAAGACCGCGGTCGATCAGGGTGACGATCCCGCCTCCGCCGCCGCCGAGGCGAGCAGCGCCACGGCCAGCGCCCAGGCGGCGGCTCAGGACTACGGCTTCAAGGACTGTGCGAACGCCAGCGGGGCTCCAACCGCCGGGGGAACCACAACCGTCCCGACGGTGACCACCACAACCACCCCGACCACCAGCGTCCCGGCCACGCCCCCCCCGCCGCCGACCGGCGGCACCGGAGGCGGCGCGGGGGGCGGCACGGGGGCCGGGGGCGGCACGGGCGGCGGCGCCGGCGGCGGCGGCGGCGGAGGTGGCGGCGGCGGCACCGGGGGTACCGGAGGCGGCGGCGTTTCGCCGTAGCCCTTACGCCGCCTGCTCGGCCCAGTCCCCGTAGAGGCGTGAGTACGCCCCACCCGCCTCCATGAGCTCCTCGTGCGTGCCGGTCTCGACGATCTTGCCGTGCTCCAGCACCACGATCCGTCCCGCCCGCCTGATCGTCGATAGCCGGTGCGCGATCACGATCGCCGTCCGTCCCAACAGCAGCCGCTCCAGCCCGCGCTCGATGATCCGCTCGGTCTGCACGTCCACGTTCGAGGTCGCCTCGTCGAGAATCAGGATGCGCGGCTCTGCCAGCAGCGCCCGAGCGAACGCGACCAGTTGCCGCTGGCCGGCGGAGAGGTGGACCCCGCGCTCGCCGACCTCGGTCGCGAATCCGTCGGCGAGCCGGTCTACGAATGCGTCGGCACCAACCGCCGCCGCCGCGGAGCGGATCTCCTCCTCGGAGGCGTCGGGACGGCCGAAAGCGATGTTGTCGCGAATCGTGCCCGAGAACAGGAAGCCCTCCTGGGGCACGATCCCGAGCTGGCTGCGAAGCGACCCCGCGCGCAGATCCCGCAGGTCGCGGTCGTCCACCAGCACGCGCCCGCGCTGCGGGTCGTAGAACCGCGCCACGAGCTTCGCCAGCGTCGACTTTCCCGCTCCCGTCTCGCCGACCAGCGCCAGGGTCTGTCCCGCAGGGATGCGCAGGTCGATCCCCGCCAGCGCCCAATCGCCGTCGGCGTCGGGCGCGTCGCCACCGCCCGCGTACGAGAACCAGACGTCGTCGAGTTGGACCTCGCCTCGCAGCCTCGCCGGGTCGACCGCATCGGGCTTGTCGACCAAGTCGGGCCGGGTGTCGAGCAGGTCGAAGATCTTGTCCAGCGCCGCCATGCCCTGTTGGTACGTCGTGTACAGCTGCGAGATCTGCTGGATCGGGTCGAAGAACAGCTGGAGGTAGCCGATGAAGGCGACCAGGACGCCGATCTCGACCTTTCCGTCGAGCGCCTGGTAGCCGCCGTAGAGGATGATCGCCGCGGTCCCGATTGCCGACAGCAGCTCGACCGCCGGGAAGTAGGAGGCGTTGAGGTAGACCGTGCGCATGTTCGCGACCCGGTTCTCCTCGTTGAGCTCCGACATCCGCTGCAGATGCCGGTCCTCGCGGCCGAAGCTCCGCACGACCCGCACCCCGGAGAGCGTCTCCTGGAGGTAGGCGGTGATGTTGGCGATCTTCTCGCGCGTCAATCGGTAGGCCCCTCCGGAGACGATCCGGAAGATCACGCTGCCGATCGCCAGCAGGGGGAAGGTGAGGAAGGTGACCAGCGCCAGCGGCACGTCGAGCGCGAGCAGGATCACGATCACGCCGAGCAGCGTCAGCGTGCTCGAGAACAGCGTCACCACGCCGTCGGTCACCAGGCTGTCGAGTGCCTGCACGTCGTTGGTCAATCGAGAGATCAGCACCCCGGGCTTGTTGCGGGTGAAGAACCCGATCGACATCCCCTGAAGGTGGGTGTAGATCCGCTCGCGCAGGTCCTGCAACGCCCGCTGCCCGACCCAGCCGACGAGGTAGGTCTGCGCGTAGGTCGCCGCCCACAGCACCACCACTGAGGCGAGGAAGATGACCACGATCAGGGTCAGCGCGCCGGCGTCGTCGGCACGGATGCCGTCGTCGATCGCCTTCCCGGCCAGGTAGGGCGGTGCCAGCGCCGCCGCGGTGGCGATCAACAGCGCGACCATCATCAGCCCCACCTGGATCCGGTAGGGGCGCAGTAGGCCGAGCAACCAGCGCAGCTTGCGCCCGCGCTGGTCCTCGCCCCTGATCAGCCTCCAGAGGTCGCGCAGCAGCAGGAGCGTGCCCGCGAACCGCCCGGGTTGGTTCGTCTGGTCCTCGGTGTCCTCGGCGACGTCCGATCCCTGCGCCTCGGGATCGGCCGTCGCCGGGTCCTCCTCGCGGCCGAGACGCCCACGGCGACCGGCGCGGAACTCGCTGATCCGGCTCACAGCCGCGCCACCTCCTCGCGCTCCTCCAGATCGCGCTGCAGGAAGAGCACGTCCTCGTAGCCGAACTCGGCGATCTCGGCGTAGAGCGGGGAGCGGTCGAGCAGCTCGTCGTGCGTGCCCTGGTCGACGATCCGACCGCCGTCCATGACCACGATCTCATCGGCGAGCGAGATCGTCGACAGCCGGTGGGCGACGACGAGGGTCGTCCTGCCCTCCATCGCCTCCGCGAGGCCGCGCTTGATCTCGGCCTCGGTGGTCGCATCGACCGACGAGGTCGCATCGTCGAGGATCAGGATCCGCGGGTCCGCGACCAGCGCCCGGGCGATCGCGATCCGTTGTCGCTGTCCGCCCGAGAGCGTCAGCCCGCGCTCGCCGACGAGCGTGTCGTAGCCCTCCGGCAGCCGCTCGATGAACCCGTGCGCCTGGGCGCGCCGCGCCGCCTGCTCGACCTCCTCCCGACTCGCGTCGGGACGGGCGTAGGCGATGTTCTCGCTCACCGACGCCGAGAACAGGAAGCTGTCGTCGGCGACGAAGGCGATCGCCCGGCGCAGCGAGCGGACGTCGACCGAGCGGACGTCGGCGCCGTCGACCACCACCTCTCCCTCGCTCGGGTCGTACAGGCGCGCGATCAGCGCCACCAGGCTCGTCTTCCCCGACCCGGTCGGGCCGACCAGGGCGATGGTTCGGCCCGCCTCGACCTCAAGGTTCACATCCGTGAGCGCCGGCTCGGAGCCGTTGTAGCGCAGGGTGACGCCGTGGAGCTCCACCCGCCCCGCTCCCCTCGGAAGGGGGACGGCATCCGGCGGACTGGCAATCCTTGGTGAGCGGTCGAGGATCTCGAACATCCGGTTGCCCGAGGCGACCGCCCGCTGCGCCATCCCCAGCGTCATGCCCAACATTCGCATCGGCCCCACGAGGATCACCAGGTAGGTGTAGAAGGCGGTGAACTCACCCAGCGTCATCCCGCCGGTGATCACCTGGCGGCCGCCGATCAGCAGCACCACCGCGAGCCCGAGGCTGGGGATGAAGCCGAGCATCGGCGAGTAGAAGGCGCGCAGGCGGGTGGAGTAGACGTTCTGGTCGAACACCCGGGCCACCGAACCGCGAAAGCGCCCCAGCATGTGCTGCTCGCGGGCGAACGCCTTCACGATCCGGATGCCCGAGACGCTCTCCTCCGCCTCGGCGGTGAGCTCGGCGATTCGCTGCTGCACCTCCTGCACCGCCGGGCGGGAGAGACGGTTGAAGCGGGCGGCCGTGAGGACGACGAACGGCACCGGCAGCAGCGCTAGCGCTGCCAGCCAGGGCTTGATCGCGAACATGACGGCGCCGGCCAGCAAGAGCGTGAGCGCGTTCTGGGTCAGGAAGATCAGCCCGTAGCCGAGGAAGAAGCGGATCGACTGGAGATCGACGGTCGCCCTGGACATCAGCTGCCCGGTCTGCTGCGAGTCGAAGAACCCCAGCTCGAGCGCCTGGAGGTGGGAGTAGATCCGCTCCCGCAGGTCGAACTCGACCGCCACCGAGACCTTGCCCGCGATCAGCCGCCGGATCACGGTCAACCCGAGCCGCAGCACGCCGGCACCGACGATCGCCACAGCCAGCGGCAGCATGTCCGGCCGTTGCTGGTTGTCGATCGCGTCGATGGCGTTGCCAACCAGCCACGGGATCAGCACCGTCATCCCCATCGCCAGCCAGGCGAAGACGAGCGATCCGACCACCGCGCGGCGGTAGGGGCGAAGGAAACCGAGCAGCCGCCAGAAGGTGGTCACGGTTTTTGACTATACAAAGTGAAGTAAGGCGGGTGACGCGCGGCGACCGGCTTGGCGACGCCCTGCGACCACGCTCTGGCGACACGCCGCGAGCGGAGGCGTGCCGGGTCGACGAAGGGCCGATCCAAGCGGAGCGCGCCTCAAGCGCCCCCGCTAGCAGGCCGATTGGAGTGAAGACGCGATGCGCCGGCAGTCGACCATGCGCGCGGCGCTAAGCCGCTTGTGGCGTTCCGAACGCGGCTTCGCCCTGCCCATGGTGCTGATGATCATCATCGCCGCCCTTGGCCTCTCGGGCGCAACGGTGGTTGCCTCGATCCATACGCAGAGCGGCAGCGTCCGCGACGAGGACACGAAGGACTCGCTCGCGGCCGCCGACGCCGGCGTCCAGCTCGCCCTCTACCGCCAGAACAAGATCGCGACCTCCAGCGTTCTGCCCTGCGTCGTGTCCGGGTCGGGCAGCGACCTGGTTCCGGGATCGGCGCTTGCCGATGGCTGGTGCCCCGCGTGGAGTGGCACGGTCGGCGGCCGGTCCTTCACCTACCGCGTCAAACCCTGGAGCCTCGTCGGGACCACGCTGACGGGCGTCAAGCGCCAGCTCTCGGTCGTCTCCGTAGGCAGCGCCGACAACATCAGCCGCAGGGTCGACGTCGTCGCCAGCGCAAAGGACGGCAGCGGCGTCTTCGGCAGCTTCAGCGCGGTAGGCATCGATGGCGTGACGATCAACGGCAGCAGCAACATCGGTGACTCGACCACGACGACCAATGCGGCGACCAATGGGAACATCACAACGTTGGGCAGCGGCTACCTCTGTGGCGATGCCAAGCACGGTCTGGGCCAAGGGTTCAGCGGCACCCAGTGCCCGGGTTACCAGGTCTTCGAGGAGCCTCTCTCGATGCCTCCTGTCGATCCGGGGACCGCTTGGACGGTCAACTCCAACGGCCGCTTCTTCGCCCAGGATCCGAAGAAGGGCAACGTAACCTGGAACGGGACAACGCGGACGATGACCATGACCGGAGGCGGAAGAGTCACGCTCGGCGCCAGCATCGCGCCCTACAGCTTCTGCAAGCTCGACATGTCGGGCAGCAGCCAGCTCATCGTTGCCCAGGGAGCCGTGGTCACGATCATCTTCCACTCGCCGGAGACCTGCGGACAGACCGGCAATCCGGTCACCCAGGTAAACATGACCGGCAACACCCAGTTCGTCACCACGAGCGGCAATCCCTACGACCTCCGCATTGTCATGGCAGGCTCGGGGTCCATACCCACCAAGGCCCACTTCACCGGCAACTCCGGGAGCGAGATGACGATCTACGCCCCCCAGACCGACGTCGAGTTGTGGGGGAGCACCACCTATTTCGGGGCGGTTGCCGGCAAGACGCTTACTCTCGGAGGGAACGCAAAGTTCCTCAACGACGATCGCGCCGGCCAGGCGCAGCTTCCGGTCAGCATCGTCTACCACCGGGACCGGTACGTCGAGTGCACGGGTGGGGCAATGCCCGCCGACGTCGGTACCCACCCGGACGACTACTGCTAGGTCGCCGCCCGTCAGCCTCGTCCCTGTCGGGCGTCGCGATACTTCGGACATGGCGCGTCCGCCCGCCGGCCTCTGCGACTCCTGTGTCCACCAGCGAATCGTCCGCACGACGCGCGGCTCGAGCTTCTCGCTCTGCGAGCGCTCCCAAACCGACCCCGCCTATCCGCGCTACCCGCGCCTGCCGGTCACCAAGTGCCGCGGCCACGAGCCGCGACGAGACCGCTGAGAGCGGGTAAGGGCGCGCTAAGCCTCGACCGGAGCCGGCGCCCGTGCTGCGCCGAGCGCACCCGCGCTCGCGGCTACCACCAGGGCGATCGCGACCATCTCGGTGGCGCTGAGGTCCTGCTCGAGCACCGCCAGGCCGACCAGCGCGGCGACAGCCGGCTCGAGGCTCATCAGCACGCCGAAGGTCCCCTTTCGGAGTCGTCGCAGCGCCTCGAGCTCGAGCGAGTAGGGGATCGCGGAGCTGAGCACGGCGACCGCCAGGCCGACGGCGAGCAGCCCCGGGTGCCCTAGCGCACCACCGCCGCCGGCGACGCCGACCGGGACCAGCACCACCGCCGCCACCGCCATCGCCAGCGCCAAGCCCTGGCCGCCGCTGAACCCCCGCCCGACGCGGGCCGCAAGCACGATGTAGGCAGCCCAGAAGCCGCCCGCGAGCAGCGCGAGGGCGACCCCCAGGCCGTCGAGCGAGCCCTGCACGCCGGGGGAGAGGAGGACGATCCCGCCCGCCGCCAGCGCCACCCACAGCAGGTCGCTGGCCCGGCGCGATCCGGCGACCGCGACCGCGAACGGCCCCGTGAACTCGAAGGTCACCGCGATCCCCAGCGGGATCCGGTCGAGCGCCGCGTAGAAGCTCAAGTTCATGCCGGCGAGCACGATCCCCAGCAGGACCGCGTCGCGCAGCGGCCCGCTGGTGCCCCTCGGCACCCTCGGGCGCCAGATCGCCACCAGGATCACGGCCGCGAAGCCGGTGCGCAGGAGCACGGTTCCCGAAGGACCCAGCTTGTCGAACAGCGTCGTCGCCACCGCGGCGCCCACCTGCACGGACAGCACCGCCCCCATGACCAGGCCGATCGACGTCGCTCGCTCCGCTCCGCTCAGGCGGCCGAGCCTACAGCCGAGAGCGGTTCATCCCGCCGAGCTCCACTTCTCCAGCGCCAACGAGTACCTCGACCTGTCTTAGCTGTCTCAGGTTACGACGCTGCGCCGCCGCCTGAGTCCCGCCGGAAGGGCCAGCGGATACGCGACCGTTTCTCCCGGGCGACCCGTAGCTTCCAATCTCTCTGCTGCGCCATGCTCCACATCATTCGGACCTTTCCCTGCTCCTCCTCGAGCTCCTGCTGCACGCGCTCACCGGACTTGAGCGCGGTACGCAACTGGGCCTCCAGAGATTCGGCTCGCTCGAGCACAGACCTGTAACGGCCGCCCTCCACGAGGAGGTCGTGCCGCTGCAGCTCGGCGAGGGGAATTCTGTGACGGCCATCGCGAAAGTCCGACGTCAGGTCGCCCCGCCGAATGCGGGCGCGAATCGCAGCCGTCGAGAGACCGGTGAGCTCCGCCGCCTGAGCTACGTCAACCGCTGGGCGATCTGAGACTGCCACGCTCCTCCATGAGTACGGCCCTACGCCATGAGCACGGCCCTGCGCTCTCCAATGTAGCCGGTTGCAGCCGCGGTCGAACCCCGGTGCCCGTAATGAATCGGGCAGATGATCGGACCAAGCTCCTGTACCGATGAGCCGCTTGTTCGCCATCGCCGGGATCCTCGCCTCGGTCGCGCTTGCCGCGTGCGGCGGCGACGAGGACTCGACCCGACGACCGACCCGGCTCCGTTGTCCGGAAGCGACACGGGCGCAGCCCAGGACGCCGCTGCCGACGACCGCCCGGCGTCCGGCGGCGGGGCCAAGGAGCGGACCGGCTCCAGCACCGAGGTTGTGGCCGCCGCCAGCCAATATGGCTCGATCCTCTTCGGCCCCGAGCAGCAGGCGATCTACCTGTTCGACAAGGAGACCTCGGATACCAGCCGGTGCTACGGATCCTGCGCCGAAGCCTGGCCGCCGGTGCTCACCAAGGGCGATCCGCGAGCCGGCGAAGGGGTCGACGCCAAGCTGCTCGGTACGACCGAGCGCGACGACGGATCGACCCAGGTCACTTACGACGGCCACCCGCTCTACTACTACGTCCATGACCCGCCGGGAGAGGTCCTGTGCCACGAGGTCGAGGAGTTCGGCGGGCTGTGGCTGGTCGTCGATATGAGCGGCGAGGCGGTGCAGTAGCCCGGGTGCGTTTTCGACTAGACTCCGTGTCCGTGGGGAGGAGTCAGCGTTACTTTGCAGGATTGGTCACGGCCACCACAGCGGCGGCGCTTTTGTTGCCTGCCTCGGCGCTCGCTCAGGAGTTCACCAGCGGAGTGACCGCAGGCGAGATCACCGACGACGCGGCGATTGTCTGGGGTCGCGCCGCCGACCCCGGATATGTGAAGGCCCAGGTCGCCCTGGACAGCTCCTTCACAAACGTGGTCAAACAGCGGATCCTGCGGGCGGTCGTCGGCAACAACAACACGGTCCAGACCAGATTCACCGGGCTCCAACCCAACCGAACCTATCGCTACCGCTTCTGCATTCAGGGCGGGAGCGGCTGCAGCTCCGTCGGCAAGTTCCTGACCGCTCCGCCGCCGTACCTCCGCACGCCGATCAGGTTCGCGTACTCGGGCGACGAGACGGGCGTCAAGCTACCGGGGGACCCCGATCCGGCCTTTGGGAACTTCAAGGTCTTCGGGTCCATGGTGGCCGAGAACAACCACTTCAACATCGACTTTGGCGACACGATCTACTCCGACCCGGAGGTCCCGAACTTCACCCCCGCGCTCGGGGTGGGGCAAAAGTGGGCCATGTATCGGAAGAAGCTCGCGATCCTGAACATGCAGAGGGTCCGCTCCGCCACCGGGCTCTATAACCACTGGGACGACCACGAGTTCATCAACGACTTCTCGATTCCCGAGAACGGACGCCCGCTCTACAACCGGGGCGTACGCGCGTTCCGCAACTACATGCCGGTCACGTTCAGCGACGAGCGCGGCATCTACCGGAGCGTCCGCTGGGGCAAGAACCTGGAGCTCTTCTTCCTCGACCAGCGCTCGTTCCGAAGCGCCAAGGCATCGGCGAACGGCACCTGTGACAACCCGGAGACGGCGGGCGAGCCGGACCTGGCGCCGACGGCGCCGCAGAGCACCCGCAACTTCTTCTCCGCGCTCGTTCCGTCCCTCGACCAGCCCGTTTCGCAGGCCTGCAAGAACAGGATCAACAGCCCCAACCGCACCTTCCTCGGCAAGCCGCAGTTGAGCCGGTTCCTCAACGACGTCAAGACCTCCACGGCGATTTGGAAGGTGGTCATGAACGAGACTCCCATGCAGCAGTTCTATGCGCTGCCCTACGACCGCTGGGAGGGGTACGCGTACGAGCGCCTTCAGTTGCTGAACGCGCTGCAGAGCGCGAACATCGACCACCTCGCCTTCCTGACCACGGACACCCACGCCGGGCTCGCCAACGTGGTTCGCGAGCGCACGCTGTCCGGGGACGTGGCGCCCTCAAACGCTCCCGCGACCGCACCGGTCGACACGCCCTACCAGGACTTCGTCATCGGCCCGGTGGGAACGAAGACGTTATGGCAGGAGATCGACGACGTGACGGGCGTCGCGGGCAGCGGGCAGACGATCTCGAACGCGTTCTTCAAGCCGGCGGCGACGGGAAATTCGCCGGGGGGCGGCATGGGAATGGCGTGCGCCCAGGGCGGCGAGAACAGCTACGGGGAGGTGACCGTCACGAGGGACAAGCTCCAGGTCGAGTACAAGGACGAGGACGGGAACACCCTTCTCGACTCCAACGGCTCCACCCCCTGCGGTCCCTACGTGCTCACGGACTGAGGTTACGGGTGCGCGTCAGGCGCGTCCGCGGTGAGCTGCACCCGAGGCGACCGACGGCACGTCCTCGTTGAGAAGGTTGGCGACGTGGCAGTCGCCGTCGAGGTCCGACAGCCGGCCGAGCAGCTCGCCGAGCGACTCGACATCCTCCTCGCTGAGACGCTCGCCGATCAGTCGCTCGATCGCCGCGAAATGATCGGGTGAGCACTCACGGAGCTTCTGCATGCCGGCCTCGGTGAGCACGGCGTAGGTCACGCGCGCGTCGCTCTCGCACGAGCCCTTCTCGACCAGGCCCGTCGCCTCCAGGCGGTCGAGCATCCGGGTAATGCCCGAAGGCGACAGGCGGACCTCGCGCGACAGGTCGATGCGGCGCGTCGCGTGATCGGGCTCGCGCGAGAGGAGCCAGAGCACCTCGTACTCGCTCATCGTCAGCCCGTGCTCCTCGACGAGCCGGGAGCTGAGCTGGCGGGTGAGCGAGGCGTGTGCGCCCACCAAGTGCCCGAGCGCCCTCACGGCCTTCGAAGATGTTTTAGGACTCAACTGTTGCATACGCAAGTATCTGCTAGAGTTTTTGCTTGACGAGTCAAGGATAGCGACCTACAGGAGGAACTCATGGCAACGGTAACCCAGCAGACGGCAATTCCAACCGGCATCTGGAAGTCCGATCCGGTGCACTCGAGCGTCGGATTCGCGGTCAAGCACATGGTGGTGGGCACCTTCCGCGGCGGCTTCACCGACTTCGGCGTGACCCTCGACAACACAGACGGCGAGCCGCGGCTGTATGGGGCGGTGCACGTCCCGAGCGTCGACGTCCGCGACGAAACGTTGAAGGGGCACCTGCTCGCGCCGGACTTCCTCGACGGCGAGCGGACCCCCGAGATCATCTTCACCTCGACGGGGATCCGGTCCGAGGGCGACGAGCTGGTCGTGGACGGCGAGTTGA
This sequence comes from Actinomycetota bacterium, assembly GCA_038040365.1. GTDB lineage: Bacteria > Actinomycetota > Thermoleophilia > Solirubrobacterales > 70-9 > AC-56. The sequence continues at coordinate 13,645 of JBBPIL010000045.1, forward strand.
CCATCAAGGACACGACCAAGTCGGTCCAGGCGCGCGGCACGATCGTCGGCCCCACGGAGAGCCTCGGGGGCGATGAGCGCATCGGGATCGACCTCTCGACGACGGTGGACCGCAGGGACTTCGGACTGAACTGGAACGCCAAGCTCCCGAAGGGTGGCCTCGCGGTGGAGAACGCGGTCACCCTGACCGTGCGCCTGGAGCTCGCGAAGGAGGAGTGACGATGCGGCTGCTCGGCATCTCCGGAAGCCTCCGGCGCGATTCCCACAACACCCGGCTCCTGCGGGCGGCGGCACAGGTCGTGCCGGCGTCCGCCGAGCTGGAGGTGTTCGATGGCCTGAAGGAGGTCCCGCCCTACGACGAGGACGACGACGTCGATCCCGTCCCCGCGGCAGCCCAGCGGCTTCGGGACGCGATCGCGGATGCGGACGCGATCCTGATCGCCACCCCCGAGTACAACTCCTCACTTCCCGGGCAGCTCAAGAACGCGCTCGACTGGGCCTCGCGGCCGTTTCCCGACAACGCCCTTCGCAACAAGCCGGTGGCCGTGATCGGGGCGAGCACCGGCATGTTCGGCGCCGTCTGGGCCCAGGCCGAGGCACGCAAGGTGCTTGGGGCTACCGGAGCGCGCGTGGTCGACGTCGAGCTGCCGGTCCCGCACGCCGAGGCTGCCTTCGCCGGCGATCGCTTGGCCGATGCCCAGCTCCACGAGGGCCTCGCCCGGATTGTCGACGAGCTCATCGGAGCGACCCGGACGACGACCGAACTCGTCGAACTGGCGGCGGCATGAAGCAATGATCGAGTTCACCCTCACCGAAGAGCAGCAGGCCATGCGCGAGGTCGCGCACGATTTCGCCGAGAAGGAGATTCGCCCCGTCGCCTGGGAGTACGACCGCGACAGCACCTGGCCGGAGGAGGTCATCCGCAACGCCTTCGCCGCCGACGCCGCCATGAAGGTGACCACCGACGCCGTCCAGGTCTACGGCGGCTACGGTTTCATCAAGGACTACCCGGTCGAGAAGCTGATGCGCGACGCCAAGATCATGCAGCTCTACGAGGGCACCTCGCAGATCCAGCGGCTCGTGATCCCCCGCGAAACGCTGATGCCGCGCCAGGTCGAGCCCGCGCCACAACCCGAGCGGATCGCCGCCTAGTCAGTGAGCCGAAGACCGATCATGGGACCCGAGCGTCTCGAACAGCAGCTCGACGAGCAGCCGCTCGAGTTGATCCTGGCCCGCAATCTGATCTCGATCATCTCGATCGCCGCGCTCCTGGTCGACTCGGACGGCCGCATCGTGTTCTTCAACGAGGCCGCGGCGGAGATCATCGGCGCGCCCTTCGAGGAGATCGGCGTGCTCGAACAGGATCAGTGGAGCGCTCGCTACGGGCCGTTCGGGGCCGACGGCAAACCGCTTCCGCCAGACGAGCTGCCGGTGGCGACCGCGGTACGCGAATCGCGGCCCGCCCCTGATCCACGATTCCCAATACACCGACGAGGAGTACCCGTACCGTCGGGGCTGGGGCCACTCAAGCCTCAGCGACACCCTCGCATTCGCGCAGCGCTCGCAGCCGGAGCGCCTCATTCTCTTCCACCACGACCCGAGCCACGACGACGGGCGCTTACAGTCGCTCGCAGGGCAGGCGACCGAGGACGCCGCCCGTCTCGGCATCGACAGCCGAGTCCAGCTCGCCCGCGAGGGAGAGTGTTTCGACCTCTGACGGGTCACCGCCTGCGCGGCCCGCGCTGGGACCCTGACCCGAGCGTGGCCGATGGCCTAACCCACCGCGCCGGTCGAGGGTCACCCAGCAGGGGACTTCGAGAGCGGTGAGCTAGGGGCGCAGCGCCTGCGACATCGCCTACTCCGACAGCCCGGCGGCTTCGAGGGCCCGGGGACCGATCGGTGAACTCCTCCCAATGCAAGATCGTCCGGTCCATGACGACTCCTTTCGCCTCGACCGCCAAGCGCCGGTCAGATCGGCTCCTCGAAGACCCAGGGTGGGGAGAAGAGGGGCCGACAGTAGATGAACACGTCAGGGCCCCCCAAAATCGCCGGTAGGGCGCGGGCCTCGTAGGTGCCCGCGGCGGCTGCTATGACCCAGTCGCCCACCGGGTCGGTGAAGTTCAATCCGACGAACACGGGATCGGAACTGATCTCGTAAAGCTCGATGCGGCGGCCGGGCACGCAGGCCGCGGCGCTCGAGCTCAGCCTCCCGCCGAACGCGCCGGCGGTGGATCCGCCCGAGAGCGCGCCCTGATCGATCGTGAGCTCGGCCGCGTCGGCCCTGCAGACCCTCTGTCTTCCCACCCTGGGCGAACCGCCGTGACCAGGAGCCGGGTTGCGGCAGGGGGTATATCCGCCGCCGCGATCTGGAATCGACCCTCATCATCACTCTGGACGGCGGTGACCGGGGCGGTGGCGCGCGGCTCTTCGAGCCGGATCGTCCGGCCACGGATACAGCGCGCGGAGGGGCTGCTCAGCTCGCCGCCGATGAACTCAACGGTCGCGTCGACCAGCGCAAGCTGTGAGGAAAAACGCTTCGGATGGGCGTCTGCGACCGCGGGCATGCACGCGAGAAAACCTGCGACCGCGATACCGGCCAACATTCTCATAGAGCCCGCCCGAATCACACCCGCGGCGCCCGTCAAGCCCGCGATGCTGCCTAACCTCATCTTGCCTCCCTGTTGTGCTCTGCGCCACTCTATACCTGAGCAGGGCCGGCGTTGCGTTGTGAAGTCTGAGCGCCGCATCGAGGTTCCACCGGGTATTGGCGTCGGCGCGTTGGGCACGGCTCTCTGGATCCAGCGGGAGCCCATCTGTCACCGCTGGCGGGTGTGCCGAACGCGAAGGCCCAACGTAGGGATCGAGTGCGGAGACGACGACGGCTTCGGATCGGCTGGCGTCCGCGAGCCCCGGCGCCCGCTTCCGGGTGACTCAGCGGCGACGCGCTAGGCGACGTCGGCCTCGGCGACCATTAGGCAGTAGCCGTCGGGGTCGCAAAGGCTCATCTCGCGCTCCGGCCCGGGTGATCCGTCGACGATCGGGCCAACCGCAACCCCTTGGGCGCCGAGCGATTCGCGAAGCGCGGTCAGATCGGGCGTATAGAGATAGAAGAGGATCCTCTGCTGGCGGGGATCGATCGCCCCACGGGCGCGCACGAGCATCAGCTCTGCACGGTCGCGCTCTCAAGAGCCACAAAGTCGAGGTACTCGCTGGCGGCGGTGGGGTAACGGCGGCGGCCGTGGCCTGCTGCGGGCTCGCGCCGGTCCTATCGGCGCCGTCAGCGGCCTCACGCTAGCGGCGGTGCTCGGCTGGGGCGCCCTAAGCGCGCCTCTCGCAGAGCGCCAACGGCTGGGTCACAAGGAGGAGGGAACAGCCCCAGCCGCCGTGCGCCTGCGTGTCTCTAGGCCTTTCGACATCTTAACTGGCCAGCCAGCCGGGAGGCCGCCTCGTATGGCTAGCTCGTGAAGCTTGAGCAGTACATGGGCAGCGGGCCGGACGCGCCACGATGGGAAATGCGGTCTACCGCGACCTCATCCAGGCTTCGCTCATCGTGGACGCTCGGCACCTTGCCTGGCTGTTCCAATCGAATACCGGTACGGCACGAAGCCAACTAAAGAACCGAGCTACGAAAAGACCTACAAGCTCGTAGACGCGATCTACGGCCGCCAGCGGCTGAATCTGCCGTTCGACGGGCGGCTATTGATCGGCTACTGACGCTGCTACACAGCCAGCCTGAGCACCCCGCGTGGCCGCCGAGCAGTTGCGGGGGGCGTCAGTTCAGGTGTGGTCCAGGGCGGCTAGGCCCAGCATGAACGCAACGCTGAGCGCGATCATTTGCGGCAGGGCAGCATCCCCTGCCCGCGACCTCCAAAAAGACCGCGCCTACTCCCGCAGCCCGACGGCTTCGAGGGCCTCCTTGGGATCGAGGTAGCCCCGAATCGCAATCGCCTTGCCGTTCTTGAACTCGGCCACGAACCCGATAGGCGACTCGACGTCAGCCCCGCTTGCGTTGCCACGCGCGCGGGTGCGGCCGATCGCGACGAGTCGGTCTCCCAGATCCCGGATCTCCGAGATCTCGATGTGGATCTCGTCGAAGGCCCCGTAGAGGTCTCGGAGCATCTCGCGGACGCCGTCGTCTCCCCGAAACACCGTCGCTTCCCCTCCCAGCAACGCATGGAGCGCCGAGTGCCAAGCCACGTCGGGGTCGAGTACCCCCAGCAGCGTTTCGACGTCTCCGCGGTTGCCCGCCTCAAGTCCGCGC
>JBBPIL010000046.1:0-16569 GCA_038040365.1 Actinomycetota bacterium
TGGCGCTTGAGCGCGGCGCCGATCTCGGCCGCCACCTGTGGCTCGCAGAAGCGCGGGCTTTCAGGGTGGTGGTTGAGCCCGATCGCCCAGGCGCCGAGACGCTCCGCCTGGCGCGCGTCGTCGAGATTCGTGATGCCGCAGAACTTCACCCTCACACGTACAAAGATACGTGGCGTTCGCTCGGGCTAGGGACGGAGTCCCGGTAGCTGCGTGTGGACCTGCCGGGTCAGGTCCGCGCCCTCGCCCGCCGGAAACGTAGCCGCAGGCGAGGCTTCCGGCGGAGTTATTCGGCTAGCCGCTTGCGTTCGCCGGGCGGTTGCCGAGCGTAACCGTGACCGTGCGCTTGTGGCTGCCGTCGACCAGACTGAGCTCCACCTCGTCGCCGGGCTGCTTCTGGTTCACGACACCGATGACGTCGTCCATGCCGGTCACGGCCTTGCCGTCGATCGCCGTGATCACGTCCCCGCCGGTGCGGACCCGCTGGCCGCCGATGGAGGTGGTGGCGTGGCCCCCCTTGACGCCCGCCTTGTCGGCGGGCCCGCCGGACACGACGCTCTGCACGAGCGCCCCCTGCTTGACCGGGAGGTTGAGGACGTCGGTGAGCTGCGGGGTGAGGTCGGTTCCGCTGATCCCCAGGAACGCGTGCTCCACCGTGCCGTCGGCGAGCAGCTGCTGGACCACCTCATGGGCGGTGTTGATCGGCACCGCGAAGCCGATGCCGACGTTGCCGCCCCCTCCGGCGGACTCGATCTGGGAGTTGATCCCGATCACCCGTCCGTCGGCCCCGAGCAGCGGCCCGCCGGAGTTCCCGGGGTTGATCGCGGCGTCGGTCTGGATCACGTTGTTGATCGTGAACCCGTTGGGGGCCTTGATCTCTCGCTGTAGCGCTGAGACGATCCCCGTGGTCACCGTCCGGTCGAGCCCGAACGGGTTGCCGATTGCAACCACGGAATCGCCCACCTGAAGCTGGGTTGAGTCCCCCAGGGCCAGCGGGTGGAGCTGATCGGAGGGCGCGTCGACCTCGAGCAGCGCCACGTCAGTGGAAGGATCCCTGCCCACCACCCGGGCGCTCACGGGCTGCGAGCTGTCGATGTTGCCGAGCGTCACGTCGATCCTTTGGGCCCCATCGACGACGTGCGCGTTGGTGAGGATGTGGCCGGCCTGATCGATCACGAAGCCCGAGCCGGTCGCGGCCCCGCCGCCGCCTCCGAATGGGCTCAGCGGCGAAGCGGGCCGCGGCGCAGACTGGGCCCGTATGAACACGACTCCGGGGGAGTCCTGCTCGTAGATCTGATTCACCGTGAGCCCCTTCCCGCTGGCCTCCCGGGGGGCGGACTGGGGGAGCGGCGTCCCGGCGAGCGCCAAGCCCTCATCGCCGCCACCCGACGACTTGACCCAGCCGGCGCCGATCGCGATCAAGCCGACGATGCCGACGACGAGCCCACCCGCCACGGCAGCACCGAACGAGGTCCGGACGAATCGTCCGAGGGCACCGATCACGAGTCTCACCTTGCTCATGCCCCGAGCTTCGGGGATCTCGCTTAACGCCGGCTAACGGGAGCCTTCAGCGATGGTAAGAATCGCCTCGAGGAGCCTCGAGGTCACTCCTCGGAGGCGCGCTCCAAGTAATGCTCGCGGGTGGCCTCCTGGTCGCGCGTGAGCTCCCGGACGAGCTCCTCGGGGTCCTCGGCGCGCATGAGCGTCTCCCCGACCAACACGGCATCGACGCCGATCCGCTCGAGCTCGTCGAGTTGCTCGCGGCCCGCGTAGCCGGACTCCGAGACGACGGTCTTGCCGGCCGGGACGTCAGTGAGCAGCTCCACGGTCGTCTCGACGTCGACGCTGAAGTCCTCGAGGTCGCGATTGTTGATTGCGATCACGTCGGCATCGATCATCAGCGCCCGCTCGAGATCTCGCTCGTCGTGAACCTCGATCAGGCAGTCCAGGTCGACCGCCCGCGCCTCCCCGTAGAGGGCGGCGAGCTCCTGGTCGTCGAGCGCCGCGACGATCAGGAGCACCGCGTCCGCCCCGTTCGCCGCCGCTTCGTAGAGCTGATACGGCTCGACGATGAAGTCCTTGCGCAGGATCGGGAGGTCGGATGCCTCCCGGGCGGCGCGCAGGTCGTGCAGCGAGCCTCCGAAGTGACGCTCCTCGGTCAGGATCGAGAGCGCGGCGGCGCCGCCGCGCTCGTACGCCCTGACCGTCTCGGCCACGCCGGCGCCGGATCGGATCTCGCCCCCGCTCGGCGAGCGCCGCTTGAACTCGGCGATCAGCGAGAGGCCGGGGCGCACCAACGCCTCGTTGAAGGGACGGGCGCCGTCGCGGGTGCCCAACCTGGCGCGCAGATTCTCGGGCGGGACCTCCTCACTGCGGCGGCGGGCATCCTCTCGCGCACCCGCGACCAGCTGCTCGAGCCAGCTCATCATCGTGAAAGGCTAGTGCACGCGGACGGGTGCACTAGGTCAAGACCGGGCCAACTCGCCGGTCAGCTCGACCAGCCTGGCGAGCACCTCCCGGGCTGCCCCGGAGTCGATCGCCTCGCCAGCCCGCTCGATCCCCTGCGCGAGGTCGTCGGCACCGCCGCCGACCAGGATCGCGGCTCCGGCGTTGAGCACCACGACGTCACGTGGCGGACCGCTGTCGCCCTTCAACACACCGGCGACCGTTGCCGCGTTCTCCTCCGGCTCACCGCCGGCGATCTGCTCGATCTCGGCGCGCTCGACCCCGAGCTCCTCCGGGCGCACGAACCACTCCTCGGTGCGGCCTTCCTTCACCTCGACCACCCGCGTCTCGGCGCTGACGCTGATCTCGTCGACGTCATCCTCGGCGCAGACGACCAGCGCCCGCTCGCAGCCCAGCCCGACGAGCGCCTCGGCGATCGTCTCCTGGTAGCGGCGATCCGAGACACCGAGCAGCTGCCTGGTGGCCCCGGCGGGATTCGTGAGCGGACCGAGGAAGTTGAAGATGGTCCGCACCGCCAGCTCCTTTCGCACCGGCACCACGTGCTTCATCGCCGCGTGGTGTCGGGGGGCGAACATGAACCCGAAGCCGATCTCGTCGATGCAACGGGCGACCTCCGCGGGGCCGAGGTCGATCCGCACGCCGAGGGCCTCGAGCAGGTCCGCGGAGCCGGAGCGGCTGGTGTTGGAGCGATTGCCGTGCTTGGCGACGGCACACCCGGCGCCCGCGGCGACCAGCGCGGCAGCGGTCGAGATATTGAAAGTCGACGGGCCGCCGCCGGTGCCGGCGGTGTCGACCAGGTCGTCGCGTCCAGCCTCCACCTCGGCGGCCAGCCGCCGCATCGTCCTCGCCAGCCCGACCAGCTCGGCGACCGTCTCGCCCTTGGTCCGGAGCGCGACCAGGAAGGCACCGGTCTGCACGTCCGGGGCCCTGCCCTCCATGATCTCGTCGAGCACCGCCGAGGCGTGGTCGGCGGTCAGGTGCGTGCCGGAGCAGACGGCGTCGATGGCGCGTGTCAAGACATCGTTCGGCATCAAGCGTGGCTGGTCAGTTGCTCGCGACCACTAGGAGAGGAAGTTGCGGAGTATGTCCTTTCCGTGGGGCGTCAGCACGGACTCCGGGTGAAACTGCACGCCCTCCGCCGGCAGCTCGCGGTGCCGCACGCCCATCACCACATCTCCGAGCGTCGCGGTGAGCTCGAGCTGATCTGGAAGCTCGGGGTCGGCGACCAGCGAGTGATAGCGGCCCGCGCGCAGCGGGCTGTCCAGCCCACGCAGGACGCCCTTGCCGTCGTGCTCGATCTCAGCGTCCTTGCCGTGGATCGGCTCGCCGCGGATCGTGCGCCCGCCGAACGCCTCGACGAGTGACTGATGGCCGAGACAGACGCCCAGCGTCGGAATGCCGGCCTTGGGGAAGGCCCGCGACGCCTCGATCGAGACGCCGGCGTCCCCGGGAGTGCATGGCCCCGGCGAGATCACCAGGCGATCGGGGCGCCGACCGAGCAACTCCGCGACCGTGGCCTTGTCGTTTCGGACCACGTCCGCCTCCGCCCCCAGCTCGCCCAGGTACTGGACCAGGTTGTAGGTGAAGCTGTCGTAGTTGTCGATCACGAGAACCCTCATGGCCACTCCGGCTGGCTCACCGCTAGCTGCACTGCTCTGAATACCGCCTTCGCCTTCGTCACCGACTCCTCGTACTCATAGTCCGGCTTCGCGTCGGCCACCGTGCCGCCGCCGGCCTGGACATGAACGACGCCGTCCTTGACCACCACGGTACGGATGTGGATCGCGGTGTCGAGGTCGCCGTTGAAGCCCACATATCCGATCGCACCGCCGTAGGAGCCGCGCTTGTGAGGCTCGAGCTCGTCGATGATCTGCATCGCCCTGACCTTCGGCGCCCCGGAGAGCGTCCCCGCCGGGAGCACGGCGCGCAAGGCGTCCATCGCCGTGACCTCGGGGCGGAGCTGTCCCGAGACCTGGCTGACGATGTGAAGCACGTGCGAGTAGGCCTCGACGGCCATCAGCTCGTCCACCTGCACCGACCCGTACTCGCAGACGCGGCCGAGGTCGTTGCGCCCCAGGTCGACCAGCATCACGTGCTCGGCGCGCTCCTTCGGGTCGCGCAGGAGCTCCTCGGCCCGGCGGCGATCCTCCTCCTCGCTTGCCCCGCGCGGATAGGTGCCGGCGATCGGCCGCGTCTCGACGCGGCGACCGGTGATCCTGACCAGCGGCTCCGGCGAGGCGCCGGCGAGCTGGAAGTCGCCGAAATCGAGGAAGTACATGTACGGCGACGGGTTGATCGTGCGCAGGCCACGGTAGATGGAGAATGGCTCGACCGGCGCGGGAGCCGAGAAGCGCTGCGAGGGGACCACCTGGAAGGCGTCGCCGGCGTGGATGTACTCGATGATCCGCCGCACGTTGGCCTCGAACTGCTCGCGGCTCATGTTCGACTTGAACTCCGGCACCGCATCCCGATCGACTATCGGCCCGACAGCTTCCGGAGGCGTAGCCGAGGACGCTGCCGGCATTGGCGCTCGGGGCACCGGCCCGCGGAGGCGCTCGCGCAGATCCGCAAGCACGCCCGCCGCCCGCGCGTAGGCCGCGTCCACGTCGGTCTCGGAGTCCAGGAACGCGTAGGCCAGCAGGGTCAGCTCATGGCGCATGTGGTCGAAGATGACCAGGACGTCGCTCACCATCAGCGCCATGTCCGGGAGCCCGATCGGGTCGGGATTCGGCTCCCCCAGCGACTCAACCGTGCGAACCAGGTCGTAGCCGAAGAACCCGACCGCGCCACCCGCGAACGGCGGCAGGTCGTCGACCGGAGCCAGCCTGTAGCGGCCGAGGTAGTCGCTGACCCCGGCGTAGGGGTCGGGGGCGCGGTGGCGGGCGCGCGGCTCGACGCCGGCGGTCGCATCGCCCGGCCACTCGCTGAGCACCCCATCCTGCCAGCGCAAAACCGCGCGGGGGCTGAAGCCGAGGAAGGAGTAGCGGCCGAGGCGTCCCTGCTCGGCGGACTCGAGCAGGAAGCAGGGGCCGCCCGTGCGCAGCTTGAGGAAGGCGGAGACCGGGGTCTCGCAATCGTCGACGAACGTCAGGCGAACAGGGATCGCATTGCCCTCGCGGGCCAACTCGCGCGCCTGCTCGATGCTCGGGTCGAGGTCGAGCTCCGCCTCAGCGCTGATGGCCATGGGCCCGGTGTCCGGGTCTGGGACGCTCAACGGCGACGGCCATTCAGCGTCTCCAGCACCGACGCGATCGAGATCCCGCGTGAGGTCAGGAGCACCTGCAGGTGGTAGAGGACGTCGGCGGCCTCCTCGGCCACCCGCTCCGCGGATTCCGAGTCAGCGGCGCGGGATACCTCGTCCGCCTCCTCGCGCACCTTGTCGAAGATCCGCGGCGGGTCGTCGAACAGCTCGACCGTGTATGAGCCAGCGGGACGGCGCTGACGGCGGTCGAGCAGGGTGCGCTCGAGCGCGGGCAGCGCCTCGTAGGTGGCGGGGGCGGGCTCGCCATCGGCCGGCGAGGCGTCCGGAGCGGGGTCGGCGCTCCCCTCGAGATCGCGGTAAAAGCAAGAGCGCTGGCCCGTGTGGCAGGCGGGGCCCGCCGGGTCGACCAGGGCGACGAGCGCGTCGGCGTCGCAGTCGTAGCGGATCTGGCGCACGCGCTGCACGTTGCCCGAGGTCTGACCCTTGTGCCAGATCTCGCCCCGGGAGCGGCTGTAGAAGTGGACCTCTCCCGTCTCGCGGGTGCGCTCGAGCGCCTCGTCGTTCATGTAGGCGAGCGTCAGCACCTCACCCGTGCGCCAGTCCTGCGTCACGCAGGGCACCAGGCCGTGCTCGTCGAAGCGGACCGCTCCAGGCGGCGATGAGTGCTCCATTTGGAGCAGTTTACGAGCGCGAGTGCGGGCCCACGCGAGTACGGGCTGATCCGCGGGGGCCGCGGCCGCGAGAGGTGAAGGGCGACGGATGTTCGCCCATCTCGTGCCCGAACAGTGCGTGGCGTGCTCCACCACCCTGCTTCGCCGCATACATGGCGTGGTCAGCGTCGCTCATCAGCTGGTCGGGATCAACCTCGGGATCGGTGGTGAGGACGATTCCGGTGCTGGCGCTCAGCGAGACCTCGTTACCGTCGATCACGAACGGCGCCGAGAAGGCCTCGGCGATCCGGGAGGCGATCCGCTCCGTGGCCTCGGTATCGACCCCCTCGCAGAGCAGCGCGAACTCGTCGCCGCCGAACCTGGACACGGTGTCGCTGGGTCGCAGGACCGAGCGCAGCCGACCCGCGACGTCGATCAGCAGACGGTCGCCCGCGTCGTGCCCGAAGCTGTCGTTGACCACCTTGAAGTCGTCGAGGTCACAGAACAGCAGCGCCAGCGAGCCGCCGCGCCGCAGGCGCGCCTTGGCGAGCTGCATCCGGTCGGTGAACAAGGTGCGGTTGGGCAGCCCGGTGAGCGGATCGTGCATGGCTTGATGAGCGAGCTTTGCCTCGGTCCGCTTGCGCTCGGTGACGTCCTGCATCTGCGAGATCAGATAGAGGGTGTCCCCATCCTCGTCGCGGACGGGCGAGAGGCTCAGCGAGATCCAGACGAGCCGTCCGTCGGCGCGGAGGCAGCGCTGCTCGGTCACGTATCGCCGCCGCTCGCCAGCGACCAGTTGATCGAGGGCCTCGAGCTCGGCGTCGACATCGTCCGGATGTGTGATGTCCGCGAAGGACATCTCCTTGAGCTCGCCCTTGGTGTATCCGGTGAGGTCGGCAAACGCCTGGTTCACCTGCATCCACTCCCCCTCCGTGCTGACGATCGCCATCCCGGCGGCGCTGTCGTGGAAGGAGCGGCGGAACCGTTCCTCGGCCTCGCGCAGCGCCCGGTCGCTCTTCCGGCGCTCGGAGATGTCGTGGAGGAAGGCGTTGAGCCTGTAGCCACCGTCAGCAGGCAGCGCCGAGACCGTGATCTCGACCGGGAACTCGCCACCGTCGCGGTGCATTGCCTGCATCTCGAACCGCCGGCCGAGGAGCGTGTGCTCGCCGGTGCGCAGGAGGTGGTCGAAGCCCGCGCTGTAGACCCCCCGGAACCTCGGCGGGATGACGGTCTCGGCGAACTGGCGCCCGATCACCTCGTCGCGAGACCAGCCGAAGTCGCGCTCGGCCTGCTGGTTCCAATCGACGATCCGGCCATCGGCCTGGGCGGAGATGAACGATTCGTGGGCGGTCTCGAGGATCGATCGGTACTCGATGAAGCGAGCGCGAACCTCGAGCCCGAGGCGATGGACCGTGAGGCCCAGCGCGCCCGCGATGATCAGCCAGAGGAAGGCCTGCACCAGCTCTTCCCGGGGCGGGTAATCCGGAGCGCCGGCGATCAACGCGGGGGCGGCAAGGGTCACAAACACCCCTACCACGGAGACGAGCAGCTGGGCGCGCGTCCCGTAGAGCGCGAACCAGAACACGGGCAGGATCACCAGCGCGGTGAAGATCGACGTGTCGGCTCCCGCGGCGTCGCGCAGCAGCGCGACGATGGCGAAGTAGAGCAGCGGCGGAGCCGCCTGCGCCCAGGCCGGGAGCCTCCACCACGGCACCAGGTAGACCGAGGCGACCAGGGGCGGCACCAGCAGCCCGGCGGCGATCACCTCACCCGCGCGCGACCGGGTGCCGATCAGGATCACGACCACGAACGCGGCCACGGCCACGGCGGCGGCGATGACGGCGAATGGCGCAACTCGACTGCGCCCGCCATCCTCGAGCGGCCGTTCGACCGACCCTGTGCCGGGCAAGTACTGGCGCTCGCCCGGAGTCCGTGCTTGGTCCGGATCCATCCGCAACTCCTCAGACCGATTCAACCTCATCACTTGTATCGGCCGAATGCCGGCATCGACTGATACCAGGTTTGCAGTAGGTGTGGACGGTGGCGGATGCGGCACTACTCGATGCCGATTCGGTCGAGCAGGGCGTCGTCGCGGCGCCAGTGCTCGCGAACCTTGACCTGGAGATTCAGGAACACCTGGGCGCCGAGGTCGCGCTCCAGCTCCTTGCGCGCCGCGGTGCCGATTTCGCGCACCATCCGCCCGCCCTTTCCGATCAGGATCCCCTTCTGGGATTGCGTCTCGACCCAGATCTGGGCGTGCACCTCGACCAGGCCGTCGCCTTCGGCTCCCGGACGCCGCACGACTTCCTCGACGGCCACCTCGACCGCGTGCGGGATCTCCTCACGCGTGCGGCGCAACACCTGCTCGCGGACCAGCTCGGCGAGATGGACCTCGCTCGGAAGGTCAGACCGGTCCTCGGGCGGGTAGCCGAACGGCCCTTCGGGGAGAAGCGAGGCGAGGCGGACGACCAGCGGCTCCAAGCCCGCCCCCGTCCGCGCGCTGATCGGGAACAGCTCGTCCACCGCCTCGAGCTCGGCGGCGGCGGCCAGCGCGGCGGCGGTCTGCGGCCTTCGGAGGCGATCGCACTTGTTGACCACGCAGACGACGGGCGTCCCCTGCTTTGCACCCAGCAGCGCCTTGGCGATGAACCTGTCGCCGGGGCCGACCCCCTGGTGCCCATCGACGACGAGGAGCGCCGCGTCGGCGTCGGCCAGCTCCCGCTCGACCCGACGCTGCATCCGCTGGGTGAGCGCGTCACGCGGCCGCTGTACTCCCGGCAGGTCGACGAGGACCATCTGCCAACCGGCGGGCCCGTCGGTGGCGATCCCGCGAATCGCTCGGCGGGTGGTCTGAGGGCGGTCGGAGACGATCGCCACCTTGGCGCCCACGATCGCGTTGACCAGTGTCGACTTGCCGACATTGGGGCGACCGGCGAGGCCAATGAAGCCGGCTCGCGTCATCGTCGCTCGTCGCTCGTCACTCGTCGCTCGTCGCCAGGCCTCAGCGCCTGCATCACCGCGTGCTCGAGGGCCAGCATCTCCCCTTCGTCCGCCTCGTGGTCGTAGCCGCAGAGGTGGAGAACGCCGTGGACCGTCGCTCGGTCGAGATCGGTGGCGTGCTCGGGGCAGATGACGACGTCTCCGAGCTCGCGTGGGCCGGCGACCCCCTCGGCCCCGTCGATCGGGAACGAGAGCACGTCCGTCGGCTCGTCGCGCCCGCGGTGCTCGCGGTTCAGCTCGCGGATCCGGCCCGCCGGGACCAGCTCGACCGAAAGGTGCCCCTCGACGACGCCCGCCGCGCGCAGGGCGGCATCGGCCGCCGGTCGCAGCTCCCCGGGAACGTCCGCGAGGTCCAAGATCACCGGGGGTCAGGCCCCTTTGCGGCTCTCCCGCTCGTAGTCGCCGTAGGCGGCAACGATCCTCTGCACGAGCTGATGGCGGACGACGTCCTCGCCGCCGAACCGCACGAAGGAGATGTCGGTGACCTGCGCGAGGATCTCCCCGATCACCACCAGTCCCGAACGCTGGTCGCGCGGCAGGTCGATCTGGGTGATGTCACCGGTGACCACCATCTTGGACCCGAATCCGAGTCGGGTCAGGAACATCTTCATCTGCTCGGGGCTCGTGTTCTGAGCCTCGTCCAGGATCACGAACGAGTCGTTGAGCGTGTTGTGGGTGATCAGGAAGTCGTCGGTGACATAGAGCGAATCGGCCGCGGCGACCTGGATGCAGACGGTCTCCGTCTCGCCCACCGGCTCGATGGCATCCACGAAGCGCATCGGGCGACCGCAGCCGAGGCGCCGGTAGGGGTCGAGCTTTCGCTGGAGGCGGAACGGGTCGATCCCGGTCGGCAGGCGGATGTCGAGGATGAACGCGTCCGATCGGTGGCGCACGGGGCGACCTCTGACCCGGCCGGGAGGTCGTCCGGCCGCCTGACGCCGGCGCCAGTAGGCGACCCCGCCCAGCGAGCGAACGAGGAAGGCGACATCGTCGCGGAGACGCTCCGAGCACGTCGAGTACTGGACCCGGCATGTCCTGCCTCGCTGCATGACCGGCCCGCCGTCGGTGTCGAGGAGGCCCTGAAGTACCGCCAGCCGAACCGCCGATTCGTTGTACAGGTACACCTCGGGCACGAACTTCGTGCGCGAGTCGGTGCCGGCGAGGCCAAGCTCGCGGAGCACGACGGTGACCGGGTTGGCGACGATCACGCCGCCGCGGTGGCCGGCGGTATGACGAAGCACGTAGTCCACGCCACCCTTCGGGCGCACCTCGATCCCGTCGAGCCCCTCCTGGAGGGCAACGGCCAGCTCCGGATCCGCCGTTGCGAAGGTAGGAGTCGTCGTGGTCGTGAGGCAGCCGTCGCCGAGCAGGAGGCCGAGGGCGTACGGATCCATGGGCACGTTGCCGGGCTCGAGCTCGACCGGCGCCTCAAGAAGCGGTAGCTCGAATCGGTGCTGGTGGGCGACCCGCAGCTGCCCGATCATCTCGCGTGTCTCGACGAGACGGGCTGGCTTTCCTCGTCGGCGATCGTCCGGCGTCAAGACACGCCACAGGTGCTCCGAGCAGCACAGCGTCGAGGCGCCGTCCTGCGTGCACAAGCGGAAGACCTCCTTGCGACCCTGCGGGTACACGCCGACCACCGGCGTCGGAAGCCCACTCGACCCGATGACCAGGTCGCCAACCCGCAGGCTCCCGATCGGCCGGAAGCCGGATGGTGTGAGCACGGAACTGGATAGCGGCTGCGCCCGGCCGCGCATGAACGCAAGCGGCGCAACCTCGATGATCCCGCGGTCGAAGTAGGTGCTGACCCGCTCGGGGTCGAGCATGTCGTAGAGGGCGTCGAACAGTGGCCGCAGGTAGGGATCCACCTTTGCCTGGATGTCGCCCGGCAGGAAGCCGAGGCGCTCTCCCGCCTCGACCGCCGGACGGGTGAGGATGATCCGGTTCACCTCCCGCGCGTCGAGGGCCGCTACCGCCATCGCCACCGCGAGGAAGGTCTTCCCGGTCCCCGCGGGGCCGATTCCAAAGGTCACCGTGTGCTCGCGGATCGAGTCCACGTAACGCTTCTGGTTGACCGTCTTCGGAGCGACCTTGATGCTCCGGTGCCGCCAAATCACGTCGTCGAGGATCTCCGCCGGCCGCTGGCTGGCGTCCATCGCGCTGGCCACGGTGTCGATCGTCGCCGGCGCCAGCTCGTGCCCGCGCTCGATCAGGTCCACCAGCTCCTCGACCACCGCGGCGGCATCCCGAACCTCGCCCTCATCCCCGTCCAGCGTCAGCACGTTGCCGCGCAGACGCAGGTCGCAACCGATCCTGCCTTCGAGCTCGCGCAGCACAGAGTCCTCGGATCCCGCCAGCTCGGCGGCGACCGTGTTGTCGAGCGTGAGTTGCCTGCGCGCCAATGCCCTTCCCACTAGCCGCTATGGAGGCGCTCCCGGACCGCCCCGCTGACCCGCTTGCCGTCGGCCCGCCCCTGGACGCGCGGCATCACCAAGGACATCACCTTGCCCATCTCGCCCGGCCCAGATGCGCCGGCCTCCTCGATCGCTGCGCTGACCAGCTCGCCAAGCTCCTCATCGGAGAGCTGCTCCGGCAGGTAGACCTCGATCAGCTCCGACTCGGCCTCCTCCGTGGCTGCTCGATCCTCGCTGCCTCCCTTGCGGAACGCCTCCGCCGCCTCGAGCCGCTTCTTGCGCTCCCGCTGGAGCACCGCGACCTCGTCTTCGGTGCCGAGCTTCGCCTCCTGCTGGAGAGCGTTGGCGAGCATACGCAGCGCGCCCACCCGATCGCGCTCGCCAGCCTTCATTGCCGCTCGGGTGTCGGCTTGGACTCGCTCGAGGATGCTCACCGAGTAAAGCGTAGTGCCCCCAGGTCAGCCCGCCTGCGCGGCGCCCGAGGCGCCGGCGGCGTGGAGGACGATCCGCAGCGAGCGCTCCGGTCCCGGCCAGGCCTGCCGGATCGCCCGCTCGCCGTGCGTGCGCAGAAGCCAGCCGAGGGCGAGCGTCACCAGCACGGCGTCGTCGAGCTGGCCGGCGACAGGGATGAAGTCGGGCACGATGTCGATCGGGGTCAGGAGGTAGGCGAGGAGCGCGAGCAGAACAAGGCGCTGCGAGCGTGTCGTCGTCGCGCCGGCTGCGAGCCGCTTGATCAGCACCGCGCAGTCGAGGACAAAGCCGGCCAGCGCGCGGGCGTCCGTGCGCTGCCCGGCAGCGAGGAGCAGCAGCACGCCGATCAGGTAGAGCCCTGCCACGAACAGCATGAGTCCCCAGGGCAGGAAGTCGATGGGCAGGATCGCGGCGGCCGTCAGTGGCTCAGCTCCACGTGCTCGACCTCACCGAGCGGCATCTGAAGGAAGCGGGTGCCCAGCTCGCGGAACGCATCGACGTCGCCGGTGCAAAGGAAGCGGTACTCGCCCTCCCGCTGACCCTCCGTCTCCAGGCCCTGCGCCTCCAGCGCTCGCTGGGCGGAGGCGGCCAAGGCGTGGCCAGCGGTGACCAAACGTACGTCGCGGCCGAGCATCCTCTGGAGCATCGGGGCGACCAGCGAGTAGTGAGTGCATCCGAGGATCAGCGTGTCGACCTCGGCGAGCTTCAACGGCGCGCAGTAGGAGCGCACGGTGTCCATCACTCGCTGATCGAACGGGAACCCGTTCTGGATGATCGGGGCGAGATCGGGTGCGGCCACCTCGGTCACCTGAAGCTCGCGCCCCTGCGCATCGAGGGCGCGACGGTACGCGCCCCCCTGCACCGTGGTCGGGGTGGCGAGGACCCCGATCTGCCCGCTGTCGCTGATCGCCGCCGCGATCTCGGCCTCGGGGTCGACCACGGTCAGCACCTCCACCCCGCGCTCCTCGGCGACCTCGCGAACCACATCGCCGCCCGCCGAGGTCGCCGAGTTGCATGCCACCACCAGCAGCTTCGAGCCTCGGTCGAGCAGGAAGCGCGTCGACAGCGCGATCCGGGGACGCAGCCAGTCCAGGGACTTGGTGCCGTAGGGGAATCCGGCGGTGTCGCCGAGATAGAGGTAGCTCTCCTGCGGCAGCGAGACGAGCAGCTCGTGGAGGACCGTGAGCCCGCCGATCCCCGAGTCGAAGACTGCGATCGGCAGAGACGCGCGCGGCTCGCTCATGCTCGGATTGTCCCGCCGCCGCCGGCCGTCAGGCGACTGACCCGGGTCGTGAATGAGATCGCCATCCAGTCGCCCTCGGCGCGGCTCAGTCGCTCGGTCAGGCCGTGCCTGGCGAACGCCCAGCGAGCGTCCTCGGCCTCCCCCGCCAGAAGCCCGGAGCAGATCAGCCGCTCGGGCGCTCGCTCCAGACGGCGGGCGATCTCCCGCAAGATTGGCGCCGTCAGGTTGGCGACGACGGTGGGCGCCTGAGGCGGCGGCTCGAGCCGCAGGTTCGCGCGACGCAGCTCGAGCTCGACCCCGTTGGCACGGGCGTTTGCGCTGGCCGCCTCGAGCGCCGCCGGCTCGTGGTCGCAGGCGACGACCGGGGCGAAGCCCAGCTTCGCCGCCGCGATCGCGAGCACGCCCGAGCCCGTGCCCCAGTCGGCAAGGGCGCCGCGAGCGCCCCCCGCATCGGCCAGCTCCAGAAGGAGCTCCAAACACATCCTGGTGGTCGGGTGGGCACCGGTGCCGAATGCCTGGCCGGGATCGACCACGATGTCGATGGCTCCCGGGCGGGCCTCGGCCCACGACGGCCGTACCCAGAGGCGCCCGCCGACCTCGAGCGGTTGGTGGAAGTCCTGCCAGCGGTCCGCCCAGTCGTCGGGTATCTCGGCGGAGCTGACCGCGACCAGCCCGTCGCCGGCGATCGCCTCGAGATCCGGCAGCGCCGGCAGCTCGCCGGCGGCGCCGTAGATGGCGTACTCGACGTAACCCCTCCCCCGCTCTTCCTCGACCCCTCCCGGGGCCAGCTCGACCAGCTCGGCCAGCACCCGCTCGGCGAGCTTCGGATGGCAGCGAACGGCGAGGCGGATCACCTGTCGCGCCTGGCTCGGGCGCGGCGCCGCGAACGTGAGCTCCCGTCGCCTCCGGAGTTGGCCGAGGCCAGCGACTCGTCCAGCCGCTCGGCCAGCTCCCGCTGCTCCTTGCTCAGGTCGGCGGGCACGTGGACGTCGAGCACCACGTGCTGGTCGCCGCGCGCGGCGCCCCGCAGCGATGGCAGGCCCACGCCCCGCACGACGATTTGCTCGCCGGGCTGCGCCCCCGCCGGGACCTCGACCTCTCGCTCGCCGTCGAGGGTCGGCACGGTGACCGTGCCGCCAAGCATCGCTCGGGTGGCGGACAGCTCGACGACCGTAACCAGGTCCTGGCCGTGGCGCTCGAAGCGCTCGTCCTCGGCAACCAGCGCCTGCACGTAGAGGTCTCCGGGCCTTCCCCCGGCCTCGCCCGCGTGCCCGGCGCCGGAGATCCGGATTCGCTGGCCCGACTCGATTCCCGGCGGGACCTCGACTTCCCACGAGCGCATGCGGACGGTCCGTCCCTGGCCTCCGCACTCCTTGCAGGGCATCTCGGGCGTCCGGCCCTGGCCGCCGCAGGTGGGGCAGGCGCCTGTCCGCACCACCTGACCGAAGGCGACCCGGGCCACCTGGCGCAGCTCGCCGCTGCCGCCGCACGTCTCGCAGGTCCGAATCGGCGTTCCGGGCTCGGCGCCGTTGCCCCGGCAGCGCTCGCAGGTCGAGACCGCCTCGACCGACACCTCGCGAGAAGCTCCCGTGAGCACCTCGGCGAGGCTGACCTCGACTCGCGCCCCGACGTCGCCGCCGCTCATCGGCCCGGGCGGGCCGAACCCGAACAGCTCGCTGAACAACGGGTCGCCGCGCCCGAAGAACGCGGACAGCACATCCTCGAAGCTGCCGACGGCGTCGGTGCGCGGGGCCCAGCCGCCGGAGCGCAGGCCCTCGTGGCCGAAGGCGTCATAGGTACCGCGGCGATCGGGATCCGATAGGACCTCGTAGGCCTCAGCGGCCTCCTTGAACTTCTCCTCCGCCTCCGGGTCGTGCTTGTTGACGTCCGGGTGCAGCCCGCGCGCCAGCCTGCGGAACGCCTTCTTGATCTCCCCATCGCCGGCTCCCCGGTCCACACCGAGGACCTCGTAGTAGTCGCGCTTCACCTCTCGTAGACCGTTTCGAAGAAGCGGGAGAGCTGGCCCGCCGCGTCGCGCACCGAGGCGATCGCCGTCGCGTAGTCCATGCGCAGCGGCCCGACCACGCCGACCGTGCCAAGGTTTCTGTAGCCGAGCCCGTAGTTGGCGCCCACCACGCTCACCGAGCGCAGCTCCGGAGCAGGGTTCTCGTCGCCGATCCAGAGGAACACGGAGCGCTCCTCGAGCGCCGAGCGCAGGATGCCGAGCAGGCCCGCGCGGCGCTCCAGGGCACGCATCAGCGCCTCCACGTGCGGCAAGTCGCCGGCATGGTCCTCGGAGAGCAGGCGCGCCGCCCCCTCGACGTAGAGGTCCGCCTCGGCCCGATCCTCGAGCCCGGTGAACGCGTCCTCGATCTCGCCGATGAATGCCGCCTCGGCCCCACCGAGCTCGGGATCGGCGAGGCGGTCGGCGATCATTCGCGCGCCGAGGCCGAGCCCCGCCAGGCGCTCGTTCAGGTAGCTCGACGCCCACTCGACCAACCCGGGGTCCATCGGCACCTCGAAGGTGAACACGCGCTTCGTGACGGCCCCGTTGGAGGCGATCGCGACCACCATCACCACGCGCGGCTGTAGCAGCAGCACCTCGACGCGATGGATGCGAGCGGTGCCGGCGGGAGGGGCGGTCGCGACGGCGAGCAGGTCGGTGATCCGCGACAGCTCGGAGGTCGTGTCGCGCATCGCCTCGTCGACCTGGCGGCGCATTTGGGTCAGATCCAGGCCGGGCCCGAGCGGCGCCTGGAGCTGGCGCCCCGAGGCCAGCAGCGAGTCCGCGTAGAAGCGATAGCCGGAGTCGCTGGGCAGGCGTCCCGCCGAGGTATGCGGGTGGGTCAGATAGCCGGCGCGCTCGAGCTCCGCGAGCTCGGCGCGCACGGTCGAGGGGCTCCAGTCGATGTCCGAGCGCTCGGCGATCGCCTTCGAGCCGACCGGCGTCCCCGACTCGAGATAGGCGTCGACGAGGAGGTTCAGGATCAGTTGCTGGCGCTCGGAGAGCATGCTCAACGTCGATTTTAGGCCCGCGCCCCGATCGGCCCGGCGCCCTGCCTGCGCGGCCTCTAGATGATTGATTCCTAATTCCCGCCGCCGCGGCTCCGCGGAGCCGCCTGGGGC
>JBBPIL010000047.1:0-16348 GCA_038040365.1 Actinomycetota bacterium
GATCACCCGCCGGGCCGCCTGACCCCGTTTGGAGTCAACCGGATACGCACAGTGGCCACAAATGTGGTCACAAATCGGGAGGCTGTTCAGGGGCAGGCCCCGGCAATGCCGGGATTGGGGATCGGTCGCCGATGAGCGGCGTGCGGGGGCCTAGGATGATCGGCGTCATGGCCACCGAGACGGGCACGCGCGCTCCCCGGCTCAGTGCCGCCCTGCGCGAAGGGGAGCAGGTGATGCCCCTCGAGCTCTTCTTCGACCTCGTCTTCGTCCTCGCGCTCACCCAGTGCACCGCGCTCATGTCCGATCACCCGACCTGGTCGGGGCTGGGCCAGGGTGTGCTGGTGCTCGGCGTGCTCTGGTGGTCGTGGACGGGTTACGCATGGCTGACCAGCGTCGTCGATCCCGAGGAGGGCGCAGTGCGCATCGTGATCTTCGCCGCCATGGCCGCGTTCCTGATCGTCGGGATCTGCGTCCCCGAGGCCTTCGACGAGCTGGCACTGGAGTTCGCGCTGGCCTACGGCGTGGTGCGCGCGGCGCACATTTCGCTGTTCGTGCTGGCCAGCCGCGACGACCCCGCGCTGCGCCAGTCCGTAGCCGGCCTCGCGGTCAGCACGGCGATCGGCGTGGGGTTGCTCGTCTGCGCGTCGTTTCTCGATGGCCTTGGGCAAGCTGCCCTGTGGGCGCTCGCCCTCGTGCTCGACATGGGCGGGCCGTACCTGTTCGGCGCCGAGGGGTGGAAGCTGGTGCCCGGCCACTTTGCCGAGCGCCACGGGCTGATCATCATCATCGCCCTCGGCGAGTCGATCGTCGCGATCGGCGTCGGCGCCGAGTCCAGCCTCACACTGGGCATTGCCGCGGCCGCGGTCTTGGGCATCTCACTGGCGGCGGCCTTGTGGTGGATCTACTTCGACGTGGTGGCGCTGGTCTCCGCGCGGCGCCTGAGCCGCGCGGCCGAGGGGCGCGAGCGAAACGAGCTGGCCCGCGACTCATATTCCTACCTGCACTTCCCGATGGTCGCTGGAATCGTGCTCGTGGCGCTGGGCCTGAAGAAGACGCTGGCGCACGTCGACGACCCGCTCGCCACCGTGCCCACCTTCGCGCTGCTGGGCGGCCTCGCCCTGTACCTGCTCGGGCTGGTCAGCTTTCGCTATCGCCACGTCCATACGATCAACCGGCAGCGCCTCTTGCTCGCCCTGGTCCTATTCGCGCTGGTTCCGGCAGCAATCGAGCTGCCCGCGCTCGCAACCCTGGCCATCGTCACTGTGCTGCTCAGCGCGATGATCGTCTACGAGACGATCAGCTACGGGGAGGGGCGCGCCCGTGTGCGCCACGACCGCGAGCTCGCGCCCGAGCACACCAAGTAGCCGCCCAGGCACACCCCTGCCTAGCCGCCCAGGAGGCTGCGTAGGTCGGTTGCCAGCGCATCCGCGTCGTCGTGCAGCTGGCGCCAGGTGATCCGCACCACCCTCCACCCGCCAACGTGAAGAGACCGGTCGCGGGCGCGGTCGCGCTCGTAGGCGGCGGTCGTGGCATGGAATGCGTGGCCGTCGAGCTCCACGATCAGCCGCTGCGCGCGCCAGGCACAGTCAGCCTCGACCCACCGGCCGCCCACCTGAATGCTCGCGTTGACCTCGGGTCGTGGCAAGCCGACAGCGTCGAGGAAGCGCGCGAAGCGGGCTTCGAGCTCGCTGCGAGTGACGGTCGAACCAATGCGCCCAGTCGCCAGGATGGCCCGTATCGCGGCAACGCCGCGGCGGCCGGGATGCCGTGCGACGAGCTCCTGGAGCGAGAGGGAGTCGTCGAGTCGGCGCGCCTCCGCCTCGTGCACGGCGCGCTCGACCTGCCGGCGTCCGAGCACCGCAGCGAGGTCGAAGAGCGTCCGCGCCACCGTCGTTACCGGGATGCCCCGCAAGACCGTGACCTCGTCGCTGGGCAAGTTGCCCCGGTGCATCTCGATGCCATGGCGCGGCCGTCGCCGCCCCGGCGCCGTCACCTCGGTCAGCCCGCGCAGGGAGGGCGGCAGCCCCCAGAGCGCCGCCGCAGACCGGTGGCTGAGCGCGGCGCCGCTCCCGCCCGCCAAGACCGCGGCCATCCACCGTCCCTCCTGGGAGAGGACGCAGTGGCCTACCGCGTAGACACCCCGATGCATCGCGTGCAGTCGGCCTCGGGTCAGTCGGCTTCTAATCGCTCCCCGACCCAGCCCGATCTCGAGCAGCTGCGCTCGCGCCACAACACCGTGCTGGTGCTCGGCAAGCTCGGCGATCACCCGGTCCAGGTGGCGAAAGTCAGGCCGGCGAGGGTGACGTTCGGCATCCATACGGTGTTCAACGTCACCCTCGTCGTCCATCCGGCCGAACGTCACCCTCGTCGTCCATCCGGCCGACCGTCACCCTCGTCGTCCATCCGGCCGACCTTGCCGACTCCCGGCTCCCGTGCAATGCGCAGATCGTCACGGATCTGTGACTGGATGGTCGAGGGATCGGCGCTGCGGGTTGCCCGCCGCGGATCGCAGATAGCGATCCTTGCGCGGTCAACCTCTTGCTATAATTGACTCAGCAATCAACTGACCGAGAGGAAGGCTTCATGACGCGGATTACACCCGCTGTGCGTGATGGAGCTCGCTCGCGTCGCAGCCGCAGCCCGCATGCGGCCAGATCGACACCGAATCGTGTCGAGCGACGCGCAAGAACCCATCGCGCCGAGAGCACCGAGACAACCGACAGCTTCCAGCTGTTCCTGAACCAGGCTGCCCGCTATCCCCTGCTGACCGCGGAGGAG
The DNA here is from genome assembly GCA_038040365.1 of Actinomycetota bacterium. Lineage (GTDB taxonomy): Bacteria > Actinomycetota > Thermoleophilia > Solirubrobacterales > 70-9 > AC-56. The sequence goes on from JBBPIL010000047.1 coordinate 2,779, forward strand.
GAGATCGAGCTGGCCCAGCGGATCGAGCGCGGGGACCTGGAGGCCAAGGAGCGGCTGATCAGCTCCAATGTGCGGCTCGTGCTCTCGATCGCCCGCCGTTACCAGGGCCTGGGAATGTCGATGCAGGACCTGGTCCAGGAGGCGATGCTGGGCTTGATCCGGGCGGCCGAGAAGTTCGACTGGCGCCGGGGCTACAAGTTCTCGACCTACGCCACGCTCTGGATTCGTCAAGCGATCCAGCGTGGCCTGGACAACACGGGCCGCGCCGTTCGCGTGCCCGCCCACATCGCCCAAAGGCAGCGAAACGTGAATCGGATCGCTGCCGAGCTCACCGGCAAGCTGGACCGCGAGCCCAGCGACGAGGAGATCGCGGCCGAGGCCAAGCTGCCTCTCGACGAGGTCACGGCGGTGCGCGACCTGACCCGGGTCACGACCAGCCTCGACGCGCCGGTCACCGATGACGGCGACGCGACCCTCGGCGAGCTGCGCGCCGACGAGGCGCTGCCGGTCGAGGACGAGATCGCCGATCGCCAGCGCGAGCGCACCGTCGAGGCGGCGCTGTCGAAGCTGCCGGAGACCGAGAGGCGGGTGATCGAGCTGCGTTTCGGAACCGGCGACGAGCCGGTTGCGACCCTGCGCGAGGTGGGGCGAGAGCTCGGCGTCACCCAGCAGCGCGTCCGTCAGCTGGAGGAGAAGGCGCTCAAGCGCCTCGCCGCCGACGGCTCCCTCGCCGCCTGGCGAGAGGCCGCCTGATCTCGTCCATACTGCCGTCCGTGGGCGAGACGCCGCAACTGCTTGAGGACCTGCTGCGCGCGCCCGCTCCCTCCGGCTACGAGGGCCCGGCAAGCGACGTCTGGCGGGGGGCGGCCTCGTTCGCCTCGCTGAGCACGGACGCCCTGGGCTCCTCGGTCGCTCGGATCGGCGCCGAGGGAGCCGCTCCGCTGCTGGCGGTGGTCGGGCACATCGACGAGATCGGCCTCGTGATCACTCACGTCGACGAGAAGGGCTTTCTGTACTTCGCGCCGATCGGCGGCTGGGACGCTCAGATCCTGATCGGCCAGCGGGTCCAGGTGCAAACCAAGGCCGGCGCGGTCCCCGGCGTCGTCGGACGCAAGCCCATCCACCTGCTGAAGGAGGAGCAGCGGAAGAAGGTGGTCGAGCTTCGCGACATGCACATCGACATCGGCGCCGCCGACGAGGAGGAGGCGCTGGACAGGGTGCGGATCGGGGACCCGGTCGTGATCGCCGCCGACCCGGTGCGACTCGCCGGGGGACGGCTGATCTCCCGATCGCTCGACAACCGCCTCGGCGCCTACGTCGCACTCGAGGCGCTGCGCCGAGTCCATGAGCGCGGCGGCTTCGCGGGCCAGATGGCGGCTGTGGCGGCGGTCCAGGAGGAGATCGGCTCCAAGGGCGCCGCGACGACGGCGTTCTCGCTCGAGCCCGATCTGGCCCTCGCCGTCGACGTCACCCATGCCACCGACGCGCCGGGGGTCGAGGAGAAGGAGCTCGGCCGCCACCCGCTTGGCTCCGGGCCCGTGATCGGGCGCGGCTCGACGCTCTCGCCGCGGATCTTCGAGCTTCTCTCCGAGACCGCCGAGCAGCTCGACGCCCCGCACAGCATCGAGGCATCGGGCCGCGCCACGTGGACCGACGCGGACGCGATCCAGATCTCGCGTGCCGGGATCCCGGCCGGGCTGATCTCCATCCCCCTGCGCTACATGCACTCGCCGGTGGAGATGGTCGACCTGGCCGACGTCGAGGCGACGGTCGAGCTGGTCGCCGCCTTCGCCTCGGCGCTCGAGCCCGGGCTCGACTTCAGCCGTTAGGCGACAACCCGCAGCTCCTTCGGGAAGCTGCTGAAGTTGCGGCAGCCGTCCTCGGTGACGGTCACCAGGTCCTCGATCCGCACGCCGAAGCGGCCCGGGAGGTAGATGCCCGGCTCGACTGTGACCACGTCGCCGACCTCGAGCGTCTGATCCGACCTCTGCGACAGGCGCGGCGCCTCGTGGACCTCGAGCCCCACCCCGTGCCCCAGCCCATGGCCGAAGTGCTCACCGTGGCCCGCCCGGGCGATTGGGTCTCGGGCGGCGGAGTCGGCGTCTCGCGCATCCACGCCCGCCCGGATCGCCTCCAGCGCCACCGCCTGGGCCGAGCGCACCAGCTCGTAGACCTCGCGCACCTCGTCGTCGATCTCGCCCGCGGCGACCGTGCGCGTGCAGTCAGAGCAGTAGCCGTCCAGGGCCGCGCCCATGTCGATCAGCAGCAGCTCGCCGGCGCCCACCTCCCGCTCGGAGGACCCGTGGTGCGGCAGGGCGCTGTTCTCGCCGGCGGCGACGATCGCCGGAAACGAGGGGTCGTCGGCGCCGAGCTCGCGGATCCGCTGATGGGCATCGAGCATGATCTCGCGCTCGGTCCTCCCTACCACGCCCCGATCGAAGACCCACGCGTAGACCTGATCGGCGAGCCGGGCAGCCTCGGCGATCGTCCGTAGCTCGCCGGCGTCCTTGCGGCGGCGAAGGCGCTCGACGAGGCCCCCGGCCGCCACCAGCTCCACTCCTTCGGGGATGAGCTGCTCGAGCTTGCGGAGGTTCCTGACGCTGGTATGGGCGTCGTCGTAGCCGACCCGGCCGCGCAGCCACTCGACGGCGCCGGCGAGCAGCTCGCGCTCCGCGGTCGCGCGCTCGAACTCCGCCGCCACCTCGCGCTGGGCGCGCTCGAGGTAGCGGAAGTCGGTCAGGAAGACGGGATCCTCCGCGCCCACGATCGCCAGGCCGCTGGTGCCGCTGAACCCGGTCAGCCAGCGCAGGTTCGAGATCGCGTCGGGAGCGGAGTCTGCGGGACGCACGAGGTCGCCGACCAAGAGCTGGTCGAGCCCCGGCTCCGCGAGGAGGGCCGCCAGTCGCTCGGCGCGGCTCAAGGAGCTCACCCGAGCGCCTGCTTCAGCATCTCGAGCGCCTCGAGGTAGCCGTCGGGCCCCTTTCCCGACACCGCCCCGATCGCAATGCCCTCGAGCACGGAGTGACGGCGCCACTCCTCGCGCGACCGGATGTCGGAGAGATGCACCTCGACGGCCGGTAACCCCGCGATCTCGAGCGCGTCGCGGATCGCGTAGCTGTAATGGGTCCAGGCGCCTGGATTGAGCAACGCTGCATCGGCGACCTCGGGCAGGCGATGGAGGTGCTCGACGAACTCGCCCTCGTGGTTGGTCTGGAAGAACCTCACCTCGAGCTCCAGGCCATGGGCGAAACGCTTGATCTTCACCTCCAGCTCCTGGAGCGTGATGGTCCCGTAGTGCTCGGGGGCGCGGCGGCCGAGGATGTCGAGGTTGACCCCGTGCATGACCTCGACCCGGTTCTTCATCTCAGCTCTTCCACGGCTGCGCGGACGCTATCCGGGTCGACGCGCTGGCCGATCGCCGGCTTGCCGGCTCGCTCGAGGAGCACGAAGCCGACCCCGTCGGCGGTGCGCTTCTTGTCGCGCTCGATCGCCGCCAGGACGGAGCCGACGTCGATCGCGGGGTCGAGCTGCGTCGGCAGGCCGTGGCGGTCGAGCAGGTTGCGGACCTCGTCGCGGAGCTCGCCAGCGCCCGAGAGCCGTAGCGTCGCCAGCAAACCGAGCCCCACCGCCTCACCGTGGCGGTAGCGCACATACCCGCTCGCCGCCTCGATCGCATGACCGACCGTGTGACCCAGGTTGAGCACCGCCCGGCGGCCGCTGTCGCGCTCGTCGGCGGCGACGATCTCGAGCTTGGCGCGCACGCAGGCGAAGATCACATCGCCGAGCTTCGCCGGATCCAGCTCCCCGAGTCCCCGCACCCGCTCCCACGGCCGCCCGCCAGCGATCAGCGCCGTCTTCAGCACCTCGACGAAGCCCGCCGCCGTCTCCTGGGCCGGCAGGGTTGCGAGCGTCCCCGTGTCGGCGATCACCGCGCTGGGCAGGTGGTAGGCGCCCACGTAGTTCTTGGCCTCGGGCAGGTCGACGCCCGTCTTTCCCCCGTACGCGGAGTCGACCTGGCCGACCAAGGTGGTCGGCACCTGCACGACGTCGACTCCGCGCTGGTAGGTCGCCGCGCAGAAGCCGGCCAGGTCGCCGACCACGCCGCCGCCCAGCGCCACCAGGTGGTCGGCGCGCGACATCCCGAGCTGGGCCAGCTCACGCAGGATTCGCTCGGCCTCGCCGAGCGTCTTGGCGCGCTCGCCCGGCTCAACCTCCACCAGCCCAGCAAGCGGCTGCACGGCATCCGCGTAGAGCCCGGCGACCGTGGAGTCGGTGACGCAAAACCGCCGGCCCTCGAGGGGCCAGTAGCCCGCCGCCAGCAGGCCCTCGCCGACGTAGGCCGGGTACTCGCCCGACTCGCTCGACGCCCAGGCCATCCGCGTTCCGCGCGGGAGCTCGCGGAGTCCGATCAGCGAGGGCAAAGCCCGCGCCACCATCTGCTCGTCCCCGGGGGGGAGGATCGCGTCGGCGAGCTCCGCGTACACCGGCTGGCGCTCGGCATGCAGGGCCTCGAAGCGGCCGCGGTCCTGCGCCAGGGGCCGATCGCCTCCCTCCACCCGCCGCCATGCCTCCTCGGCGGACACCTGAAGCCAGACGACGACGTGGCGACCGAGCTCTCCGCTGACCCGCTCCGAGCACACCGCGCCGCCGCCGAGCGCGATCACGCCGCCGTCAGCGTCCTCGAGCAGCTGGCTCACCTGGGCGGACTCGAGGCTCCGGAACTCCTCCTCGCCGCGACGGCCGAAGAACCGGGCGATCGGCATCCCGATCTCGCCCTCGAGCAGCTCGTCGGCCTCGATCGCCTCCAAGCCGGCGGCGCGCGCGGCGTTGGCGGCGGCCGTTTTGCCGGCGCCCATGAAGCCGATGAAGACGATCGCCGGCCGCCGGGCCACCGGCGCGGTTGGGCCCGCGTCCTGCCCCTCTACCGTCGCCACCCGATCCGCTCCCTGTAGGCGGCCAGAGCGCCCAACGCGTCGTCGATGTGGTCGCCCCCGAACTTCTCGCGGCAGCAGCGGGCCAGCACCAGGGCGGTCATCGCCTCGCCCACCACGGCGGCGGCCGGGACCACGGTCGAGTCGGTTCGCTCGCGAAGCGCCTCGGCGGGCTCCTTGGTCTCGGTGTCAACCGAGCGCAGCGGCTTGGTCAGGGTCGAAATCGGCTTCAGCGCCGCGCGCACGAACAGCGGCTCTCCATTCGACATCCCACCCTCGACGCCGCCGGCGCGGTTGGTCTCCCTGTGCCAGCCCCGCTCCTTGGACCAGAAGATCTCGTCGTGTGACTCAGAGCCGGGCTTGCCGGCAACCTCCCAGGCCTCCCCCACCGAGACTCCCTTGACGGCCTGGATCGAGACCAGCGCCTGGGCCAGGCGTGCGTCCAGACGCTCCTCCCAGCCCGTGTGGGAACCCAGCCCCGGCACCAGGCCGAAGGCCCGCACCTCGAAGATCCCGCCGAGGCTCTCGTTCGCCTTCCGCAGGCGGTCGATCTCGGCCACCATCGCCTCGCTCGCATCCGGGTCGAGGCAGCGAACGGGCGAGGAGTCCACGCCGGCGAAGTCCGCGGCCTCGAGGTCGTCGCGCGCAGGAGCGCCCACCGACCCGATCTGCACCACGTGGCTGTGCACGCTGACGCCGAAGGCCAGCAGGAGCTCCTTGGCGAGCGCCCCGGCGGCCACTCGCGCCGCCGTCTCGCGGGCGCTGGCGCGCTCCAAGACGTTGCGAACGTCGGAATGGCCGAACTTGAGCAGGCCGGCGAGGTCGGCGTGGCCGGGGCGCGGCGTGTGCACCTCCTCCACCTCGGCGTCCACCGGCCAGGGGCTCATCCGCTCCTCCCAGTTGGCGAAGTCGCGATTCGCGACCAGGACGGCGACGGGACTGCCGAGCGTTCGGCCGTGACGCACGCCGGAGCGGATCTCGACCGAGTCGCTCTCGATCTTCATCCGGCCGCCGCGCCCGTGGCCCAGCTGGCGGCGAGCCATCTCGCGGTCGAGGCGCTCGCGATCGAGCTCGAGGCCCGCGGGAAGGCCCTCGACGATCGCGACCAGGCCGGGGCCGTGAGACTCGCCGGCGGTTGTGAACCGGAACGACATGGTCCGCCTAGGCTAACCCGCGGGCGCCGTTCCGCGGCGCCGGGCCCGGATCGCCAGCCGTTCGCAAACGGCGTGGGTGGGGCGCGCTAACCGCGCGTCTTCTTGACGACCACGTCCCTGATCGCCAGCAGCCTGAGCTTGTAGGTGAGCGTGTCGGGTGCGTAGTCGAAGCTCGCGGTCTCGCCCTCCTTCAGGGTGAGGAACTGGCAGGCGGGCGTCGTGGCCAGGCAGGCTCCGTCGCCGCTGACCGCGGTGACGTCGCTCGAGACGAGGAAGAAGGCGCGCCCTCCGCTCTCGCTTGTCCCAAGGAATATGACCACCGGAGTGGTCGAGCTCGGCAGCATCTTGAGCTGCTCGACGCCGGTCTTCTTCACCAGGTCTCCCTGCGGCCCGACCCAGACGTCGATCCGGCGCAGGATCACCTCCGTGATCGGCTTCTGGGCGTCGTTCGAAGGCTCGGAGGAGGGGGACGTGGGCGTGGTGGTACCGGGCGAGGTGCTCGACGTTGAGGTTGTTGCCGCCGTCGAGGACGTCGAGGTCGATCCGCCTCCGGATGTCGTGACCCCGCTCGGCTCGTTGAGCGACGACTGCGCGACCTTCGAGGTCACCTCAGGCAGCGTGAACTGCTGCTGGAACGGGTTCTTGCCGTTGAAGCGCTCGAGACGCCTGCGGTAGGCGGTGACCCCGAGTTGCCGGGTCAGCACGGCGGGCTCGGCGGCGGTCTCCTTGCCGGGCGGGCTCGCCGCCGGGGCGGTGGCCGGCGCCGTCGGCGACGGGGTCGCGGAGCTCGACAGGGCCATCGGGACGGCGATCAGGGCGGCCGCGAGCGCCAGCGCCGGCACCAGCAGCCGGCGGTCGCGCAGGTCGCGGTAGAGGTCGGTGAGAAGTTGCGGCGTTCGCACACTCTTCATGGCGTCGGAGCTGGTGCGCTCGAGGTCGGAGCCGTGGACGGGGTCGTGGTCGTGCTCGACGCGGGCGTCGGGGTGACCGGCGCCGGCGTAGCGGGCGCCGGACCGCTCAGGGTCGCGCCCGCCGTGATCCCCTGGTCAGCGGGGGTGAGGTAGGTGGTGACGGAGAGGCTGGCGGTGAGGGTCGGAGTCGCGCTCAGGCTCGCTCCCGTCACGGTCTCCTCGGGAGCAAGCGCGAACCCGTCCACGGTCAGCAGGCGGCCGGTGACGTCGACCTCGCCGTGCGGCATGTGAACCATTTCGTCGAGGCTCTCCAGGAAGTTCGCGATCTGGAAGAAGTCGCCGGTGAACTTGAGGTCGTAGGGCATCACCGGCAGACCGGCCGGGCCCACCGAGGCGCCGATGGGCAGCGTCGCGGCCACCGCCTCGGTCGGCGCCGCGGTCGAAGTGGAGGCGGTGGCGGCATCCTCGGCAGCACCGGCCGAGGGCGTGACCGGCGGTGTCGGCGACTCCGACGAGCCGGCGGTGGGCGGAGGAGTCGTCGGCGTGGAGGCACTCTGCGCGTTGGACGTGAGATCGATCGACTGGAACCCGACGCCCGAGCGGTCGGCGAGCCGCTGGAGCTGGACCAGCAGGCCCGCCTGGTCGCCGTCCGCCGGCGCCGCCTTGCCGAGCACGACCAACCTGCGGTAGTTGACCTCGAAGTCCTCGCGGGCCTGCTCGCCGGCCGCGGCGGCCTGCTGCGCCTGCTCCAGCGACGAGTGGAGCCCGTCTACGTCCTGCTTCAGGGTTGCGGCCTCGTCGCGCTTGGGGCTGATCACGACCAGCCAGAAGGCCGCGATCATGCCGGCGACGGCCAGGGAGAGGAGGAGGGTCAGCTCGGTCCGCCTCATGGCGCCGTCGCCGTTCCCGTCGAGACCTGGCTCTCATCGGCCGCGGACGCCGTCGATCCCGATGCCGTCGGCTCCGAGGTCGCGGGGGGCGTCGCCGTCGCCTGGGTGCTCGCGCTGGCCTGCACGGCGTCGAACGCCGCCACGATGCCGAACGTGGAGATGAATTCGCGCGTGGCACACTCTCCCGAGGCACCACCGCCGGAACCCGCGGTTCCAGCCGATGAGCCCTCGGTCGCGCTGGAGGGATCCGGCCGATCCGAGCTCAACACCGAGACGCGAGTCACGCCGTCGATGTCCCTGAGCGCGGCCAGAAACCTGGCCACGGCCTCGTGACCGTCACCGCAGCCCTCCATCTGGAGCCCCGGGCCCTCCACGCTGTCCAAGCCCGAGACACTGGAGCCGGAGCTGGAGCTCGAACCGGAGTCGTCGAGCTGCACCGCAGGGCTTGCGGTGGCGGTCAGGTGGGTGAGCCAGACGTCCTCCGGAATGACGATCGCCAGCTCGCGTAGGACGCGCTCCCAGTCGAAGCGGCTCTGCGCCAGGGTCGCAACCGTCTGCTCCCGGGCCTGCTGGAGAGAGGCGAAGTTGGCGAAGGAGCTGACGCGCCTTGCCTCGGCCTCTGCCTCCGCGAGCTGGCCCTCGAGGCCGGACTTCTCGGCCTTGCGGTCGGAGATCTGGTTGTTCGTGAGCACGACGCCGGTGACCCCGAGCAGGGCGGCGGCGAGCACCGCAACGATCACGTAGGAGAGGGCGCCGGTGCGCATCGGCGCCTTCTCGCCACGGCGCGCCTCGGGGGGGATCAGGTTGACCGGACGCACGCCCTACTCCCCCAGGGCAAGGCCGAAGGAAAGAGTCAAACGAGCCGCCGCAGCCCCATCGAGGTGAGCCAGAGCCCGCGGCCGACCGATCTCGAATCGCTGACCAAGGTCGCGCTGGAGACGCTGGGTAAGCCCCGGGATGGTGGTTCCGGGGCCACAGGCGACGACGCCCTCGATCGGCACCGCAGCCTCCTGCGCGGCGTAGTACTCAAGCGACAGGCGAAGCTCGTCGACCAGCCGCGCGGCGCCCTCACCAAGCGCCTCGCGCGCGACGGCAATCGTCTGCGCGTCTCCCTCGATCCCCTCGAGCGGTTGCTCCATGCCCACGTGGACGAGCCACTGACGGGCGTGCTCGAGGGTCAGCTGTCGCCGCTCGGCGAGCTTCTGGGCGATCCCCTCCACGCCGAACGGTGAGACGCGAGTGAACAGGCAGCTCGAGTGGCGGGCCACAGCGAGGTTGGTGACATCGCCGAGGTTGCAGTACAGACGGGCGGGGCCGCCGCCCTCCGCCGCCGGCGCCGCCTCCGCCGCAGCGGACCCTTCCCCCCCGAGGTGCCGAGCGATCCCCTGCTCGTGCGGGGGCGTCGCGGGCCCGGGAGCATCGACGTAGTCGCCGGGGTCGACGGGCACGTACGACTCGCGGGCGAGCGCGCGGATCATCCCGAACGCAGACAGGTCGATACCAACCGGCCGTAGCCCGGCGCGAGTCAGCGCCTTCATCAGCCCGCCGAGCATGTCGCGGCGCGCGGCGACCGCCACCACCTCGACCTGGCGCTCGCCGTTCTCGCCGGTCGCGTGGCCGACCACCTGCCAGTCGAGCACCGCCTGCTCGAGCGGCATCGGAATGTGGTCCTGAGCCTGGAAGCGGATCGCCGTCTCGAGCTCGCCGTGGTCCTCGATCAGCGGCAAGCGAAGCGTCCGCACCGCCACCCGCTGGCTGGCGAGTCCCACCCGAACGGTCTTCGAGAGCTTGTGGTTGGAGAACAGCTCCTTGAGCGCGTCCCCCAGCGCCTCGGGGTCGGACACCTCGCCGTCGCTGAAGACGCCGGCGCCAAGCGGGGCCACGCCGAACTTCGCAACCGCCGAGTCGCCGTTGGAGGCGACCTCGGTGGCCGCCACGCTACCGGCCTCCACGTCGAGGCCCACCACTGCCTTGTTCTTGGTCGTCGAAAGCATGCTTGCTTCAGCCCGCGGACGCAGTAGGCGCCACAGGCACTGAATCGACCGAAACACGCGATCCCTTGAAGCCGCAAGCGACGCCCCGCCGCTAGTCGTGGAAGAAGCTGTCCAGGTACCAGTCGACGATCGCGTCGCCGAACCACAGGCCGATCACCCCACCCAGAGCCAGGAACGGCCCGAAGGGAACCGCCTGCTTGCGCGCCGCAGCGCCTCGGAGGGCGATCAGGACGAGCCCGACGAGGGCTCCGGCGGCGAAGGCGATCAGCACCGCCGGCGCGACCGAGCGCCCCAGATAGAGGCCCATCACCGCGACCAGCTTCACGTCGCCCATCCCCATCCCGCGGGGGTACGCGAGCGCGACACAGAACAGGAAGCCGCCGGCCCCGGCGGCCGCGATGCCGCGCTCGGCGAGGCCGCCCGGGTCGGTGGCGGCGGCGATCGCCACCCCGATCACGGCCCCGACCAGCAGCACCGCGTTGGGAATCACGCGCCGCTCCAGGTCGGTGAGGGTGATCATCACCAGCAGGGTGCAGAGCGCGAGGCCCAGGGTGAGCTCGCCGACGTCGTCCGTGCCGAGGATCAGGACCGTGGCCGCGAACAGCGTGGCCATCGCCAGCTCGGTGAGGGGGTAGCGCATGGAGATCCGCTCGCCACAACGGCGGCAGCGGCCGCGCAGGAGCAGCCAGGAGAGCACCGGCACGTTGTCGTAGGCGGCGATCGTCGCCCCGCAGCCCGGGCAGCGGGAGCGGCCGCTGACGATCGACTCGCCCCTCGGCACCCGGTGGGCGACGACCGTTGCGAAGCTGCCGAGCGCCAGGCCGGCGCAGGAGAGGAGTGGGAGGAACGGCGTCATGGTCGCGGGCGGGCTAACGATGGTCGCCCTCTCGGACGAGACGGGGGCAGCCTTTAGGGCAGCGGCGTGGTGGTCTTGACCTCCAGCCGCGACGGATAGTCCGGGTGGTCGTACATGAACTCCAGTACGTCGCCGGTGGTCCCGTTGCGGCGCACGGCGATCTCGACCCCCACCCGCTGTAACGTCGTCGCCGTGGTCGACGAGAAGGTCATCGGGACGCGCCGCCGCGTCCACGCGCCGGCTGGCCATGGATTCTCCGAGTAGACGAAGAAGGCGTTCGGCGGGCTCGTGAGGTCGATCAGCTGCGTGTCGCAGGGAGGAGGCAGCGGGAGGCACTCAACCGTCGTTTCCTTGCGAATGAACACGAACACGCAGATCGTCCCCTGCGCGTTCACGTCGTTGATCGTCCGCGTGTAGAACTCGAGCGTCGCCTGCCCGCTCATCTGGAACGGCAGGAGCAGGGGCTGGCTCACCCAGCGATGGATCTTGTACTGAGGACTGCCGCCGCCGCTGAAGCTGCAGCCGTTGACGTCTTGGCGCAGGAGCTGGAGGCCCTTGTCCTGGTCGGGATTCAGGCTCGGCTCGACGTCGTTCGCATAGTCGTAGAGCAGCGGGATGCCCGGATCGTTCGGGTCCGGGTCCGGTGGGGCGTCCGTGTAGAGACCGTCCGGCTTCTGCGGATTCGGGTCGTCGCAGGCTCCCCAGGTCTGGTGCTCGGCGTGGTCTCCGGTGACGTCCTGTCGAGCCGAGTTGTTGCAGGTCGTATCGGAGAGGAAGAACTGCTGGGCCGTCACCGGGGGGCCTCCCCCGCCCGGGTCGTTGCTGGTTTGAGTCGTAGCGTCCGGGTCGCTGAAGTTGGATTGGACCTCGGAGTACGCGCGGGTGAACGAGATTGGGGCGTCATCGAGCTTGACGATCACGACCACCCGCCTGTAGTCGTGCGGGCCCGGACAGGCGTCGATGGTGCTGTTCGGGACCAGCTGGCAGCCCGGATCGTCCCGCCAGGCCACGTAGCGGTAGACCTTGCCGCTGACGTCGCCGCTGGTGAACGAGGTCGGCCCCGGGTTGACCGATCCGTCGGTGACTCCGCCAATGTTCTTCACGACCATCTCGGCGTTGTCGGAGGAAGTGGTGCCGTCCCAGCCGAGCGCGAACTGGCTGCCGCTGACCCGGTAGCCGGGGTTCTTGGGATCGCTGGAGGCGGCCGGGGTGGTCGTCAGCGCGATGTCCTTGTAGGCCAGCTGGCGAATCTGCTCGAGCTCCCGCTGAGCCCGGTTGATCGCCACCTGGGTCTGCTCGGCGCGGAAGGTATTCCGGGTCGAGGCATCGAAGAGGCCCAGCACGGCGATGGCGCCGGTGGCGAGGATGAGCACCGCCACCAGGAGCTCGACGACTGAGACACCCTCCTCGCGTCTCATCGATTCCTCAGATCCACGCCGTCCTGGAGGGTCACGGCGTCGTCCCCGCCCTGCGCGGGGAAGACGAGCTGCATCGTGACGTATCCCGGATCCGTGCTGTCAGGCGAGTAGCCGAACACCGCGCTGCTCGACAGCCCAGTGACGAGCTGCTCGGTGGTGGTCGTTCCCGGCTGTGCCGGCAGCGGTGCCTCCGTGCGGTCGCAGGCGCCAGCCGTGCAGGTGTAGGTCACCTTGCAGGCGATCGCAGGCTTCGCCGGGTCCGTCTCGGGCGCGCCGCCACACTGGGTGCGTCGCACGTAGGTGTCGAAGGTGATCGACGAGGAAGTGGGCGCGGGCGTCTGCTCCACGAGAGAGCTCTGGCGCAGCTCTCGAGCGAAGCGCTCCTGTAGCACTCGTCCCTGCTGGATGGCGAAGTTGCGATCGCTGATGCGCGGCTGGCTCTTGACCGCAACGATGAGCAGCGCCATTCCGGCGGCGAGCACGATAAGGAGCATCATCATGAAGACCAGGAGCTCAACCATCGAGACGCCGCGCTCGCACTTCAGCGCTTGCACCGTGCTTCTCACCCTCGCTTCGTCCATGGCTAACCGACCGGCGCCCTGCGCGGTCCCCTCATTGATCGGCCAGGGATGGCTGATGCTGAACCGGGCAGGCGCCAACCCTCAACGAACCGGCTGCCGGAAGCGAAAGGGCGGGCCCGGAGGCCCGCCCTTCGCTCCCGATCCGGCGTGGATGCCGGATGCTGACGACTAGGCAACTAGTCCCAGTTGCCGCCGGTCGGACACCCGTCGCTGGCTGCAACGGTGCAGGTCAGATTCACGGTGCCGGTCGCCGTGCGACTGATGCTGAAGTCGTTCGGCGTGTTCTTCGATTCCACCGTCACGGTGTACGTGTCGGCGGTGCTGGTGACGCTCAGCGCGTCCCCGGTCTCGGCGCCCGAGAGGTCCGCCTCGTTGAGCGTCTCCTCGATCCCGATCAGAATCGCAGGCGTTGCGGCGGCGTAGCTACCGTCGTTGTCGGTTGCATACGTCTCCATCGACGTCTGGGCCGTCCGCGCGAGTGTCTTCGCGTCGGCGTCGCGAGCCTTGTCCCTCTGGTTGAAGAAGGCCGGAATCGCGATCGCGGCCAGGAGTCCCAGAATGAGCATGACGACCAGGAGCTCGACCAGCGTGAAGCCGGATTCGTCCCGCGCCATCCTCTGCCGGAGCTTGAGGAGCATTTAGTCCCTCCCTTGGAACTGTTCCTTTCCCGCCAAAGCCCCGATGCTCAGGGCACTGGCCTTTCCGTTCTCCTCAATCGGTTTCTGGTAGCTGGACCTTGAGCTTCGTAGGGGGTACATCCGTCCAGCTAGGGACTGGCCCCTAGTTCTTCCCAGCTCTGTCAAGGGCGGGCTTGGCCCAGGTGACGTCGGGCCGG
>JBBPIL010000048.1:0-15757 GCA_038040365.1 Actinomycetota bacterium
CTCGATGAAAGAAGGAACCACCTAACACGGTCTCCGTGGAACTTGGTCCGGCTCATCAGGTAATCGCAGGTAAGAGGATCGGGAAGGGCAGTTGGTGGTGGCGCGGGTCGGATCGGGCGGGCAGTGTCCATACAAAACGGGGTCGAGTCCGACTAAGGGAGAGGGACTTCTCTGGTGGCGTGAAGGGAGTTGATCGCGATTGGGGGCTTCAGTGGAGCGAATGGCCCGGGATCGACAGGGGCCGGCTGAACGTGATCTCGTGGATGGGCGCCTGGCCTATCGGCCCGCAGAGCTGGCGGCGATGGTCGGGCTCTCAGCGAAGGCGATCTACCGCGCGATCGAGCGCGGAGAACTGGAAGCGGCGAAGGTGGCTAACGGGTCGCGGCTCCTGATCCCGGCAGCGGCAGCGGAGGAATGGTTGGTCGCGAATGCCGTCGTGCCTCGGGGCGCCGAGAGGCCGGCTGACCAGGTCCGGGCCGGCTCGGTAGGTCGACCGCTCGGCGAGGCCCTGGCAAGGCTCGATGATGCCCCTGACGCAGCCTAGGATCCCTCCCTAGGGGGGCGAGAGAGCGGCGGCGGGATTCTGAGGAGTAAGGCTCGTGAGCGTCGAGCGCGTAAAGCGAAAGAGCGGAGAGATCCTCTGGCGTGTCCGCTGGCGGGACACGCGGGGACGCAACCGCTCGCGCGTGCTCGGGCGAAAGCGCGACGCCGAAGCCTTCGACGCCGAGATCAAGCGGCGCAAGCGCACGGGGGATCTCGGCGCGCTCGACGCCGGCCGCGAAACGCTTGACGAGTACGTCGCCGGCGCGTGGTCGAGGGCTCACGCGGCGCACCTGCGCCCGCGGACGCGGCAGACGTACGCCTCGACCTACGATCGTCATATCTCGCCCAGGCTCGGTGGCCTGCGGCTGCGGGAGATCGACGCGGAGGTGATCGCAAGCTTCCAGGGCCACCTGATCAGGGCCGACGTCGGGCCACACGCGATCCGCAAGGCGCTAACGCTGCTCGGCGGAATCATGCAACGCGCGGCGGAGTCGAAGCGGATCGACTTCAACCCACAGCGCGTGGTTCGCAAGGCCCGGCTCCCGCAGAGCGCCGAAGTCCGGCCACTGGCGCCGGCCACGGTTGAGGCGATCCGGGGGATGGTTCCGCAGCGGGATGCCACGATCGTCTCGACCCTGGCGTACGGCGGGCTCCGGCCCGGCGAGCTCCGCGGGCTGCGCTGGAGGCATGTGGGGGAACGCACGCTGCTCGTCGACGCCGAGAAGACGGGAACGCGCCGAAGCGTCCGCCTGCTCGCTCCCCTACGTGCCGATCTCCTCGACTGGAGACGCGCATCCGGCGATCCAGCAGACGGCGGCAGCGTGTTCCCGGCCACGGACGGCGGCACGTGGAGTGCCAACGCGTTCGAGAAGTGGCGCCGGCGCGTGTTCACGCCGGCGCTGCGAAAGGCGGGGATCGAGCGGGGGCGGCCGTACGACCTGCGCCATAGCTTTGCCTCGTTGCTCCTGCACGAGGGACGAAACGTAATCTATGTCGCCCGCCAGCTCGGTCATGGCGCAGAGCTGACCATGCGCGTGTACGGGCACGTGATCGAGGAGCTCGAAGATCAGCCGCAGCTGCCGGCGGTGGACGCGATTCGCGAAGCGCGGGAGGCGCGCGATACCGCGCTCGTCACGGACTCGGCGGGCGTTGGTGCTCCATGAATTAGATACTTCCCGGTCGAAAAGCCTATACACCCGGCGAGGCTGTATAGGCTTCTGGCCCAGTAGCTACTGGGTCGCAGGCATGAAAGCCTATACCAGCGGATCCGCCGTATAGAATTTAGGGGCCCGGAGTATAGGAAATGGCCTACACATTTCGAGACCTAGAGAAGCACCTCGGTCGCGTGCCGAGCGACGTGATCCGCAATATCGGCCCGATCGAGGCTGGCCGAGGCCGGCAGGACCTTTACAAGCGACAGAGCCCGGCGATTCTGAAGACTCTGACCGAGGTAGCTCGGATCCAGAGCACGGAGGCCTCGAACGCCATCGAGGGGATCACCGCTCCTCCCAAACGGATCGAGGAGCTCGTCGCCGACAGGACGACGCCCCGCGATCGCAGCGAGGCGGAGATCGCTGGCTACCGCTCGGTCCTCGACACAATCCATTCCAGCGCTCCGAATATTCCGTTCACCGAGAACGTGATCAAGCAGTTTCACGGCAACCTGTACCAGTTCACCTCGGTTAGGGCCGGGCGGTACAAGATCGGCCCCAATCAGGTCGAGGAGACGCACCCGGACGGCACCGTCGTTGTCGTTTTCGAGCCAGTCAGCGTCGGCGAGACCCCGGCGATGATGGACGAGCTCTTCACTCGCTTCGACGATGCCTGGAATGCTCAACAGCACCACCGACTCTTCCTCCTCGGTGCCTGGGTCTTCGACTTCCTGATGATCCATCCGTTCCAGGACGGGAACGGGCGGATGGCGCGGCTGTTGACGCTCCTGCTCCACTATCACGCCGGTTACGAGGTCGGTCGCTTTGTCAGCCTTGAGAAGCTGATCGATGACTCGCGCCAGACCTACTACGATTCGCTCAAGGCCTCGACCGGCGGCTGGCACGACGGCGAGCACAACATCTGGCCGTGGCTCAACTACCTCACCGGCGTAGTCGTCGCCGCATACAAGGAGTTCGAGGACCGCGTCGGCGCGGCCAGCGTTCGAGGCGGAAAGAAGGACTTGGTGCTGGCGTTTGTCCGCAGCACGGTTCAGGACAGCTTCGCCTTTGAGGACGTCCGCGATAACGCGCCGGGGGTTAGCGACGTGTACATCGGCAACATCCTGCGCGAGCTGCGCGACGCCGGCGCGGTACGGCCGACCGGGCGCGGCCGCGGAGCGCGCTGGGAGATCTTGCACCGCAATTTCTAGTGCTGCCGGCCGGTGCCTTGCACCATCAGCCGTCCGGCCAGCCCCGGTCGCTCAGGGATAGAGCACGGCACGAGCTGTACCCGTTTCGTACCTCTCGCCTGCAGGTCGGCCAAGCCACGCTGTGGGAGGCGCCCAAGACTAGGAACGCCGGCGCTAATAGGTGGTACTCAGGTCTGCCGTGCACCAGACCTGCATGTGTGCCATACTCGCGCAGCCATGCGCGACAACATCCCCAGACTTCACCGCGTCGTTGACCACGCCCGAGATCAGCTTCGGGGGATGGCCGAGGGGGCAGACACCTTCGAAGCCTGCCGTGTCCGTTACGGGCACACCCAAGAGCGGCTAGCGCGGGAAGGGCGGGGGAGGCTCACTGCTTCCCGTGTCGGCGAGGCGGAACGCAACTGGGCGCCGACGCGGGACTGCCTGGCCGAGTTCATGCGGTGGGGGGCCGTCGCGGAAGCGCCGCTGCCCTCCGCGCGGAAGTTCCTCGACCGCTATCGAGAGCAGAGCTTCCAGCTGACCGGCCTCGGAGGGAACCTCGCTGAACTCGCGAGCGAGGGGGGGCCACCGTTCGTCGACCGTGTCGCGGAGACGATCATCGCCGCGCACCCGTACTTCGACGGGATCCTTGCGGCCCTGGCCGATGGACCGATCATCTGTCCCGCCGTAAGCGAAGGGGACATCGAGCGTGGGCGGCGGGATGGGCTTGGGTCCGAGGGCTGGGGTCGCTGGGCGGCCGAAAAGATCGGCTCGGGTATCAACCCCAAGGCTGTGACGAAGCAGATTGGGTCTCACCTGGCCAGGCGGTTCGGGAACCCGCCGGCTGAGCAGCCACACAATAAGGCCCTCGCCGAGGCGACAAACGACGCGCTGATGGTCTCGGGGTTCACCGCACGCGGGCTCCAGATCGACGCGCAGTCCATCAAGACCCTGCTCCGCTGGGGGTCAGAACTACTGCTGTTCGATCAGTCCCGCTATGTCCCGGCATATGACGACTGCAACGTGATCTGGCTCGCCGCCGACGTCGAGCGGCCGGCGGCTGGACCGCCTAGCGCGACTCGTCGCGGGGTTGCGGCCCACGGCCCGGAAGTCGCTCAGGCGCTGATCAAGGCCTATCGCGAGCAGACGGAGTCCTCCGAGTCGTCGCTCGATGCGCCGTACCTGCCAATCCACCGGGTGCGAGCGCAGGCCGCGTTCGAATCTCAGGTGACGAGGGCGCTGGCGGACCTCGTCCTCGAGCGCCTAGCCGATGACGAGTTTCCGGAGGCCGGGGTGACCGTCTTTCTGCATATCGGCACGACAGCGTTGCCGAATTCGGAGCCGGCGTTCCGCCAGCACGGGAGACGCCGCCTCGAAGTAACCATGTCCAACAAGGAGAAGGAGTCCAAGTGAGTACGTCATTCGACCATATGGAAGAGGCCTGGGGCCTCGATGAGAACCCGTTCCCCCACTCAGCGATATCAGGGGGCAACGAGCCGTACAGCGCGGAGGTCTTTCCCGAGGAGACCAAGGAGTTCGACACGAAGATGGTCCGCGGAGCGATGCAGGGTCGCCGTTCGATCGGCTATCTCTGGAGCCGCGGCCCTGGCGGAGACACCGGCTACGGGAAGACCGCTCTGATGCGGGACACCGTGCGCCGCATCAACGCGGACTGGGGCGAGACAGTAGAGCGCGGTACCGGCATGAAGGAAAACCGGATCGCTCCGATCGTCGCTGGGTTCGCCGAGCTCAACACGATGACGCGGACCGGGATGTACCCGTTGCTCTTCAACGCCGTGCTCGGCATGGCCTCGGGCGCAGACGCGCCTCTGCTACGGGCGCATCACCTGATCGCGGAAGCGCTCGGGACCGATGCCTCGGAGAAGATCGCCGATAAGCTGAGCGAAACGCGGCTGGAGGTAGCTCCCACCGCATCGGCGCTTCGCCCAGATGTCCTGGACGTGTTTTGCGACGCGCCCGACGAACTCGCCGAATTCCTCGGAAGCGTTTCCGATGCCGGTCAGATCCGGAACGGGATCCAGTACCTCAGCTTCGCGATGGTCGCCTTCGCAGCTGCCGGCGCGAAGAAGGTGTTTCTGATGATCGACCAGCTCGAGGACCTGGCGACGAACAAGGCCCTTGCCGCGTCAAAGCGCCGCCGCGAGATCGGGCGCATCCGCGACCTGATGGAGACCGAGCCGTACGCCTCGATGCTGCATATGGCGTTCACGTTCCATGCAACGGCAGCCCGGGAGCTGGAAACGTTCTGGGAGGCCAACCGCCTTCCAAGCTTCGAGGACAGCTCCAGCAACCAGGCCTCGGTGGTCGTCCTGAGGGGTCTCCGCGACGACGATCAGGTGGAGGCGCTTCTGAAGGTATGGATGGAGCCGCAGCGGAACGGAATCTCGGTTCCCGACGACCTGGTGCCTTTTGACCGCGATGCGCTCACAGTCCTGCGTCAGCTTTCTCAGGGCAGAGTGGGCATCCTGCTGAACAAGGCTCACGAGCTATTCCAGGCTGGGGCCGAGGCGCAGGTCGGGCGGATCGATGCCGCCTTCGCGCGTTCACATTTCGCCGGGACGGCCGAGGACGGCTCCGCTCCGGGCCATGAGGAGGAGGAAGACGACGTGAGCAACGTCGCCGACCTGCTGGCGTAATGAACCGCGCGATACATCCCTCCCTTGCGGGGATTGCCGTCGATGCGTTCCTGCTCGCCCGTTTTGCCGGACCTGGAAGCGGTCGGCCAAACGGGCGAGCATGGGAGCGCGCCGTGTCGGAGCTGTTGTGGCGTCCGGGCCTACACCGAAGGCAGCACGCAGGGGTGCTCGGTTTGTTCGGACGCGCCTCGGCCTCGGGAGCGCCGCATGAGCTCGACGGCGTCGGGATGGGACACGAGCTGGGCGTATGGCTGGAGAGCAAAGCGCGTGCCGCGCTCGAGAAGAGCGACGTAGCCACCTTTCAGCTCAAGTGCTTCGATCTTTACCGAGCGGCTGCGGCGGAGTTCCCGAGGAACGCCGCAGAGTCGGAATGGTGGCCGGTTCTCGTCTCGTCAGAAGACTGCGCGGAGTCCGTGCGCCGCGTTTGCTGCGCAACTGGAATCGTCCTGTGCGAGCCAAGCCGCTTTCCTCTTCCGGCGCTGCTGCACACCGCCGCGAAGCCACAGGCGGACGAGTTCCTCGCTGAGGGAGCCCTGGGTGAGCTGGTCCGCCTCGGCGAGCCTGCTTGTCAGCCGATGCAGGATCGCTGGCGCATCGATGCCGACCGCCGGACAATCACCTCCCGACTGGACACGATGAGCCCCCGCGAGACCGGGGAGCTTCTCTTCCTTCAAGATGAGCTCAGCGGTGACCTTCTCGATGCCTTTGACATAGACCAGCCGGGGCACCTTGAGCGGCGGGGGGGCCGGCTTGCCGAGCAGCTGGAGAGGGCGGCTCTAACGGTCTAACCGGGCCGCGCCGGACACGGGCAATAGGGTTGAGATCCGGGATGGCTAATTGGTTCAAGCTGGTGGGCTCGACGGAAGACCCGGTCCCGGAAGACTGGGAGGACGACGGCCCGGAAATGTTCACGGAGGTCCGTTTTCCGTGGAACAAACCTCCGCGAGATATATGGGCACCCGGGCGGCTCATTCTTTACGCGGTGGGGTGGCGGGTCCTCGTCGCTACCCAGACCGTCAACGGCCCTCCCGAGATCAAGCAGAGGCACGAGCCACTCGAATCCGCCATCAAGCAAGCCGGTCGGGAGTATCGGCCAGGCACCGGCAACACGGCCAGCAACGCTGGCTGAGCCAGCTCCAGCGCAGCGTGTACCCGTTTTGTACCTACCCCTGATCTTTCCGGATTTGCGGCGAACCGGAACACCCTGCAAACGATCAGCGCCCCGAGCAGGATTCGAACCTGCGACCTACTCCTTAGGAGGGAGTCGCTCTATCCAGCTGAGCTATCGGGGCTCGTGGCTATTGTGCCTGCAAATGACGGCTTTCGGCGCGGACGCCTTGGCCGCGGTCGGGGTCCAGCGTAGCGCCAGAATCGGCCTCCCTGCCCATTGCAGCGCCCGGTCGAACTCCGCCAGGTAGCTGGTCGATACCGATCGGCGCGACCGCCGGGGACGCCGCGAGCCCCGCGAGGCCCTGATCGTGGACCATGGAGTGGTGTCCACACCCACGGAGGAGACGAGCTGATGGCCACCGGGCAGACCGTGCGCGAGATCCAGAACTTCGTGGGCGGGCGGGCGGTCCCCGCCGAGACCGACGAGCGGCTCGACGTGCGGGATCCGGCGACTGGCCAGGTGCTCGGCCGTGTGCCGCTGTCGGGGCCGTCCGAGGTCGACCACGCCGTGCGGGTGGCGGCTGAGGCGTTCGAGTCGTGGCAGGACGAGCCGGTGACCAGGCGCGCCCGCCGCATGTTCGGCCTCCAGGTGCTGCTCGAGCGTCAACTGGACCAGCTCGCCGAGCTGGTGACGCGCGAGAACGGTAAGCACCTCGACGAGGCCCGCGGCGAGCTGCGCCGGGGGATCGAGGTGGTCGAGCTGGCGGCCGGGATGACCACGCTGATGAAGGGCGAGACGCTCGACCAGGTGGCGCGCGGGGTGGACGTCTCGCTCCACCGCTTCCCGCTCGGGGTGTGTTGCGGGATCACCCCGTTCAACTTTCCGGCGATGATCCCGCTCTGGTTCGCGCCGCTTGCGATCGCGGCCGGCAACACGTTCGTGCTCAAGCCCTCCCAGCGGACGCCGCTGACCGCGAACCGCCTGGCCGAGCTGTTCGCCGAGGCCGGCTTCCCCGACGGCGTCTTCAACGTCGTCCACGGGGCGCAGCAGGCGGTCGAGGCGCTGATCGACCACCCGAAGGCGCGGGCGGTGTCGTTCGTGGGCTCGGCCCCGGTTGCCCGCAAGGTCTATGAGCGCTCGGGGTTGCGCGGCAAGCGGGTCCAGGCGCTCGCCGGCGCCAAGAACCATCTCGTGGTGATGCCTGACGCGGAGCTCGACCTTGCGGTGCCGGCCGTCTTCGCCTCCGCCTTCTCCAACGCCGGCCAGCGCTGCCTGGCGGGCTCGGTGGCGGTCGGAGTGGGCGGGATCGGCGACGAGCTGGTCGCCGAGATCTCGCGCATGGCCCGGGAGGCGCGCATCGCGCCGGGCGACGAACCCGGCACTGACGCGGACAACACGATCACCCCGGTCACCAGTCCAGAGGCGCTCGAGCGCATCACCGGCTACATCGAGCTGGGCGAGCGGGAGGGGGCAACGCTCTGCGTGGACGGGCGGGGGCAGGGCGAAGGCGGGGGATTCTTCCTCGGGCCGACCGTGTTCGACCAGGTCGCTCCCGAGATGACGCTCGCCCGGGAGGAGATCTTCGGCCCGTTGCTGGCGGTGGAGCGGATGGAGGACCTGGATGGTGCGATCGCCGCCATCAACGCCTCGGAGTACGGAAACGCGGCGGCGATCTTCACCCGAGACGGCGGCGCCGCCCGCAAGTTCGTGCGCGAGGCGCAGGCGGGGATGATCGGGGTGAACGTCTCGGTTCCGGCCCCGGTCGCCTACTTCCCGTTCGCCGGCTGGCGCGGCTCGTTCTACGGCGACCTCCACGCCACCGGCCGCGACGGGGTCGAGTTCTTCACCGAGAAGAAGGTCGTCACGAGCCGCTGGACCTAGTGGGTCGTCTCGTGGGACGGCCCACTAGATCAGCCGGCATCGTCGTAGAGGCTCTCGGTGGCGATCTGGCGCAGGGTGCGGTCCCAGAGGCGGATCTCCAGATAGAGCTCGTCGCCGAAGCCGCGCACGGCGTCGACGGCGATCAGCGTGAACCGGCCGTCCTGGACCGGTGCCTGGTCCAGTACCTCTCCGTCGAGCTCCGCGGTGGCTGCAACGGCGCCCCGCACCAGCGGCAAACCCCAGACCAGGGTGATGTCGCCACCGCGATCCCCCTCCGCCCGCCAGGCGCCGATCACGTCGTCCGAGAGGTCGATCTTCCACTGCGGATTGTCCTCGGCGGTGACGCCGGTGAAGTCGGCGCTCGCCCGCAGGTCGCCCGGCTCGCCATCCTCGGGACGCACGAAGGAGACGTGGCCGAAGTACTCGACCAGCACCGGGTCCGAGGCCTGCTCCCCCTCCTCCGGCTCCCCGCCCCCGCTCGGCTCGGTGGCCCGGCCGGCGCCCGGGACGTACACCCGACCGCCCCAGCCGCGCTCCGGAAACCACCTGATGGTCTCAGGGTCAAGCGGCGCTCCCGCCTCGCCGGCATGGGGTTCGCAGGCCTTCGCGAACTCCTCCTCCAGGCGCTGCGCCCAATGGCCATAGGGCCTTCCCTCCTGGGGAGAGTCCGCGATGAAGCAGGGGAAGGGCCTGGCGATCGGAGGGCTCATCGGCAGGTCAGCCTAGTGATCGTCGCCCAACGCGTCGCGGAAGTCAGCCGCCGCGCGCTCCGGCGGATAGATGTTGACCTCGACTCCGGTGCCGAGCTCGAATCCGGCCCGCACGGTTAGCCGGGGAACCAGGTCCACGTGCCAGCAGAACTCCTCGGCGCCCAGGGGTGCGGTGCGCACCCAGAGGTTGAGCTGCGGTGGCGAGCCGAACAGCGCCGCCAAGGCGCGAAGCGCGGTGCGAATCATCGCCGTGCCGGTCTCGCCGTCGAGCTCGAATGAGGGTGCCGGCCGGCGCGGGACCACGCGCAGCTCGAACGGTGAGCGCGACGCCCAGGGACAGATCAACAGCGCCGCGTCGTCCACCGCCACCAGTCGCTCCCGCCGGCGCACCTCCTCGGTCGCTATCTCGGGCAGCAGGTGGCCGCCCATGGTGCGCTCGTGGTAGGCCGAGGCCCGCTCGCGCTCGCGGGCGATCGCGGTGGGCACGAAGCGCAGCGCGTAGAGCTGCGCATGTGAGTGCTCCAGCGAGGCGCCGGCGTCCGGACCCTCGTTGACGATCAGGTGGACGTAGGAGGCTTCCTCGGCGCCGACGCGCATCCGCTCCCGCCAGGCTGCCAGGGCGCCGGCGAAGCGCTCCTCGGAGAGCTCGGCGAGCGAGGTCGCGTGCTCCGGGGAGTGAACGATCACCTCGTGGGTCCCCACGGCCGGCATCGACGCGAACATGTCCGGCTCTGTCGCCCGGCTCGAGGCCCGCAGCGGGTCAACGGAGCTCGCCAGCCCGGCCTCGGGCTGATCAGCTGACCCCTTGCCTCCAGCCCGTGACTCGGCGCTCCCGCCGGCGAGGACCGGATACAGGTTCGGCACGGCGCGCTGGGTCCATCCCGGCGAGTCGGCAGCCCCACCGCCGGACCGCCTCGCCCAGACCTCGGGCGGCGTGCGGTCCTCGCGCCCCTCGCAGAACGGGCACGTCTCGGCCGCGTCCTCCCTGGTCACAGGGGGGGTCGGGGTGAAGGCGTCCGGCCGCTCGGCCCGCCCGGGGGCGAGGATCGCCCGCAGCCCGGTGAGCTGGTCTATGCGGATCTCGGGGTCGCTCAGCGGCTTAGTGGGTCGTCTAGCCCTGGCTCGCGCCCGAGCCATCGCCCCCGCTCCGCGGCTCGACAAAGGCTTTCAGCAAGTCGATCGGGAGCGGGAAGACGATCGTCGAGTTCTGGTTTACGCCGATGTCGATCAGCGTCTGGAGGTAGCGGAGCTGGAGCGTCGCCGGGTTGCGGCTGAAGATCTCGGCCGCTTGGAATAGCTTCTCGGACGCCTGAAACTCGCCGTCTGCGGCGATGATCTTCGCCCGCCGCTCGCGCTCGGCCTCGGCCTGGCGTGCAATCGCCCGCTGCATCTCCTGCGGCAGCTCGACGTCCTTGACCTCGACCGTGCTCACCTTCACGCCCCAGGGCTCGGTCTGCTCGTCGATGATCTGCTGTAGCTCGATGTTGAGTCGCTCCCGCTCCGAGAGCAGGGCGTCGAGTTCGGCCTTGCCCAGCACCGAGCGCAGCGTCGTCTGAGAGATCTGGGAAGTGGCGACGAGGAAGTTCTCGACCTCGGTGATCGCCCGGTTCGGATCGATGACCCGGAAGTAGGCGACCGCGTTGACGCGCATGGTGACGTTGTCCTTGGAGATCACCTCCTGCGGGGGCACCGTCAGGGTGACCGTTCTCAGGTCCACCCTGACCATCCGGTCGATGATCGGGATCAGCAGGATCAGGCCCGGGCCCTTCTGGGCGATCAGCCGCCCCAACCGGAAGATCACGCCGCGCTCGTACTCGCGCAGGATCCTGATCGAGGAGGCGAGCAGGATCAGCACGAAGATCAGAAGCAGGGCGACTATCGCGATGACCACACCCACTCGAAGCTCCTTCCTCGCTACAAGGGCCGGACCCGGAGCGTCAGCCCCTCAACCGACTCGACCCGCACTCTACTGCCGCGCTCGAGAGGCCGCCCATCTGTGGCCGATCCAGTCGCAGCCTGTTCCGTTCCGGGGCCTGGTGGCGTCAGCTCCGCCCTCCACAGCGCTCCCTCGACGAAGATCTGGCCGACGGGGTCGAGCGGCTCGCGCACCTCGCCCACGGCGCCGACCATCTCCTCCCAGCCCGTGCGCGCCGGCAGGCGCCGGGCACGCATCGCCCGCTCGACCGCGAAGGCGAGGAAGCCGCCAATCAGGAGCCCGGCGAGGATCACCACCGGGGCCGAGATCTCGTAGGCGCTCGTGTTGGTGTCGTAGAGGACCAGGCCCGCGGCGATCAGCGCCGCCACCCCGGAGGCGCCCAGGATGCCGTGAGTCGGGAGGTGCGCCTCGGCGATGATCATCGCGATCCCGAAGGCGAGCAACAGCACCCCGGTGGCGGTCACGGGGAGCTGCGCCGTCCCGTAGAGGCCGAGCAGGAACGAGATCACCCCGATCGTTCCGGGCGCGATCAAACCGGGGCTGAAGAGCTCGATTGCCAGCCCCATGAGCCCGATCAGGAGCAGCAGGTAGGCGATGTTCGGATTGACGAGGATCTCGAGCAGCTGGTAGGCCAGCGGCATGTCGTGGTTCTCGATCCGAAGCCCCGCGGTGTGCAGCGTCTGGGCCTTCGGCCCCTTGACCTGGAAGCCGTCGAGCTGAGCGACCAGCGCCTCCTGGTCGAGCGAGACCAGGTCGATCAGCCCCGCTTTTTTGGCCTCGCGCGCGGTGAGGTTCTTGGCCTTCGTGACCAGGAGCTGGGCCAGCTTCGGGTTGCGCCCGTGAGCGGCCGCGAGCGCCCGCATCGACGCCGCGGCATCGTTCTTGATCTTGCGGTCGAGGTCGCTGCTCCCGCCGCCGGGCCCGATCGCGATCGGGGTCGCCGAGCCGATGTTGCTGACTGGGTGCATCGCCGCGACGTCCGCCGCCTCGGTGATGTAGGCGCCGGCCGAGCCGGCGCGCGCGTTGTCCGGGGACACGTAGACCACCACCGGCATCGGCGCCGCGGCCATGTCCTGGATGATCGAGCGCATCGATTCGGACAGCCCGCCCGGCGTGTCGAGCCGGATGATCGCGATCTCCGCGTCCTCTGAGGCGGCATCGTCGAGCGCGCTCGAGATCCACCTCTGGGTCGCCGGGTCGATCGTGGCCTGAAGCTCGATCGAGTAGGCGATGCCGCTTGGCGCGGGATCGCCGGGCGCCTGCTGGGCGAGCGCCGGCGAGATGGCGAGCGCGCCGCCCGCCAGGGCGAGCGCTCCGAAGCTCAAGAGGCGCAGCCGGCGGCTCCTCATGGCTCCCATTATCCGCCTCCTCACCCAGCTACCGGGGAGGTCGGCCAACACCACATCCGTCGCGGCGGGCGCTTCTACCGCGCGTACTGCTCGATGTCGGCAGCGAGGGCGTCGATGCTCGCGTACTGGCCCTGCTGGACGTGGGCGAGTTTGCCGCTCGAGTCGTAGAACGCCGTCGCCGGGAAGCCGATCGTGGCCTCCATCGCCTCGGCGATCTCCTCGCCGGGGTCGCTGTAGCTCGGATAGGGAAGCGGGAACTCGCGCAGAAACTCCTTCGCCGCCGCGCTCGAGTCCTCACTGTCGACGCCGAGGAATGCGATCCGCTTCCCGAGTCGCGCGGATAGCCGCTGAAACCACGGCATCTCCTCGCGGCAGGGGCCGCACCACGAGGCCCACTTGTTGACCACGACCGGATAGCCGCGCAGATCGGCGAGCCGCTGCTCGAACGCGTCCGCGCCGCCGGGCAGCAGCTGATTCGGCTGGTTGTAGAGCTCCGCGAGCGGCTCCGGCGCGCCCGCCAGTGCCTTAGCGTAGTCCGGCGACTTCCCTGCGCCGTCCCCGGACCCGCTGCCGCACGCCGACAGGGCGAGCACGAGGACCGCGGATGCCGCCGCGGCGAAGAGGCGCTCCAGGCGTCCGATCCGGCTCATCCTGCCCATGAAAACTGGCTTCCGCCGCATTCCGTTCAGCACGATGGTTTAATTAGGTGCTCGGTCCACACCTCATCTGGACCGTGGGGGAAACCGCCGACTCGTCAAGAGGGGAATAACCACGAGCGGGCCGGCGGGCCTCCAGCGAGCTTACAGCGCCCCCGCCACCACCCACGCGAGCGCGGGGCGCCGGAGAACTTCTTCTCATGGCGAAATCCGTCGACGTCGCAGAGAGCGCGACCAGCCCGATCACAAGCGATCAACTCGAGCGCGTGCGCGAGTTTGCGCGCGAGCCGATCCTGCTCGACGACGAGACCATCGACGACATCGCTCCGGGGACCGCGCGGCGCCGCGCCGTCGAGGCTGCCCTGGCGGAGCTCGACGCCGGCCGCGAGACCCCCTCGCCCGAGTGGCGGCGCCGCTACTCGCTGCTACTCGGGCTCGAGCGGCTACTCACCGCCGAGCCGGTGCTGCTGGCGGACGGGGCCGAGCTCACCGAGCACCAGATCGACGTGCTCTCCGGGACCCTCGCGGCGCTTACCGCCGAGCTCGAGGACGCGGTCGCCGCCGAGAGCTGGAACGGAGCGGGTCGCTCCGCGGCCGAGATTGACGGCGACGACCCCGGTCCGGCTGTCGCCGCCGAGCTCGAGGGCGACGGCGGGAACGGGGCGGCTGAAGAGGTCGCCGAGGAGGACGAGACGCTGGCGCCAGACGAGGAGGAGCCCCAGGACTGGGAGGAGCCGGCCGCCGACCTGGTGGCAGAGCCGCCCGAGGACCCGGGGGCAAGCCGGCGCTTCTGGTTCGAGCACGCGACCGGCTCCGGCAAGACGGTCGCCGCGCTCGGCTTCGTCGAGGGCTCCCGAACCGGCGGCGTCCTGATCCTCACCCACCGACGCAACCTCGTCGACCAGTTCATCGGCGAGATCTCCGACCGCGGCTACAAGGACCGGCTCTCGCCGGCGCTCATGGACGGCTCGGACCATCCCTACGGCCCGGTGACGGTGGAGACCTACCAGTGGTTCGTGCGCAACGCCGACCGCATTTCCGACGCCTACGCGATCGTGATCTGCGACGAGGCGCACACCGCGCTGGGCGAGAAGACGAGCGCCTGCATCCGCCGCTGGCCGGAGCCGGTGTTCATCGGCATGACCGCGACCGGCGCGCTGATCGCCCGCCACGTCGCCGACCTCTTCCCGACCCAGACCTCGCGCTTCGACCTGGCCCAAGCCGCGAGGCGCGGGGTGATCGCGCCGCTGCGCAACATCCGCATCCCACCCGGGCCCGGGGTGCGGACGATCGCCAAGGTGCCGCTGCGGCGAGGCGAGGTGGACCAGGACTTCGACCAAGAGGAGCTGGCCAAGCTGCTGGACCAGGAGCCCTTCAATGTCGCGGTGGCCGATCTCTACCGCTCGCGCTTCCGCAGGGTCCCCGGCGTCGTCTACACGGCCGGAGTGCGTCACGCCAACCACGTCGCCGCGTCGTTCCGTGCGGCAGGAATCAACGCCCGGGCCGTCTCCGGCGAGACCCCGAAGCGAGAGCTGGCGGAGATCCTCGCCGCGTTCGAGCGGGGCGAGGTGGACGTGCTCTGCAACGCGATGCTGCTCGCCGAGGGCTGGAACTCACCGCGGGCGACGATCTGCATGCACCTCGCCCCGACCGCCTCGCGGCGCGTGTATCAGCAGCGCGTCGGCCGGGTCACCCGCCGCGCCCCGGAGAAGGAGGCCGGCCTGGTGATCGACTTCGTCCACCCTGCCACGACCCACGACGAGACGATCGTCACCCTGCACAGCCTGCTCGACCGCGACGTGTACCGCGGCGGCGCGATCGTGGTCGGGCCGGTGCGGCGCGGACGCGGTCGGCGGGTGCGGGTCGAGCGCCGAGTGGTGCCCGTTTCGGCCGATCCCGAGCGTCGCCTGGCCGTGCTGGAGCGCGAGCTGTGGCGGATTGCGGTCGAGAACCTCAACTACTCCGAGCAGCACGCCTGGGCTGCGCTGGCCGGGGCGCGGGTGACGAACAACAACTGGCGGCGGGCGAAGGCGATGCTCCAGCACGACCAGGCCAAGGAGCTGCGTCGTCGCTTCCTGCTCACCTGCGTGCAGCGCAACCGAAACCACCAGCTCCGTCTCAAGGCGCTGGGTGAGATCGCGGCGCTACGCGACGCCGATGCCTTCGACGACTCCCTCGAGGTGGTGGCTACCTGGCCGCGCGACGAGCGGCGCGCCGGTGCCAAGGTGCTGCTCCAGGCGCTCGTCGAGCGGCGGATCGGGCGTCGCGATCAGGCGCAGGCTTGGGTCTGGCGCCTGGCCGCCATCACCCGCGAGCTCCATGAGGAATACGCCGTGCAGCGGTGGCCCGAGACCAAGCGGCTCTTGGGACTTTTCGTGAACTCGTCGGGGCGAGCCCACGGCCGAAACGCGCGGCGCATCGTCCACGCGGCCCGCCAGCAGGACCGCCGCCTGGCGATCGCGCTGCTGTCCGCCTCGGTCGCGCACACCCCGGAGGCCGAGGAGGTGTTGCGCGGCGCCCGCATGCGGATAGCCCGCAAGCCCTCGGCCGTCGCCCGCGAGCTGCTTCGCAAC
>JBBPIL010000049.1:0-15605 GCA_038040365.1 Actinomycetota bacterium
GGGGTGGTGGCGGGGGCGGCGTTGGGTCCCCCCGCCGTGGGGGGGGTGGGGGGGCGGGGGCCGCGGGCCGGGGCGCGGGCGGGGGCCGCCCCCGGGCGCGCGGGGACCGTCGCGAGATCCAGGCCCTGGCGGCGGCCGAGTCGCCGCCGCTCCAGGAGATCGCCGTCGCTCCCGCCGAGGTGCCGGCCGAGCGCAAGGCCGAGCTGCTTCGTGCCTGCGATCAGACCGCCCGTTCGGCGGGCGACGAGGTCGCGCAGGTGCAGGCGAGCTACGCCGAGGGCAGCCGCCGGGTCACGGTCGCCAACTCCGAGGGGCGGTTCGCCGTCGACGACCGAACCCGGGTGCGGCTCGGCGTCCAGGTGGTCGCCCGGCGAAACGGCGCGGTCGAGACCGGCTTCGAGACGCTGGGCGGGCATCGCGGCTTCGAGCTCGTCACCGAGGGCGCCGGCGAGCGCACCGCCGAGCGGGCAGCGCGGATCGCGCTCACCCTGCTGGACGCCGACCCCGCGCCGGCCGGCGCGATGCCCGTGGTGGTCGGCGGCGGCTTCGGTGGGGTCCTGTTCCACGAGATGACCGGCCACGGCCTCGAAGCCGACCACGTCCAGAAGGGTGCCTCGGTCTACGCCGGCAAGATGGGCGAGCGGGTCGCGGCGCCCGACCTGGAGGCCTTCGACGACGGTCGCCTGCCCGGCGAGTGGGGGACGGACGGGATCGACGACGAGGGGACGCCCACCCAGCGGACCGCCGTGATCCACGAGGGCCGGATCACCTCCTACCTCTACGACCTGGTCCGAGCTCGAAAGGACGGCGTCGACTCGACCGGCAACGGCCGGCGCGAGAGCTTTCGCCACCTGCCGATCCCGCGGATGACCAACACCTATATCGCCCCCGGCGAGGCCTCGCCCGACGAGCTGATCTCAGGGGTGGAGCGCGGCTTCTACGCCGTCTCGTTCGCCGGCGGCCAGGTCGACCCAACCACCGGCGACTTCGTGTTCGGGGTCTCGGAGGGCTACCTGATCGAGGCCGGCAAGGTGACCAAGCCCTGTCGCGGCGCGACCCTGATCGGCAACTGCCTCGAGGCGCTGGGGCGGATCGACGCCGTCGCCTCCGACTTCGAGATGAAGACCGGCTTCTGCGGCAAGGGCGGCCAGCGGGTGCCGGTGGGAACCGGCCAGGGCCACGTGCGGATCTGCGAGCTGACCGTGGGGGGGACGGCGGTCTGATGACCGACGAGCTCGAGGCGATCGCCGAACGCGCGGTCGAGGCGGCGCTCGCGGCGGGCGCCGGCGACGCCGAGGCGTACGTCCAGGACTCGGTGGGGCGCGAGATCAGCATCTTCGACGGGGAGGTCGAGAGCCTGACCGAGGCGGGAGAGCGCGGACTGGGGGTGCGCTGCTGGATCGACCACCGGGTCGGCTACGCGTACGGGACGGAGCTGAGCGAGGAGGGGCTTGGGGGAATCGCCCGGGACGCGGTGGAGACGGCGCGGATCGCCGACGCCGACGAGTTCGCGGCTGCGCCGTCCGCCGACGGCGCCGCCGCGCCGCCGGAGATCCCGGGCCTTTACGACCCGACCCTCGCCCAGTGGACCACGGAGCGCAAGATCGAGCTCGCCAAGGGAATAGAGCGCGCGGCGCGCGAGGCCGACGAGCGCGTGGTCGGGGTCGAGACGGCGGTCTACGCCGACGAGGAGCAGCGGGTCGCGATCGCCTCCTCGACCGGGCTCGCCGGCGCCTTCGAGGCGACCACCGCCTACGCCTACCTACAGGCGATCGCCGAGGCCGGCGGCGACAAGCAGACGGGCCTCGGCTTCGGCATGGGCCGCTCCCCCGAGGGCCTTGACGAGGAGGAGATCGGCCGCGAGGCCGCGGAGCGCGCCGCATCGCTGCTCGGCGCCCGAAAGCCCGGCTCGCGCACCTGCCCCGTCGTCCTCGACCCCATCGTCGCGGCCAGCTTCGTCGGCTTCATCGGCGGCACCCTGTGCGCCGACGCCGTGCAGCGCGGCCGCTCCCCGTTCGCGGGCCGCCTCGGCGACTCCGTCGCCTCGGCGGCCCTCAGCATCACCGACCATGCCACCGACCCCGCGGGCCTCAACTCCTCCCCCTTCGACGCCGAGGGCGCTCCCCACGGCCAAACGCCGCTGATCGAGGCCGGCAAGCTCGCCGCCTATCTCCACGACTCCTACACCGCCCGCCGCCAGCAAGCCGCCGGCGCGGCTGGCACCCGCACCACCGCCAACGCCTCCCGCGCCGGTTACCGCTCCCCGCCCTCGGTCTCCACCTCCAACCTGGTCGTCGCCCCCGGCGCCAAGGGCTTCGAGGAGCTCCTCACCGAGGCAGGCGACGGCGTCTACGTCACCGACGTCGCCGGCCTGCACTCCGGCGTCAACCCGGTTTCCGGCACCTTCTCGGTCGGCGCCACCGGTCGCCTGATCGACGCCGGCCAGCTTGCCGCCCCCGCGGACGAGTTCACGATCGCCTCCGACCTCCAGTCGATGCTGAAGGCAGTCACCGCCGCCGCCTCGGAGTCCCGCTGGGTCCCCTTCGGCGGCTCGGTCAACGCCCCGGCGCTGTTGATCGGGGAGATGGCGGTGGGAGGGTCATAGGCGAACTTCAGGGCGTGGAATGGAGGCGGCAGCCCGAACCTCCGCAGCTCCGCAGCTTCTGCAGCTCGGCCGCGAGCTGTCCCCTGATGGACGCGTAGGCGGCGTCGTTGTGGCGACTCACGAGCTCGAACGGGTCGTTCATCAGGTCGTATAGCTCCTTCTCGCCGGTGTAGTGCTCGGCGTACATGTAGCGCTCGGTCCGGATCGCCTTGAAGCTCGGCTCCTCGATCAGCAGCTCGCGTCCCTGCTCGATACCGGGATGGTTCGCGACCGGGATCAGCGAGCGCCCGTCCATGGCTTCGCCGGGGTTCGCGTTCGCCAGGTCGACGAGCGTCGGCGCCAGGTCGGCGTTGATCGCGAGGCTCCCCACCTGCACCCCCCGCGGGATGCCCGGGCCGCGCATCTGGAGCGGTACCCGGATCGACTCCTCGTAGATGTGCTGCTTGTCCTTGGGGATCCGGTGCTCGCCATGGAAGTAGCCGTTGTCGGAGGTGTAGATCAGCACCGTGTTCCAGAGCTCGGTCTTCGCCCTCAGCGCATCGACGACCTTCTTGACGCCCTCGTCCACCGACAGCAGCGATTCCAGCTCGCAGCGGTACTTGCGCTGGATTTCCGCGATCTGATCCGCGTTCAAGCGCGGGCGGTTCCGGACCTTGGCAGGCTTGTCGAACACGGACGGCTCATTGAAGTTCGGGGACCTTGGCAGCGGCTGGAAGTCGAACGCGTGGGCGTGGCGTGGCGCCGGCTTCGCTGAGGCCTGGCAGTTGCCCGGCGGATTCGGGTTCGGAGGCTCGCCAACATGCGGCGCCGTGTAGGTGAGCCAGAGGAAGAACGGCCGCGCCAATGGCGCCCGGCGGTTGACGAGATTGACCGCCTTTCTGGTCAGCACGTCCTGCTTGAAGTCGGTGGGGTCCTGCCCGTAGTTGACCAGGGTGCCGTTCTCGTTCAGCGGGTAGTTGTAGACCCCGTATCCCTCGGGGGCCGCGCGCCACTCCGACCAGCCGGGCGGCACGGGCGGGTCATTCGCGTATTCGTTCAGGTACTTGCCGATCATGGCGGTGTAGTAGCCGGCGCGGAGAAGCCAGACGGCGAGGTGGTCGTTGCCGTGGAGCTCCTGGAAGCGACGGAAGCCGCCGCTCGGGTACTTGTTGCCGAGCACGCGGTGGTTGTGCATGTAGTCGCCGGTCAGGAAGGTGGCGCGCGAGGGGCAGCAGAGCGAGTAGTTGGCGAAGCTGTTCTGGAACGTTGCCCCGCGGTCCCCGATCAGCGAGTTGACGTTGTCCATCACCCGCATCGATTCGAGCGTCTGGTCGTCGGTCTCGATCACCACGATGTTCGGCCGCGCTTGGGCCGCGACCGCCTCGCCGATGCTCGCCGGCGGTGCTCCGGAGCCGACGACCGCCAGCGCGCCGGTCACAGCCAAGGCGGTGAACAGCGGTATGACGAGGCGCCTCGGAAACGCAGCGATACGCCTCGGTATGCGCCTCCGTTGCCCCCTCATTCCCAGCGACAGTAACACGAGGGCTGCGGCGTAAGAGCAATTCCAGAAGCGCTGAATGCGGCGGGGCTGAGGCGAATCGTGCGAGCGCTGGAGGCGGTTCTCGAGGCGCATCCCACTGCGGACGGCCTCCAGGACCAGGAGGTTGGCTCAGTGGGCGTCCCTAGAGGTCGCGCCGCGATATTTCCCGCAAATTCCTCAAAAACCGCGTAAGCATTTCCCGGTATGTGCGAACGAGTACCGGCGCGTTGGCCGCGGGCGCACCCATAGGATCGTGCGGTCCGTTCAAAGAGCGGGAGGGCTTGTTCGTGACCGGAGGGGGCGCACATCGGCTGGATGGGGTTGTGAGCGTTGAGACTCTTGTATGAGTACGGTCGCCGCCTCCCGCCGTGGCAACGACCCGCCCGAGCGCTCCCCTGAATGGCGCGAGAGAGCGGGCCGTCTCTACGGGCAGCTTCGCCGCCCGGCCCGGGCGATGGTCCGCCGCGCTTTTCGAGGAGCGTTCGACGACGATGAGGTCGAAGACATTTATGCCAATGCATGGCTGGGGACGCTGCGGGCCCTCGAGCGGCGACACCACCAACTCAGCGACGATGAGGTCCGCAAGTACGTTCTGACGGCGGTGGCCAACCACGCCAGCAAGGAGCTGCGACGCCGCAACCGGCGACCTACGGCGCCGCTCCAGGCCACCCACGCCATCCCCGACGACCGTGCGCTTCCGGACGAGCGGGCCGCGAAGCTCGAGGAGTCGCGGGTCGCGCGCGACCTTTTGGCCACGCTTCCACCTCGCCGGCGGGCGGTGATGCTGCTGCGCTACGGCTGGGGCCTCGAGCCACGCCAGGTCTGCGGGTTGGTGAAGGGTCTCTCGCCACGCGCTTATCGAAAGGAGATCACGCGCGGCGTGGACGAGCTGACCGAGAAACTGCGTCTGCTCGAGCGCGGCGAGTGGTGTGCGGATCGCGAGCCCGTGCTGAAGGCGTATGCAGCCGGACTCGCCGATGCCGAGCAGCAACGCCAAGCGCGGCAGCATCTCTCGCATTGCCGCCATTGTGTGGAGTTCGTCGGCAAGCTAAGCGGCCATCTGCACGACATTGGGTCCTCGCTCGCGGTTCTCGGCGGCGTAGACGCGATCGACGACGGTCGGTTCTCGCTTCCGGACCGGGTGGGCGATGTGCTCCACCGAGTGCGCGAGTTCGCGGGTAGCGCTCCCGGCGCGCGCCCCGGCGAGGGCGCCGAGGACATCGCCACTCGAGTCGTGAGCCTGCCGGGCGGCGCCCGGGGCGCAGGAGCCGCCGGTACAGGCGTCCTGGCAAAGCTCGCGGGGCTCGGAACGGCAGGCAAGCTCGCCGCGGTTTGCCTCGGTGGCGGCGCGGCGGCGACGGCATGCCTTGCCACCGGGATCGTTCCTGCCCACCTGCCGGGACGGGAGACGAGGTCGACCCCCAATCGCCCTGCCGTGGAGCGCTCCGTCCTGGCGAGCCCTCCCGCCCCCGTGGGAATCCTGCCCTCGCAGCTGGGCAATGAGGCCACGCCGCCGCCGCCGGCAAGCGGCGAGGAGCCGGCCGACGATGGCACATCCGAGCCGCCCCCGGCTTCCGAGCCCGAGCCGACACCACCGATCGCGCCTTCGGCCCCCTCGGGCGAGCAGGAATTCGGCGTGGCTTCAGCAGCGTCTGGCCCCGACAGCTCAGGTGGCTCGTCTTCGAGCGGCGGTGGCGGATCGGCGGTCCAGCGGGAGTTCGCACCGTGAGATGGCCTCAGATGAGGAAGGAGTAGTCAGGGCTTGGCCAGCCAAGCGTCCAAGCGCCGGATCAGCCTTGCGGCCGCCTGGACGCTCGTCGCGCTGGCCGCCGGAGTAGCGCCTTCGACGGCGAGCGCCGCCGGGCACACCTACACCGTTATCCAGTGCCATCCGTTGAACCGCGCCCACGCCGACGCGATCCTCGAGGACGCCCCCGCCTACGCGACCCGAGGCTTCTGCGGCGACCCTCAGAACGATTACGCGATCAAGGTCACCAGCACGGGCGATGCGCAGCGCTCCCGCTCGGGACGGGTGCGGTGGCCGACTGGATCGCCACACCTCGCCCTGGTGTCCGTCGACCTCCAGGCGAAGCTTCGACGCGACAGTGGGCACGCTGCGCGCCTGTGGATGGCCGATCGGCAACAGAACGAGGTTGCGCGCGTTGCCAGGGGAGACAACGACCCGACCGGCTACCGGCACTACACCTGGAACACCCAGGGACATGGCGCGAGGCAATTCATCGCGAGCCTTGCCTGCCAAACCACAAGCGGGTGCCCGCAGTCCGACCTCGCGAAGACGTGGGTGCGGAACGTGAGGCTGAAGGTCGCTGATTACTCGGATCCCGCCTTTGCGACCCTCGATGGAACGCTTCTGGGAGGCGGCTGGCTTCGGGGCACGGAGAACGTGCGGGCTCAAGCTGAAGATTCGGGCAGCGGCATCGGACAGCTGATCGTCACCGTGAATGATGAGCGTCTTGCAATCGAAGATGGGAGTTGCGACACGATCCCAGGTACCTCGTACGCAGCGCGCTTCTCGGTCTGCGCGCATCAGCCCGTGCTCAACGACGGTCCGAGCACCTCGGAGGAACCCTTTCACGACGGGCAGAACACCGTGTCGATCTGCGCGGTCGACTTCGCCGGCAATCGCACATGCGACCAGCAAACCGTGCACGTCGACAACACCGCGCCGGCGCTGAAGTTCATGAGCTCCCAGGACCCGGACGATCCCGAGCTGGTCCGTGCAGCCGTCTCAGATGGAACGTCCGGCGTCAGGTCGGGGCAGATCTTCTACCGCCCAGTCGGTCAGGCTTCCTGGCGGCCCGTCGACACGCAGCTCAATCCCGGCGCGCTTCAGGCGAGGATCGATTCGACCATCGATCCGCCCGGGAACTACGAGTTCATGGCCCGGGCGAGCGATGCGGCGGGTAACGTCGTGCAGACGACCACCCGGGCCGACGGCCAGCCGATGATCCTCGCCTTCCCGCTCAAATCGGGTGTCAAGCTGAGCGCCCACCTCGCACCGGGCGGCGCCTCGCAGATGACAATCGGCTACGGCCACCGCTCGAAGGTCGCTGGACGCCTCGTGGACGCGTCGGGCCAGCCGCTCGCTCACCAGGAGTTGACCGTGATCGAGCATTTTCCCGACGGCGCCCTCATCAACCGTCGCGTGCGGAGCGTCGAGACCGACTCTGATGGGCTCTGGGGCGAGCGCCTTCCCCCCGGCCCCTCTCGGCGGATCACGGCAAGCTTCGATGGGACCCAGCGCTACCTCCCGGACGACGCCAGGGCGGGCAGGCTGCGCGTGAAGACGAAGACGACGTTCCACCTCTCGCGAAGTCACGTTCCCGAGGGTCGGCGAGTCGTCTTCCGTGGCCGCGTTGCACACCTCGCGGCGCGTATCCCGGCCGGCGGGAAGCTGATCGAGCTACAAGTGAGAGACGGCTCGCGCTGGGAAACGGTGCGGCAGACGTTCTACACCCGTGCCGACGGTCGCTACAAGCTGCGCTACCGATTCGCCCGCTTCTACACCTCCGATGTCGCCTACCGCTTCCGGATCAAGGTCCTGCGCGAGCGGGGCTGGCCGTACAAGGCGCCCGCGAAATCGCGGTCACGCAAGCTCGTCGTCAAAGCACGCTGACCCGGGCCGCACGAGCAGGAGGCTTGTCCCGTAGCCTTGCGCCGCAGGACGGTTTACCAGATGGGGATTCGGAGGCATCTCAGCTACGCGAACGTCACCGCAACGCTGGCGCTCTTCGTCGCTCTCGGCGGCGGCGCCTACGCGGTCACCAAGGTCAATTCGCGCGACATCGCCAACGACTCCGTCAGGAGCGTTGACCTCAAGAACCGCAGGGCCGTCAAGGGCATCGACGTGAAGCGCAATACGCTCACCGGGCGACAGATCTCCGAAACGACTCTCAACGCCGAGAGGTTCGCGCCACTTGTCGGCCATGCGGCCGGTGACTGCGATCCCTCATCATCGACCAGCTTCACCATTTGTGCTAGGGCAACCATGCGACTCAAGGAGCGGTCGCGAGTACTCGCGATCGCCACTGGAGGCCAGGAGAGTGTGAGCGGCACGGCGCGGGCTATCTGCGAGGTTCGTATCGACGGGAACCCAGAAGCGGTGCCTGCGCAACCTGGGGAGGAGGTCACTGACAACACGTCGAGTTCCGCCACTAACGGTTTCGCGCGGACGCTCGTTACTAAGGAGCCGGTCGCGCCCGGTCAGCACAGAGTCGCACTCGCGTGTGAAGAGTTCACCGGCAACGTTCGGATCGACGCACCGACAATCGCTGCGATCGCGATCGGGTCGCGCTAGCCGCGCCAGCCTCCCGCCGCAACTGCGCGCGGCGGGTCGTGTTCATCCCTATGTGATCGTTTGGCGGGTCTTGGTGGGTCTTTACGCCGCCGCCACCGTCGTGGCGCTCGTGATCGTCAATGGCGATCAGAGCTACGCGCCCGCGGCCGCCGGCATAATGGCCGCGGCGGCGCTCGCATTGGGCTGGGGCACTGGCAGTGGTTGGGGCGTTGTCGTGGCCTGGTTCCTGGTCCCGCTTGCGCTGCCCTTCGGCGACACCAACCAGTTCGTCGGCGGCGATCACACGGATCCGGTGGCCCTACTTGCCGTGGTGTCGACCGTGATCTCGACGGTGCTGATCCTGGCCGCAGCGGGCGCCCGCGTCCTCTACAACCGCCACCGTCCGGCCGGTCGCGCTCGCGAGGACTATCCGGACGCTCGCGCGCGCGAGGACTATCCGGACGCTCGCGCGCGCGAGGACTATCCGGACGCTCGCGCCAGCGAGGCTGGCGAGACCCAACCGCAAGACCCGCCGAGCGCCCTCGAACCGGGCCCCATGGATGCGGCGCCGATCAACTCGCCGCCTGCGGCTCACCGTATCGAGACCGGCGCCGAGAACTGACCGAGTGAGCTCCCGTCTGATCACCGCCTGGGTCAAGGGCGATCGGCGGCGAGTCAGAGGTCATACCGCGCCAGGTCGGCGTCCAGGCGCTCGGCGTCGGCGGGTTCGAGTGGCGAACCGCCGCCCTGTGGCGGTCCGCCACCGTCCCGCGCTGCGCGGCGCCAGCGCCGGAGGCCGATCGCGATCGCCACCGCGGCCAGCAGGAACGCGGCGCCGGGGACCAGCCAGGCGGTGAGGTCGAAGCCCGACTTCGGCGGCTCGGCGAGCACCTGGGTGCCGTACTGGGCGACCAGCTCGTCCTTGATCTCGTCCTTGGTCTTCCCGGCGGCGATCTGGCGGCGGATGAAGACCCGCTCGCGGTCCGCCTGCGGGGCGCCCGACAGGTTGAGCGCGGTGCCGCAGATCGGGCACATCACCTCATCCTCGACGTCCGGCAGCGTCGTCTTGGGCTGGGGTGGCGCCGCCGCCAGCAGGAGCGCCGCCGCCACAACGAGCAGGACGGTTCGAATCGCCCGCCTCATTGCTTCGCCTTGCCAGTCAGGTAGGGAGCGACGTTCGAGTCGAGGTAATCCGCGGTCACCGGGCCGAGGCGGTGGAGCACCAGCTTGCCGTCCGGGCCGACGAGGAACGACTCGGGAACGCCCGTCGTCCCCAGCTCCTCCTGGGAGAAGTCGCCGCTTCCGTCGCGGAGCTGCGGATAGGTGATCCCGTACTTGCGGACGAAGCTCAGCGCGTCGTCCGAGAGGTCGTTGGTGTCGATCCCGAGGATCGTGAAGCGCTGATCGCCGTGTGCGCGGTAGAAGCGCTCCAGGGCCGGCGACTCGTCGCGGCAGGGATTGCACCAGGAGGCCCAGACGTTGACCAGCACCCAGCGGCCGCGGTAGTCGGCGACCGAGCCGCTGCCCCCGCCTTCGAGCTTCGGGAGCGGGGTGGCGGGCACCGTCTCACCGGGCTCCAGCGCCTCGGCGCTCTTGTTCAGCAGGCCGTAGCCGAGCAGGCCGATCACCGCGAGGACGGCGATGAAGACCGCGAAGGTGCGAGCGCTCACGCCAGGAAGGGTAGGAGGCGCCGTGGATTCGCGCCTAGAATTACGGCCTAGCTGCGGACGTAGCTCACCTGGTAGAGCGCGAGCTTCCCAAGCTCGAGGTAGCGGGTTCGAGACCCGTCGTCCGCTTTCTCAGCCGCTCCTCAGATCGCGACCGACCCGAATCCTTCCGTTGGGCGCGTCGAACCTGCGGGGAATGGTAGCTCGGCCGGTAGCAGGGCCGGATGAGTCCCGGAGCCGTCTACGCGTCGGTTCTGCTTCGCGCGGAGGCAGGGGAGCTTCCTCGGCGGGGCCCGGCGGGGCCAGGGAAGGCGTTTTAACGCTGAACGCGGGGCTTGAGCTTCGAGAGCTGGGGTTTTGGCAGCCGGTCCAAGACGAGCTCGAGCCGATCCGCCAGCTCACCCGCGGTCGGCCGTCCAGCTTGGTCGCGAGCCAGGCAGGCCATGATCGGGTCGGCAAGGGGGGAGGGCACCTTGCCCGTCAGCTCCCGCGGCTGCTCGACGAGCTGGGGAAAGCGTTCGGTGGGAACCTTCGAATCTCGATCCCCCTTCGAGAATGGGCGCTCGCCGAGCAGCGCCTCGAACAGGGTCACGCCCACCCCCCACACGTCCGCCGGGGGGCCGATCGGCACGCCATCGTCCGGCCGGGCCTGCTCGGGGGGCATGTAGGCATCGGTTCCGACCGGGGACCGGATCTGGGCGCACTGGTCGATGGTCCGGGCAACGCTGAGGTCGATCAGTCGCGCCGGGCCTCCCATGATCACGTTCGAGGGTTTTACATCGAGGTGGATCACGCCCTCACCCGCGAGGTAGTGAATGGCCCCGCACAGCTGGATGGCCAGCGAGACGAGTTGCTCGGGTAGAAGCGGGCCGTACTTTCGCCGCAGTGAGGAGAGCCGAGGCCCCTCGAGGTGTTCCAAGACCACATGCGGTCGCGGGCCATCGAGATCGGCGCCGAAGCTGCGCACGACCACAGGATGGTTGAGGCGGTTGAGCAACTCGACCTCGGAGCGCAGGCCCTCGAGAGTTCGACGGTCCTCCACCAGCCCCGGCCGAAGGACCTTGATTACGACCAGGGAGCGGAGGTGGTCATCCCAGGCCAGGTAGGCCTCGTAGCGTAGTCCGCCTCCGAGGCGTTTGATCGCGCTTCGCCCGGGCACGATCTCATCGCCCTCATGCAGCCTCCAGCGTGATTCCTCCGGATTCGAAGGCTGATTGGCAATCGCGGAGTCGCGGTCGGCTACATCAGGCTCGTTCGAAGAGGGGGGCATTGGGCTGTGGGTTTGGCGACAGAGGGTAAGCGAACGAGCGGCGCCCGAGATGGGGCGCCGCTCGTGGCTGCTTCGCTTTCGGCTCCTCGTTTGAGGAACCGAGACCTTGTTAGGAGCTGTTCGAGACGCTGTGCGACGGCCCGGTTCCCCGCGTGGTTCCGGTCGCCGTGTTGGCGCTTGCGCTGTCGCCGCTATCAGAGACGCTGTGCGAGACGCCGGTGCCACGGGTGGTGCCGGTGGCGGTGTTGCCGCTGTTACTGCCGAGACTGGGCTGGCCGGTGCCGTCGCTGCCCGCAGTGTCGTCACTGCCCTGATCATCGTCGTCATCGTCGTCTTCGCTCGCGATCAGGTTGCCTGACCCATCCTCGCGCAGACCAGCGACTGAGTCATCAGCGCCTGCCGACGAGACAACCGGGCTGATCACCGCGAACAGAAACGCGGCTGCCATAAGGGTGAGGGCCACGATGCCGATCCGGTTCCACAGCGTGCTCTCGATGTAGGAGTCCTCGTAATGCATGGAGTCCTTTCGTTATCCGACTTGCAACCTCTATCGGCACTTCGCTGATATCGGTCAATGCCTACCTACCTGTACACATAGGCCCGGCCCGGGCACCAAGATCTCGCTGAATCCTTCCGGCATCGAACACCCGTCCAGCGGCACCCTCGCACGGCGCGGTCCAGACACAACCTGCTGAAGCACCATCGCAGCGGTCTGGCCCCGGCAGGGGCCTGAATACCATCGATTGCTCGGCGGCGGCTCCGCGGAGCCGGTTTTGGGGCGGCTCAGACGTCTTTGCGCGACAGCCTCCCGTGAAAACAGGAGCGGAGTCGCCGCGGTCGGATCAGCGCGGTGGCGACGAGCAGCATGGGCGCCTGCTACCAGCCCCGTTAGCCGTCGACGCGCCCGAAACTGGTAGCCCCGCTGGTAGCAGCACGCTTGCAGCCCGCATGAACAAGCCAGATGGCGGAGATTTCGCGCCTATCGTCCGCTTAGGTTGAGCGGCCCCGCCAGTTCGCGACAGATCGCGACAGAGGCGCTCGATTCCGCATCAGACAGCCGCTGACGCCTGCTCGGCCGGGGCCCCCCTATCCCGCCCTGAGCGGCGCCGTGGACGGGCAGACTGGTAGCACCGCCCGCTCCTGCTCCTCGTCTCCAGCGGGAGCGAGTTGCTTCTCCAGCGGGAACACCCGCGCTTTCTCTTCACACGCGCGAAGCAGAAGCGACGGTCATCAGTGGTCCCGCTGCTTTACGCACGAAAACCGAAAGCCGCTCCGATGCGCTCGGCGTGCGCGCGGACCGTACTTCAGGGGTTCGGCACCGGCACCTCCGTGCTTGGCCCGCCGGAGCCATCGGACGCTGCGTCGGTGGCGCGGACCGGGGCCGGGATCAGAGCCGCCCCTGCGACGACGAGAGAGAACGCGAGCATCCGCCCGCTGATCTCCAGCGCCCCCGTGCCGACCGGGTCACGGAAGACCAGAATGCCGCCGACGATCGCGGTGAGGTTGGCCGCCACCGAGGTGAGGGCGATCACCTCGACGCCCGGGCCCAGTTGCAGTCCGCGGGCCGAGGCATAGAAGGCACCCACCGAGGCGACCAGGGCCGCCCCGCTCCAGGGGCTGATCAACTCGAGCACCCCGTCTGCAACGGCGTCTGCCAGGTACTTGAGGGCGATGTCGGAGACGCCGAACAGCGCCCCGGCGGTAGCGCCGAGGAGCAGACCCTGCGCCGGACCCGGGATGCGGTGGTGGGTCGAGATCGCGGCGACCGCGGCGCAGACGACAAGGACGCCGCACTCGATCGAGATCAAGGCAGCCAGGGCGTAGCCGGGCGGATCGCCGTCGTCCGGCCCCGAGGTCAGCCCGATGACCGCAAGCCCCGCCGCCGTGACGATCACGCCGGCCCACTGGCGGCGTCCGAGCCGGAAGCCGAAGAAGCGCTCGGCGAAGACGGCGAGGAAAACCAGCCCGCCCGAGAGCACGGCCTGCACGATCGACAATGGCGCCAGGGCGAGCGCGCCGACGTGAAGAGCCCAGGCGCCGAACGCCACTATGTAGCCGACCGTGAACCACCTGGAGCGGAAGAGATCGGCCGCGCTTCGCAGCGGGTGTCGGACCCGCACGGGCGGGGCGAGGACCGCGCCGCGATGCTTGAGCAGAAAGGCGACGCTCGTGCCGACCGCGCAGGCGAGGGCGAGGGCGAGCCCGACGATCATGCCGGAGAGCGTCCCCTAGGGCCGAAGTCCAGCAAGGCGAGCGCCCAACCCTTAAGCTACAAAAGCTATTTGGACCTCGTGCGGTGGAAGGAGTTCCGGGCGCGGATGATTGCGAACGGGAGCAAGGACACGCGGATCGCGGACGGGGCAAACCACGTCCACGAGTCAACCGGGAACGGGTACGCGGCGACACCCCGGCGCTTCGTCGGTGGGACCGGGGCGACATTGCGCGGCATGGGGCTGCTGGTGCTCACTTTGTTGGTGGCGCTGGCGCTCGCGGGCAGCGCCCAGGCACAAGCGCCAGTGTCCCTTGGAACGGCCGACAGTTTCGCGGTCCTGGCTGGCAGCACGGTCACCAACACCGGACCTACAGTGGTCAAGGGGGACCTTGGCGTGAGTCCAGGTATTGCGGTGACGGGATTTCCGCCCGGAACAGTGAACAACGGGACGATCCACGAGGGCAACGCTGCCGCAGCCCAGGCCCAGTCCGACTTGACCGTTGCCTACAACGACGCCGCCGGCCGCGCCTGCGACGAGATTCTCACCGGTCAGGATCTGGGCGGACTGACCCTCACCTCGGGCGTTTATTGCTTTTCCTCGTCAGCCCAGCTGACCGGCGATTTGACCCTGAAT
Source organism: Actinomycetota bacterium (assembly GCA_038040365.1). Taxonomy (GTDB): domain Bacteria; phylum Actinomycetota; class Thermoleophilia; order Solirubrobacterales; family 70-9; genus AC-56. Next base: position 14,205 of record JBBPIL010000049.1, read on the forward strand.
GCTCAGGGGGACCCCGATGCCGTGTTCATATTCCAGATCGGGTCTACGCTGACAACGGCCTCAGGCAGCACCGTCAACTTCATCAACGGCGCTCAGTCCTGCAACGTCTTCTGGCAGGTCGGCAGCTCGGCGACCCTCGGAACGACGACTACGTTCAGGGGAAACATCCTCGCTCTAACGTCGATCACGGCCAATACGGGGGCGACGGCTGACGGTAGGCTCCTGGCCCGCAACGCCGCGGTCACGCTCGACAGCAATACCGTCACCAGAGCCCGGTGTGCAGGCAACGGCGGTGGTGGCGGCGGTGGGGGTGGCGGTGGCGGGACAGGCGGCGGCGGGGGGGGCGACGACAACGGCCTCACGGACCAGAACGAGCGGTCCGGCCCAAGCCAGCGGGCCCTTCCCTTCAGCGGCCTGGAGACCGGAGTCCTGGCGCTGGTAGGCATTGTCATGCTTCTGCTGGGGGCCGCCCTGAGGACGAAAGCCTCGGGGCAGACGTAGGAGATCGCTACTCCGGCAGCCCGGCGACTTCGAGGGCTTCCTCACGGTCCTGAAAGCTCTTCCTCCGCCCCGGCGAAGCGCCGGGAACCGGACGAAGATCAGTTCAACAAGGGTTCGATGCTGCCTCGTCGTGCGCGTCGACCAAGACTGCTCATGCAGCTCTCGAGCCTGAGCCCGAAAGCGCGACGAATACCGATCGGATAAAGGACCTCGGGACAGGGGCGCAACCCGCGCTGCGCAAACACGGGAGTGGTGTTAGGTTTCACGGACCGGCAAACGAGGAATCAACGGAGGAGAGACCAAGATGAAACGAGCACTCCTGGGGGCCAGCGCGGTTGTCGCCCTGCTGGGCTTTGCAGGCGCCGCCTACGCCGTCGTGCACGTGATTCCACCGGGCGACTACAACAAAGGCTGCCACCCGAACGGCAAGGCTCTGCAAGGGAACGCTGCCGCTGACACTATTGGCGGTACTTCCCGACGAGACCTGCTGCGCGGAGGCGGCGGCGCTGACACGATAACCGGCCTCGGCGATCGCGACTGCCTCTTCGGCAACGCGGCCGCCGACGCGATCAACGGGGGCAAGGGCGCCGACAAGATCAAGGGCGGCGCGGCCGGCGACGCGCTCAAGGGCAGCGGAGCCAGGGATAAAATCCGCGGCAACGGGGGCGCCGACGCGATCAACGGGGGCAATAGAAAGGATGTGCTCCGCGGGGGCAAGGGCGCCGACACGATCACCGACCATCGCGGCCGCAATCGGATCTCCTGCGGGGGCGGGGTCGACACGGTCGTGACCAACCAGCAGTCAGTGGTCAGGAACGGCTGCGAGAACGTAACCCGCAGCTAGCTGAGCCACCCACACACGTTGTGAACAGCTGAAAGGCCATCCGGGCCCTCCCAGAG
>JBBPIL010000050.1:0-15564 GCA_038040365.1 Actinomycetota bacterium
CCAACCGTCTCGGTCGGACGTCGCCGCCGGCCTTGATGCCGACGATGACAGTGAGGCCAGTCTACGGGCGGCCGCCGCCGGCCATCCTGAGCACCACCCTGGACGCGGTCGCGGCCAGCACCCGCAGGTAGAGCCGGACGGAGCGATCGGCGATGTACTCCATGTCGTGGGCGACCTTGTCGGCCCACGACTCCTCGCGCGTCATCCGAGTCTGCGCGAAGCCCGTCACGCCGGGGCGGATCACCAGCCGCTGCCAGTACTGCGGGACGTGCTCGCAGAGCTCGGCGAAGAACGGCGGGCGGATCGGCCGTGGGCCGACCATGCTCATGTCGCCGCGCATCACGTTCCAGAGCTGGGGGATCTCGTCCAGATGGGTCGCTCGCAGCGCCCTGCCGATCGAGGTCACCTCGGCCTCAGTACGGCGGGTGAGCTCGACCTCGAGGTAGGGGCCGAGGCGCGTCTCGGCATCCGGCACCAGGGTCCGGAGCTTGTACATGGTGAAGACTCGGCCCGCCCGCCCCACGCGCTCGCCCCGGTACAGAACCGGCCGCCCCGAGGCCACCAGGATGCTCACCGAGACCACGGCGAGGATCGGTGAGAGCACGACCAGGGCCAGGCCCGCGATCGCCAGGTCGAGCGAGCGAAGGACGAGGTCGATCGGACGGCCCACGTACGCGTGGGCGATCCGCGCGTATTGCTCGGCGAGCGACTCCGAAGACGGCAACGCCCGGGCGTAGCCCTCCGGAGGGGCGGCGCCCACGGGCTCGGCGACACGGCGGGATGCCTTCACTTGACCGTGCCAAGGATAAGGTCGACGAGCAGCGACGGGTCGCGGAGGGTGGCCTGACCATTGCCGGCACCTCGCTTCTCGAGCTCCAGCGCCCTCGGGTCGGTCAGTGGGCGCAGGCGCCCGGAGCGAATCAGGGCCTCGTCGACGCCGCCGAGCCTGCCTCCATAAGTGGTGTAGACCGGCGTGCCCAGCGCCGCCGCCTCGCGGTTCATCGTCCCTCCGGCCGAGACGACGAGGTCGGCGAGCGCGACCAGGCTCTGCGCCTCGACCGCCCGCTCGGCGACGATCACCGAGGGCAGGTCGAGGCTCTTCACGTAACTTCGCTGGGCGTCGGTGCGGGGCAGGACGACGGCGTGGACCTGGGCTTCGGTTCCGAGGCGGAAGAGGACCTGGGGGAACAGCGGATTCGACTTGCGGTGGTACAGCGAGACGTCCGGTGGCGGCCTGACGATGACCACGACGCGCTGCGTGTCGACGCCGAGCCGCTCGAGCACGCCGGGGTCGGGCGCGAAGTCGGCGAGGTAGTACTCCTCCTTCAGCCCCGGGTACTGGAACAGCTTCTCGGGCCCCACTCCGAACCGCCGCAGCCGCTCGGCGGGAACGGAGTCGGGAAAGATCACGCGGGTCGCGAGCCTGCACGCGATGCGGTGCTGGGTGACCGCGAACTCGTAGTCGTGCATGTTGGCCTCCGGGATGCCGAGCGATCTCGCCGCCATAGCGAGGTCGTAGGAGCCGTGGCCAAGGGCCAACTCGAAGCCCCGGCGCTTGCCGAACCTGCGCATCATCGGCGTGCGCTGCATCAACCTGACCAGCTTCCGTGCCCGGGAGGCGCCGCCGTGGCGCCCGATCGGCGTGTGGTCGATGCCGTGGAGCTTCAGCAGCTCCTGCGTCTGCGTGTACTCGCGGGAGGTCACCTCGACCTCGTGGCCCGCGTCGCGCAGGCGGGCGATGATCGGCCGGAGCACGAGAACGTGCGCCGGCGCGCTCATGTCCACCCAGACCCTCATCCCGGATTCCGCCCAGGCTAGTGCACTAGCTATGCGGCCCGCCTGCGTCCTGCCCAGAGCACCTAGACGAGATCGCGGCGGCGCAGCAGCGCGGCGCCGGCCGCGAAGCCCGAGACCACCCAGGAGATTCACGAGCAGCGCGACAGCCGGCGGGAGCTGCTCCTCCTCGCCTGTGGGCTGGACCTCGAGGAGCGCGTTGGGGGCCCCGGAGGTCGGACCGTACCTGCCCACGTCCTCGGCGACGGCGAGCAGCGTCGGCTCCACCGCTGCCGTGAAGATGAGCAGGCCGACGATCTGGTTGCGCACGACCGCGCCGATGCCAACGCCGAACGACCCGAACAAGGCGGCGACCACCAGGTTGCGCCACAGAACGTCCGCGAGGTCGCCGACCCCGATGGTGGTCTCCCCGCGGGTGGACAGGATCAGCGTTCCGATCGCCATGATCGTCAGGGTCACGATCAGCGAGAGCGCGGCGCCCGCAGCCGCGTAGGAGAGTGTCTTGGCGGTGAGCAGGCGCAGCCGGTCGGGCGCCGCCAAGAACGTGCTCGTGATCGTCCTGTGGCGCCACTCGCCCGCCATGCCCATGATGCCGAGCAGCAGGATGAAGAGGCCGCTGAAGTCGGCGGTGAACAGCTCGCGCACATCCCTCTCCGTCAGGTTGTTGCTCAGTGCGGCCGTGAGCCCGACCACGAGCAACGACAGCGCCAGGGCGGAGGCCACCAGCGCGACGAACGTGCGCGTGGTGCGCAGCTTCAAGAGCTCGGCGCGAACCAGGGGGCTCATTGGTCGTCTCCGGTCAGCGCGAGGAAGGCGGCTTCGAGCGAGCGCAAGCGCGGGGTCAGCAGACGCAGCGCCACCTTTTCCTCGGCGGCGATCAGGCCGACCTGCTCAGGGGTGACGCCGAGCACGAGCAGGTTGTGGCCGTTGCTCTCCACTGCGTAGCCGCGGCGCTCGAGCGCGCCCGCGAGCCGATCCTGGTCCTGGGCACCCACCTCGGTGGCGGGCCCCTCGTCGCCCCCCAGCACCCGCTCGAGCGTGCCGTGGCCTCGCAGCCGGCCGTTCGAGATCACCACCACGTCGTCCACTGACTGCGCGACCTCGGCCAGCAGGTGGCTCGACACGAGCACGGCACGCCCGTTGTCCGCCTGGTGGCGCACCAGGGTGCGCATCCAGCTGATGCCGGGAGGGTCGAGGCCGTTGGTGGGCTCGTCGAGGACCAGTACCTCGGGGTCGCCGAGCAGCGCCGCGGCGATCGCGAGCCGCTGGCGCATGCCCATCGAGAAGCCCTTCACCCGTCGATTGGCTGCCTCGGTGAGCCCGACGGCGGCCAGCACTTCGTCGACGCGGGCCGGCGGATGCTCACCGGCTACGGCCAGGACGCGCAGGTGGTTGCGTGCCGTGCGCCCTGGGTGGAAGGCCGCGTCCTCGAGCACGGCACCCACCTGTGCGCTCGGCCGGTCGAGCTCCTCGTAGCGGCTGCCACCGAACGTGGCCGTCCCGCTCGTAGGCAGCACGAGCCCGAGCAGAGCGCGCAGGGTGGTGCTCTTCCCGGCGCCGTTCGGCCCGAGGAAGCCGGTGACGCGCCCGGCCTCGACGTCGAAGCTGAGGCCCTCGACAGCATTCACCTTGCCGAACTGCTTGTGCAGGTCGCGTATCTCGACGGCAGCCATGGGCGCAGCATGATGACTAACCGACCCTTCGCAGCGACCGAGTCACGGCCACGCCCGCGAGGTACAAGCAGCAGACCGCGACGCAGTAGCCTCCCGTCACGTGCGGGTGCACCTACTCGACGGGACGTACGAGCTGTTCCGTCACTTCTTCGCCGTGCCGTCGCACCGCGACCCGGGCGGCACCGAGGTGGGTGCGGTGCGGGGGGTGCTGGGGACCGTCCTCACGATCCTCGAGGACGGCGCCACCCACCTTGGGGTGGCCACGGACCACGTGATCGAGTCGTTCCGCAACGAGCTCTGGCCGGGTTACAAGACGGGCGCCGGCGTCGACCCGGATCTCCTGGCGCAGTTTCCGTTGCTCGAGGAGGCGATCGAGGCGCTCGGCGTTCGCGTCTGGGCGATGGTCGAGCAGGAGGCCGACGACGCCCTGGCCGCGGCGGCCGAGCATGCCGCTGCTGACGGCCGGGTCGAGCAGGTGCTGATCTGCACCCCCGACAAGGACCTCGCGCAGTGCGTGGCCGAGGCGCGAGTCGTGCAGCTCGACCGCCGCCACCGGCGGCTGTTCGACGAGGCGGGCGTGCGCGAGAAGTTCGGTGTGGGCCCAGCCTCGATCCCCGACTGGCTCGCGCTCGTGGGCGACAGCGCCGACGGGTTCCCGGGCCTCCCCGGGTGGGGCGCGAAGTCGGCGTCGGTCGTGCTCGCCCGCTACGAGCATCTCGAGAGGATCCCGGAGGAGGCGAGCGACTGGGACTTGGCCGTCCGCGGGGCTCCGAAGCTCGCCGCTACGCTGGTTGCACAGCGCGACCTCGCGATGCTGTTCCGCGATCTCGCCACCCTCCGCACCGACGCCCCGGTCGGGACGGTGGACGACTGGCGATGGCGGGGGGCCGCGCCCGCGCTGGAGGAGTGGGCGGAGCGGCTCGGCGCCCCTGGGATGGTGGAGCGCGCACGGCGCCTCGCGGAGCGGAGGGGAAGCTGATGGGGCTCGAATGCGCTCTCATGCGTCCTCCGGCCGGCTGTACGTGTGCCAATAGAGCACCGGCCCCGGGCCGAACGCGCCGCGGCAGTTGAGCTCCAGCAGCGCCGCCACCGCCTTCGCCGTGTAGACCGGCTCCAGCACGACGTCCTCGCGCTCGCCGAAGACCTCGGTCGCGCGATCCGCCGCCGGCGTCGAGTGTCCGTAGCCGGGGCCCAGCCAACCTCGCTCCAGCGCCACGTCGGCGGCGGCGACCTCAACCTCCCGGACGCTCGCTCCCCGCTTACGCAGCAGGCGCAGCGTGCGACGAGCGAGCCTGGCGACGGTTCGCTCGTCGACCCGGACCAGGTCATTGACCAGCACGCAGACGAGGCGCGAGCGCAGGCCCGCGAGCTTCAGCCCCGCGAGCAGCCCGGCCGCGGTGCCGCCGCTGCCGAGGGGAAGGACGATGTGCGAGGGCTCCGGCAGCTCGCCGGCCTCAACCTGCTCGGAGAGCTCGATCGCCGCCTCGACGTAGCCGACACAGCCCAGGGGCACGGATCCCCCGGGGGGCAGGAGGTAGGGGAGGTTCACGGGCGGGCTGGCGCGCCTCAGCATCAGCGAGACGGCAAGCGCGTAGGCGCGCACCACGCCGTGGGCGAAATGGAGCTCGGCGCCGCTGGCGCGGATTAGCTCGAGCTGGCGGCGGACGTGCTCCGTCTCGGGTTGAGGCACCAGCACGAGCACGGTCCGCATCCCGAGCCGGCGGGCGAACAGCGCGCTGGCCAGGCCGTGATTGGTGCCCAGCGCCCCGCCGGTGAGGATCGTGCGCTTGCCGCGGCGGCGGGCGTCGGCGAGCAGCCACTCGAGCTTTCGCGCCTTGTTGCCGCCAAAGCGGCTGTAGGCGCCGTCGTCCTTGATCCACACGGGCGCCAGCCCGCGCTCATCCCGCAGGTGGGTGAGCTCCCGAACCGGGGTCGGCCCCTCCCCGAGCCTCAGGCGTTCCAGGTCGACCTGGAGTGGCATCGCGCCGCCCAGACTATTCGCGGCCGCGGGCCGCTTTGCCTAGACCGGAGCGGCGGAGAGCTGCGGATAGAGGGGATAGCGCTCCATCAAGGCCCTGGTCCGCTCGAGCAGCTCGCCCTTCTCGGCCTCGAAGCCGTCCGACAGGGCGATGCAGGTCACCCTGGCGATCTCTCCCATGTCCTCCTCGACGAGGCCCCGCGTGGTCAGGGCCGGCGTTCCGATCCGCAGGCCGGATGGGTTCATCGGCGGGCGCTCGTCGAACGGGATCGCGTTGCGGTTGACGGTGATCCCCACCTCCTCGAGGCGGCTCTCGGCGGTCTTGCCGTCCAGCCCGGTCGGCCCAAGGTCGACCAGCACCAGGTGCACGTCGGTGCCCCCGGTCAGCACCGAGACCCCGCCGGCGATCAGCTCCTCTCCGAACGCCTTGGCGTTGGCCACCGTCTGCCGTTGGCGGACCCGGAAGGGCTCCGACTGAGCGATCCCCAGCGCCACCGCCTTGGCGGCGATCACGTGCATCAGCGGCCCGCCCTGCTGGCCGGGGAACACGGAGCGGTCGATGTCCTTGGCGAGCTCCTCGGTGCACAGGATCATGCCGCTGCGCGGGCCGCCGAGCGTCTTGTGGATCGTGGTCGTGACAACGTCGGCGTGCGGCACGGGGTTCGGATGCTCGCCGGCGGCCACCAACCCGGCGAAATGGGCCATGTCGACCATCAGGCGGGCGCCCACTCCGTCGGCGATCTCTCGGAAGGCGGCGAAGTCGAGCTGGCGCGGATACGCCGACCAGCCGGCGACGATCACCTTCGGCCGGTGCTCCTGCGCCAGCCGCTCGACCTCCTCCATGTCGCAGCGATAGTCGTCGCGCCGAACGTGGTAGGCGACGACCTCGTACAGCTTGCCCGAGACGTTCAGCCTCATGCCGTGCGTGAGATGGCCACCGTGGTCGAGCGCCATCCCCAGGATCGTCTCGCCCGGCTCGAGCATCGCCATGTAGGCGGCGTTGTTCGCCTGCGCCCCGGCGTGGGACTGGACGTTGACGTGCTCGGCTCCAAACAGCTCCGTGGCCCGGTCGATCGCCAACTGCTCGGCGACGTCCACCTCCTCGCAGCCGCCGTAGTAGCGACGGCCCGGGTAGCCCTCGGCGTACTTGTTCGTGAGCACCGATCCGGTCGCCTCGAGCACGGCCTGGGGGACGAAGTTCTCCGAGGCGATCATCTCCAGCGTGTTCTGCTGGCGATGCAGCTCGCGGCGCAGCACCTCGGCGATCGCCGGGTCGACGTCGGCGAGCGATGCGGTCTGGAAGTCGTCGGGAAGGGTCAAGGTGCGGCGACGATAGCAGCGGCGCTGGCGACCCCGGCCTGCGTACGCTTGCGGGGATGTCGAGCCAGAACGTGGAGCTCGTTCGCGCAGGCTTCGAGGCGCTCAGCGAGGGTGACGTCGAGGCGCTGCTCCCGTTCATCCACCCCGAGTTCGAGGTCACAACGCCCGCCAACCTGGCCGCCGAGCCCGACACGTACCGCGGCCATGAAGGGGTCCGCCGCTACTTCGACTCCTTCTATGACGCGATGGACGAGATCCGCTTCGAGCCACAGGAGTTCCGAGAGGCCGGAGGACGCGTGATCGTCGCGGTCACCCTGAGGGCGCGAGGCCGGACCACCGGGATCGAGACGACGCAGGAGTTCGCGATGGCCTGGTCGCTGCGCGACCGGAAGGCGGTCCGGGTCGAGGTCTACGGCAACCTCGACGAGGCGCTGGAAGCGACGGAAGACTGACAATTCAGTCCGGCGGCTCCCCCAGGCTGACGCGGATCTCAGCGGCGCCCACCGCCCCCTCCCGGAGCACGCTCCAGGAGCCGTCCGAGTCGAGCGCCGTCAGATCCACCACCGTCGAGGGCTCGCCGCCGAGCTCGCCGCCGTCGATCGCCAGGTCGGCGCCCCCGACGATCTCCGCATCGATGTCACCGAAGCGGCTCGGCGCCGGCTCGCCGCTTCGGTTGGCGCTGGTCTGGAAGATCGCGCAGCCGGCGCCTCCGAGCGGTCCCTCGATCAGCCGGACCCCGAGCCGTTCGGGGTGATCGCGGCAGGCCAGCGGGTAGAGGCCCTGGGGATTGTGGACGACCAGGGTCACGGCCCCGGGGAGCAGCGCCCCCAGCGCCTCGCGGGTGCGCGGCCCGAGGGTCGAGAGCAGCTCACGCATGGCGAGGGGCGTGAAGAACATCAGGGCCGAGGGCTTGCCTTCGTCGCGGCCCTTCAACGACTGAATCCGCTCGATCGCCGCCGCGCTCGACGGGTCGCAGCCGAGCCCGTAGAGAGTGTCCGCCGGAAAGATCGCGACGTCGCCGTCGGCGACGCAGCCCTCGAGCGCCTCGCGCGCCGGGCCGGCTCCGTCGTTGGCGATCGAAACCGTCGGGATCACGGGCTGCCGAGGACGACCCGGGGGATCCCGGTGAGGTCCTGGCGCCCCTCGACCTGACCGAAACCGAGGTCGAGCAAGAGCTCCGCGACCGGGCCGGCCTGACCCGCGCCGACCTCCAGGGCGAGCGATGCGCCCGGCTCCAGAGCGGCGACGGTGGCCGGGACGGTGGAGGCAATCGCCTCGACGCCGTCAGCGCCGCCTACAAGCGCCTCGCGCGGCTCGTAGCCGGTGATCTCGGGCGCCAGGCTCTCCCACTCGTCCTCGCGAACGTAGGGGAGGTTCGCTAGCACCAACTCGAAGCGCCGGCCCTCGGGGACGGTCCCGCGCTCGAAGCGGACCCGGCCATCGAGCTCCAGTCGCTCGGCGTTCTCGCGAGCCAGGTCGAGGGCCGCCGTCGAGGTGTCCGTCCCGGTCACCTCGCAGCCCGGAAGCTCGTCCGCGACCGCCAGCGCCACGGCGCCGGACCCGGTGCCGACGTCGAGCACCGTGCTGGGCTCGAGCTCCAGCGCGATCTCGACCAGGAGCTCCGTCTCCGGGCGCGGGATCAGCGCCCGGCCATCGACCGCGAGCTCGAGCCCGCGAAACCCCTTGCGGCCCAGGATGTAGGCGACGGGCTCGCGGCGGATGCGGCGGCGCACCATCTCACCGAAGCGGCGCGCGGCCCGCGCGTCGACCCCCGCCTCGGGCTCGGCGGCGAGCCGCGCCCGCTCCCAGCCTGTCGCCTCGGCCAGCAGCAGCTCGGCGTCCAGCCGCGCGTCCTCGACCCCCGCCGCGGCCAGCGCATCACTCGCCGCGGCCAGGGCCTCGCGCACCGCTCCTGCGTCGGCTCCGGGCGACATCAGGACGCGGCTTCGGCCGCCTGCGCCTCGAGGCGCCGGCGCTTCTCCTCGGCCGCGAGCGCGTCGGTGAACTCGCGCAGGTCGCCCGCCAGCACCTGGTCGAGGTTGTGGGCCGTGAGCTTGACGCGGTGGTCGGTGACCCGGCCCTGGGGGAAGTTGTAGGTCCGGATCTTCTCCGAGCGCTCCCCCGAGCCCACCTGCGAGCGACGCTCGGAGGCGATCTCGGCCTGCTGCTTCGCCAGCTTCTGCTCATAGAGGCGCGCGCGCAGCACTCGCATCGCCTGCACACGGTTCTGGAGCTGCGACTTCTCGTCCTGCATCGAGACGGTGATCCCAGTCGGCCTGTGCGTCACCCGCACGGCGGAGTCGGTGGTGTTGACGGACTGGCCGCCGGGCCCGGAGGAGCGATAGACGTCCACCTGGAGCTCGTTGGGGTCGATCTCGACCTCGACCTCCTCGGCCTCGGGCAGCACCGCCACCGTCGCGGTCGAGGTGTGGATCCGCCCCTGCGACTCGGTCTTCGGCACCCGCTGCACGCGGTGGGTCCCGCCCTCGTACTTGAACACCGAGTATGCGCCCTCGCCCTTGACGGCGAACGTGACCTCCTTGAAGCCGCCGACCTCGGCCGGCGAGGAGGAGAGGACCTCGGTCCCGAAGCCGCGCTGCTCGGCGTAGCGAGTGAGCATCTTGAACAGGTCGCCCGCGAACAGCGCCGCCTCATCGCCGCCCGTCCCGGCGCGGATCTCCACCAGGACGTGCTTGGAGTCGTTCGGGTCTTGCTCCACCGTCGCCAGGCGGATCTGCTCGCCGAGCTCAACGAGCCGGCCGGGCGCGTCGGCGACCAGCTTGCGCAGCTCCGGGTCGTCGCCGTCCTCGGCCAAGAGCTCCCTGGCGCCCTCCAGATCGTCGCGTAGCCGGACGTACTGGCGCGCCACCTCGTGCGCGGGCTCGAGCTCCCGGTACTCCCGTCCGACCTCGGCGTAGCGCTCCCGGTCGGCGATCACCGCCGGGTCCGACATCTGCCGCTCCAGCTCCGCGAAGCGGGCTTCGATCTGCTCGACGAGCGATTCGATCATTCCGCCGCAAAGTGTGACGCCAGGGACCGCGAGAAGGAGGTGTCGCTCGAATCACCCTAGGGGGGCTGGTCAGGTGGTTACGTGATTGCGAGCATGAAGCCATGAGCCCACTCCACTCACATCAGGCACGAAACCTGTTGATCTGGAGCCTGGCGCTGCTCGGCACCGCGGCCGTGGCCCTCGCGCTCCCGCCGGATTCCGGCGCGGGCCAGCGATGCTTCGGCAAGGCGCCGACGATCGTCGGCAACAGCGGCAACAACCAGATCATCGGCACCAACGGCCGCGACGTGATCATCGCCGGCGGCGGGCGCGATTCGATCCGCTCGCGCGAGGGCAGGGATTTCGTCTGCGCCGGCCGTGGCAACGACAACATCCATGCCGCCGAGGGAGCCGGCTACATGAACGGCGGGCCCGGCGACGACTGGCTCGACGGGCGCCGCAGCCAGCAGGGCAACGTCTCGATCGGCGGCCGCGGCGACGACCTGATCCAGGCGGACGGCAAGATCGATGGTGGCCCAGGCATCGACCGGATCGAGAGCTTCGGCTACTACACGGTGAGCGGGATCAGCCCGGACGTCACGGACGGCGGCGGCGGTCGGGACAAGATCTCGGGCGGCTCGAATGGCGAGAAGCTCAAAGGCGGCGGCAGCAACGACACGGTGTTCGCCGGCGACGGGGCCGACCAAGTTAGCGGCAACGGCGGCAACGACAGGCTTAACGGCGAGGGCGGAAACGACAGCATCAACGGCGGCTCGGGCACCGACGTCTGCAATCAGGGGCCGGGGACCGGGACGCTGAGGCGGTGTCCGTGAAGCCCATCGGTTGGCGCCCTACTCGCGCATGGCGCGACAAACGCGCCAGACGGGGGAATTGGAACGGCCAGGCGCTAGGCGACGCTGCCTATCGAATGGAGGATTGTGTACCGCATGGGCACCAAACACTCCAGTCGTCGGTTCTCAGCTAGGCGACGATCTCGATCTCGCCCTCGCGCGCGGCCTGATCCGGGCTCTCGACCGCGAGCACGGCCTCGAGAGCGGCGATTGCAACGGCGAGCTGGTCGCGGTCGGGCTCCCGGGTGGTCAGGTTCTGGAGCATCAGGCCGGGCCACATCACCGCCCGCACCCAGCGCTTGCGGCGGTTGCGCCCGGCCCACTTGATCACCTCGTAAGAGATGCCGGCGATCAGCGGGATGCCCAGGATCCGCGAGGCGAGCAGCCAGTACCACTCCGGTAGTCCGAGCGGCGCGAAGACGAAGATCGCGACCACCATGACGACCAGCAGGAAGCTCGTGCCACAGCGGGGATGCAGGCGCGAGTAGAGCTCGGCCCGCGCCGGAGTCAGCCGGTCGCCTGCCTCGTAGCAGGAGATCGTCTTGTGCTCGGCGCCGTGGTACTCGAACACGCGCCGGAGGTCGCGCAGGCGGCTGATCGCCGCGATGTAGCCGATGAAGATCGCGGTGCGCAGAACCCCTTCGACGAGCCAGAAGAGGAGCGACGAGCCAAGCTGGTCCTTGATCAGGCTGGTCGCACTGACGGGCACGACGAAGAAGAGGCCAATCGCGAAGACCAGCGACAGCGCCACCGTGATCCCCCAGACGAAGCCGCCGATCGGCTGCGGCTCCTCCTCTCCTTCCTCGGGCTCGATCTGGGCGTTGGCCGAGATCGCCAGCGCCCGGAAGCCGATCCGAAGCGACTCCGCCAGGGCGACCACGCCGCGGATCACCGGCCAGCGGAGCGCACGGTTGCGCTTCGCCCAGGAGACCAGCGGCTCCGAGGTGACCTCGACCTGCTCGTCTGGCTTGCGGACCGCCACGGCCCAGGTCGAAACGCCGCGCATCATCACGCCCTCGAGCACCGCCTGGCCGCCCACGGGCGCGTCGCGGCTCGCCACCGGTAGCCCGTCCGGCATCCGCGCCTCCGCGAGGTGCGGGCGCCCGTCGAACACGGGGCCGCCGTCGGCCGACGGAGGGCTCTGCGTGCGTTCGGTCACCGTCACCTTCCTAGGGCCCGCCAACGCATCGCGGTCGTTCCCGGCACCCCCGCTGCCCTACTCAGCGGTTAGCGCCTGCTCCGCGCCGCGCGACGCTTGAAGCGCTCGACCCGGCCACCCGTGTCGACCAGCTTCTGCTTGCCGGTGTAGAACGGGTGGCACTCCGAGCAGATCTCGACGTGCAGCTCCGGCTTCGTGGAGCGCGTATAGAACTCGTTCCCGCACGAGCAGCGGACGTGTGCGAGCACATAGTCTGGGTGGATCTCGGCCTTCATCTCCCCTGATGTTAGCGGCGGCTGGTGGGCCGCAATTCGGACCTTGGCTGAGGACACTCCCACGATCTAACCGGAGGCTAAGCGCATGTCCAAGATTCTCTGCGTCCTATACGACGATCCGGTCGACGGCTACCCCCCGGCCTATCCGCGCGACGAGATCCCGAAGATCGAGCGCTACGCGGACGGGCAGACCACGCCAACCCCGGAGCGAATCGACTTCACCCCGGGCGAGCTTCTGGGGAGCGTCTCGGGCGAGCTCGGGCTGAGAGGGTTCCTCGAGGGTCGCGGGCACGAGTTGATCGTGACCTCGGACAAGGACGGGCCGGAGTCGGTCTTCGAGCATCAGCTTCCCGAGGCCGAGGTGGTGATCTCGCAGCCGTTCTGGCCCGCCTACCTGACCGCGGCGAGGATCGCCAAGGCCCCGAATCTCAAGCTGGCGATCACGGCCGGCATCGGCTCCGACCACGTCGACCTCCAAGCCGCGATCGAGCACGGGATCACGGTCGCCGAGGTCACCTACTGCAACAGCATCAGCGTCTCCGAGCACGTGGTGATGATGATCCTGGCCCTGGTCCGCAACTACATCCCCTCCTACCAGCAGGTGATCGAGGGGGGTTGGAACATCGCCGACTGCGTCTCGCGCTCCTACGACTTGGAGGGCATGCAGGTCGGCACCGTTGGAGCGGGGCGCATCGGCTCAGCCGTGCTGCGGCGCCTGAAGCCGTTCGAGGTCGGGCTGCACTACACCGATCGACATCGCCTCCCGGAGGGGGTGGAGGAGGAGTTGGGTGTTGCCTACCGTCCGACGGCCGAGTCGCTCGTGGAGGTCTGCGACGTGGTGACGATCAACGCGCCGCTTCACCCCGAGACCGAGCACCTGTTCGACGAGGGGCTGATCGGCAAGATGAAGCGCGGCGCCTACCTGGTGAACACCGCTCGCGGCAAGATCTGCGATCGCGACGCGATCGTGCGGGCGCTCGAGAGCGGACAGCTTGCCGGGTACGCCGGTGATGTCTGGTTTCCTCAGCCGGCTCCGAGGGACCATCCCTGGCGGTCGATGCCCAACCACGGCATGACTCCCCACGTCTCCGGCACGAGCCTCTCGGCCCAGGCCCGGTACGCGGCCGGCGTCCGCGAGATTCTCGAGTGCTGGTTCGATGCTCGACCGATGCGCGAGGAGTACCTGATCGTCGAGGGCGGCGCCCTGGCCGGGGCCGGTGCCCACTCGTACAGCGCCGGCGATGCGACCGAGGGTTCGGAGGAAGCGGCGCGGTTCAGCGAAGGCTAACCTGGGCCTCGTTTCATCGCCGCCCCTGCACGGAGGACAGATGGCCCAGCCGAGCGCCGACCTGCAAGAGATCCAGCTTCCCCAGGGCACGATCCGCTACCGGGACGTGGGCTCCGGCGAGCCGATCGTCTTCGTGCACGGCTACCTGGTCGACGGACGGTTGTGGAGCGAGACCGCCGAGCACCTCTCGGCCGCGCACCGTTGCATCCTCCCGGATTGGCCGATGGGCGCCCATCGGATGCCGATGAACGCCGATGCCGACCTCTCTCCCCCTGGGGTCGCGAACCTGATCGCCGAGTTCCTCGAGGCAATGGAGCTGGACGGCGCGACGATCGTTGGCAACGACAGCGGAGGGGCGATGTCGCAGGTGCTCGCGACACGACGCCCGGAGCGAATCGGCCGGCTGGTGCTGACCAACTGCGACACGCATGAGAACTTCCCGCCTTCGGCCTTCAAGCTGATGCCGCCCCTGGCAAAGGTGCCGGGCGCGATGACCGTGATGGCGCTGCCGTTCCGTCTGGGGTCGGTTCGCCGGGCGGCGTTTGCGCCATTCGCGAAGACCAAGATCTCCCCGGAGCTGATCGACAGCTGGATGGAGCCCTCGCAGCAGGACCCCGGGGTCAGGCGCGATACGGCCAAGGTCACCGCCGGAATGCACAAGCGCTACACACTTGAGGCTGCGGATCGACTCAGCAAGTTCGACCGACCGACCCTGTTCGCCTGGGCTCCCGAGGACCGCTTCTTCAAGCTCTCCTACGCGGAGCGCCTCGCGGAGACGATCCCCGATGCAAGGATCGAGACGATCCCCGATGCCAAGACCTTCGTGCCGCTCGACCAGCCGAAGCGCCTCGCGGAGCTGATCGCGGCGTTCATCGAGGAGACGTCGGAGGCGCGAGCGGCGACCGGCGGCCGCTGATCCGCGCCCGGCAGGCGCCTCAGGTCTCCTGGTACAGCGGGCCGTCGCCCCCCTCAGCAGGGGTCAGCCGTCCGCCCTTGGCGGTGATCGCGCCGCACTGGACGCAGTTCGACGGCGTGATCTCGAGGTCGACGACCGCGGCCCCGCTGGCGAGCTGCTCCGCGGGAATCTCATACACCTGCGCCGGGCACATCGAGACCCATGTCTGCGCGACCTCGCGCGGAACCTGGCGCTGGACCCGGATGTGGTTGGGCGCGTCGTCGCGCGTCGCGTTGCCCGAGGCGAAGACCGAGGAGAGCTTGTCGAAGGTGTACTTGCCGTCGGGCTTCGGATACTTCTCGCCGGCGCCGCCGAAGACCATCTCCTCCTCGGCGTCAGGCACCTGCTTCCAGCGCCCTGGTGGAAGCAGTCCCTGGGTAAACGTCGCAAGACCCGCGATCACGCCGCCGACGAAGAAACCCTTCGAGAACGGCTGGCGCATGTTGCGCGAGCGATAGAGGTCTTCCCCAATCAGGCTCTTGCGGACTCGTTCGTCGTAGGCGGCGAAGTTGACCTCGTCGCGCTTCAGCGCCGATACGATCTCCTCGGCCGCGTACATGCCGGCGTGCATCGCGTAGTGGATGCCCTTCAGCTCCGGGACGTTCACCATCGAGATGCCGTCGCCACACATCACCATGCCCGGGACGCCAAGGCTGCGCGGGAGCGACCAGTAGCCGCCGGAAGGGATCGTCTTGGCGCCCCAGGCGACCCGCTCGCCGCCGTCGAGGATCTTGCGGACGAAGGGGTGCGTCTTGAGCTGCTGGAGCGCGTCGTGGACGGAGAAGGTGGCATCCGTGTAGTCGAGGCCGACGACGAGGCCGATGCAGACCTTGTCCTCGCCCATCGGGTAGATGAAGCTGCCCCCGAACTCGTTCCACTTCGCGCGCTTTCGCAGCGGCCAGCCCATCGTGTGGATGACGCGGTCGAGCGGCTTCGGGACCTCCCAGACCTCCTTCACCCCGAGCTCCCAGCGCTGCGGGAGCAGGCCCTCGAGGCCGAAGTAGTCGATGGCCGCGCCGGTGAGGTGGCCCTGCGTGCCCTCCGCCAGCACGGTCGCCCTCGCGATCACGTCAGACCCGGGCTCGAAGTTCGCCAGCTCCTCTCCGTCGCGCCCCCGCCCCTTGTCGCCCGAGCGCACTCCGCGGACGATCCGGTCGGAGACCAGCAGCTTTTCGGCGGCCGTCTCCGTCAGCAGGTAGACGCCCGCCTCCTCGGCCTTCTCGCCCAGGAAGCGGCCGAGCTTGGCGATCGAGGTGACGTAGTTGCCGTGGTTGCGGAAGTT
>JBBPIL010000051.1:0-15173 GCA_038040365.1 Actinomycetota bacterium
CTCGAGCGCGGCGCCGTAGAGGATGTCGTGCTCTGAGACCTCGATCTCCTTGAGGCCGAAGGCGCGCATCACCTGGATCAGGATCACGACGCCGGCGACGATCGTCGGCGCCCGGCCCGGATGCAGGCCGGTGACCTGGAGGCGCTCCTCGAGGGTCATCGAGGAGAGCAGCGAGCACATCCGCTGGATCGAGTCGAGGGGGAGCTTGTAGCCGTGAACGCGCTCGGGGTCATACGGGTCGAGCTCCTGGTCGATCGCCGCCAGCGAGGTCGGCGTGCCTGCGACGGCGATCCCCTCGCCGGCGGCGGCGATCGCCTCGCCGGTCAGCTCGGCGTCGATCAGCGAGCGCACGTCGCTCGCCAGCGCCTCTAGCTCCCCCGGGTCGGGCGGGTCGGTCCGCAGGTAGCGCTCCGTGTGGCGAACGGTCCCGGCCTGAAGCGAGGTGTAGAAGCCGACCTCGCCCCCCGAGCCGACCACCAGCTCGGTGGAGCCGCCGCCGATGTCGACCACCAGGGTGGTGTCGGGCGCCGCCGGCCGCTCGGCGAAGGCGCCGAGATAGACGAGCCGCGCCTCCTCGGCTCCGTCGAGGATGCGGGCGTCGAGCTCGAAACGCTCCCGGAGCTCGGCGATGAACGCTCCCGAATTCGCTGCGTCCCGCACCGCGCTGGTGGCGATCGCGTTCACGCGCTCCGCACCAAACGACTCGTAGGTCTCGACGTACTCGGCGACCGTGCGGCAGACCTCCTCCACCGCCTCGCCGGCGAGCTGGCCCGAGGTGTCGACGCCGCGTCCCAACCGGGTCACGGTCGAGCGCCGGTCCAGCTGCGACACCTGACCGTCGGCGACGTCCGCGACCAGCAGCCGCGTCGAGTTCGTGCCGATGTCTACGACTGCCACGCGCATTCGCGCCATCCTAGGGACAGGGGCCCCGCCGGCTGGGTCGGTCCGTTGCGGCCCCGCCTCCGACAGCCATTGTCCCGAAACCCCCGCTCCGCTGCTACATTGAGCCTGCGACGCGGGGTGGAGCAGTCAGGTAGCTCGCCGGGCTCATAACCCGGAGGTCGTGGGTTCAAATCCCACCCCCGCTACTCGGAGATTGGCCCGCAACGGCGGGCTTTTCTCGTTTCTGGGGCTCCCGGAGAAGACTCGCCAGGAGGCCGCCTGCTAACGCCGTGCTAACAAGACCTCCTTCGAGGTCCAAGGGGCGATCGCGCTCTACGTCGAGAGCATGCGGGCCCGCGGTCAGGACGTGCCCTTCGAGGTCGTCCGCCGTAAGTTCCCGGTTCCTGCGTGAGCTTGACGTCTCGGCTGCACTGCGTAACCTAGAGCCCGGAGGATTCCATGGCGGAACCGCGTGAATACGAGTACGTCCTTGAGCCGCAACAGGATGGCGGCTACTTGATCTACGTTCCGGATCTTCCGGACGTGGCTACCGAAGGGCGGACCAAGGAGGAGGCGGTCAGCATGCTCCAGGACGCCTTGGCCGGGTACCTTGAAACCATGCGCGACCGCGGTTGGCCGCTGCCCGAGGTCGAGCGGGGTAAAGTCGCGGTTTCGTGAGTGAGCGCCTGCCGGCGGTTCGCCGAAGCAGGTAGCGCGCGTTCTCGAGCGGAAAGGGTGGGAGCTTGCCCGCACCACGGGAAGCCACTACATCTACGCCAATCCGGAGACCCGCCGATCGGTCCCCATCCCGATTCACAACAGGGACATGGGCCGGGGCCTGTTGAATCGCATTCTCCGGCAGACCGGCGTCAGCCGGGAAGAGTTCCTCCGCTTGCTCAAGTAGCTCGTGCTACCACGGTGCTACCAAGCGGAGCCAGCTTGGACGGTATTCGGCCAGATGGAGCCGGACCGAGCGGGAAGACGAAAACCGCTCAGTAAAGCGGCACAACGGCAGAAATGCCGACACGATGCGGGGTGGAGCAGTGGCAGCTCGCGTGGCTCATAACCCGGAGGTCGTGGGTTCAAATCCCACCCCCGCTACTAAACGAAGGGCCCGCTCAGGCAAGCTCCTGCTCGCGCTGGTGAAGGCGTTCGGCGGCGCGCTGTTTGGCACTCGACGGGACCCACTTGGAGAGCTGCGAGCGGTGTCCGGCTACCCATTGATATGCGCGGTCGGTGAGTCTGGGAAACCGCGCGAAACCGGCTGCCGGGAGCCGACCGGCAGGCAACAGTCTCAGGAGTGGTGCCATTGCCGCGCTCCCCGAGCGCCTCTCGCCGCTAGGAGAGATCAGATGCCACGAGGCCATCCGCTCAGCGGGCGCGAGCTCTCGGACCAGGTTGTCGGCTTCGGATCGCTGTAGCGCGATCGGGTGCAAGCGCGCCGCGCGATCCCACCACAGCAGGCCGGACAGCAGCCACTTGCAGAAGCCGCATTCCGCGTCGTAAAGAACCGCCCAGCGGCGTTCGCTGAGCAGGCCGGAAGGGCGCTCACCTGCGTGAGCGTCGTCCGTCACGTGGATAAGGCATGCGCCGTTGTCGGATCGCCGGCGAGCGCCCGCCACTCCCGCCCCAGCTCTTGCATCGCCGGCGGGTACACGAGCAGGTGCCGGAACGGCCTGATCGCGGCCATGTAGCCGGTCCCGAACAGACCGTTTGGCTTCACCAAGACGGCCATCTGGCCGCGGTAGCCGCCCGTCTGGTCCGGGACCCAGCCGAGGTGCATGACCCCGTGCATGGTCCGGTTGGCGATCTCCGCTGCCCACTCGTCCTTGAGCAGGTACAGCGGGGTGAAGGGGAGCGCATCGAAGTCCGGGCCGGATGGGGCGTCGCGCAAATCCTCCGGCAACGGGTCGCGGAGCGTCGGCACCCTGGAGCCGACGCCGGCGCCCGCGTCGTCCCAACCGAGCAGCGCCCCGACCTTCCACCGGATCGCGAAGAGCGTGCGGACGGCGCCGGAGGAGCTTTGCGACGGGTCGAGCGACGCCGCCAGCTGTACCAGCCGAGGGAAGTCGTCCGGGCCGCCTGGCGTCGGCAGCGCCCACACATCCTCGAGCCGGAAGTCGCGGGTGAGCTCGTGGATCCGCCAGGGCCGGGAGGTGTGCGCGCTGTTCGGGAGCCTCATTCCGACCTCCTTCCATACGGTAGCGAATCTATACGGTAGTGTATAGAACCACTCAAGGCTAGGCAGAGGGGGATGCGGATGCGACCACCTTCCACAAGAACCGTCGGTGTCGTCGTCGCGGCCACGATCGTGCTGACCGCCTTCCACTTCACCGACAACATCGTCAACGTCGACACCTATCCCCGCCAGGACTGGATCTCGGGATCGTTCATCCAGATCGGGGGACTGATCTTCTGGCCGGTGTTCGCCCTGGTCGGCGTGGCCGGCTATCTCAACTACCGGCGCGGCCGATTTCCCCTCGCGAACTGGCTCCTGATCGCGTTCTCCTACCTCGGGCTGGTCAGCCTCGGCCACTTCACCGCGGGTTCGCCCGACGAGCTAACCACCCGGGGACTGATCTCGGTGCTGATCGACGCCGCCGCCGGCTTCACAGTGCTCGGAGTGGCGCTGTGGTCGTTGCTCGCGCGCCGGAGGGGATCACCGGCGACGTCGTGAGCGGCGGGCTAGAGAAAGACGATGGCCCTCACCCGCACGCCCCGCACTAGCTGGATCGATGAGGGGCTTCGGGCCCTTGCCGCCGGCGGCCCGGACGCCGTCCGGATCGAGCCGCTGGCGCGGGCGCTCGGCGTCAGCAAGGGCGGCTTCTACTGGCACTTCGATGCCCGGCGCGCGCTGCTCGAGGAGATGCTCGACACGTGGGAGCGGCTGAGCGTCGATGAGGTGATCGAGCGCGTCGAGGGCGAGGGTGGGGACGCCAGGGCCAGGCTGCGGCGGCTGTCCGCGCTCGCCTCCTCCCGGGATGAGCTGCTGCGGATCGACCTCGCAGTCCGCGACTGGTCCCGGCGCGACAAGACGGTCGCCGACCGCCTCCGGCGCGTCGACAACCGGCGCATGGATTACATGCGCTCGCTCTTCGGTGCCTTCTGCCCCGACGAGGCCGACGTCGAGGCCCGCTGCATGTTCGCCTTCTCGCTGTGGATCGGCAACCACTTCATCGCCTCCGATCACGGCGGGCGCAGCCGCGCGGAGGTGCTGGAACTGGCCTTCAGGCGGCTCCTACACGCTTAATTCCAGGGGGCCCCCGGCCGCTCCCTCGTTGATCTCAGTCCGGGTACTCGTCCTTGCGGTAGTCGCGGGCCGCGTCCGGAGGGCCCTTTGGCGTCCGGTCGAGCAGGAAGGCGGTGTAGGGGGCGACGAACGGATCGGGCGCCATCACCGTGTACGTGTGGTAGACGACCCCGTCCTCGAGCGCGAAGGCGATCCAACCCGGGCCTTCGCGCAGGCCGTCCTTGAGCTCCGCTCCGACCTGCTTCGACCAGCGCTGGAGCCAGTCGGGCGGGTCGTCGATCATCTCCTTCACCTCGGGGATTTCCTGCGCCCGCTCCTCGGTGAGCGCGAGCTCGAAGTCCCAGGGGAAATCGGTCTCGTAGGTCGACACGTAAGGGAACTTCCAGCCCATCCGCTCCTTGTAGGCGGTGAGCCGCTCGATCGGCGCCCGCGAAAAGCAGATCAGGGTTACGTCGCGGTGGTTGAGATGGATCTGGGAGCCCTCGAGACCGTCGGCTACGCTCGTACACCCCGGGCAGGCGCCGACGGAGTAGTCGGGCCCGAACATGACGTTGTAGGCGAGGAGCTGCGAACGACCATCGAAGAGCTCCACAAGTGTTTTCCTGCCGTCCTGGGTGTCGAACTCATACTCCTTTTCCACCGGGACCCATGGAAGCTCCCGCCGCTTCTTCTTGATCTCCTCGTTTCGCTCCGCGTGCTCGTTCTCGAGCTTCGCGAGCTCCTCGCGGGCCGCCTTCCATTCCTCGCGGGTTCCGATCTTGTGCTCCGTTGCCTCCTGTGCGTTCGCCATCTCGCGTCTCCTCTCGATTCCGGCCTGTTCCTAAGACCGCGCGCATCGCCGAAACTCATCGCGCCGCGGGCCTGCTCGGCCGCCCGCCGGGGCCGAGTCTGCACCCTACCTACCGCGCCTTCGCGGCTTGGCGTGGGGCGAGGTCACCCCTCGAGGAATCGCTTGAGCACCGGCGCGAGCGCCTTCGGGTCGACCATGTGCCCCTGGCCCTCGAGGGTCTCGGACAGAGGCGGCCCGTTTCTTCTTCAGTCAGCCCGTGGTCGAGTCCCGGCTCGCACGCCGGCCGATGAGCAGGATCACGACCACGGCGCCGACGCTCATCAGCAGACCCACCACGAACATCCCCAAGCCGACCCAGACAACCCAATCGAGCTTGACTCCGGCGTCGGCCTCGATCGTCAGGCCGCGACCGCCGTCGGCATTCATGACCACGACGGTCCAGCGACCAAAATCCGCATCCCAGGTCAAGGCCTGCTCACCGCTACCTCCGGCCTCGGCGACCCAGAAATCCTGTTCGCCTGGCGGGGTTCGTGGCTTTCCGCCTTGGTGAAGGTCGAACTGCGCCTCACCGTCGTCGAAGTCAGTGAGCTCGTCGTACGCGACCCGGCCCAGGTAGCGGGCAACGTCGACATCCGGCCCGATGCCAATAAAGACTGGCTCGGCGCTCTCGACCCGGATACGCACCTCGCCGAGAAGCCCCTCCGGCGCCCAGTCATCGGCATCGGCACCGAGGTCGATCTCCTCGGAGGTCATCGCGTAGGTCGCGCTTTCGAGCTGCTCTCGATCTGAGGTGTAGTAGCCGTCGTCGTCGCGGGCGAACGCATGGGCAGCAAGGAGCGCGATGCCGCCAACCAGCAGCGCGAGCCCGATCAGCCCGCCGATGCTGGCGAAGACCATCCCGATAACGCGGCCGGCGGTCCAGTTCGATTGCGGCCGAGCTGGGCTCGCAGCCGTGTTCGAGGTCGAAGGTTGCTCGCCGCTGTCGATCATCAGGCCAAGCCTACGTGGCGCGAGAGCTGGGCGCCAAGACTGACGGTCACGGCGGGTCCGCTACTGCTTGCGGCGTCGAGGCAGCCGTCCAGGGACGGGCACCGACGCTGGAGGCTACAAGGGGTCGGCGGCCTTCTCGGCGAGAGCGATGAGTCCGGCCGCGCGCGCCGGTCTACATTGGTCAAACCGGCAACCGCAGGAGGAGCCATGAACACCACCGACACCAAGACGACAAGCGTGAGCAAGATCGCGAACGTGATCATCCCGGTCGACGACCAGGACGGGATGCTGGCGTTCTACACCGAGAAACTCGGACTCGAGAAGCGCGCGGACGTGCCTTTCGGCGACGACGAGGGCAACCGCTGGATCGAGGTCGCGCCGAGCGGCGCGGAGACCCCGATCGCGCTGTGCCCGCCGGGCCCGAGCGGAAAGGCCGGCGGCAAGGACACCGGGATCACCCTGCAGACCGACGACATCGACGCCTTCCACGCGCAGCTGCGGGATCGCGGCGTCGACGTCGACCCTGAGGTCAGTCGCATGGGCGACCCCGTGCCGCCGCTGTTCTGGCTACGCGACCCGGAGGGCAACACGCTGATGGTCGTCGAGGTCCGCTGACCAGAGGCGCGGGCGAAAACGACAAGCTGCTAGACCCGCGGTCGTGTACTGACGTGGCCGCACCACCAGACCCAGCGAAGGAGATCGACAGATGGCAGCGCGAATCGTTGTGACGGAGTTCGTCTCGCTCGACGGCGTGATGGAGGCGCCGGGGGGCGAGCCGGAGTTCAAGTACCCGGGCTGGACCTTCGAGTTCGACCGCGGTGAGGACGGGAACCAGTTCAAGCTGGACGAAACGAGGCAGTCCGATGGCCTGCTGATCGGGCGGCGCACCTACGAGAGCTTCGCCGGGGCCTGGCCTCAGCGGGAGGGCGAGTTCGCCGACGAATTCAACTCGATGCCGAAGTTCGTCGTCTCGACGACGCTCAAGGACCCTGAGTGGAACAACACCACGGTCCTCGATAGCGGGGACGCCACGGCCCAGGTGCGAAAGCTCAAGGAGGAGTTCGACGGCGAACTGCAGGTGCCGGGAAGTCACCAGCTCGTCCAGGAGCTGATCGAAAGCGACCTCGTCGACCAGATCAACCTGATGATCTTCCCGGTGATTCTCGGGACGGGCAAGAAGGCCTTCGAGGAGAAGACCGAGCGGCGCAACCTACGGTTTAAGGACTCGAAGGTCGTCGGCGACGGCGTCCTCGTGCTGACCTACGAGCGGGCTGCCTGAATCGCTGGCTACAGATCATCCGTGGCACAGCGGACTGAGCGCCGCTAGCCCTCCAGACGCCGAAGCTCCCGCTCCCTGTCGGCGATTTCGCCTTCGATCGAGGCGAGCTCGTCCTTGCTCTCGGTGACGGCCGCCCGCGCGTCCTCCAGCTCGGACTCGGCGTCCGCGCGCCTCTCCAGAGCCTTCTCCTGGGCGGTCCGTGTGCGCTTCTCGCGACGGCGCAGCTCCTCGAGGGCTGCGCGCACCTCCTTGAGCTCGCGGGAGCGGTCCTTCGCCGGCTTGGTCGCCGCCCGGGACCGCGCGGGCGTCGCCCCGCCCATGAGACTGGCTGCCCGTCGCTCGCGGTCCAGGCGGCCGGTCCGCACCAGCCGTGCCACCTCCTCGTCGCTGCCGGCGGCCTGCAGGGTCTCGCCGACGCGGTCGAGGGTCGCGGCGCTCGGGCGCGGGCCCATCTGGCGAGCGAGCCCCATGAGCCGCTCGAGCGCCTCGCGCTCCTCCCGGGCGGCCTCGCGCAGACGCTCGCCGGAGCCCGCGGTGCCGAGCTGCGAGTGAACGTCGCGGAGCCGTTCGGCCGCATCGAGCAGGGCCTGCGTCTCGTCCGGGTGGTCCAGGCTCAGGCGGTTGACCACCGACGCCGCCTGGGTCGGGCGCTTCAGCCGCTTGACGTCCGCCGCGGCCTCGGCCTCTCCGGCCGCCTTGAGTTCGGCGGCGAGCTCATTGCGACCGGCCGTAAAGTCTTCCGGGACTCCGCGGTAGAGCTCGTCCAGTCGCCGCTCGACCTTGTCATGGCTCTCGGCAATGCGCGAAGGGGTATCACGTCCAAGGAAGGATCACCGTCGGTCGGCGACCCTATCCAAGGCCGTAGAGTCCGCAGCCGATGCCGAGACCGGAGGGCGCAGATGGCGACTGGTGAACAGGCGACCGCGGAGCGGTCCACCACCACCGCTATGGCCGCCGACGGCGTCCTGCTCAACCCCCGCACCTACGAGGCGGCCGATCTCGACCCCGAGGCGCGGCGGCTGATGCTGGCGACGATCGAGTTCTTCGAGTCGCGCGGCAAGGAGGTGCTGAAGGAGCACGACCGCGACCTGGTCTGGTACGCCGACTTCCTCAAGTTCGTCAAGCGCGAGCGGGTCTTCGCCACCCTGCTGACGCCAGCCGCCGAGGCGGGCGAGGATCTGGAGAGGCGCTGGGACACGACGAGGATCTGCGCCTTCAACGAGATCTCCGCGTTCTATGGGCTCGCGTATTGGTACACCTGGCAGGTCTCGATCCTCGGCCTCGGCCCGATCTGGCAGAGCGAGAACGAGGCCGCGAAGCGGCGGGCGGCGGAGCTGCTCTCAGACGGCGCGATCTTCGCGTTCGGGCTCTCCGAGAAGGACCACGGCGCCGACATTTACTCGACCGACATGGTCCTGACCCCGGATGGCGAGGGCTTCCGCGCCAACGGCGGCAAGTACTACATCGGCAACGGCAACCTCGCGGGGATGGTCTCGGTCTTCGGCCGGCGCGCCGACGTCGAGGGCCCCGAGGGGTACGTGTTCTTCGCCGCCGACAGCCAGCACCCCGCCTACCGGTTGGTGAAGAACGTCGTCAACTCGCAGTCGTACGTCAGCCAGTTCGGGCTCGAGGACTATCCGGTGCGCCCCGAGGACGTCCTCCACACCGGCCCGGCGGCCTTCGACGCCGCCCTGAACACGGTGAACATCGGCAAGTTCAACCTCGGCTTCGCCTCGATCGGGATTTGCGAGCACGCCCTGTACGAGGCGATCAGCCACGCCGATCAGCGGGTGCTCTACGGCATGCGCGTGACCGACTTCCCACACGTGCGCCAGGCGTTCACCGACGCCTACGCGCGCCTCGTGGCGATGAAGCTCTTCGGCGAGCGGGCGATCGACTACATGCGGGCTGCCGGCCCCGAGGACCGGCGCTACCTCCTCTACAACCCGATCACGAAGATGAAGGTGACTACGGAGGGCGAGCGGGTGATCGACCTGCTCTGGGACGTGATCGCCGCCAAGGGGTTCGAGAAGGACATGTACTTCGAGATGGCGGCGCGCGACATCCGCGCCCTCCCGAAGCTCGAGGGCACCGTGCACGTCAACATGGCCCTGGTCCTGAAGTTCATGGCCAACTACCTGTTCAACCCCGCCGAATACGAGCCGGTGCCGACGCGAAACGACCCCGGCGACGACGAGTTCCTCTTCCGCCAGGGCCCGGCCCGGGGGCTGGGCAAGATCCGCTTCCACGACTGGCAGACGGCCTACCAGGGGTTCGCCCACGTCCCGAACGTGGCGCGCTTCCTCGAGCAGGCCGAGGGGCTGCGAACGCTGCTGACCACCGCCCCGCCCGACGAGGAGCAGCAGAAGGACCTCGAGCTCCTCCTCACCCTCGGCGAGCTCTTCACGATGATCGTCTACGGGCAGCTGGTCCTCGAGGAGGCTGCGCTCCGGGAGCTGGCGGAGGACACCGTCGATCAGATCTTCGACGTCTTCGTCCGCGACTTCTCCGCCTATACGGTCGAGCTGCACGGGAAGGCGTCCTCGACCGACGCCCAGCAGGACTGGGCGCTCGGGCACATCCGCAAGCCGGTCGTCGCCGAGGACCGCTTCGCGAGTGTCTGGTCGAAGGTCCGGGGGCTAGCCGGCGCCTACCAGATGCGGTCCTGAGCGGCTACCGGCAGGCTCAGCCAGTGGCCGGGGCGAAAGAGCCGGCTCAGGGAACGTCGAATTTGAACTCGCAGGTCGCGTGGGCGGTGTCGCGTCCGTCACCCCCAGCGCAGATGTCACGGTCGCCCGGTCCGCCCAACAGGCGGTCGTCGCCGTCGGCCCCCGTGATGATGTCCGTGCCGCCACCGCCCAGCACTTCCCCGTACTCGCTGGCGGCGAGGTTGTCGCCGTACAGATAATCGTTGCCCCAGAGACCGTGAACGCGGTCGTCGCCGCTGCCGGAAGCGACCCCCGTCTTCGTGTAGTTGTCACCGACGATGGTGTCGGTCTTGTAGTCGCCGTTCAGATCGTCGTTGCCCCCACCCGAGGCCGCGCCCGATGGCGAGTAGCTGTCGCCGACCACGAGGTCGCTGCCCTTCATCGAGCAGAGGCGGTCATCGCCCCCGCCGCTGGCCGTCCCGGAACCGGTGACCGCACTGTCGCCGATCATCGTGTCGCTGCTCGGCCCGCCCCCGCCCGGGCGGCCGCGCCTCTTGGGGCACAGCTCGTCGTCCGCACCCCCGGCGGCATCGCCTGATCCGTAGTTGTCGGCGACGATGAAATCCCTGCCTCCCCCGCCCGAGATGGCGTCCCGGCCGACGGGACCCATCGCGTCGCCGAACGGGTTGTACTGATCTCCGACGAGGAGATCGTTCCCCAGATCGCCCTCGAGGTAATCCCTGCCGCTGCCGCCGACCAGTTTCTCGCTGGAGTCGTCGCCGATGATGCTGTCATTCCCGCGGCCCCCGCACACGATGTCGCCGCCCTTGTGGCCAACGATGACGTCGTCGCCCCCCTTGGCAGCGATCACGTCCTTGCGATCCGTGCCCACGATGTGGTTGGCGTTCCGCGAGCCGACGATCGTCGCACGGTGCCCGAGGCACCGTGCCGCGTCGGCCGGCTCGGCGGCGGCGGCCAACAGGAGCCCGCCCAGCACGGCCAGGATCGGCAGCAAGCGGAGTATGGGAAAGGTCATGCGGTGAGAGTCGACTGTCCCTACCTGGATTCAGGTAGCCAGTCGAGCCTTCGTCACACGGTCCGCCGAGCTTGAGCGGTGTCGCCGATGCTGGCCGTTTGGTGCTCAGCTGCCGGCGCTCTGGTCCTGCGGGGGTGAGCGGCCTGCGCTCAGGATCGTGTACTAGCCGCAGTACCTGCCGTGCGAGGGACGCGGATCGCGCCCCGGAACCCCCGAGCAGTGTTGGATCCTGGCTAGGAGGCGCTCGAGGCGGGTCTGGAGGCCATCGGTGGGACAGCTCCCGCCGCCGAAGCAGAGGTTGTGGAGCTGGTAGGGGTCGTCGGAGAGGTCGTAGCGCTCCCGCTCGCGATCCTTCACGCACTCGCCAAGGTCCGGGTCGGCGACCATCGTGTGCCTGACGAAGATCACCCCCGGCAGCCGCACTCCCGCGTACTCGCAGACCGCGTGCTCGGGGTTGGCGTCCCGAAGCTGAAGCTCGACCCCCAGGGGGCGATCGGCGGCCCACCTGGGGCTCTTTCCGCGCAGCAGCGAGAGCAGTGATCTCCCGTCCATCACCCGGCAGCGGCCCTTTCGTGGACACGGGCGTGCCCGCGCCAGACGGAGGATCGTCGGCGCGAGGTCGATGTTCGCCACCGGCTCGGAAACCTCTGCCACCCGCTTGTGGCCCTTCCGGTAGCTGGCGGGGAGGCGGATGAACAGCGGGGTCCGGTCGGCCTCCTCGTAGGGGTAGAGCTTTCCGCCGCCGACCCGATGCTCGCCGAAGAAGATTCCGTTGTCGGTGTAGAAGATGAACACCGTCCTCCCGAGCTCACCCAGCCGCTTGAGCTTCCGGCGGAGGTGACCGACAGTGCGGTCGACCTGCTGCAGGGAGGCGAGGCCGCAGCGGTAGCTTCTCGTCCGGCGGTCGATTTCGTTTTGGGTCAGCGGCGGCTGTGTCCGCAGGAAGGAGGGCTTGTCGCTCACGTCCCCCTCGTTGAACGAGGGCGGGTTGGGGAGCGGCGTGTCCTGGAACTTACCCACGTCGCGGGGATCGGGCACCGCATTGTGCTCGCAGCCCGTGCCCTTGCCCCCGCGGCCGGGATGGGGCGCGATCTCGTCGACCTCCAGATAGAGCGGCTTGCGGCGGGGCACAAAGCGGCGAAGCAGGCGCACGGCGAGGCGCTCGAAGACCCGCGGCGCGTAGTCGCTGTTCTCGTGGCCGTAGTGGATCTTCCTTCCGTTCTTGGACAGATCCCAGTCGTAGTAGGCACTTTGGCTTCTGTCCAGCTGCGTGTACCACTGGTCCCAGCCCGGCGCCACCGCGGCCCGGTTGAAATCGTGGCGGTAGCGATTGAGGAACTTCCCGACGTGAGCCGTCACGTATCCGGCTCGGCGCAACCAAACCGGGAGCACGTTCCGCTTCTTACGCAGCGAGGGATAGGTGTTCCTGAGCACGCCGTTGTTGTGCCCGTACTGGCCGGTGAGCAGCGTGGCCCGCGAGGGACAGCACAGGGGAGTGGTCAGGAAGGCGTTCTCGAAGCTCGTGCCCTGATCTCGGAGCAGCTTGGTGACCTTCGGCATGTACTGGGGGGCGGCCTGAGAGAGCGCCTGGTCGTCCGTCATCACCAAAACGATGTTCGGCCGTACGCTACGGGCGGCGTGCGCTGCTTCCGGGGCGCCCGGCACCGGATGGGAGGAGGCGAGGCCGAGGCCGGTCGCTGCAAGGAGCGCCGCGCAAGCAAACGCGAGCCTGTGGTGAGAAGCAAGAGACATCTATTGCAGCGACCCGGGCGCAATCCGGCGAAGCGGCGTTCTTGACGCTTCCCCAGCTGGCGAGCGATAACCCTGCCACCACGGCCCGCGAGCAGCGGATGGTAGCAACGAGGTTGGACGAAGTGGATCAGGCCGGTCCGAGGGAGCGCGAGGCTCGCTCGGCGTGACCGCCAACCTGTTTCCTAAGGCGGAGTGTGCCTGATTCTCGCCAGCTTGCGGCCCAGCCTGCGCGCGACCTCGGGCCGCTCAGCGACGATGTTTCTAAGCTCGCCACGGTCGTGATGGAGGTTGTATAGCTCGCGCTCGCCGTTGGTCTGCTTCACGAACTTCCAGCGCTTGGTCCTCAGGCCCCAGAAGGACGGCGGCTTGTCATGGCTCACTCGCTTGTTCCGCAGCAGCATCGGCCGGTGCAGGGAGGACTTCTGGCCACGCATCAGGGGGACGAGGCTGGAGCCGTCAGTGGGCGGATGCGGCACCCCGGCCAGCGCCGCCAGGGTCGGGGCGATGTCCTGGTTGCCCACGACCGCTCGCACTGTGCGGGGAGGGACGCCCGGCGCCCGGATCAGAAACGGGACGTGGCCGCACTCCTCATAGCCGCACTGCTTCGCCAGCTGGCGGTGGGAGCCGAAGGAGTAGCCGTTGTCCGAGGAGAACACGATCACCGTGTTGGCGAGTACCCCGCGCTCCTTGAGCGTCCGGTAGAGCCTCTTGAGCATCCGGTCCTCAGAGAGCACTGTGGCCCAGGCCCGGCGCACCGCGAGGGTCACGGCATGGCGCCCAAGGGGATCGCGGTGGCGCCAATAGCGCGGGGCGTGTTTGGCGATCCGATTGAAGTTGGGGGGAAGGTGGACATTGGCGTGCTGGAACCGATACCGGTCGCGTGGATCGGGGGCGGCAAACCGTGAGCCGGGGTTCCTGTGCGGCCCGAAGGGCGCGATGTAGGCGAAGAACGGGGTCGGCGATTCCCGGACGAACTGCTGCGCCTCGCTCCCGAGCACCCTGGTCGAGTAGTCCTTGGCTTTGAACCCATAGTGAGACCAGTCCCCGTCCGGGGTCCGCAACGAATAGTCGAAGTAGCCCTCGGGCTTGAAGGCCGAGAACACGTCCCAGCCCGCAGGCTTAAACGGGCCGCGACTGAACGGGTAGAAGTTGAGGTACTTGCCGAACAGGCCCGTTCGGTAACCCGCATCGTGGAGCCAGGTCGCAATCGTCTGGCTGGCGTCGAACTTCGGCCCGTCGTGCGAAACCTCGACGTGGGTGTGGTGCGAGTAGAGGCCCGACAGGATCGTGGCCCGCGACGGGCAGCAGAGCGCGTTGTTGACGTAGGCGTGCTTGAACCTGGTGAAGCTCCGCTGGTGCGAATGCAGCCAGGGCATCTTGGCGACGGTGCCCCGGTATGCCTGGTCGTCGGTCAGCACGAAGATGATGTTCGGCCCGCTGGCCCCGGTGGCGGTTGTGCTGCACTTGGCGAGGGCAGCGGCGAGTAGACCGACGACCAGGAGAAGGGCGAGAAGGCTCTTGGTCATGTCTGACGATATTAAGTCCCCGAGTTACGGCCAGCCCCAGCAGGCACAGGACAACTCGGAACGTCAGTTCGACGCGAGTGTCGCGCTTGTCGACTTACCTGCTGCTCGGGAGCCGTTAGAGACCCCAATCGGGCTCGCGCACGAGCGACGTATCTAGTGCGATCAGCGCGGCTGCGGAACGATCCGGATGTAGGGTCGCGGCGACTCCCAGCCGTCGGGATAGGTCTCGCGAGCCTCGTCGTCGGAGACCGAGCCGGCGATGATCACGTCGTCGCCTTCCTGCCAGTTCACGGGGGTCGCGACCTTGTTGTTGGCGGTCAGCTGCAGCGAGTCGATCACCCGCAGCACCTCGTCGAAGTTGCGACCCGTCGTCATCGGATAGACGAGGATGAGCTTGATCTTCTTGTCCGGGCCGATGACGAAGACGTTGCGGACCGTCTGGTTGTCGGCCGGCGTGCGCTCGGCGGGGTCGCCGCCGGTGCTCGCGGGCAGCATTCCGTAGAGCTTTGACACGTTGAAGTCGGAGTCACCGATCATCGGGTAGTTCGGGGCCTGCCCCTGCGTCTCCTCGATGTCCCGCGCCCACTTCGCGTGGTTGTCGACCGGGTCGACGGACAGGCCGATGATCTTGACGTTCCTGCGGTCGAACTCGGGCTTGATCTTGGCCATGTAGCCGAGCTCGGTCGTGCACACGGGGGTGAAGTCCCGCGGGTGCGAGAACAGCACGGCCCACGAGTCGCCGATCCAGTCGTGGAAGCGGATGCGGCCCTCCGTCGTCTCGGCCTCGAAGTCAGGTGCCGTGTCGCCAATCTGCAGAGCCATCTCCTACCTCCTGGTTCGGGTGTCGTTCAGATCCTCTCAGAAGACGATAGCCCCACCAATTTCGACAACGGGACGCGCGCGACGGGTAGGCTCCGCCCGTGAGGCGTGCGTGAATGGCTGAGCTGATCCTAGGCCCGCTCCTACGGCACGTGGGCGAGCGCGACGCCACGGTCTGGGTCGAGACCGACGAGGCGTGCG
>JBBPIL010000052.1:0-14492 GCA_038040365.1 Actinomycetota bacterium
GCGCCTCCTCCCCCTGGTCGACGTAGGCCCACAGCCGCCCATTGGCGAAGATCGGCAGCTCGTCTGAGAGTCGCTCGCCGGCCAGGGCCCGGTTCCAGAGCGGCTCGAGCACCGGCGCGTCGCCCGCGAAGCCGGCGTAGGAGTCCACGATCCGCAGCGAGCGCCGGTTCGGGTTCGGGGTCAGCTCCTCCCAGAGCCGCACGTGAGCCTCGAAGCGGTAGGCCCATAGCTCCGTCCAGCTCGTGACTCCGAACCGCGCGCCGGCGGAGCCCGCGAAGTCCGCGGGCAGAGTGATGATCCGCGTCCCGGTCTCCGCGAATGCGACTCTGTCGGACAGGATGACCGCGGCGCCCGAGCGCTCCAGCCCGGCCTCGCGGACCGCCGCAACGATCAGGGTGAAGGTGTTCTCATCGGCCTGCTCTTGATCGTTGGCCATCACATAGGCCGTCTCGCCGAGCGGGAAGTGAAGCGCCGCGTACAGCGTGCACCACGCGTTGAGCGTGGTCTTGCCGGTCTTCTTGACCGTCGAAAGCAGGAAGGTCTCCCAGCGCGACGGCGAGCCGTCCTCGGGGAACATCGCCAGCACCGCCGCTCGCTGCCAAGGCCGAAGTCGAAGCCGCGAGCGGGCCTCGATCCACTCGACGGCGTTCACTCGCCCAGCTCCTCGGTCGCCTGGCCGTCGATCACTTCGCCCTTGAAGTTGGCCAGCGACCCCTCTCGCGCTGTCCTCGCCAGGTCGAGCCCGAGCTTCGCGCGACTGGCCGGCGTCATCCCGAGCGAGTCGAGCGCCGCGGCCAGCTCGCGCTCGGCCTTCAGCTCCAGCTCCGCCGCGGGCTTGACCTGGCCGGTGTCCTCGTCGAGGCGTCCATGGAGATCTAGCCAGCTCGACAGATGCCGATAGCGCTTCAGCGCCCGGGCCGTCCGCTCGACGGCGATCGCGTCGGCCGCCGGGAGGCTGCCATCCGGGTTGCGGACCGGCGCCGCATCGGCGAGCGCGTCGAGCAGCTCCCGCACCTCACCAGACACGTCGCGAAGCAGGGCCTCCGAGTGGCCGCCGTGCTGTAGCGCGCGGGTGTTGCCCGCGGGCGGAGCTGGCGGCGTCGGCGCCTCGCTACCCCGCTTCAGATTCGCGAGCTGACGGCGGCGGGCAGCATCGTCTCGTGAGAGCGGGCTCATGCCGGTCCCCAGCCGTTGAGCAGTGCCCGGGCCAGGTGGTCAACAGCCCGTTCCCGAGCCTCGTGGTAGACGGTGTCGCGGAGCTGAGCCGAATCGCGATGGAGGTGATCGGCGGTCAGGTGCATGGCCGCCCGGTCGCAATCGCGAAGCAGACAGTGGACCAGCTCGTGAAGCAAGCAGTAGTCGGCAGTCAGCTCGCCGAGCGTCCCCCAGGCATCTGCGGGCCATGCCTCCCACCCTCTGGCGAGCCTGATCCGTGCTCGGTCGTACACCCTGTCCTGGGCGTCGACCACGGCGATCGTTCCAGCGTCGTCCTCGTCGTCGGCGTCGACGGAACGGTCGAAGTCGAACTCGAGGTCCCAGTGCAGGAGATCCAGTCGCTGCTGCCAGACGGCGAGCTTGTCCTCAAGCTGCTCGCGGGTAAGCGGCGCAGGACTCATCGATATCGCTCCATGCCGGCCTCGTAGGGGTCCGGCGAGTCGGCGCCATAGCCCTCGGAGCTGCGCTCGTGCTCGACGTCGCGGATCCGGTCGCGCTCGTCGTCGGCTGACCAGCCCGGCGGCGGGTCGTTGCCGTCAACCGGCAGCCCTGCCGGTCGGATGGTGCTCGCGCGGGAGACGGTGACCACCACTCCCTCGCCACCGGGCTCGCCGGCCCACCACTTCGCGGCGTCGACGCGGACGACGTGCCGGTCGTCTTCGATCAGGCCGCCTCGGGTCAGCCCGTCGAGGACCGCGCGGATCAGCTTGTCAAGGTCGGCTCGGGTCGGCCAGTCGTGCGCCGGCCGCGCAGGTCGGCGCATCGCGAAGTCGAGCACGACCGCATACGGCGGCTCGATCGCTCCCGCCCGGGTCCGGGCCGCCATCGCTTCGAGCGCCACCGCCTCGACCCATCGGTGCTCGGCGTTGCTGGCCGGCCGGGTGAAGGTCGAGCCGTCGCGCCGCTTGCCGAGGGTCCGGGATCCCTTCGGCGCCGGCGTCCCGCGAACGGTCAGCGTCACGCTCGTCATCGCGGTGCATCTCCTCGAACGGGCGTCCCGCGGACGGTCAGCGACACGCGGATGAGGCCATCGCGGGTCGCCTCGGAATCCTGCTTGTCATGCGGGATCGGGCCGGGGGTGTCAGCGGAGTGCCAGCGCTGTGGCGTCACGCCGAGCCCTCCAGGTAGGCGTCGAGGTCGGCGCGCCGGAGCAGCGTCCGGCTCCCGTCCTTGCGGAAGGGGAGGCGCCGCTGCGAGCAGAGGTCGTACACCCGCTTTGGCTTGCAGGCCAGGTACTCGGCTGCCTGGTCCACGGTGAGGTAGGGCGGTGGCTCGCTCGATGGGTGACGGTCGGCCAGCAGCTCCGCGACGCGCTCGGCGATCAGCTCGACGAACTCGGGCGGCAGCTCGACGCCGATCAGCGACACCCCCGGCTCGGGCTGTTCCGCCACTCGGGGCGTCCGGGGCTGGTGAGACGGACGCGTCACGACACGACCCCCCGGTCCCTCAGGACATCTCGGATGTTCCCCACCGTTGGCTCCGCCCCCCGCCGGCGCTTGAGCTTCCAGGCGGCATCGCTTACGTAGCCCGGCTCGACGTCAGGGAAGTGCTCAGCCGCGAAGGCGGTCTTCGCTCCGTTGTTCGATCCGATCGGGTAGACGGGGTCGAGGTCGGTGGGGCGCACAGAGTGCGCCCCCTTCTGACGGTTCTTCCCTGACCTTTCTGTTAACGGTTCGGGCGAAGCCTGCTTCGCCCCTCCCGTGCGCTCACTGCGCCCCTCCCGCGCAGTAGTTGCGCCCCGCGCAGCCACTGCACCCCGCGCAGTAGTTGCGCCCCCCATGACGACGCGATAGGTCGTCCGGCGCCCGGGCTCGTGGCCGGTTACCTCGATCGCTCCCATCGCCTCGAGCCGGCGGAGCGAGACCTGTACGGCGCGACGCGAGAGGCGGGCTTTCTGGGCGATCGTGAGGACAGCGGGCCAGGCGCCGTCGCCGTCGTCGTGCGCGTGGTACGCGAGCACCAGGAGCACGAGCAGGTCGCTCCGCTTGTCGACCTCGGAGCTTCCGAACACCCATTCCAGGACGCGAATGCTCATCCGCGATCCTCTCCGGGACCAGGGTCGAGCCCCCTGCGCTCGGCGCAGGCCAGGTGCCACCAGTTACCGCCGACGTTGACGATCTCGTCGCCGCGGTGAATCGGGTCGGAGCAGCCCGCCGACGCGCAGTGGCTCTTGAAACGAGCGACGACGGCGAGGGCGGCTAGTGGCCTACCGCCTGTCGGTTGGCTAGTCTGCCCCATTGCGACCCCGCCCGGTCGCATCTTCGCGGAGCTCCGGCGTGGCGGCCGGGGCTTCGCTGTTTGAGGAGACGTGCTCCCGAACCAGATGGCGCAAGTGCTGAGCTGCGGATCTATCCGCCGCCGCAGCGCGCTCGCGAAACTGCTCGGCTAGGTCTGCCGGTACTTCGGCCTGAAGCCAGGCCCGATCCGGCGCGCTGAGTCGAGGCAAGATGGCCTCCCCCGCAGGAGTCGAGTTGACACGGACTCGAATCGCGCAACGGCCTCTCGCCGACTGCGATCGCGGTCAGTGGCATCTCGCCAACTGGGGGGCATCGCGCCCGCCGAACCGGTCCGCCGGCGCCCGCCGTCAGGCACGCTCGCATCGCGCGAGCGCTGGACGGGCAGCGGCTTGAAGTCGGTTGACCTCATGGACGCTAGCCATGATGGCACAGCGTTCCGACGGATTTCTGGCAGACACGGAACGCGGACGGTCGCTCTAGGATTCTTGCTGTAGCTCGTCCGCCCTCATGGCGATTGCGCCCCACGGGACCTCGCGGACCTTGAAGCCCTCGGCCTCGAAGTCCTCCTGGGCCGCCGCGACCCACTCGGATGCTGGCTGCATGTAGTGGCCGTCGGGGTCGGCCTCGTCGATGAGTTCCTGCAGGTGCTCCGTTACGGCGTTCATGGCTCCTCCTTCGGAGGGTGGGTGGACACTTAGTCCGCCATGTATGCCGTGCCGTGCCTTGTGCCGCGCTAGCCCTCACGCTCCATGGCGGTGAGCGGGGGCTAGGGGCTGAGGCTCACCATACACAGAGTGGCGCAGCGAGGTGCGCGAGGTCGCCGACTTTGAGTAGTGCGCGCCAAACTATCTCCCCGCCGAGCGGTTCTCAGCATAGAGCCGCCGCCCCAACGTGTGCTGACACTTACGCTGACACCCCGCCCCTTTTAGCGCCGTCGACGGACCGGGCTGGCAAGAGGAAACCCCGCCTAAGCGGGGCTTCCTCTGAGTGCCGGAGGCAGGACTCGAACCTGCGACACGCGGATTATGATTCCGCTGCTCTAACCAGCTGAGCTACTCCGGCGTGGGAACGAATCGTAGGGCGCCAGCCTCTAGGCTGCGGGTCGGTGAGCGAGCTCGATCAGGCGGTCAGGGCGGTGGTCCGCGACTGTCTGGGCGTGCGCGAGGGGGAAGACGTGCTGGTGGTCTGCAACCCCGCCACCCAGGGTCTCGGCGAGCGCTTGCGCACGGAGGTGCAGGCGGTTGGCGCCGAGGGGGTGCTGAGCGTGATGGCCGAGCGCGCCTCGCACGCGGCCGAGCCACCGGCGCCGATCGCTGCCGCGATGGTGGCGTCGGATGTCGTCTTGGCGCCGACCGTCCAGTCGCTCTCCCACACCGCCGCGCGCAAGGCCGCCACCGAAGCGGGGGTGCGGGCTGCGACCCTCCCTGGGGTGACCGAGGAGATGCTTGCCCGGATGATGAGCGCCGACATGGAGGGGCTGCGAAGGAAGGGCCGGGCGATCGCCGAGTTGCTGACGGCGGGATCGCAGGCGCGGATCACCTGCCAAAACGGCTCCGATCTGAGGATCGGGCTCGAGGGTCGCACGGGCATCTCCGACGCCGGCGAGCTCAGCCAGCCCGGCGCCTTCGGGAATCTCCCCTGCGGAGAAGGATTCATCGCGCCGGTGGAGGGAACCACGGAGGGACGCATGGTCGTCGACGGCACGATCGCCACCGTCGGCATGGGCGACCAGCCGGTCGAGCTCGTGATCGAGGCTGGGCACCTCCGGTCCGCCGGCGGCGAGCGGGGGGAGCGGCTGATGGAGCTGCTGACCGCGGCGGGCACCGATGGCACCAACGTCGCCGAGCTCGGGATCGGAACCAACGAGAAGGCGATCCTGAGCGGCGAGATCCTCGAGGACGAGAAGCTCCTGGGCACGGCGCACGTCGCCTTCGGGGCGTCGGCGGCGATCGGCGGCACCGTGCAGGTCCCGGTTCACCTCGATTGCCTGGTGATGAAGCCCGACGTCACGGTGGACGGCGAGCCCGTGGTCCGCAACGGCGTCCTGGTCGTCTGAGCGAATCAGGCGTGCTGCTCGCGGTTCCGAACTTCTCCGAGGGCCGCGACGGCGGGCGAATCAAGGCGATCTCGACGGCGTTCGCGACCGGCGCGGCGCTGCTGGACACCCATTCCGATCCGGTCCACAACCGCACCGTGCTGACGCTCAGCGGGCCCCCCGACTCGCTCGCGGGTGCGCTCGCCAACGGGGCGCGGGCCTGCGCCGAGGCGATCGACATGCGGCGGCACGAGGGGGCACACCCGTGCATCGGGACGCTCGACGTCTGCCCGGTGGTCTGGCTCCGCGCCGAAGACCGCGAGGCGGCTCGGGCCGAGGCCCTGGCCGCCGCCCGCGGGATCGCCACCCACGCGGGCGTGCCTGTGTTCCTGTACGGAGAGCTGGCTTCTCACCTGTCCCGTCGCGAGCGCGCCTTCTTTCGCGCCGGGGGGCTGGTGGAGCTGCGCCGTCGGCTCAACTCCGGCGAGCTGCGGCCCGATTTCGGCCCCGCGGAGCTGCACCCCAGCGCCGGCGCGACGCTGGTCACCGCTCGTCCGCCGCTGGCCGCCTTCAACGTCGAGCTGGAGGGCGCCGGGATCGAGGCGACCCGCGAGATCGCCGACCGCCTCCGCGAGTCGGGCGGCGGGCTGCCCGGGGTGCGGGCGCTCGGTATCGACCTCGGCCGGGGGCGGACGCAGGTGTCGACCAACGTGCACGACCCGATCGCGGTGCCGCTCGCCCAGGTGATCGAGCGGGTAGGTGAGCTGGCCGCGGCGCGCGGTGCGCGCCCGGTGGCCGCCGAGATCGTCGGGCTCGTGCCCGAGGCCTCTCTCGACGGCCTACCGGAGGACCTGACGCTGACCGGATTCGATCCCGCCCAGCACGTGATCGAGCGGCGACTACGCGTGTAGCGCTCTCAGCCTCAGTCCTCGCTGGCTTGGCGTTCCTGGATCTTGTGCTCGAGCTGCGCCATCACGTCGGGGTCGCGGAGCGTGGTCACGTCGCCGAGCTCGCGCCCCTCGGCGATGTCGCGAAGCAGGCGGCGCATGATCTTCCCCGAGCGGGTCTTCGGCAGGTCGCCGGCCCAGATGATCCGCTTCGGCCGCGCGATCTTCGAGATCCGGGTGGCGACGTGCTCACGGATCTCGCCCGCGATCTCGTCCGATCCCTCGAGGTCCCCCTCGAGGGTTACGAAGGCGCAGATCGCCTGACCGGTCGTCTCGTCGGCTTGGCCGATCACGGCTGACTCGGCCACCTTGGGGAAGGAGACGATCGCCGACTCGATCTCCGCGGTCGAGAGCCGGTGGCCCGAGACGTTGATCACGTCGTCGACCCGTCCCAGGATCCAGAAGTAGCCGTCGGAGTCCTTGCGGGCGGCATCGCCCACCAGGTAGGTCGTGCTCCCGAAGCGGCCGTAGTAGGTCTCGGTGTACCGCTCCTCCTCCTTGTACAGCGTGCGGAGTATCCCCGGCCACGGCCGCCGTATGACCAGCAGCCCCTGGCTGCCGTCGGTGATCTCGTTGCCCTGATCGTCGACCACCGCGGCGTCGATACCCGGCAGCGGCCTGGTCGCCGACCCGGGTTTCGTCTCGGTGACGCCCGGGAGCGGGCTGATCAGGATGTGGCCGGTCTCCGTCTGCCACCAGGTATCGACGATCGGGCAGCGCTCGCCGCCGATCACCTTGTGGTACCAGAGCCACGCCTTCGGGTTGATCGGCTCGCCGACCGTGCCCAGCAGGCGCAGCGAAGAGAGGTCGTGCATGCCCGGATGCTCCGCCCCCCACTTCATGCAGGCGCGGATCGCGGTCGGCGCCGTGTACAGAATCGTGACCGCGTAGCGCTCGACGATCGACCACCAGATGTCCTTGTCCGGGTAGTCGGGCGCTCCCTCATACATGACGCTGGTGGCTCCGTTGCAGAGCGGCCCGTAGACGATGTAGCTGTGGCCGGTCACCCAGCCGACGTCGGCGGCGCACCAGAAGACATCGGAGTCGGGCCTCAGGTCGAAGACGTAGCGGTGCGTGAAGCTGACGCCGACCAGGTATCCGCCGGTCGTGTGCAGGACGCCCTTCGGCTTCGCCGTCGAACCGGAGGTGTAGAGCACGTACAGCGGATGCTCGGCGTCGAGTGGCTCGGGCTCGCACCGATCATCGGCGGCCTCGAGGGCGTCATGGAACCAAACGTCGCGGCCCTCGGTCATCTCGCAGTCCTCGCCCGTGTGCTGGACGACGAAGATCGTCTCGATCGACTCGACGTCGCCGATCTTCTCGTCCACCTGCTGCTTGATCGGCGCCGTCTTGCCCTTGCGCCGCGCGCCGTCGATCGTCACCAGCGCCTTCGCGTCCGAGAACTCCATCCGCTCTTTGACGGCCTCCGGCGAGAAGCCGCCGAAGACGACGTTGTGCGGGGCGCCGATCCGCGCGCAGGCGAGCATCGCGACGGCCAGCTCGGGAACCATCGGCAGGTAGATGCCGACCACGTCGCCCTTGCCGATGCCGCGATCCCGGAGCGCGTTCGCGAATCGCTGCACGTCGAGGTGTAGGCCGGCATAGGTGATCTTGCGCTCCTCGCCCTCCTCGCCCCGCCAGTGGAACGCCACCTTGTCGCCGTTTCCGGCCTCCACGTGACGATCCAGGCAGTTGTAAGAGACATTCAGCTTGCCGCCCTCGAACCACTTGTAGAACGGAGCGTCCGACTCGTTCAGGGTCCGCTGGGGCTTCTCGTACCAATCGAGGAGCTCCTCGGCCTGCCTCGCCCAAAAGCCCTCCAGGTCACGCTCGGCCTCCTCGTGAAGCGACCAATCGCTGACCAGCGCTTGTCGGCGAAAGTCCTCGGGCGGCGGAAACTTCTCCACCTCGAGCAGCGCCTCGAGCTCGCGCTCGAGGCGCTCCGCGCTCGCCGCATCAGCCGCCATCTCTCACCTCAGCTCTCTTCCCGGTCTGGGGTTGCCGGCTCGGAGGGTATCTTCCCGGCATGGCCCAGACTCGCCGACGGAAAAAGCACCGCGGAACCCAATCGGGCAGCATCGACCGTCGCGGCCGCAGGGGTCGTCCGCGCAGCCGCCAGGAGGCTCGCGCCCGCGCCCGGCGGCAGATGGGCTCCAAGCGCGACCTGCCGCCGACCTGGGCCAGCGCGGTGACCAGGGGTCTGTTGGGCGCGGGGGTCTTTCTGGTGCTGCTGGTGACCCTCTTCGGCCGCCCGGTGGTCGCGTCCGTGTTCCTGGCCGTCTTCATGCTCCTGATCTACATCCCGATGGGCCACTTCCTCGATCGCTTCTTCTACAACCGCCGGCAGGCGGCGAGTCGACGCGAGCGCGAGCGTCGCGCGCAGGGCGAATAGGCGTTCGAGGTCGCCTCGAAACCAGCGAGTTGGGGGTTTTGAATCAGATCGATCCAAAACTCCCATCTCGGCGGGTAACCGCACCGTCCTGCCGAGACATCGGTATGCGATGCCTATCCAGCAGGGTGCCCAACCCGGGCCTGGAGTGACCGGCCGCCCGTCGCACCGCGCCTGGCCGCTACCCTCAAAGGACCCGTGGACGTTCGCTCCTTCACCGTCGGCCCGGTTGCCGAGAACTGTTACGTCGCCCGTCGCGACGACGCCGATCGTGGGCTGATCGTCGACCCAGGGGACGAGGCTGACCGGATCCTGGAGGCGGTGCAGACGCTTGGGATCTCGATCGACGCGATCCTGCTCACCCACTGTCACTTCGACCACATCGGCGCCGTCGCCCCGGTGGCGAGGGCAACCGGGGCGCCCGTGTACTGCCCCGAGATCGAGGTGCCGGTGCTCGCAGACATCATGTCCTACGTCCCCTGGCCCGGCTTCGGCCCGTACGAGAGCTACGAGGCCGACGAGACGGTCGCCGGCGGTGAGCACCTGGAGGTCGCGGGCCTCGAGATCGACGTCATCTTCACCCCTGGCCACAGCCCCGGCCACGTCACCTACGGGATCCCCGACCGCTCGGCGCTGTTCTCCGGCGACGTCCTGTTCAAGGGGTCGGTTGGGCGCACGGATCTGCCGGGCGGAGACTGGGACACCCTGCTCGAGAGCATCCGCGG
Organism: Actinomycetota bacterium; assembly: GCA_038040365.1. Classification (GTDB taxonomy): domain Bacteria; phylum Actinomycetota; class Thermoleophilia; order Solirubrobacterales; family 70-9; genus AC-56. The sequence goes on from JBBPIL010000052.1 coordinate 9,549, forward strand.
GCTGGTCGAGGGCTTTCCCGAGGAGACCACCGTCTACCCGGGGCACATGGGGATCACGACCCTGGGCGCCGAGAAGGCCACCAACCCGTTCCTCGCCGAGCTCGCCCGGTAGCCGCTCGCCCACCGACTAAGCTCGCGCCGAAATGGCGAATCGCTTCCAGGCCCCGAAGGGCACCTTCGACATCCTTCCGGCGGACGCCCAAGCTCGCGAGCGAGTCGATCGAGCCGCGCGGAAGCTGTTCGAGCGCGCCGGATACGCACGGATAGAGACGCCGGCCTTCGAGGACACCGAGCTGTTCGCGCGCGGGGTCGGGGAGTCGACCGACATCGTCCGCAAAGAGATGTTCAGCTTCGACGATCTCGGCGGCCGCAGCGTGACCCTGCGCCCCGAGGGAACGGCCCCGATCGCCCGCGCCTATCTCGAGCACGGCATGCAGAAGCTGCCGCAGCCGGTGAAGCTCTGGTACCTCGGCCCATACTTCCGCCACGAGCGCCCCCAGGCGGGTCGCTTTCGCCAGTTCAACCAGATCGGCGCCGAGGCGATCGGCTCCGGGTCGCCGCTGGTCGACGCGGAGCTGATCATGCTGCTCGACGAGCTGCTGCGCAGCCTCGAGGTCCCCGCCCTGCGGCTGCGGCTCGGCAGCCTGGGCTCGCCGGAGGCGCGGGCCTCCTACCGCGAGGAGCTCGTGGCCTATCTGCGCGAGCATCAGGATCAGCTCGCCAAGGACGTCCGCGAGCGCATCGAGGAGAACCCGCTGCGCGCCTTTGACTCCAAGGATCAGGGCACGCGGGCGGTGATGGCCAACGCGCCCACGATGCTCGAGCGACTGGACGCGGACGACGCCGACCACCTCGCCGCGGTACGCCATCTGCTGGACCAGGCCGGGATCGCCTACGAGCTCGACGGCACCCTGGTCCGCGGCCTCGACTACTACACGCGCACCGTGTTCGCATTCGAGTGCGAGCGGCTGGGCGCCCAGTCCGAGGTCGGCGGCGGCGGTCGCTACGACCGCCTGATCGAGGAGCTGGACGGGCCGCCGACGCCGGCGGCGGGCTGGGCCGCCGGCGTCGAGCGCATCCTGCTGGCGATCGGCGAGCAAAAGGAGACCCGGCCGCACGTCGTCTTCATCGCCGCCGCCGACGGTCAGCGAGAGCGGGCGCTGGCGCTGGTCACCGAGCTACGGCATGCGGGCCTGCGCGCCGAGCTCGATCTCGCCCACCGCGGCCTCAAGGGCCAGATGAGGCAGGCCGACCGGCTCGGCGCCGCCCACGCCGTGATCCTCGACGCCGATGGCGGGGGGCAGCTGCGCGACATGAGCTCCGGGGAGCAGCGGAAGATCGACTTGGCGCGAGTGGTCGCGGAGCTCGCCCGACCATGACACCGCCCTCATCCGGGTTTCCGGCCCTGCGGCCGAACGGCTACCGCGACGCCTGGTGCGGCCAGGTGCTCGAGGATCGGGTCGGGTCCGCGGTCCGGGTGGCCGGCTGGGTTCACCGGCGGCGCGATCACGGTGGGCTGATCTTCGTCGACCTCCGTGACCGCACGGGGCTCGTCCAGCTCGTCTTCAACCCGGACACCGCCGGCGGGGCCTTCCAGCTCGGCCACGAGCTGCGCGCCGAGGACGTCGTCAGCGTCGCCGGCCAGGTGGTGCGCCGCGCCCCCGAGACCGTCAACCCCGAGCTGCCGACGGGCGAGTTCGAGGTTCGCGTCGCCGAGGTGACGCTGCTGGCGGATGCCGAGACGCCACCATTCGAGATCGAGAGCTTCTCCGGAGAAGTGGGGGAGGAGACGCGGCTTCGCCACCGCTACCTCGACCTGCGCCGCGAGCGCATGCAGGCTGCGATCGAACTTCGCCACGACGTCACCCAGGCGATTCGGCAGTTCATGAACGGCGAGGGATTCCTCGAGATCGAGACCCCGGTCCTGACCCGCTCGACACCCGAGGGTGCGCGCGACTTCCTGGTCCCCAGCCGGCTTCAGCGGGGCTCTTTCTATGCGCTTCCCCAGTCGCCCCAGCTCTTCAAGCAGCTTCTGATGATCGCCGGCTTCGAGCGCTACTACCAGATCGCCCGCTGCTTTCGCGACGAGGACCTGCGCGCCGATCGCCAGCTCGACTTCACCCAGCTCGACATCGAGATGTCGTTCGTGGGAGTGGAGGACGTGCTCGACGTCAACGAGCGCCTGCTGGCGCAGGTGCTCGGTGGGTTCGGGATCGAGGTGTCGCTGCCGTTCCCGCGGATCCCCTACGACGACGCGATCGCGGGCTACGGGAGCGACAAACCCGACACGCGCTACGGGCTCGAGCTTCGTGATCTCACGGAGTCGGTTCGCCAGACCGAGTTCAACGCGTTCCGCGCCACGATCGAGGATGGCGGCGCTGTTCGCGGCCTGAACGCCGGCCGGCGCGAGCTGTCGCGCGCCGAGCTCGACGGGCTGGTCACCGAGGCCCAGGAGCTCGGCGCCAAGGGACTGGTGTGGGCTGTGGTGGAGGCCGAGGGGTGGCGCTCGCCGGTCGCCAAGTTCCTGTCGCGGGAGGAGATCGCGGCCATGAGCGAGGTGCTCGAGGCCTCGGAGGGCGATGTGGTGCTCCTGGTCGCCGACCGGCCCCAAGCGGCGTCAAGGGTCCTGGGGGCGCTTCGCCAACGCCTCGCCGAGCGCTTCGACCTGGTGCCGGCCGGCAGCCAGGCGCTGTGCTGGATCGTCGACTGGCCACTCTTCGAATGGAGCGAGGGCGACGGTCGCTGGAACCCGCTCCACCACCCGTTCACCTCCCCCGTGGGAGAGCTCGACCCCGCCGACCCGGCGCCGGCCCGCGCGCTCGCCTACGACGTGGTCTGGAACGGGGTCGAGCTGGGGGGCGGGTCGATCCGTATCAACCGGCCGGACGTCCAACGCGCCGTCTTCGAGGTGCTCGGCATCGGCCCGGAGGAAGCCGAGGCGCGGTTCGGCTTCCTGCTCGAGGCGCTTCGCTTCGGGGCGCCCCCGCACGGGGGTATCGCCTACGGCCTCGACCGCTGGGTCGCAGAGCTGCACGGAACGGACTCGATCCGCGACGTGATCGCCTTCCCGAAGGCCGCCTCGGGCGCCGATCCCCTCACCGGCGCGCCGGCGCCGGTGGACGAGGCGCAGCTTCGCGAGCTGGGGATCCAGCTCCGGCGGCGCGCCTGATTTCGCGCCGATCCGCCGGACGGTGATCGCCGGCTCGCTGAGCGTGAGCGGGGTCTTCGGCCTCTCCAACCCACTGCTGGCCGTCCCCCCGGCCGATTCGAGCCTGTTCTGGGAGATCGTCCTCCTGGCCGCCTCGTTGCTCGCCGTCGGATACGGATCTCGCTTCGCGGCACGCGGCTCGGCCGACGTCGGTGGCATCGGGCTGATCATCTTCCTGTTCATCGCCGGCGCCGACCTCAACGAGGCAACGCCGCAGGGCAAGATCGTCGGCTGGCCGCTGGTACTGGAGGTCGTCGGCGCGCTCGCCTTCGCGGCCAGCCTGATCCCGGGCGTGAAGATCGGCTCCCTCGGGGTAGAGAGGCTGGGGTCGGGCGGGGGGCGGGGATGGCCACCACCACCGCCGGCGGGATCGCCGCCTCCACCACCACCACCGGCGGGATCGCCGCCTCCGGCCGTTTAGAGGCAACCCCCGGCGGTCCGACCGCGATGGGCGCCCTCGAGAATGGGGGCCCTCAAGCTTTGGCTGCCGTCTGCCGAGCTAGCCAGTGACTGGTATGGTCAAGCAAGGCTCGAGCTTGTTCGATAGCCGCTCCTATTGTGAGCCAACGCAATTGGCTTGGGAGTCGGTTTCCGGCGTGCCATTTGTTGTGGCCCGGCCGGTAGACGCCCACCTTCTGAGAAGGGTTCTCAGGCCGAGCGGTGTCGGCAAGTTGGGGCCTTCTCTCTTTCGGGCTCGGTGGCGGCTGGCGCTGGGGGGCATCTCGTGAGGAAGGCCCTGAACGAGAACCCGGTTGCGCAGATCGCGGTGCTCGGCGTGTTGGCGGTGATCGTCGGCTTCCTGCTGCTGACCAGGGTGGCCGGCAAGAGCGGCGGCGACGCGTCGTCCGCCACCTCGCCAACCGCCTCCGGCGCCCCGGCCACATCGGCGCCGGCGGACGGCTCCTCGACGGTGCCGAGCACCACGGCCGACACCACTCCCCCCGCCACCAGCTCCGATGAGGCGCCATCTGCTCCGAGCGATGGCGCGACCGTGCCGCCCACCGGCTCGGTGAGCGACGCTTCGGTCGGCAAGTTCGTGGCCGGGCCAGGGCTTCCCGCATCGGTGGTCAAGGCCTACGCGGACGACAAGACGGTCGTCCTGCTGGTGCTGAAGCACCGCGGGATCGATGACGACCAGCTGCGGCGAAACGTCGAGAGGCTGCACGGGCGAAGCGATCTGGCCCTGTTCGTGACCAACGCCGGGCGCATCGCCCGCTACTCCCGCATCACCCAGGGCGTGAGCGTGGACCGCGTCCCGGCCCTGATCGTGCTGCGGCCGCGACACCTCACGCACGGGACGCCGACAGCGAGCGTCAGCTACGGCGTCCGGGGACCGGAAAGCGTCGACCAGGCGATCAGGAACGCCCTCTACAAGGGGCCGAGCAACCTGCCGTACTACCCCAAGTAGCGGCTCCGGCGAGACAAGCGTCCGGCGAACCATGGTGTCCGCCGAAAACCCCGACGCGTGGGCGCTGCCCACATCGAGTGAGCGATTGGGTACGCATACGGTCCCCAATCCCGCACTCGATGTTTTATGAATGCGAGCGCCAGGCGTCGACCGCGCTGTTCCCAGCGGCGCCGTACCCTGGACGCCCTGGTTCGGCTCCCCGGACAGCTACGCTCGGAGCACGACGATGGGCTTCGAGGCCTTCGAGCACTACCTCAGCGATGACTCGCGGCGCGGCCCGGCGCCCGACGGCGCCTTCAGCGGCGCCGCCGGGGGAGCCCCGTGCGGC
>JBBPIL010000053.1:0-13753 GCA_038040365.1 Actinomycetota bacterium
CGACGGCTCCTACCACGACGTCGACTCCTCGGAGATGGCCTTCAAGATCGCCGGCTCGATGGCCGTCCAGGAGGCGGCCCGCCGCGCCGACCCCGTCTTGCTCGAGCCCGTGATGGCGGTCGAGGTCGTCACCCCCGAGGACTTCCTCGGCGACGTGATCGGCGACCTCTCACGCCGGCGCGGCAAGGTACAGGGCCAGGAGCCGCGCGGCAACGCGGTCGCCATCCAGGCCTTCGTCCCCCTGGGCGAGATGTTCGGATACGCAACCGACCTGCGCTCCTCGACCCAGGGCCGCGCCACCTACACGATGCAGTTCGAGCGCTACGAGGAGGTTCCGGCGAGCATCGCCGAGCAGATCGTCGAGCACCGCAGCCCCGAACCCGTGGCGGCAGCGTAGTTTTCCTAGACTTCGAGAGAAACCCCGCGAGCACCTAAAGGAGCGAGATGGCCAAGGAGAAGTTCGAGCGCGATAAGCCGCACGTCAACGTCGGCACGATCGGTCACATCGACCACGGCAAGACGACGCTGACCGCGGCGATCACGAAGGTGCTCGCCGAGCAGGGCTCCGACACCGAGGTGCGTTCGTTCGAGTCGATCGACAACGCCCCCGAGGAGAGGGAGCGCGGGATAACGATCGCGACCGCCCACGTCGAGTACCAGACCGAGAACCGCCACTACGCCCACGTGGACTGCCCGGGCCACGCCGATTACGTGAAGAACATGATCACGGGCGCGGCGCAGATGGACGGCGCGATCCTGGTGGTCTCGGCGGCCGACGGTCCGATGCCGCAGACGCGGGAGCACATCCTGCTCGCGCGGCAGGTGAACGTGCCCTACGTGGTCGTCTTCCTGAACAAGGTCGACATGGTCGACGACGAGGAGATTCTCGAGCTGGTCGAGGAGGAGGTCCGCGACCTGCTCAAGGAGTACGAGTTCCCGGGGGACGAGACCCCGGTGATCAAGGGCTCGGCGCTGAAGGCGCTGGAGGGGGACGAGGAGGCCCAGAAGGCGATCCTCGAGCTCGCCGAGGCGCTCGACACCTACATCCCCGAGCCCGAGCGTGATCTCGACAAGCCGTTCCTGATGCCGGTCGAGGACATCTTCTCGATCACCGGTCGTGGCACCGTGGCCACCGGTCGGATCGAGCAGGGCATCGTCCACACCAGCGACGACGTCGAAATAGTCGGCATCAAGCCGACCCAGAAGACCGTGGTCACGGGGGTCGAGATGTTCCGAAAGATCCTCGATCAGGGGCAGGCCGGCGACAACGTCGGTTGCCTGCTGCGGGGGACGAAGCGCGAGGAGATCGAGCGCGGCCAGGTGCTGTGCAAGCCCGGCTCGATCACCCCCCACACCAAGTTCAAGTCCGAGGTCTATTGCCTCAAGAAGGAGGAGGGCGGTCGCCACACTCCGTTCTTCTCCGGATACCGGCCTCAGTTCTATTTCCGGACCACCGACGTGACCGGGGTGGCAAACCTCCCCGACGGCACCGAGATGGTGATGCCGGGAGACAACGTCGAGATGTCGATCGAGCTGATCCAGCCGATCGCCATGGACAAGGGCCTTCGGTTCGCGATCCGCGAGGGCAGTCGCACCGTAGGCTCGGGGGTTGTCACCGAGATTCTCGAGTGACGGCCCAGGGGCCGGCCGGCCGGGCCGGCCCCTTTTGTTGGGCCCGCGGCCGAGTCGCGGGAGAAGTGAAAGGACATACGACCGGGGCGGCGCCCCAACAACGGGGCGGCGCCCCAACTGCGCGATAGGACAGATGTCAGCGATAACTGCCAACAAGATCCGCATCCGCCTGAAGGCGTACGACCACAACGCCATCGACCGGGCGGCGCGGGAGATCGTGGAGACGGCACAACGGACCGGCGCGCGCGTCGCCGGGCCCGTCCCCCTGCCCACTGACAAGAACGTCTATTGCGTGATTCGCTCGCCGTTCAAGGACAAGGACTCGCGCGAGCATTTCGAGATTCGCACGCACAAGCGACTGATCGACATTCACCAGCCGACGCCGAAGACGATCGACTCCCTACAGCGCCTCGACGCGCTGCCAGCCGGAGTCGACATCGAGATCAAGACCTAGATGGATCCAATGGCGGCGATCATCGGCAAGAAGCTCGGGATGACGCAGGTGTTCGCCGATGACGGCACCCGGGTGCCCGTCACCGTGATCGAGGCCGGCCCCTGCCCGGTCACCGCGGTGCGCGGCGCCGATCGGGACGGCTACGCGGCGGTGCAGCTCGCCTTCGGAGAGGTGCCGGAGCGCAAGCTGAGCAAGGCGGAGATCGGACACCTGAAGAAGGCGGGCGCTCCGCCCGCCCGGACGCTGGTCGAGTTCCGCGATCAGGGAGAGCACCAGGTGGGCGAGACGCTCACGGTCGAGCAGTTCGAGCCGGGCCAGCAGGTGAAGGTCTCCGGGGTTGCGATCGGCAAGGGGTTCGCGGGCACGATCCGCCGCCACAACTTCAGCCGCGGCCCCGTGACGCACGGCTCGCACAACGTTCGCGCTCCGGGCTCGATCGGAGCCAGTGCCGACCCGGCGCGGGTCTTCAAGGGGATGGGAATGCCCGGCCGCATGGGCGGCAAGCGCATCACCCAGCGACGCCTTGAGGTCGTCGAGGTGGACAGCAAGCGCAACCTGCTGCTGGTCAAGGGCGCGGTGCCTGGGCCGCGCAACGGCACCGTGGAGATTCGGAGCGACTGATGGCACCTCAGGCGAAAGCCGCGACGGCGAGCGGAGTCCGTGCGCCGGTGCTGGGCAAAACCTCGAAGGCGGATCTGCCGAAGGCCGTGTTCGGCGAGGAGTTTCACGAGTCGCTCGTCCACGAGACGGCGCGGGCCGACCTCGCCGCGCGGCGCCGCGGCACGGCGTCAACGCTCGGCCGGGGGGAGGTCTCGATGACCACCGCCAAGGCCTGGCGGCAGAAGGGCACCGGACGCGCCCGCGTCGGCGCGCTGAGCGCCCCGCACCGCCGCGGCGGAGGCGCGGCCTTCGGCCCGACGCCGCGTGCCTACGCCGTGAAGGTGAACCGCAAGGCTCGCCGGCGGGCGCTGCGCGCGGCGCTGTCGGTGCACGCCGCCCGCGGCAGCGTCTCCGTGCTCGAGGGCGCGAGCTTTGACCAGCCGGCCACCAAGCAGGCTGCCCAGGCGCTCCAGAAGTGGGGCGCGAGGAGTCCCACGCTGGTGGTCCTGGACGCGGAGGAGGTGGGGGCGCTGAAGAGCTTCCGGAACATCCCCCGCGTGACCGTGACCCTGGCCACGGCGGTGGGAGTGGTCGACATCATCGGTCACGCCTCCCTCGTGGTCTCGAAGGACGCCCTGGAGGTGCTCCAGGCCCGGGCGAGCGAGGTGAGGCGCGCTGGGCGGACGACCGCTGCGGCTGAAACGGATTCCCCCGAGGAATCCGAAGCCTCAGGCGAGGATTCCGAGGGATAACAGTGGAGGCCCGCCAGGTGATCATCGAGCCGGTCGTCTCGGAGAAGAGCTACGCGCTGATGGCGGACGGCAAGTACACGTTCCGCGTCGACGAGCGGGCGCACAAGACCCAGATCGCCCGGGCGATCGAGGAGATCTTCGAGGTTCGCGTCAAGGCAGTGCGAACCGCCAAGGTGCGCTCGAAGCCAAAGCGCCGTGGCGTGAACAGCGGTCGCACCCGCTCATGGAAGAAGGCGGTCGTGCAGCTGGCGCCCGGGGACCGGATCGAGCTGTTCGAGGGCGCCGCGGTGGCCGAGTGACCAGCGACGAGCGACGAGCGACGAGCAACTGATCGATGCCGATTCGAAAGTCAAAGCCAACCAGCCCCGGGAGACGCTTCGCGACCTTCCAGCTTCGCGACGAGCTGACCGTGGAGCAGCCCCACAAGCCCCTGACCAAGGGCAAGTCGAAGAGCGGCGGACGCAACTCCCATGGCCGGATCACGTCGCGACACCGCGGTGGCGGCGCCAAGCGCCGCTACCGTCGAATCGACTTCAAGCGCCTCAAGGACGGTGTGCCGGCGAGGGTGGCGACGATCGAGTACGACCCGAACCGGACCTGCTACATCGCCCTGGTGGAGTACGCGGACGGTGAGAAGCGGTACATCCTCGCTCCGCAGGGGCTACAGCCAGGCGACCGAGTTGAGTCGGGCGAGCGCGCCGACATCCGGCCCGGCAACGCGTTGCCGCTGCGCTCGATCCCCACCGGGACGATCGTGCACAACGTCGAGCTCGTCCCCGGCCAGGGAGGGCGCCTGGGGCGTGCCGCAGGTTCGGGGATCCAGGTGGCCGCCAAGGAGGGCCGGAGCGTGACCCTGCGCCTCCCCTCCTCGGAGATGCGGATGGTGCGCGCGGACTGCCGCGCCACCGTCGGTACGCTCTCGAACGCTGAGCACCAGAACATCAAGCTGGGCAAGGCGGGCCGCGCCCGCCACAAGGGGCGCCGGCCGCAGACTCGGGGCGTGGCGATGAATCCCGTGGACCACCCGCACGGCGGCGGCGAGGCGCATCACACGCCGGGCGGCCATCCGGAGACTCCCTGGGGCAAGCCCACGCTGGGCTACCGGACGCGCAAGAAGGGCAAGCGCTCCGACGCGATGATCGTCCGCGGCCGGCGGCGCGGGAAGAAGAAGAGGTAGCGGTGACTCCTCCCACGACAGCACACCTCAGCCGGCTGCAAACCGTCGCCAGACGGCGTCCTCGCTCGCTCGCGTGCTTTGGGGGAGCCGCGCCGAAGGCGCGGCGAGGGGGCGTAGCCCCCGTGCCACGCTCGCTGCGTCCTTGTCTGGCTCGGTTTTCGCCAGCTGAGTCGCGCTGCCGCGGAAGGAGGCACCGCTGATGGGACGCTCGACCAAGAAGGGCCCGTTCGTCGAGGAACGCCTCCTGAGGCGGATCCAGCAGATGAACGAGAGCGGTCAGAAGCAGATGATCAAGACCTGGTCGAGGCGCTCGACGATCTTCCCGGACATGGTCGGCCACACGATCGCCGTCCACGACGGCCGAAAGCACGTCCCGGTGTTCGTCTCAGAGTCGATGGTCGGGCACAAGCTGGGAGAGTTCGCGCCCACCCGCACCTTCCGGGCGCACTCGGGAACCAAGGCGGAGCGCTGAGCCGTGGCGGAGCGCAAGAGAAAAGAGCTCGAGGGGCCGATGGTGCGGGCAAGCGCGCGCTATATGCGGGTCGCGCCGCGCAAGGCGCGCCTGGTGGCTGACCAGGTGCGCGGCCTCACCGTGCCCGAGGCGCGTACCCTGCTCGACTTCTCGGCCCGCGGCGCGGCGCGCGACATCGGGAAGCTGATCGCTTCCGCCGCCGCCAACGCTGAGAACAATCACGAGCTGGTCGCCGAGGACATGCGGATCGCGGAGATCCAGGTCGACGAGGGCCCGACGCTGAAGCGCTGGCGAGCTCGTGCGCGCGGCCGAGCGGCCAGGATCGAGAAGCGAACGAGCCACGTGAGCGTCGCGCTGACGCCGACCGAGTAGGGGGAGGGAACGATGGGACAGAAGATTCATCCCGAGGGCTTCAGAGTCGGCTACATCCACGACTGGCAGTCGACCTGGTTCAACGAGCGCGAGTTCGCGGACTACCTGTTCGAGGACATCGCTATCCGCGACCACATCCAGCGCAAGCTCTCGCACGCGGGGCTCTCCGACATCAGAATCGTCAAGCAGCGCGGCGAGGTCACGGTCGACATCCACACCGCGCGGCCAGGGATCGTGATCGGCAAGTCGGGGTCCGAGGTGGACGCCCTGCGCCGCGACCTGCACAAGCTCACGAACAAGCCGGTGAAGGTCAACATTCGCGAGATCAAGCGCCCCGAGCTGGATGCCAAGCTGGTCGCCCAGTCGATCGCCGAGCAGCTCCAGAATCGGGTTGCGTTCCGGCGCGCGATGAAGCGCGCCCTGACCTCCGCGATGCGCTCCGGCGCCAAGGGCGTCAAGGTCCAGGTCTCCGGCCGGCTGGGCGGCGCCGAGATGGCCCGCACCGAGGGCTACTCCGACGGCCGGGTTCCGCTTCACACGCTGCGGGCCGACATCGACTACGGGTTCGTCGAGGCCCGCACCACCACCGGTCGGATCGGCGTCAAGTGCTGGATCAACAAGGGCGAGGTGATGCCCGAGGGCTACGGCCCCAGCGCGGGAGAGGAGGGCACGGACGCGCTGACGCCGCGTTCCGCGCGCCAGCGCCCGGGCCGTCCGGAGCGCCGCGGGCGGGGCCCGGCACGCGCCCAGCCGCCGGCTCCCGGCCGCGAGCAGGCCCCGGCACCGGCCGCAGCGGCCGAGTCCCAGCCCGCCCCAGAGCCAGCTCAGGCGAAGGAGCCACAAGCTGAACCGGCGCCCGCCCCAGCGGCTGGCGGCGACGATGCGGTGGCGGCGGCCGAACCTGCCGCCCTGCCGGAGCCCGCCGAGGAGGCCGCTCAAGGTGGAGCGGCTGGCGCTAGCGACGAAGTCGCGGAAGCAACGGCTGAACCTGCCGCCCCGTCCGAGCCCGAACCCGCCGGCAGCGGAGGCGAAGCCGAGCAGCCGGCGGCTGATCCTCCTGCCGCCCCGTCGGAGCCCAAACCCGCCGGAAACGGAGGCGAAGCCGAGGCTTCCGGCGGAGTTGTTCCCGAGTCGTCCGGCGGAGTGGTTCCCGAAGAGGGCGAGGAACAGCGTGGCTGAGCCGCACCGTGTCGGAGGGAGGCACTGCTCATGTTGATGCCGAAGCGCGTCAAGCACCGCAAGGTCCATCGCGGGCGCATGCGGGGCAACTCGAAGGGAGGCCATCAGGTGGCTTTCGGCGAGTACGGGCTGAAGGCGCTCGAGCGTGGCTGGGTCACCAACCGCCAGATCGAGGCCGCCCGCGTCGCCATGACGCGGAAGATCAAGCGCGGCGGCAAGGTGTGGATCAACGTCTTTCCGGACAAGCCCTACACGAAGAAGCCGGCCGAGACGCGGATGGGCTCGGGCAAGGGCAATCCAGAGGGCTGGGTCGCGGTCGTCAAGCCGGGGCGCGTGATGTTCGAGCTCGCCGGCGTGCCCGAGGACCTGGCGCGCGACGCGATCCGGCTCGCCGGTCACAAGCTGCCCGTGAAGACGAAGTTCGTGAAGCGCGAGGGGGTCGCAGAGTGAAGGGGCCGGACGTCCACGCGCTCAACGACCACGACCTCGTCGAGCGGCTCAAGGAGGCACGCCAGGAGGCTTTCAACCTGCGCTTCCGCCAGGCGACCGGCGAGCTCGAGAACACGGCGGGCCTGCGCGGAGCCCGCCGCGACGTCGCCCGCTTGCTGACGGTGGCCCGCCAGCGCAGCATCGACCTTCAAAAGGAGCTCAGGCGCTGATGGCCGAGGAAGAGAAGAACCAGCCACCGGCTGGCGACGAAGTCGCGGAGGAAGCGGCCGAGCCTGCCGGGAACGGAGGCGAAGCCGAGGCCGAGGAGAGCCAGGCTGGGGCTAGCGACGAAGTCGCGGAAGAGACGGCCGAACCTGCCGCCCCGCCGGAGCCCGCCGAGGAGGCGGCTGAACCTGCCGCCCCGTCCGAGCCCGAACCCGCCGGAAACGTAGGCGAAGCCGAGGCTTCCGGCGGAGTGGTTCCCGAGGCTTCCGGCGGGGTGGTGGTTCCCGATCTTGGCCCGAAGGCCAAGCGCAGGCTGAAGCGCTCACGCGCCTCTGGCCCGCCGCGTCCTGCCCGGACGCCGGAGGAGCGAGCGACGGAGCGCGCCGAGGAGCACCGCGCTTCCGGGGAGCGCCGCCGCCGCTACCGGGCCGCCCGCCGGGGCAAGCGCGGCGAGCCGCGCACCGGGACTCCCCCGGCCACTCGTGAGCCGGGCCCGAAGAAGGTTCGCCAGGGCACCGTGGTCTCGGCTGGCGGCGACAAGACGATCACCGTCGAGATCGCGGTCGTCAGGCGCCACCCGACCTACGAGAAGGTCGTCCGCCGGACCAGCAGGCTCCATGCCCACGACGAGGCCAACCAGGCGCAGGAGGGCGACGTCGTCCGCGTCGTCGAGTCGCGGCCGCTGTCGCGCACGAAGCGCTGGCGGCTCCTCGAGATACTGGAGAAGGCCAGGTGAGACCATGATCCAGCAGGAGACGAGGCTCCGGGTGGCGGACAACTCGGGCGCCCGCGAGATCCTCTGCATCCGCGTCAAGGGTGGGCACCACCGGCGCTACGCGAGCGTCGGCGACGTGATTACCGCAACCGTCAAGCAGGCGGCGCCCCATGGCGGCGTGCGCAAGGGGGAGGTCGTGCAGGCGGTCGTCGTGCGCACCAAGAAGCAGCTCGGGCGTCCCGACGGCACCTATATCGCCTTTGACGAGAACGCCGCCGTGCTGATCGATCCGCAGAGCAACCCGCGCGGAACCCGGATCTTCGGCCCCGTCGCCCGGGAGCTGCGGGAGCGAAACTTCATGAAGATTGTCTCCCTGGCCCCGGAGGTGCTTTAGCGGTGACTCCTCCCACGACAGCACGTCGCCGCGGAAGGAGGCACCGCTAGATGGCCAAGGCAATGAGGATCCGCAAGGACGACACCGTGGTCGTCACCGGCGGCAAGGACCGCGGCAAGACTGGGCGCGTGCTGCGCACCGATCCCCAGAAGCGGCGCGTCTACGTCGAGGGACTGAACGTCGTCAAGCGCCACCAGCGCCCGCGCTCGGTAAAGGACACCCAGAAGGGCGCCCAGACCGGCGGCATCATCGAGAAGGAGGGGCCGATCCACGTCTCCAATGTGATGCTGCTCGATCCCACCGACAACAAGCCCACCCGCGTCGGTGTGCGCGCCACCCAGGTCGGCAAGCGCGAGCGCTATGCGAAGCGCACCGGCAAGGCGATCGAGGAGGGGTAGCGATGGAAGCGACCACCACAGAAGCCCAGCGCGCGGCCCCACCGCCGCGGCTGCGCGATCGTTTCGACAGCGAGGTGGTCGAGCGCCTCACGGCCAGGTTCGGCTACGGCAATCCCATGGAGGTCCCGCGCCTCGAGAAGGTGACGGTCAACATGGGCGTCGGCGAGGCGAAGCAGACCAGCTCGGTGCTCGAGGCGGCGACCGAGCAGCTCGCCGTGATCTCCGGACAGCGCCCCAACGTGCGGCGCGCCCGCAAGTCGATCGCCTCGTTCAAGGTCCGCGCCGGAATGCCTGTCGGCGTCGCCGTGACGCTGCGAGGGGCGCGGATGTGGGAGTTCGTCGACCGGCTGGTCTCGATCGCGATTCCGCGCATCCGCGACTTCCGCGGGCTCAACCCGCGCTCGTTCGACGGGCGTGGCAACTACTCGCTGGGCATCCGCGAGCAGCTGATCTTCCCCGAGATCGACTACGACTCGATCGATGAGGTCCGCGGGCTGGACGTGACGATCACGACCAGCGCCTCGAGTGACGAGGAGGCCTTCGAGCTGCTGCTCGCCCTCGGATTCCCGTTCTCGGCGGAGGGGCGGCCCGGCGAGGTCGATCACGAGGCCGAGGAGGAGGAGCGGCGCAGGGAGGAGGCGCGCAAGCGCGCAGAGGCCGAGGCGGCCGCTCTCGAGCAACTCAAGGAGGAAAACCCCGAGGCGTACGCCAAGCGGGTGCGGCCCGAGGAGGGCGAGGAAGGCGAAGAGGGCGCCGAGGAGGGCGAGACCGAAGAGGAAACCGAGAAGGAGGTGTCCGAGGAGTAGCTCGAGGCGCGAAGCAACGAGCAACGAATTCCCATGGCCAAGACTTCACAGACAGTCAGACAGCGGCGCAAGCCCAAGTACAGCTCGCGGGCCTACAACCGCTGCCGCCGTTGCGGGCGGTCGCGTGCCTATTACCGCAAGTTCGGCCTCTGCCGGCTGTGCCTGCGGGAGCTCGCGCACCAGGGGTACATCCCCGGGATGACCAAGTCGAGCTGGTGATCAGGCCTGGACGACGCTGATGGTGACCGACCCGATATCCGACTACCTGACCCGCGTCCGCAACGCGATCGCCGCGCAGCACGCGGAAGTCGAGGTGCCCGCGTCGCGTCTCAAGAAGGAGATGAGCCGGATTCTCGCCGAGCAGGGCTACATCAACGACTACGCGGTCGAGCCGACCCGGGTGGGCGAGGCGATCCGGATCAGGCTCAAGTACACGGATGGGCGCGCGTCGGTGATCACCGGCCTGAAGCGGGTCTCCCGCCCGGGTCGGCGTCGCTACGTCACCCACGAGGAGATCCCGCGCGTGATGGGCGGGATGGGCACGGCGATCCTCTCGACCTCGGTTGGCGTAATGACCGGCCACGAGGCCAGGCAGCGTGGCGTGGGCGGCGAGGTCGTCGCCTACGTATGGTGATCACCCCCTGGCTTGCCGCTCGTAGCTCGAGCAACTGGCAGCTTGCGAAGAACTCATGAGCCGCATCGGAAGGAAACCCATAGCGATTCCGGACGGGGTGACCGTCGAGATCAGGCCTGGTCTCGTTTTGGTCAAGGGGCCGAAGGGGGAGCTGACCCAGATCGTGAGCCCGGAGATGAAGATCACCCAGGGGGCAGGTTCCGCCGCGGACGGGACCGACGGGGGCGATGACGTTCCCGGCGTGCTGACGGTCGAGCGGCCGACCGATCGGGGCGAGCACCGCGCCCTCCACGGTCTGACTCGCAGCCTGGTCGCGAACATGGTCCAGGGCGTCACCGAGGGCTTCGAGAAGCGGCTCGAGATCCAGGGAGTCGGCTACAGGGCGCGCCTCCAGGGCACGGCCCTGGAGCTGAACGTCGGCTACTCGCACCCGGTTTCGGTGACCGCTCCGGAGGGCATCGAGTTCGAGGTGCCGACCCCCACCCAGGTCGTGGTCAGGGGAATCGACAAGCAGCTGGTCGGCGAGATCGCTGCGCGCATCCGCCGCTCCCGCCCGCCTGAGCCGTACAAGGGCAAGGGCGTCCGCTACGTGGGCGAGCACGTGCGCCGCAAGGTAGGGAAGCGAGCGTAACCGTGACGGTCCTCACCAAGCCGCAGCAGAGATTGCGCCGCCGCCGGCGGGTTCGCGCCAAGGTGCGGGGTACCGCCGAGCGGCCACGCCTGTCGGTTTTCCGCTCCAACCGCGGCGTGTTCGCGCAGCTGATCGACGACGACGCGGCCCGCACCCTGGTCGCGGTGGCCTGGACCGAGGCCGAGCTGCGAAAGCTGGGGTCGATGGAGCAAGCGAAGCGCGCGGGCGCGCTGCTCGCCGAGCGCGCCAAGCAGGCGGGAGTCGCGACCTGCGTCTTCGACCGCGGCGGCTACCGGTACCACGGCCGCGTGAGGGCCCTCGCCGAGGGTGCTCGCGAGGGTGGGCTGAGCTTCTAAACCGCTACCTTGCTTGATCGGCTTATGAATCACGAGATTGAGACAGTCAGTCCGCAGGGTCTCGACCTGCAGGAGCGGGTGATCGAGATCAATCGCGTTGCCAAGGTCGTCAAGGGCGGCCGGCGCTTCTCGTTCACCGCCCTGGTTGCGGTCGGCGATGAGAGCTCCGTGGTCGGGATCGGCTACGGAAAGGCGCGCGAGGTGCCGCTGGCGATCCAGAAGGCGGTCGAGAACGCGCGCAAGAGCCTCATCCGCGTGCCCATGTACGGGCAGACGATCCCGCACCGGATCATCGGGCGGTTCGGCGCCGGCCACGTCGTGTTGCGTCCAGCGAGCCCCGGTACCGGGGTGATCGCGGGCGGCGGCGTGCGCGCGGTGCTCGAGCTGGCCGGGATCCGCGACGTGCTCACGAAGAGCATCGGCACGCAGAACCCGATCAACCTCGTCAAGGCGACCATGGAGGGGTTGACGAGCCTGCGCCGCCCGGAGCAGGTGGCCAAGCTGCGCGGCCTGAGCGTCAACCAGGTGCTCGGCATCCAGAAGAACGGCACGAAGGCCAAAACCGCGTCGGCCGAGGGCGGCGGCGAGGCGGTTGAAGGTGAGAGCCAGGCGGCTGAAGGTGGAGCGGCTGCAGGTGGAGCGGCCGAAGGTGGAGCGGCTCGGGCTAGCGACGAAGTCGCGGTGCAAGCGAGTGACCCTGCCGCCCCGTCCGAGCCCGAACCCGCAGCCCCCGGAGGCGAAGCCGAGGAGGCTGCGGAGTGATGTTGATGATCAAGCAGGTCCGCTCGGCCAACGGCGCCAACCCGAGGCAGCGCGACACGCTTCGCTCGCTCCGGCTCGGCCGGATCGGCCGGGAGTCCAGGCGGGCCGACAGCCCCGAGCTGCGCGGCATGCTCAGGGTCGTGGGCCACATGGTGGAGGTCCAGGAGGAAGCATCCTGATGCCTCGCCTGGACCCAGAGGAGATCGGGCTCCATTCGCTGCGCCCCAAGCCGGGCTCACGTCGTCCTCGAAAGCGGGTTGGCCGTGGCGCCGGATCGGGCCTCGGCAAGACCGCGGGCCGTGGCCACAAGGGCGCCGGTGCCCGCTCCGGCAACAAGCGCAAGCCCGGCTACGAGGGCGGGCAGAACCCGATCCACATGCGGACCCGGAAGCTGCGCGGCCCGCGTCGCAAGATGTCGATGCCCTTCGAGCAGTTCCGGACCCACACGCAGCCGGTCAACGTCGCTGACCTCGAGGCCCGCTTCGCCACCGGGGCCGAGGTAACGCCCGAGAGCCTGCGCGCCGCGGGGCTGGCCAAGCGCCGACACCCGGTGAAGGTATTGGGGCGAGGCGAGCTGACCAAGAAGCTCACGGTCCGCGCCCACGCCTTCAGCGCCTCCGCGAAGGAGAAGATCGAGAAGGTCGGCGGCGCCTGTGAGGTGGTGGAAAGCTAGTGCTCCAGACGATCGCGAACGCCTTCAAGGTCGCCGAGATTCGCAAGAAGCTCGCGTTCACGGCCGCGATGCTGCTGCTCTACCGGCTCGGCGCCTACATCCCGTCTCCCGGGGTCGACCTGAACACGGTCAAGGAGATCGAGTCGAACTTCTCCGGCAACTCGATCCTCGGCTTCCTCAACCTGTTCAGCGGCGGCAGCCTGTCGAGGCTGTCCCTGTTCGCGCTGGGAATCATGCCCTACATCACGGCCTCGATCATCCTCCAGCTGATGACCGTGGTGGTGCCCTCGCTCGAGCGGCTTCAGAAGGAGGGCGAGGTCGGCCAGCAGAAGATCACTCAGTACACGCGCTACCTGACCGTGGCCCTGGCCTTCGCGCAGTCGCTGGGCTACGTGTTCCTGTTCCAGTCGTTCCAGAACCAGGCGGGCACCAGCGTCGTCGGCACGCTCACCTTCCCGAAGGTGTTCCTGATCGTGATCTCGCTGACCGCCGGCACGGTGCTGTTGATGTGGCTCGGCGAGCTGATCACGCAGCGCGGGATCGGCAACGGGATCTCGCTGATGATCTTCGCCTCGATCGTTGCGTCGCTCCCCAGCGGGATCCAGGCGTGGTGGACGAATCCCGACCAGGTTTTCATCGTGATGATGCCGTTCATCGCGCTGGCCGTGATCGTCGGGATCGTCTTCGTCCAGGAAGGCCAGCGCCGCATCCCGGTCCAGTACGCGAAGCGGATCGTCGGCCGGCGAATGACCACCGGCGGCTCGACCTATCTGCCGCTGCGGGTCAACATGGCCGGCGTCATCCCGGTGATCTTCGCGGCCTCGATCATGGCCTTCCCGCCGACCATCGGACAGCTCCTGAACACGCCCGCGGCGCTCGACTTCGCCGCCTTCTTCAGCCCCGACGGCTGGGCGTACGTTGTCGGCGAGGTCTTCTTCATCGTCATCTTCACCTACTTCTACACCGCGGTCACCTTCAACCCGGTGGACCAGGCGGACAACCTGAAGAAGTACGGGGGCTTCATCCCCGGGGTGAGGCCGGGACGACCTACCGCCGAATACCTGGACCGCATCCTGTCCAGGCTCACCTTTC
>JBBPIL010000054.1:0-13416 GCA_038040365.1 Actinomycetota bacterium
GTTCCAGGCGGTGCGGTTCTGGAGGATCATCTTGTAGGAGTCTCTGAGCATCTGCGCCTGACCCATGAGGCCCTTGTTGATGCCGAAGCGGTCGGGGGTTGCCGATCCCCAGCCGAACTCGCTCAGCCACAGCGGCGTTCCCCTGTCTCCGTGATTCGTCATCACCCCGCGGAATTGCAGAATCTGCCCGCGGACCCCATCCAGGTTGCCCGTGTAGGGGTGCAGGGCGGCGACGTCGAAGTTGTTCTTGAACCCGGACACCTTGTAGAGGCCGCTGAGGAAGTCCCAGGCCAACGGGTTCCCCCTGCCGAGCATTCCGGCGAGGACGATCCCGGCCTGCGGATCCTGGCTCTTGATCGCATCGTGTGAGATCTTCACCAGCTGGGCGTACTTATTGATCCCGTGCCCGGTCGTTCGCCCCGGGTCGAAGTATTTCTTGAGATTGGGCTCGTTCCAGACCTGCCAGGACTGGATCGGCAGCGGCGTGGCGCCCGCCCCGTACCGCTGGCGGTAGCCGTTGACCCAGTAGCTGCCGCCCGGTCCGTAGCGCGCCACCGCCGCCTTGAGGAAGTTTTGCCACGCCTGCCGGGCGAAGGTGCTGTCGGTCGGGGGGCGTGAAGGGCCGGGGCACACCCAGTTCGGGCACCCCCAGGCGAATGGAAGCGGCCGGATTCCGTGCGAGGCAAGGCCGCCGATGATCCGATCCGGTTGCGTCCAATTGAAGGATCCCTGGCTCGGCACCACCGACCTCCACTGGAGCAGGAAGCGGTTCGTCCGCACCCGGGCGGCGGCCATCCCCTGGAGATCCTGGGCATCGAGCTCTCTTCCCTGGGAGATGCCGAAATACTCCGTTCGGACCGCTTCGGCCGGGGACGCGGCGAACAGCCACAGGGCGGGCCCGGCGAGGATGACCGCGATGCGGGTCACCCCTGGTCCCTGCTTTTGCACCCTGCCTCCCATCCGCGGGACGAAGGCTACTGGTGTCCCAAAGATGGCGACGCACAGCCAGAACGGGCATTCATTGACTGAGGTGGCACTAGGGGGGATTCCCTAGTCGAATAGGGGCCAGCCCCCATAGCGCCGGGCGAGCGGTGTGCCACTATTGGACGACCGTTCGATATCCCGTTAGGAGGGGCCCCGGACAGATGACGACAACCCGCAGATCCACATTCGCCGCCGGCTTCCGGACGACGATCCTGCTCGCCACGCTCACCGGCCTTCTGGTGGTGATCGGCTTCGCGATCGGTGGCCCGAGCACGGCGCTCGTCTTCCTCGTGATCGGAGCGCTGATCAACCTCGGCGCCTTCTGGTTCAGCGATCGCATCGCCCTCAAGATGGCGGGCGCAAAGCCGGTGGCCGAGAACGACGCCCCTGGGCTCTACAGGATCGTGCGCGAGCTGACCACCCGTGCCGACCTCCCGATGCCCAAGATCTACGTGATCCCGCAGGCTCAGCCGAACGCGTTCGCCACCGGGCGTAGCCCCAAGAGGTCCGCGGTCGCCGTGACCAGCGGGATCATGAAGCTGCTCTCCGAGGACGAGCTGCGGGGGGTGGTCTCCCACGAGCTCGCCCACATCCGACACCGCGACATCCTGGTGCAGTCGGTTGCCGCAACGGTCGGCGGCGCGATCACCTGGATCGCCTACATGATGCTGTGGTTCGGAGGTGAGGACGAGTCGCCGCTCAGCCTCGTCGCCTCGCTGGCGATGGTGCTGCTGGCTCCGATCGCCGCCTCCCTGATCCAGCTCGCGATCTCGCGCCAGCGCGAGTACGCGGCCGATGCCACCGGGGCGGAGATCTGCGGCAATCCCGAGTCGCTGGCTTCCGCGCTGCTGCGGCTCGAGGAGGGGGCGAAGGCGATCCCGATGCAGGTCAACCAGGCCGCCGAGCCTCTGTACATCGTGAAGCCGTTCTCGGGCGGTGGGATCGCCAGCCTGTTCTCCACCCATCCGCCGATCGAGGAGCGCGTCCGCCGCCTCCGCCAGATGCGGCCGGCGCTGGGCTAGCCCATCCGGGGCGTCGCCGCCCCGCCGACGCGACCTCCCCGGAATGTGACCACAAATGTGGTCACAAGTCGGGAGGTCTTCGGCGGGCGTCACTGTCTGCTTGTGACCACATGTTGTGGGTCACATATTTCCGGGAGGGTCGCGGCGTCGGGGCACCGACGCCCCGGATGCGCCGCTATACTTTGTAAAGCTTTGAAATCCAGTCGAGATTCGGGAGAATAGGGCTGATGGCCACCGCCACGGAGCCAATCGAGCTGATCAAGAGCAGGATCGAGCAGATCGATCCAGAGAGCGCCAAGCAGGAGCTCGAGGGCGGCGACGCCGTCCTCATCGATACCCGCGAGCCTCATGAGTGGGACCAGGCCCATCTCGAGGGAGCGCACCTCGTGCCCCCGGCCGCCGTACGCGAGCGGATCGCCGAGGTGGTGCCGGAACGCTCTGCGCGCGTGATCCTGTACTGCGCAAGCGGCAACCGCTCGGCGCGCGCCGCCGACGTCTTGAAGAACGAGCTCGGCTACGAGAGCGTCGCCTCGATCGCGGGCGGCATCGAGGCATGGACCCAGCAGGGCCTGCCGGTGATCGCTCCCGAGGGCCTGACGCCCGAACAGCGGATGCGTTACTCGCGACACACCATGCTGCCCGAGGTCGGGGTCGACGGCCAGCTGAAGCTGCTGAGCTCGAAGGTGCTCCTGATCGGCGCCGGAGGGCTGGGCGCGCCGTCCGCCTTCTATCTGGCGGCGGCGGGAGTTGGGACCCTGGGGATCGTCGACGACGACGTCGTCGACGAGTCCAACCTCCAGCGCCAGGTGATCCACAACACCGAGCGAGTCGGGATGCCGAAGACGGAGTCAGCGCGGCTTTCGATCCAGGCGCTGAACCCCGACGTCGAGGTCGTCGAGCACAATACCCGCCTCGACGCGGACAACATCCTCGAGATCATCGAGGACTACGACGTGATCGTCGACGGCGCCGACAACTTTCCCACCCGGTACCTGCTCAACGACGCTTCGGTACGGCTGCGTAAGCCGGTCGTCTCGGCCTCGATCCTTGCCTTCGACGGGCAGATCTCGACCTTCGTCCCGTACGAAGGGCCCTGTTACCGCTGCCTGTACCCGGTCCCGCCGCCGCCCGAGATGGCGCCGAGCTGCGGCGCAGCGGGGGTGCTCGGCGTGATGGCGGGAGTGATGGGCCTGCTCCAGGCAAACGAGGTCATCAAGCTGGTCGCCGGCATCGGCGAGCCGCTGATCGGTCGGCTTTTGCTTTACGACTCGCTGGGCACCAGGTTCACCGAGCTGAAGGTGAACCGCGATCCCGACTGCCCGATCTGCGGTGAGCACGCGGCCCAGGTGGCCGAGTCCGAAATGGGGAAGTTCCCGGACTACGAGGCCTTCTGCGCCGGGCACGCGCTTCACCCGTAGTCATTAGGGTTCGGGTCGATGCCGACGGTGATGATCCCACCGGTGCTGCGGCCCCAGACCGGCGGGGACGCTGAGGTCCCAGCCCACGGGTCGACGGTGGGTGAGGTGCTGCGGGCCCTCGCTGACGCCCACCCAGGCACGCGGTCACAGCTGTTCGCCGACGGCGGCGACCTGAACCGATATGTGAACGTCTACCTCAACGACGAGGACGTCCGCGTACTGGACGGCCTCGAGACCCCCGTCGCGAGCTCCGATACCGTCGTGATCCTGCCCGCGATGGCCGGCGGGCGCTAGAGGCCCCACCAGGGATTCGCCGCTATCTCCTCGTGATCTTGAAGCTCTTGCGCTTCGTGCCCACGTTGCCGACGCGGTCGCTGGCCTTGACCTTGAGGGTGTGGGTGCCACGCCTCAGCCTCGGGGTGCTGTAGCGAACCGAGCAGGGCTTGAAGGGCCTCGAGTCGATCCGGCACCGACGGTCGACGTGCTCGGAGGCCTTCAGGGTGAAGGACGCCGACCTCTTCCACTTCCTGGTCATCACCTGGCTCTGACCCTTGATCGTCACTGTGGGGGCGGTGGTGTCCACGGTGAAGTCGCGCCAGGCGAGGTCGGTGGTTTGGGCTGTATCCGTTGCCTTGACGATGAAGGTGTGGTCGCTGTCCGAGAGCTTCGAGATCGTCATCGGGGAGGTGCAGGAGGCGAAGGACGCGCCATCGATCCGGCACTGAAAGCCGGAGTCGGAGTCCAAGGAGGAGAAGGAGAAGCTCGGGGTGGGGTCGTTGGTGGCGGAGCCGGAGCCGGGGCCGGAGGTGATCGAGACGTCGGCTGGGCCGGCAACGGTCCAGGTTCGCGAGGCGACAGCGCTGTTTTGGACGGTATCCGTTGCCCTGAACTGGAACACGTGCGAGCCGTCTGCGAGGCCGGAAGCGCTGACCGGCGAGCTACAGGCGTCAAAGCCGCCGCCGTCGAGCTGACAGCTGAAACTGGCGCTGGGGTCGTTGGAGGCGAAGCCGAACGAGGGGCTTCGATAGGACGAGATCGAGCCGTTCACCGGCCCGGAGGAGAAAGCCACCGTTGGGGGGGTGGTGTCGACGGTCCAGGTGCGTGAGGCGACGCCCGAGTTTTGGGCCCGATCCGTTGCCCTCACCTGGAACGTGTGCAAGCCGTCTGCGAGGCCGGAGGCGCTGAACGGCGAGCTACAGGCGCGAAACCCGCCGCCGTCGAGCTGACAGCTGAAACTGGCGCTGGGGTCGTTGGAGGCGAAGCCGAACGAGGGGCTCGGATCGGACGACCTCGTGCCCTCCACCGGACCGGAGGAGATCGCTACCGCCGGGGCCACCGTGTCGACGGTGAAGGAGCGCCATACGATCTGGCTCTCATTTCCGGGGGCGTCGATCGCTTTGACGAAGAAGGTGTGGGTTCCGTCTGAGAGCCGCGGCAGCGGGTGCGGCGTGCCGCAGCGGTCGAAGGCGCGTGCGTCAATCCGGCAGACGAAGGTCGAGCCGGCCTCGTTTGAGGCCAGGGAGAAGCTCGGGGTCGAGTCGTTGGTGAAGGTTCCCTGGCCTGGCCCCGCGGTGATGCTCGCCTGGGGTGGGGTCGTCTCGGCCACGAAGCCCCTGAACCGGGAGTAGGCGGACTTGCCGATGCGGCTGTAGCTCAAGAGCCCTGCGCTGCCGCAGAAGCTGCAGCGGTTCGCGAACGCTGACCCCGGTGGCGGATCGCGCCACAGGAACCAGAACAGGCGCCCCAGGTTCCAGGCGCCGCGGTGGTTCAGGATCATCCTGAAGGAGCTGGAGAGCATCCGCGCTTGACCCGTGAGGCCCTGGTTGATGCCGAAGCGATCGGGAGGCGCCGATCCCCAGCCGAGCTCGGTGATCCACAGCGGCGTGCCCCTGTCGCCATGCTCGCTCATCACCCTGCGGAATAGCTGGAGCTGCTGGCGGAGCCCATCGAGGGTGCTCGAATAGGGATGCAAGGCGGCGGCGTCGAACTCGTTCTTGATCCCGGGTACCCCGTAGAGGGTGTCGAGGAAGTCCCAGGCCCGCAGGCCCCCGCTGGGCGGATAGCCGGGGTTCCCGGCGAGGACGATCCGGGCATTTGGATCCCGGTTTTTGATTGCGTCGTGGGAGATCCGCAGAAGCCGGGCGTACTTCCAGACCGATTGCTGGTCCGACGATCCCTCGGGGTCGAAGAATTTCTTCAGGTTGGGCTCGTTCCAGACCTGCCAGGACTGGATCGGCAGCGGCGTGGCGCTCGCGCCGTATCGCTGGCGGTAGCCCGTGGCCCAGTAGCTGCCGCCCGGTCCGTAGCGCGCCACCGCCGCCTTGAGGAAGTGGCGCCAGGCCTCCACGTCCTGTGGCCCATCGAGCGGGGGCCTGGCGGGGTGGGCGGAGACCCACGGTGGGGACATCCACACGAACGGGAACGGCCGGATTCCGTGCGAGGCAAGTCGGCCGATGAACTCGTCCGATCGGGACCACCTAAAGGAGCCCTGGCTCGGCTCCAACGACTTCCATCCGAGCTCGAAGCGCTCTGTCCGGACCCGGGCGGCTTCCATCCCCGCGAGGTCTTGGTCATCGAGCTGGCCTTGGACGATGCCGAAGAACTCCGATCGGGCCGCTTCGGCCGGGGACGCGGCGAGCAGCGACAGGGTGAGCCCTGCGAGGATGACCACGAGGCGGGTCACTCGTGATCCCTGCTCACGAGCTCCGACACGGTCGTCATCCTGCCCGCGATGGCCGGCGGGCGCCAGGGTTCACCGCCCTTTCCTCGCGATCCTGAACTTCATACGCTTCGCGCCCAGGTGGCCGACGCGGTCGGTGGCCTTGACCTTGAGGGTGTGGGTGCCGCGCCTCAACCTCGGGGTGCTGTAGCGCACCGAGCAGGGCTTGAAGCGCCTCGAGTCGATCCGGCACCTACGGTCGACTCGCTCGGAGGCCCTCAGCGTGAAGGTCGCCGACGCCTTCTTCCTCTTCGTCCACACCTTCACATGACCCTTGATCGTCACCGCCGGGGCGGTGGTGTCCACGGTGAAGTCGCGCCAGGCGAGGTCGGTGGTTTGGGCTGCATCCGTTGCCTTGACGATGAAGGTGTGCTCCCTGTCCGAGAGTCTCGAGGTCGTCAACGGTGAGGCGCAGGAGGCGAAGGACGCGCCATCGATCCGGCAGCGGAAGTCGGAGTCGGAGTCCAGGGAGGAGAAGGAGAAGCTCGGGGTGGGGTCCTTGGTGACTGAGCCGGAGACGGGGCCGGCGATGATCGAGACGTCGGCGGGGCCGGCGACGGTCCAGGTGCGCGAGGCGACGGCGGTGTTTTGGACGGTATCCGTTGCCTTGACCTGGAACGTGTGCGAGCCGTCTGCGAGGCCGGAGGCGCTGAACGGCGAGCTGCAGGGGTCAAAGCCGGCGCCGTCGAGCTCGCAGCTGAGGCTGGCGGGCTCGTTCGAGGCGAAGCCGAACGAGGGGCTCCGTTGGGACGAGGTCGAGCCGTTCGCGGGACCGGAAGACATCGTCACCGTCGGGGCGTGGGTGTCGACGGTCCAGGTGCGTGAGGTGAGGTCGGTGTTTTGGGCCAGATCCGTTGCCTTGACCTGGAACGTATGCGGGCCGTCTGCGAGGCCGGAGGCGGTGAACGGCGAGCTGCAGGCGTCAAAGCCGCCGCCGTCGAGCTGGCAGCTGAGGCTGGCGCCGGAGTCGTTGGAGGCAAAGCCGAAGGAGGGACTCGGATCGGACGAGGTCGTGCCCTCCACCGGACCGGAGGAGATCGTCACCGCCGGGGCGTCCGTGTCGACGGTGAAGGAGCGCGACACGACCTGGCTCTCGTTTCCGGGGGCGTCGATAGCCTTGACGAAGAAGGCGTGGGGGCCGTCGGAAAGCTGCGGGAGCGTGTAGGGGGAGCTACAGGGCTTGTAGGGGCCTGCGTCGATCCGGCACTCGAAGGTCGAGCCGGGCTCATTTGAGGCTAAGGAGAAGCTCGGGGTCGAGTCCTGGGTGAAGCCTCCCTGGCTTGGCCCCCCGGTGAACCTCGCCCGGGGCGGGACCCACTCGGTCGCGAAGCTCCTGAACGTGTAGTAGGCGGGTTTCGGATCGCGGTTGTACCGCAAAAGCCCCGCGCTGCCGCAGAAGCTGCACCCGCCCCCCCCTGGGGAGGGGGGCGGATCGCGCCAGAGGAACCAATAGAGGCGCTGCACGTTCCAGTCGCTTCGGCGCCTCAGGATCATCCCGAAGGAGATGGAGAGCATCTGCGCTTGACCCGCGGGGCCCTTGTTGATGCCGAAGCGGTCGCGGGGTGCCGATCCCCAGGCGAACTCGGTCAGCCACAGCGGCGTTGCCCCGTCCCCGTGATTCGTCATCGCCCCGCGGAATTCCAGAATCTGCCGGCGGAACTCGTCCGGGTAGCCCGTATAGGGGTGCAGGGCCGCGACGTCGAAGTCGTTCTTGAACCCGGGCACCTCGTAGAGGCCGCTGAGGAAGTCCCAGGCCAATGGGTTCCCCCTGCCGAGCAGTCCGGCGAGGACGATCAGGGCATCTGGATCCTGGCTTTTGATTGCGTCGTGGGAGATCTTCACGAGCTGGGCGTACTTATTGATCCCCTGCCCGCTCGTTCCCCCTGGGTCAAAGTACTTCTGCAGATTGGGCTCGTTCCAAATCTGCCAGGACTGGATCGGCAGCGGCGTGGCGCTCGCGCCGTACCGCTGGCGGTAGCCGGTGGCCCAGTAGCTGCCGCCCGGTCCGTAGCGCGCCACCGCCGCCTTGAGGAAGTTACGCCACGCCGACTCGGCGAACGCGCTGCCGACCGGGGGACGCGAAGGGCCCGGGCGCACCCACGGCGGGGATCCCCACACGAACGGGAACGGCCGGATTCCGTGCGAGGCAAGGCCGCCGACGATCCGGTCCGTTGGGCGCCAATCAAAGGTTCCCTGGCTCGGCTCCACCAACTTCCATCCGATTTGAAAGCGCTCCGTCCGGACCCGGGCGGCTGCCATCCCCTGAAGGTCTTGATCATCGAGCTTTTTTTGGACGATGCCGAAGAACTCCGTTCGGGCCGCTTCGGCCGTGGATACGGCGCACAGCGACAGGACGACTACGCCGAGAACAATTGCGAAACGGGTCACTCCTGGCCCCTGCTTTCCACCCTTGCCGTCCGGATCTGCCGGGACGTAGCCTAGTGACGCCGAAGGTTGCTCGCGGCGCAGGCGTTTGAACCGCTGGACGTCTGTTCCGGACCACGCGGGATCAGCCCCCGTCCTCACAGCGAAATCGTCGAAAAGCGGGAGCGCCGCCGCAGAGGTCGAATCCGGAGGCGCCCCGAATCATGTCGCGTCCGGCGCCACCCCAGATGTCGTCGGACCCCGGGCCGCCGAGGATCCGGTCATCACCCCACCCCGCAGTGACCTGATCGTCTCCGCGCCGACCGCAGATCCGGTCGCGACCGCCGCGGCCGTTGATCCTGTCGTCGCCGCCGAAGCCAACGATCACATCTGGGCCGTTGGTCCCCAACAATCGGTCAGCGTGGGGTGAGCCGATCAGGGTTGCGGCGACTCGGTGACACCGCGGATTAGAGGGAGCGCTTGCGGCCGTCAGCGGCACTCCAATCGGGAGCTTCGGCAGCTTCCTCGCGATCTCGAACAGCTTGCGCTTTGTGCCCACGTTGCCGGCGCGGTCGGTGGCCTTCACGTTGACGGTGTGAGTGCCGCGACTCAGCTTCGGGGTCCGGTAGCGCCAAGAGCAGGGCTTGAAGCGCCTCGAATCGATCCTGCACCGAAGGCCGACGTGCTCGGAGGCCTTCAGGGCGAAGGTCGCCGCCGCCTTGTCTCTCCTGGTCGTCGTCTTGCTCGGGCCCTTGATCTTCAGCTCGGGTGCCGCGGTGTCGACCAGGAACTTGACGTCGAGCCCGTCGCCCTGGTTTCCCGCGGCGTCGATCCCCCGGACCCAGAACGCGTGGGGGCCGTCCTCCAGCGGCGAGGCGGCGGTATCCGAGCTGGCACCCGAGCAGGCCGAGAAACCATGGCCCTCGTAGCGGCATTGGAAGGTCGACCCGGGCTCGGTGGGGGAGAATCGGAATGTAGGGGTGGGGTCATCGGTGGTCGAGCGGTCGACGGGGCCGGAGGAGATCGTCATGCCCGGGGCGGTTGTGTCGACGGTGAAGGCGTGCGAGACGGCGGCGGTGTTTTGGGCTGCATCGGTTGCCCTGACGGTGAACCTGTGATCGCCGTCTGAGAGCATCGAGGTCGTCAGCGGTGAGGTGCAGGAGGCGTAGGACGCGCCATCGATCCGGCAGCTGAAGCTGGCGCCTGAGTCCGTGGAGAAGAAGGCGAAGCTCGGGGTCGGGTCGTTGGTGTGGTCGCCGTTTTGGGGGCCGGCGGTGATGGAGACGTCGGCGGGGCCGTCGACGGTCCAGGTGCGGGAGACGGTCGGGCTCCTGTTTCCGGCTCGATCCGCTGCCCTGACCTGGAAGGTATGCGAGGCGTCTGCGAGGCCGGAGGCGGTGGACGGTGAGTCGCAGCCCTCAAAGCCGCCGCCGTCGAGCTTGCAGCTGAAGCTGGCGCCTGACCCATTCGAGGCGAAGCTGAACGACGGGCTGCGATCGGGCGAGATCGAACCGTCCGCGGGACCGGAGGTCATCGTCACCGCTGGGGCGTGGGTGTCGACTGTGAAGCGCCGCGACACGACCTGACTCACGTTTCCGGGGGCGTCGATCGCCTGCACGAAGAGGGTGTGGTTGCCGTCTGCGAGCAGCAGGGTTGTGTACGGCGAACTACAGGGCTTGAAGAGGCTTGCGTCGACCCGGCAGACGAAGGTCGAGCCGGCCTCGTTTGAGGCATAGGAGAAGCTCGGGGTCGAGTCCTTGATGAAGCTTCCCTGGGCCGGCCCCCCGGTGATGCTCGCCTGGGGCGGGGTCGTCTCGGCCGTGAAGCTCCTGAACGTGGAGTAGGCGGGCTTCGTGGTCCGGTCGTAGCTCAAGAGCCCCGCGCTGCCGCAGAAGCTGCACCTCGCTGCGGCATCAAGGGGATCGCGCCAGCGGTACCAGAAGAGGCGCTGCACGTTCCAGGTGCTGCGGCGGTTCAGGATCATCCTGAAGGAGCCGGAGAGCATCTGCTGTTGACCCGTGAGGCCCTTGTTGATGCCGAAGCGGTCGAGGGGCGCCGATCCCCAGCCGACCTCGGTGAGCCACAGCGGCGTGGCCTCGTCGGCGCGGTTCGTCATCACCTCGCGGAGTCGCTCGATGTCCTGGCGTTGGCGGTCGAGGTTGGGTGCGTACGGATGCAGGGCGGCGGCGTCGAACTTTCTCTTGATCCTGGGCACCGAGTAGAGGCGGTCGAGGAAGTCCCAGGCCTTCAGGTCCCCGTTGCCGGGCATTCCGGCGAGCACGATCTGCGCCCGCGGATCCCTGTTCTTGATCGCGTCGTGGGAGATCTGAAGCAGCCGGGCGTACTTGCCCGGCGATGGATATGGCGCGAAGTAACTCTTCAGATTGGGCTCGTTCCAGATCTGCCAGGACTGGATCGGCAGTGGGTTGGCATCCGCTCCGTACCGCTGGCGGTAGCCGGTGGACCAGTAGCTGCCGGCCGGTCCGTAGCGCGCCACCAGCGCCTTGAGGAAGTTCCGCCACGCCTGCTCGGCCACCGGCCCACCGATCGGGGGGGTCGAGGCCGAGCCGGCCACCCAATCCGGGTTTCCCCACACGGCCGGGACCGCCCGGATTCCGCGCGAGGCAAGCCGGCCGATGAACCGGTCCGCCGGGCCCCATCTAGGGGGGCCCTGGACCGGCTGCACCGACCCCCATGGGAGCACGAAGCGGTTCGTCCGGACCCGGGCGGCGGCAATCCCCTGGAGGTCCTGGCCATCGAGCGTGGGCCCTTGGACGATGCCGAAGAACTCCGATCGGGCCGCCGCAGCCGTGGACGGGGCGATAAGCAACAGGCCGAGTACGCCGAGAACGATCGCGACGCGGCTCACCCGCAGCCCCTGCCTTGACCCTGCACATCCCATGCCTTGCACCCTGCACACCCCATGCCTTACGCCTTACGCCTTACACCCTGCACCCCACCTGGCTAAAGCGTACAGGCGCCGAATCTGAGGCGCGCCGTTCGCGCCTCGGCGCTTCAGGCCCCCGTTGGCTGTACCTGCCCGGCGGCCCGGAGGCGATCGTCCTCTACGGGGTCGAGTCCTCGACGTAGCTGAACGAGCCCGAGCACGCCGAGAGGTTGCCGGCGGCGTCTATTGCCCTGGCGCGGAAGGCCGTGGTCGTGTTGTCGGCGACCGTGGCGGTGATGCCGGGCGAGGCGAACTTGGCGGCCGAGCCCTGGGCCACCGCCGTGCCATTCGTGCAACCCGCCGTCCTGTGGAGCTTCACGGTCGTGCCCGCCGCCGCGGAGCCCTTCACCTCTGGGGCGTTGTCGTTGGCCGGCGAGTTGGGGTCGGTGTCGGTGATCCGGGGCGCCGGCGGGGCGTGGGTGTCGACGGTGAAGGATCGCCAGACGATCTGGCTCTCGTTTCCGGGGGCGTCGATCGCCCTGACGAAGAAGACGTGGCTGCCGTCTGAGAGCAGCGGGGTCGTGTAGGGCGAGGTACAGGTCTTGAAGAGTCTTCCGTCCACCCGGCAGACGAAGGTCGAGCCGGCGTCGGTTGGGCCACCGGCGGCAAGGGCGAAGCTCGGGGTCGGGTCCTTGATGAAGCTTCCCTGGGCCGGCCCCCCGGTGATTCTGGCCTGGGGCGGGTTCGTCTCGGCCGTGAAGCCCCTGAACGCGGTGTAGGCGGGCTTCGGGGTGCGGTCGTACCTCAAGAGCCCCGCGCTGGCGCAGAAGCTGCACGTGCCCGCCTGGGAGGAGCTCGGATCGCGCCAGAGGAGCCAAAAGAGGCGCTGCACGTTCCAGGCGGTGCGGTTGTTCAGGATCATCCTGAAGGAGCGGGAGAGCATCTGCGCTTGACCCGCGAGGCCCTTGTTGATGCCGAACCTGTCGGGGGCCGCCGAACCCCAGGCGAGCTCGGTGATCCACAGCGGCGTGGCCCCGTCGGCGCGGTCCCTCATCACCGCGCGAACTTTCTGGATCACCTGGCGTTGGCGGTCGAGGGTGGATGCGTACGGGTGCAGGGCGACGGCGTCGAAGTAGTACTTGATCCCGGCCACCGAGTAGACGCTCTTGATGAAGTCCCAGGCGCTCAGGTCCCCGTTGCCGGACACACCGGCAAGCACGATCCGGGCCTTCGGATCCTGGCTGTTGATCGCGTTGTGTGAGATCTGAAGCAGCCGGGCGTACTTGCCGGGCGAGGGGGTGGGCGCGAAGTACTTCTGCAAGTTGGGCTCGTTCCAGACCTGCCAGGACTGGATCGGCAGCGCAGTGGCGCCCGCTCCGTACTGTTGCCGGTAGTCGGTGGCCCAGTAGCTGCCGGCCGGTCCGTAGCGCGCCACCAGCGCCTTGAGGAAGTTCCGCCACGCCTGCTCGGCCACCGGCCCACCGATCGGGGGAGTCGAGCCCGAGCCCGCCACCCAACCCGGGTTCCCCCAGACGGCCGGGACCGCCCGGATTCCGCGTACGGCAAGCCGGCCGATGAAGCGGTCCGCCGGGCCCCACTCAAAGGAGCCCTGGGTGGGCTGCACCCAGCCCCACTTGAGCACGAAGCGGTTTGTCCGCACCCGGGCGGCGGCCATCCCCTCGATGTCCTGCTCGTTGAGCGTGGCTATTTGGACGGTGCCGAAGAACTCCGATCGGGCCGCCGAAGCCGTGGACGGGGCGAGGTGCGACAGGACCAACCCGGCGAGAACGATTGCCAGGCGGGTCGCTGCGGTCGCAGCTCGGGCACCCTGCACATCCACGGGACGAAGCCTATTGGCTGCCCAGGTGGCGCGCCGCGACGGCAGCGCCGAGCTGGTGGGCCGTCCCGACCCACCAGGTCATCTAAGGCGTCGAGTCCTCGACGTAGGTGAAGGAGCCCGAGCAGGCCGAGACGTTGCCGGCGGCGTCTGTCGCCCTGGCGCGGAAGGCCGTGGTCGTGTTG
>JBBPIL010000055.1:0-13323 GCA_038040365.1 Actinomycetota bacterium
CGGTCGCTTCTCGCGCATTGCGATAGCGAGCTGATGGTCAGGGATGACGCTCGCACCTCGTCCCAAGCGATCGTCAGCCACCGCGATTGAGCGACGCTCGCTTGGCGTCCGATGCGATACGAGCGACCATCGGGGCGGCGCGACTGCTTGTCGCCGATCCCACCAAGGAGCGCAGCGAGGATGAGCCCCTACAGGCCGTCTTACACGCGCCGGTAGCGAACGTAAACGACGCGAGAGCCAAACGTCTGCGTCTCGACCAGCTCCAGGTTGATCCTCTCGTCCAGGGCCGGGAAGTAAGGCGTGCCGCCGCCCAGTACGACCGGACTGACGAAGAGCCGGTACTCGTCGATGAGGCCCAGCTTGATGAAGGTGGAGGCCAGGCCAGCGCCGCCGACGGCCAGGTCCTTTCCTGGTTGTTCCTTCAGCTTGGCGACCTCTTCGGCAACGCCGTCCCTGACCAGCCTGGCATTGCCCTCGACCTTCTCGAGGGTCTTCGAGAACACGATCTTCGGCGTGTCCTTCCAGATGCGGGCGAACTCGAGCTCGTGCTCCGGCACCGATGGGTTCTCCTCGGCCGTCTCCCAGTAGCGCATCACCTCGTACAGCCGCCGTCCGTAGAGGTGCGCGCCCGTCTCCCGCGTCTGCTGGTTATGGAACCGATGCAGCTCCTCGTCCGGCGCCGACCAGTCGATCTCGCCGTCGGGCCCAGCGATGAAGCCGTCCAGCGACACTCCCATCGAGTAGATCAGCTTCCGCATCACGGTCCTCCTCGGTTGGCGCCCATTCTTTCGCTCATTGCGCTCGTTTGCCCTCGCATTCACGGCCTGATCACACGTGCGTCTGGCGTTCTCCCAATATCGAGGGATGGACGTGCCTACGAAGCGAAGACATGATCCGGTGATTGAACGCAGGGTCGCGGAGCGCCGCTTCCTCGAGCTCGCCAGCGCCGTCCGCGAGCACGAGGCGTCGTTTGGCCGACACCAGTACGCGACGCGACGCGAGGATGGGCGCCTCTATCAGCGTCTTCGCCAGATCAGCGGCGAACCGTCGGGCTAACGCCAGGGGGAAGGGAGTCGCGCACCAAGCGGTGGTTGCCACGCCGACCGGCGGGTAGTAGGGTCAGTTCGTGACCACTATCGACCGGCTCCCCGTCAAGGCGGCTGTCATCGCGGTGGCCGTGTTCGGGCTGGCGGCGCTTTGGGCGTCTCCGGCATCCGCGGCGACTGGCGTGCAGGACGTGGTCTTCGTCGGCAACAACTGGGACGGCACCGCCGACGTGCTCGATCCGCGAAGAAACCACAGGCGGGTCGCTCGGCTCAACATCATCCCGGACATCCAGCAACGGCTGTTCGAGATCCAAACCAACCCGGAACGCCTGGCCTACTTCCTGGCGATCCGGCAGGCCGTCGGCGAGGGCCACGACCAGTTCGTAGACGACATGTTCTCGACCAAGGACGGGCGGCTTCTGATCGTCTCCAGGCCGAGCCTCGCCGATGTCGTGGCGATCAACCTGAACACCCGCAGGATCGTCTGGCGCTTCCAGGTGGATGGCCAGCGCTCCGACCACATGGCAATCTCGCCGGATGGCCAGCACGTCGCGGTCTCCGCGTCGACCGGGAACGTCGTCCACATCCTCAACACCCGCACAGGCCGCGAGGTGGGCAGATTCCCCTCGGGCGACTCGCCCCACGAAAACAACTACTCCGCCGACGGGAACCGGATCTACCACGCCAGCATCGGGCTCGTCTACACCCCCGCGGACCAGCCGGAGTTCGACTCGACCAAGGGCGACCGCTGGTTCCAGATCGTCAACGCCAACACGAACCGGATCATCGAGCGGATCGACATGGGTCAGAAGCTCGACCAAGCGGGGTACCCGGGAATGAGCTCCGCGGTCAGGCCCATGGCGCTCTCGCCGAGTGAGACGGTCGTCTACTTCCAGGTCTCGTTCTTCCACGGCTTCGTCGAGTACAACTTCAACCAGGACCGGGTCACCCGCGTGGCCAAGCTGCCCAACGAGGTCCCGGAGATCCCGCGCGAGGAGTACCTGCTCGACTCGGCGCACCACGGCATCGCGATGAACTCCGCCGGGACCAAGCTCTGCGTCGCCGGCACGATGTCGGACTATGCAGCGATTGTCTGGCGCAAGAGGTTCGGTTACAGGCTGATCCACGCCGGCAAGAAGCCCTACTGGTCCACGACCAGCAGGAACGGCCGCCTCTGCTACGTCTCCTGGAGCGGCAGCGACCGGATCTCGGTCATCTCCTACGAGACGATGAAGGAGATAGCCCGGATCCCGGTCGGAGACCATCCCCAGCGCATCCGCACCGGAAACGTCCAGGCGAGCTGGCTAGCGGCGCAGGGCTAGCGGTCGGCGGACACCTCACCGCGGCGCGGTTGGTCTTTTACACCCGAGCAGGAACCTAGTACCTAAGGAGAGAGGTGAAAGCTGCTGGGATCCGCCGCCGTCTTTCCGACCGGGGAACCGGCGTAGCCCAAGCTTCTCCTACCGTGCGTGGCAGGTCAAGGCCTGGAAACCCGCATCTGACGGATACCGGACTCGGCCACGCTCAGCTTCTCGGCAACGATGATGTCCTTGTTGCCGAGGCCGGGGCCCGACGGCTCCCGCCCCGACCAGGCTCCATAGCGCACCCCTTCAATCCGAAGCCTCGCCCTCATCGTGCGCCTGGCGAACAAAATCCTCCTCGAAGGCGATCCAGGCCTCCGGGAGCTTGGGCCGCTTGACCCGCGCCAGGTCGCCGAACTGATGGAGCACACCCTGCAGCGATTCCCCGCTCTCAACCAGGGCCAGCGACTCCTCGTTCAGCAGGAAGATGGTGTTCACGGTCCTTCCTCCTGGCTTCAGCACCCTCCCGATCTCGTGAATGTAGTTCCGAGCGTCATCGGGAACCAGGTGGGTGAACAAAGAGTTCGAGAACACGAAGTCGAATGCGTTGTCGTCGAATGGGAAGCGGTACTGGGCCGCGTTGGCCTTCGCCCTCTGGTTGTACTTGGTGTGGAAGACGTCCGCCCACACGAAGCTGAACCTCGGAAGCCTCGAGGCGATCCACTTGTTGCACACCTTGATGCTCTGCCGGGAGGTGTCCAGGCCCACGTAGCGGCCGCGATCATCGAGGTACTCGGAAAGCGCGACCGCGAAGCGGCCAACGCCGCAGCCGAGGTCCAGCACCCGATCATGGGGCTCGAGGCCCACGTCCACCGCGGCATGCAGAAACCGTGCGCCAGCCTTCTTGAAGTCGCCCTTGCGCGCGTACGTGGGCAGCGCGCGCTGACGGGGGATGAGGTCATCGATGCCAGGCGTCCCGGAACGCAAGCGTCGAAGGCGAAGCATGTGGCTCAGCATGATAGGAAGCGCCCTAAGGAGCCAATGGCCAGCGGTCGGGCGGCGCGGCTACGCTGCCCGCCGTGCGGATCTTGGTGGTCACCAACATCACCCCCGATCCGGCCAGTCCGTCTCGAGGCATCTTCGTCCGCGACCAAGTCGCGGCGTTGCGCCGCGCCGGGGTCGAGGTCGAGCTGCTCTCCTTCCCCGGCGGCAAATGGAACTATCCTCGCGCGGTTCCGCAGATCCGCCGGCTGCTGGGACGTGAGCGCTTCGACCTCGTCCACGCCCACTACGGTCTGGCTGGCTGGTGCGCGTCGCTCGCCGGGGCACGGCCACTGATAGTCACCTTCCACGGCACCGACGTCCGCCACCCGACCGTGGGTCGTCTGTCGCGCCGCCTGGTGCGGCGACTCGACCTGGTCGCGGGCGCCTCCCGCGCCCTGTTCGCTCCAGAGGCCGAACGGCCCGGCCTGCCGAAACGCCCCGGAGCGACCGCCGTGCTCCCCTGCGGCGCCGATCTCGACCGCTTCGGGCCGTCGCCGCGCGCCGAGGCGCGGCAGCGGCTGGGCCTCGACCCCAAGGGCCGATATCTGCTGTTTCCAGCCGCGACCTTCCGGCCCGAGAAGCGCTACGACCGCGCTGTCGAGGTCGGGCGGCTGGCCGGCGCGGAGCTGTTGACGGGCGGCGCGATCGAACCAGAGCGGATGCCCGACTGGGTCAACGCCGCCAGCGCCGTGCTGGTCACTTCGGAGAACGAGGGGTTCGGGCTGGTCGCGGTGGAGGCGCTGGCCTGCGATGTGCCCGTGCTCTCGACGCCGGTTGGCGTCGCCCCGGCTCTACTGCGCGGCATCCGGGGCTGTCTCGCCGAGCCCTTCGACCCCGACCGGTGGGCGGAGCTCGCCCGCGGCCACCTCGACTCGCCTGATCCGCGCGTCGCCGGTCGCCAGCGGGCCCGCTGGTTCTCGGCCGAGCTGATGGCCGAGCGGGTCCTGGTCGCCTATCGAGAGGTTCTCCGCTCGGTGGCCTAGCCGACCGGCCAGCGCTGGCGCTGGCGCTCGATGTAGGGCCGGGCGGGCTCGGCGGGCGCAGCGGATGGCTCGCGCTCTGAACCGAGAGCCTCGATCGTGGCCAGCACCGAGGCCGCCAGGGCCGGCCGGTCGTAGCCGCCCTCCAGGCAGACGAGCAGCGGAGCGTCAAGCTTCGCCGCCTCCTCCCGCATGGTGGCCGCCATGTCGGCGTAGCCCTCGGTCTCGACCCGGCAGTCGGCGAGCGGGTCGTCGCGGTGGGCGTCGTAGCCGGCCGAGATGGCGATCAGGCCCGGCCGAAAGGCGCGGGCTATGGGCGCCACCACGTGTTGCACCAGCGACAGGAATTCAGTCGAGCCCGAGCCGGGCGGCACCGGGAGGTTGACCGTGTATCCCTCGCCCTCTGCCTCGCCCGCGTAGTCCGCCGAGCCGGTGCCCGGGTACAGCGGCGACTGGTGGATGCTGGAGTAGAGCACCCGATCGGAGCCGGCGAAGATCGCCTCGGTGCCATTCCCGTGGTGGACGTCCCAGTCGAGGATCAGTACCCGCTCGACGGCGCCCTCGGCGAGCGCGTGAGCGGCGGCGACGGCGATGTTGTTGAACAGGCAGAAGCCCATCGCGCGCGCGGCCTCGGCGTGGTGGCCGGGCGGTCGCAGGCCGCAGAAGGCGAAGCGATCGTCGCCAGCCAGCAGCCGCTCGGCCCCGTGCGCTGCGCCCCCCGCGGCGTGAAGCGCCGCCTCGAAGGAGCGCTCGCTGGCCACCGTGTCGACGTCGATCATGCCGCCGCCACGTGAGCTGATCTCCTCGATCGCGCGGATGTGCCCGGCGGAATGGACTCGACCAAGCTGCTCGGGCGTCGCCGCCGGAGCCTCGACCCGCCGAAGCCCCGGCCAACCGGCGCCGTCGAGCGCTGCCTCGACGGCGCGCAGGCGCCCCGCGTTCTCGGGGTGGGTCCCGGTGTCGTGCTCGAGCGAGGATGGATGGGCGAGGTAGAGCCCCATGGGCCGGCGGGTACGGTAACCGCCGCGTGGAACGATCGGCGAGCGGGGTGAGAGGCCCTACAAAGACAGGCGTCGCGGTGGTCGGAGGCGGTGCGGCCGGCCTCTACGTCGCGCTGCGCGCCGCCGAGCAGGGCGCCGGGGTCACCCTCGTGTCGCGCAAGCCGCTTGCCGAGAGCGCCAGCTACTGGGCCCAGGGCGGGCTGGCGGCGGCGCTGGCGCCCGACGACTCACCCGCCCGCCACGCCGACGACACCCTGAACGCCGGCCGCGGCCTCTGCCGCGCGGAGGCGGTCCAGACGCTCACCCGCGAGGCTTCGGCGGCGGTCGAGGAGCTTCGCCGGCGCGGGGTGCACTTCGACACCGAGGCGGACGGCAGTTTGGCCCTCGCTCTCGAGGGCGGTCATTCGGCGCGCCGGATCGTTCATGCCGGCGGCGCCCAGACGGGGCGCGCGATCACAGGCTGCCTGGCGGAGCGGGTCGCCGCCCACGACCGCGTCCAGGTGCTTGAGGAGACCTCGGCGGTCGCCCTGTGGAGCGACGGCAGCCGGTGCACCGGGGTGGTCACGGACGCCGGGCCAATCGCCGCTCGCGCGACGGTTCTGGCGACCGGCGGCGGCGCGGCGCTGTGGCGACGCACGACCAACCCGTGGGGCGCGATCGGAGCCGGCGCGGTGATCGCCCATGCGGCCGGCGCGGCGCTGGCTGACCTCGAGTTCTGCCAGTTCCACCCCACGGCGCTGGCGCTCGCCGGCAGCGAGCACGACGGCACCCTGCTGACGGAGGCGCTCCGAGGCGAGGGCGCCGAGCTGCTCGACGGCTCTGGCCGGCGGTTCACGGACGAGCTGGCCCCACGCGACCAGGTGACCTCGGCGATCCTGGACCGGATCGATGCGGACCGGACGGACCACGTGCGGCTCGACCTGCGCTCGATCGCGCCCCAGCGCTTTCCGAACGTGTTCGCCGCCTGCCGCGCGGCGGGCTTGGATCCCGAGCGCGAGCCAGTCCCGGTGGCGCCCGCGGCCCACTACCTGATGGGAGGGATCGTCTGCGATCTCGACGGGCGCACCTCCCTGGCGGGCCTGTTCGCGGTCGGCGAGTGCGCCTGTAGCGGGGTCCACGGCGCCAATCGCCTGGCCTCGAACTCGCTAACCGAGTGCTTCGTGTTCGGCGCCCGAGCGGCGATCGCCGCCGCCTCGGCCCCACCGCCGGGCGCACCGGCACCAGTGCCCGAGTGGCGCTTCGAGCCGCCGACGGCGGCCACGCGCGAAGCGGTCTGGCGCCGGGCGGGACCGCGACGCGACGCGACGACGCTCGAGCCGCTCCTCGACGACCCCTATCCCCTGGCGCGGCTGATCGCCCGCGCCGCCCTCGAGCGGCGCGAGTCTCGCGGGCCCCACCGGCGCACCGACCATCCGCTTCGCGACCTGGCGCTCGACGGCGTCCACATGGTGATCGGGCCCGACGCCGATCCGCGTCCGGAGGGTTGGTCGTAAGAGCCGGGGTCCTCTCCCGGACATGTGGCTACGACATGTGGCCACAGCGCAAGGGTGTGACTCCCTCCGAAGGACCTCCCGTCTTGTGACCACATTTGTGGTCACACTCCGGGAGGCGCGTCAGCGGGGGCGCGGACGCCCTAGCGCGGACGCCCTAGAGCTGGGCGGTGCACCGTGCTTAGCAAACTGCGCGCAGGCGCAAATGCCTCCTCAATGCTCCTTAACATGCGCTTAATCTGACGCCCTTTGTGCTTAACCGCACTCCGGCATACTGGCGCCCGCCTCCCAGCAGGAAGCAGCGCACAAGGTCAGATCGGAGGCGTCAGGGAACGGATAACCACAGGGGGTACGAAGGAGATGTACCGCTTCAGTCGCTCCATTTACCGGGAGCTGGCACCACGGGTGGTCGAGGACGAGTGGGACCCCACCGAGTGCGCCAACAAGCAGAAGGTGCTGGTTGCCTGTGAGGGGGCGATCTGCCGCCTCACCTACGATCGCCGCTATTTCGCCAGACCGGCTCGCACGCTGTTCAACGATGTGCGGGCCCACTTCACGATGGGCGATCAGCTCTTCGTCTGGACCGTGATCGAGCGCAACATCGGCCTGGCGCTCGAATTCCTTTCGCGCTTGCCCGAGGGCGTCGGGCTCGACGGGCGGCCGCCGCAGTGCAATGCGCATACGCGCAGGGGCACGCCGTGTCAGCGCCGGCCGCTTCCGGGCAGGGACTATTGCCCGTCGCACAAGCACCTGGAGGAGACGTTCGAGGGGGTCGAGCTACCGCTCGACACTCTCGACGGCGAGCTTCAGGTGCTGACCGCCGCCTAGCAGGAGAGCGAGCAGGGGACGACCCCGGCCGGTGGCCGGGATCGTCCCCTGCTTCCTCGCAATAGGCTGCCGCAGTAGGTTCCGGCGATGCTGCTCGGAGTCGACGTCGGCGGGACGTTCACCGACGCAGTGCTCTTCGACGGGCGCGCCCTGCACACGGCGAAGGCGCCGACCACCCCGGACGACCAGTCGCGGGGCGTGCTCGCCGCGGTCGAGGCGGCGCTGGAGCAAGCGGGCTCCGGCCCGGACCAGGTCGAGGTGTTTGCCCACGGCATGACCGTGGGCACCAATGCTCTGCTCGAGGAGCGCGGCGCGCGCACGGCCCTGGTCGCCACCGAGGGCTTCACCGACCTGCTCGAGGTCGCTCGCCAAAACCGCCCCGATCTCTATCGACTCTGCGCGCCGAAGCCGGTCGCGCTGGTGCCCGACGAGCTCCGCTTCGCCGCCCGGGAGCGCACGGGCCCCGAGGGCGTGGTCGAGCCGCTCGCGGACGGAGAGCTGGATCGGGTGGCGGCCTTCGCGCGAGCCAGCGACGCCGAGTCGGTGGCCGTCTGCTTGCTGTTCTCATACCTCGATCCCGCTCACGAGCGCGCGATCGCCGAGCGCCTGCGCGCCGAGCTCCCGGGCCTCCACGTCTCGGCCTCGCACGAGGTGTTGCCGCAGTTTCGCGAGTACGAGCGCTGCTCGACCACCGTCATCGACGCCTACCTGTCGCCCCTGCTCGGCCGCTACCTGGGGCGGCTCGCCGCGGCCGGCGCGGAGCGCGGCCTGCCGGAGCCGCTGGTGATGAGATCGTCCGGCGGCGTGGCGCCTGCCGCGGAGGCCGCCCGGGCGGGAGCCTGGAGCGTGCTCTCGGGCCCCGCCGGCGGCGCGGTCGGCGCCAGCCTGCTGGCCACGCTCTCCGCAGACGGGAACGCGGTCGGGCTCGACATGGGCGGCACCTCGTGCGACGTCTGCGTGGTCGAAGACGGCCGGGTGCGGCGGACCGACTCGCGCCAGATCGGCGGCCGGGTGATCCAGCTGCCGATGGTCGACGTCCACACCGTCGGCGCCGGGGGTGGCTCGATCGGCTGGCTCGACCCGGGCGGCGCGCTTCGCGCCGGGCCGCAGTCGGCCGGGGCGGACCCCGGGCCCGCCTGCTACGGCCGCGGTGGCACCCAGCCCACGGTCACCGACGCCAACCTCCTGCTCGGCTACCTGGACGCCGCCTCGACGCTCGCCGGCGGCGTGGAGCTGGATGTCGAGGCGGCCCGCGATGCGGTCCAGCGGCTGGGGGCGGCGCTCGAGCTCGGCGGGCTGGAGACGGCGGAGGGGATCGTCCGGGTCGCCAACCAGGAGATGGTCAGGGCGCTTCGCGTGGTCACCGTCGAGCGCGGCGTCGACCCGCGCCGCTTCGCCCTGATGCCGTTCGGTGGCGCCGGGCCGATGCACGCCGCCG
The DNA here is from genome assembly GCA_038040365.1 of Actinomycetota bacterium. Classification (GTDB taxonomy): domain Bacteria; phylum Actinomycetota; class Thermoleophilia; order Solirubrobacterales; family 70-9; genus AC-56. The sequence continues at coordinate 9,129 of JBBPIL010000055.1, forward strand.
CCCTGGCCGAGGAGCTGGGCATGGAGCGGATCCTCTGCCCCCGCGCCAGCGGCGTCCTCTCGGCGCTCGGACTGATCGCCTCCGAGCGGCGCCGCGACACCGCAAGGACCGTTCTGCTCAGCGGGGCCGACCTGACCGCCGCGCGGATCGCCGCCGAGGTCTCCGAACTTCGCGAGTCGATCGGGGCGGGGCTCTCCGAAGCCACGCCGGAGGCCACCTACGAGCTCCGCTACCGGGGCCAGGCCTTCGAGCTGGGCATCCCGGGGCCACCGCGCCCCGACCCGGCCCAGCTGGCGGAGCGATTTGCCGCCGAGCACGAGCGCCGCTACGGCTACCGGGACCCCGATGCGGAGATCGAGCTGGTCAACGTGCGACTGGCGCTGGTCGTCCCCGCGCTGGCACCCCAGCCGGAGGCGGCGCCGGCGGGGCGCCTGGAGCGCTCGGCGCGGCGGGCGCGCTTCAGCGGGGCCTGGGCGGAGGCCGAGGTGCTTCGCGGCGAGCCCGAGGCGGGCACCACGGCCGAGGGGCCGTGCGTGTTCGAGCTGCCGGAGGCCACCCTGGTCCTCCCGCCGGGCTGGCGGAGCGAGGTGGACGGGCGGGGAACGATCTGCGCGGTACGCGAGCGATGAGGCCGGGCCTGGATCCGGTCACGCTCCAGGTCCTCGTCGGCGCCCTTCGCGCCGCCTGCGAGGAGATGGGCGCGGTGCTCGTGCGCGCCGCCCACTCGGCGAACATCAAGGAGCGGCGCGACTGCTCGACGGCGCTGTTCGACGCCACCGGGGAGCTGGTGATGCAGGCCGAGCAGATCCCGGTCCACCTCGGCTCGATGCCGGACGCGGTCGCCACCGTGCTCGGCGAGGAGCACCGCCCCGGCGATGTCTGGATCCTCAACGACCCATACCGAGGCGGCACTCACCTGCCCGACATCACGCTGATCTCGCCCGTCTTCGCGCCCCAGGTCGAGTCCCAGGGGGCCGACCTGCTCGGCTTCGCCGCCAGCCGCGCCCATCACGCGGACGTCGGGGGCCCGACTCCGGCCGGGATGCCGGCCAGCTCGACCCGGCTCGAGGACGAGGGCGTGGTGATCCCGCCCACCCGGGCCGACGACGACCGGCTGGCGCGCCTGGCCGCCGAGATGCGCAACCCGCGCCAGCGGCTCGCCGACCTGCGCGCGCAGCGGGCCGCCAACCTGACCGGCGAGCGTCGCCTGCTCGAGCTGGCGGGCAGGCACGGCATCGGGGTGCTTCGCTCCGGGATGGCGGAGATCCTCGACTACGCCGAGCGCCGCACGCGCGCCCAGCTCGCCGAGCTGCCCGACGGCGCCTACGAGGCAGAGGACCTGATGGAGGCAGATGCCGGGGGCGAGCCGCGCGACATCCGCCTGCGGGTCACCGCCCGGATCGACGCGGACCGGCTGACGCTCGACTTCACCGGCACCGATCCGCAGGTCGACGGCAACCTCAACTGCCCCCTGCCGGTCACCAAGTCGGCCGCCTTCTTCGCCGTCCGCGTGCTCACCGACCCCGAGGCGCCGCCCTCCGCGGGCGCCTTCCGCCCGGTCGAGGTGATCGCGCCCGAGGGATGCCTGCTGAACGCACGGCCGCCGGCCGCGGTCGCGGCCGGCAACGTGGAGACCTCGAGCCGGGTCGCCGACCTGGTGATCGAGGCGCTCGCGGGCGCCACGCCGGCCCCGGCCCAGGGCCAGGGGACGATGAACAACCTGACCCTCGCGAATGAATTCACCTATTACGAGACGCTGGGCGGCGGCCAGGGCGCCTGCCCAGACGCCGACGGCCCGAGCGCCATCCACGTGGCGATGTCGAACACCCTCAACACGCCGATCGAGGCGCTCGAGACCGAGTTCCCGCTCCGCGTCCGCGAGCTCTCGGTGCGGCGTGGCAGCGGGGGCGCCGGGCGTCACCGCGGCGGCGACGGGATCGTCCGCGAGCTCGAGGCGCTGGCGTCGATGAGCTTCACCCTGATCACCGAGCGCCGCCGCCACGCCCCCCGGGGGCGCGACGGTGGCGGCGACGGTCAGCCTGGCCGCAACCTGCTCAACGGCGAGCCCCTGGCCTCCAAGGCCGCCGGCGAGCTCCGCGCGGGCGACCGCCTGCGGATCGAGACCCCGGGTGGCGGTGGTTACGGAGAGGCGTGAGGCTTCCCACCCTCTCGCCAGCCCCGGAAAGCTTGCACCAGCTTGCTCTCGGCCTCAACAGAAAGCGACTCCGGCGGCAGGCGGCCGAGGGCGCCGATCGTCTGGCGCATCTGGTCGAGGTAGGCCTGGCAGCCCTCGCACCCGGCCAGGTGGCGCCCGAAGCGGGCGCGGTCCTCGGCGGGCAGGGTGCCCTCGAGGTACTCGGTGATCACCTCGACCAGCTCCCTGCAGGTCATCTGCGGCCCCTCGAGTTCGCTCATCGCACCAGCTGCTCCTCCTCGAAATGGCGCTCGAGGGCAGCGCGCACGTTGGATCGCGCCCGATGGAGCAGCACTCGCTGATTGGTCGCGCTGAGGCCCAGGGCTTCGCGCGCCTCCGCGGCCGACCAGCCGCTGATGTCGCGCAGGGCGATCACCTCGCGCTGGCGAACGGGGAGCTCGGCGATCGTCTCCAGCAGGACCCGGCGCGTTTCGTCGGCGCTGAGGCGCTCCTCGGGCGAGTCCCACTCGGCGGGCGGGCGCGCCCAGTGGCCGGGATTGGAGTCGCGGACCGACTGGAAGCGGTCGGGGTCGACCGCCGGCTCGTCGCGACCCTCCTCCCGCCGGCGCAAGAGAAACGAGAACGGCAGCACACGCCGCTCGCGCTGGCCGCGGGTGCGCGCCGTGTTGAGCAGGATGCTGGCGATCCAGGTCCGCAACGAGGAGCGGCCCTCGAAGCGGTCGATCCCGTTCAGGACCGCAAGCCAGGTGTCCTGGACGACCTCCTCGGCGATCGCCCGGCTCGGCACGTGCATCAGGGCCAGCCGCATCAGGAACGGGCCGTGCTCGTCGACCAGCGTCCTGAACGCATCCTCGTCGCCCCGTCGCAGGGCGGCCAGCAGCCTCTCCTCATTCGTTGGCCGCGTCGCTCCGCCGGAGTCGCCGACGGTCGAGGCTTCCTGCTCCGCCATGGGCGGCGATTCTTTCACGGTCAGTTGGGTGGCACTAGGCTGCTCCTCATGGGCGAGCGCATCGAGCTCGAGGACGTTCGCCTCGTCTACGAGGATCGGGGCGAAGGCTCGCCTGAGGACTCCGCCGTCGTCTTTCTGCACGGCCTCGGAGGGTCGTCGTACTCGTGGTGGGCGCAGCTCGCCGCCTGCGAGGAGCGCGGCCACCGCGCGGTCGCCTACGACCAGCGCGGGGCCGGGCGCAGCTCGAGGCCGCCCGGCCCCTACTCGATCGAGCTGTGGGCCGAGGACCTGGAACGGCTGCTCGACGGCCTGGAGGTCGAGCACGCGACGCTGGTCGGCCACTCGGTCGGCTGCATGATCGCCGAGCACGCCGCGGTGCGGCTCGGCGAGCGGGTGCGTGGCCTGGCCCTGATCGGCGGGGCGCTTCGCTGGCGTCCCGAGGCGGGCCCGGTGTTCGAGGAGCGGGTCAGGCTCGCGCGGGCGGGGCGAATGGACGAGATCGCCGAGGCGGTCGCCCAGACGGGCCTCAGCGAGCGGTGCCGGGAGCAGAACCCGGCGCTGCACGGCCTCTTCTGTGAGCTGATCGCCTCCAACGATCCGCAGGCCTACGCCGAGTGGTCGGCGGCGACGGCCGCCGGAGAGATGGTCGAGACCGAGCGCATCGCCTGCCCGACGCTCGCCCTCTGCGGCGAGCTCGACCCGGTGACGCCGCCGGCCTTCGCCGAGGCGATCGACGCCGCGATTCCGAGCGCCCGGGCTGCCGTGATCGAGGGCGCCGCGCATTGGTGCCAGCTCGAGGCTCCGGCGGCGGTCAGTGCCTACCTGCTGGACTTCCTGGACGAGATCGCAACATAGCGCACAAATTTGGCGTTTTTGCCTCCCTCGTCTAGAATCACGCGCCCGGAGCCGGAAACCGGCGCCCGCACCGGGCAACCCCGGCCCCGGAAGCCCCGCTTTTCTGAGATCGGACCAAGCCACTGATGCCTATCGCCCTCAAAGAATGGGCCGTCACGGTGCGCGCCCTCGCTGAGGGTGAGCAGCTGGTCACGCTGCGCAAGGGCGGGATCCGCGAGGAGAACAAGCACTTCGAG
>JBBPIL010000056.1:0-12020 GCA_038040365.1 Actinomycetota bacterium
GGTCCCACGGCCGCGGCAGGCCGAGCGCCTCGTTCCAGGCCGGGAGCTGGATCGCGCGCGCCCGAGCGTCGCGGCCCAGGGTGACAGCGAGCGCCTCGAGCACGATCCGCGGCACGTTGTTCTCGGGCTGAGACTCCGTGAGGCCAAGCGAGTTGACCTGCACCCCGTAGCGCATCCGCAGGTACTTCGGCTCGCGGACGCCGTAGCGCTGACGGCCGATCTCCTCCCACAGGCGCCCCATGGCGCGCAGCTTCGCGTGCTCCTCGACGAAGCGCACGCCGGCGTTGACGAAGAACGAGATCCGGCCGAAGACGCGCGGGAAGTCGCTCTCCGAGACCTGGCCGCGCCGCTTCGTCTCGTCGAGCACCGCGATCGCAGTCGACAGCGCGTAGGCGATCTCCTGAACCGGCGTCGCCCCCGCCTCTTGGAGGTGGTAGCTACAGACGTTGATGGGGTTCCAGCTCGGCGCCTCGTTGACGGTGAACGCCACCGTGTCGGCGATCAGCCGCATGGACGGCTCCGGCGGGAAGGCATAGGTGCCGCGCGAGAGGTACTCCTTGATGATGTCGTTCTGGGTCGTGCCCATGAGCTTGCCGCGCTCGATCCCGTTCTCCTCGGCGACCGTGACGTAGAGGGCGAGCAGCCAGGCGGCGGTCGCGTTGATCGTCATCGAGGTGTTCATCTCGTCGAGCGGGATGCCGTCGAGCAGCGTGTGCATGTCGCCCTTGTGGACGATCGAGACGCCGACCTTGCCGACCTCGCCGCGGGCCAGCGGATGATCGGGGTCATACCCCGTCTGCGTGGGGAGATCGAAGGCGACCGAGAGGCCGGTCTGGCCCTTGGCCAGGTTTCGCCGGTAGAGCTCGTTGGAGCGCCGCGCGTCGGAGTGCCCAGCGTAGGTGCGCATCATCCAGGGCCCGTCGGGCTCCGGAAGGCGGTGCTCGGCCATGGTCAGATTCTACGGTCGGACAGGGGGTAGCTCGACTACATGGCGAAGGCGAGGATTGGCCGGATGCGGGAAGCGCCGCATCGCAGCCAGACGCGGGATACTGGCAACTCAATGGACGAGCGTCACAAGCTGGAGCTCCTGAAAGCATTCGTATGCCGGCTTCAACCGACACAACCGCGGCTGCCGGTCCATCGCCGGCGGCGATGTCGGCCATCCTGAAATGCCGCCACGTACCCAATATGCGAAGCACGGCGATCTGAACATCGCCTATCAGGTCAAGGGCGAGGGGCCGATCGACATCCTGGTCGTGCCGTCATTCGTCTCGAACATCGAGTTCTGGTGGGCACACCCCGTGATGAAGGCCTGGTGGGATCGAGTGACGTCGTTTGCGCGTTTGATCCTGTTCGACAAGCTGGGCACAGGCTGCTCCGATCCCGTTTCGGGGCCGCGCACGCTGGAGCAGAGATCCGACGAGATCAAGGCCGTGATGGAGGCCGTCGGATGCGAGCGCCCGGTGCTCTTCGGCCTCTCCGAGGGTGGCCCGTCCAGCATCGTCTTCGCTGCGACCCACCCCGGTCAGGTCCAGGCGCTCGTGCTGTTCGGGACGTTCGCAAGCGTCGGCCTCGTTGATGCTTCGCCCGACGAGATCCGGGCCGAGCTCGCGAAAGAGGGAGTCGCGGAGCGTTACTGGCCGACTGACGCCCAGTTAGAGCGCATCGCGGCCTTCCGACAGCGGATTCTCGATAGCTGGGGAGACGGCGAGGCGCTCGCGCTCCTCGTGCCCAACATGGGCGACGCGCAGCAGCAGGCGACGGCGGAGCGGCTGTGCGCGAGCCCCGGTATGGCCCGCGCCACTATGGAGTCCGCAGCGATGATCGACATCAGGGACGTCTTGCCTACGATCAACGTCCCCACGCTTGTCGTCCACGCAGACGAGGACCTCGTCCCCATCCAGTCGGGTCGCTACATTGCCGACCACATTCCGGGGGCGCGCTTCCTGGAGGTAAAGGGGCGTGACCACGCGCCGTGGCTGACCGAGCCGGACCTCATCGCCGGGGAGATCGAAGAGTTCCTGACCGGCGTTCGCCACGTCCGCGAGCCCGACCGCGTGCTCGCGACGGTGCTCTTCACCGACATCGTCGGCTCAACCGAGCGGGCAGCGGAACTCGGGGATGCGCGCTGGCGCGCCGTTCTAGAGCGTCACGGCGAGGTAACCCGCTCCGAGCTCGCCCGCTTTGGCGGCAGGGAGGTGAAGTCCACCGGCGACGGCTTCCTCGCCAGCTTCGATGGCCCCGCGCGAGCCATTCGCTGCGCGGAGGCGATACGCGGCGCGGTGCGTGGGCTCGGAATGGAGATCAGGGCCGGCATCCACACCGGCGAATGTGAGGTCATGGGCGACGACGTCGGTGGGATCGCGATCCACATCGCGGCCCGGGTCAACGCCGTGGCAGTGCCCGGGGAGATCCTGGTATCGCGCACCGTGCGCGACCTCGTCGTCGGCTCCGGTATCGCTTTCGAGGAACGTGGCTCGCAAACGCTCAAGGGCGTGCCCGGCGAGTGGAGCCTGCTCGCCGTCGTGCCGGAGGGTGCTGCCCAGGAGAGCCCGGAGGTGAAGATCACGAAGATCGAGACGCCGAGCCCGCGGGAGTCGATGCGACGACTTGATCGGATTGCCGCGGCCGTAGCCCGGCGCGCCCCGGGGGTGCTTCGCACCGCCAGCCGCTTAGAGACCCGCAGAAGGGCTCGCCAGGCGACTTGAATCGCCGGCGCTTCGGCACCGGCGAGTCTCTACCGGCCCGCCGCTAGACGAACGCCTCGGAGGCGCGCCTCCGCTCGCCGCCGGGCGAGAACAGAGGGGGCACGATCGCGTGCCCCCTCTGCTCGTCAGTCGTTAGCAGCTAAGACTGACCGGGCTGGTCAGCCCCGCCGGGTTCGACGCGGTACAGGTGAAGAGCAGGACGCCGCCCTGAGAGATGGTGAGGGAGATGTCCGTGAGCGTGAGGGTGGGGTTCACCCCGGTCCAGTTGGGGTTCGGACAACCAGCGTCCGCCCCCGACACCGTTGTCGGGGCGGTCAGGGTGTTGGCGTTGGTGGTGAACGTCACGCTTCCGTTCTTGATCGACTGGCTTCCAATGGTCGTCGGCACAGTCGAGGGACCGACCAGGACCCTGTTCTGGCCGGGTGCGATGTTGCCGCCCGCGTTCCGACACTGATAGACCGCGGACCCGCTGACGGTCGTTGGGATGGCCAGATCCCCCCCGCCGAGGCCGGCGAGCGTGCCCCTACACTGGACCGTCTTGCTCGTCGCCGTGCCGGTGATCGTGCATACCGGCTCTCCGTTCTTCTTGAAGTGCGGGCTGGCCGCCTGTGCCGCCGTGGCTGCCATGCCCACGGCGAGCAAAACCGTGACGGCGATAAGTGTTCGCCGCATCTTGCCCTCCTCTTGTTCGGGCTTCCGTGCTGTCCATTACGGGCACGGCCTCCCTTCCCCGCCCATCCCTTCAGCGCGAGCTTCGTGCATCAGCCACCGCCCAGTCAATCCGACTAACCGCAAATTCCGGCCTTGTTCTACCCAAATCGCAAGGTTTCTACCGCAAATTGCAAGGTTTCGGGCGGTCGGACTGCTCGTGGGAGGAAATCGTTGAGCATCAGCTCGAGCGCGTGCGCATAGCCGCGTTCGGACCACTTGGCTACCCTGCACGAACCTCGAATGGGCCTTCGCCGGCGCACAAGACCGGCCGTCGCGTTGCTCGCGGCGGCCCTCGCACTCGGCCTCGCGGCCGCAGTCGCGCTTGCCGGGGTGACGGTCTACAAGAACAACTTCTCGAGCGAGGCCGAGGCCAAGGAGCTCCGCCACTCGAGCGGCAAGCACTGCGCCAAGAGATGGAGGCAGAAGGCCAAGAGCGTGCGCGCGCAGCGAAACCGGGGATCGGGCGCCTGCGGCTACCGGCCGCCGGTGGAGGGGGACACCGCCGGCCCGAACCACGCCTTCCAGGTGAGGGAGAAGCTGCTCAAGGCAACGCCGAGGGGAATGCGGGGAAGCTCCTATGTGGCGGTCGCGGTGCGCTCGGGCAAGAGCTCGGGCTATGAGCTCCGCATCTTCCCCAAGAGGCACAAGTTCCAGCTCCACCGCGTTCCGTCGGGGGGCGGGGGCGGATTCCCCGCCAAGGGCCGAAGCCAGGCGATCAAGGGCGTCAACAAGCCGAACGTCGTGCGCCTGAGGGCGGTCGGTAACAGGGTGACGGCGAGGGTGAACGGGACGCAGCTCGCCAAGGTGACCGACTCGAACGCGGGCCAGGTCGACGGGCGCAAGCTGCAGGTCTCGGTTGGGAGCACCAGGCGCTCCAACAAGCAGGTGGTCGCGACCTTCGACAACCTCAAGCTCCTGGTCCCGAACCCCTAGAGCACCTCTCCAGCGGCGTGACCCGATCCGCAGGCCGCCGATGAGTACTGAGACGCTCGAGCGCCCCCGCACCCGCGATCCCGGGTCGGGCCTCGGCGGCAACTGGCTGGTGATCGTCCTCAACGACGATCACAACACCTTCGACCACGTCGCCAAGACACTCGCCCGGGTGATCCCCGGGGTGGCGGTCGACGAGGGTTACCGGCTCGCCGACCGGATCCACTCGAGCGGCCAGGCGATCGTCTGGAGGGGGCCGAAGGAGCCGGCCGAGCACTACTGGGAGCAGCTCCAGGACGCCGGGCTCACGATGGCCCCCCTAGAGCAGCACTGAGCCAACTTCGAGCAGCACTGAGCCTCTCCGGCGGCTTCCCGGAGCCGCGTCGGCGGGAATTCTTCGGCGATGGCCGAGTTGCGATGCCATGTGAATCGCAACTCGGCCGGGAAGGGGCCAGCGGCCGGGAGGGGGCGAGCGGCTGGGAGGGGGGCCAGCGGTTGGGGCGTGAGAGGAGCGACTCCGCCTAAAGGCGACCGGCGATCAGCCACCACCTGGCGGCGGCCGGCGGCGAGGCGGCGAGCGCCGCCCGGGCCTTGGGCCGGGGCAGGTGGAGCGGGCGCCCGCGGCGGTTCTCGCGGCGCCGCAGCTGGGCCGCTCGAAGCTCCAGCAGCGCCCGCAGCTCGCCCGTGCGGCTGAACGGGTCCGCCATCAACTCGCCCGTGGTCAGGGAGATCGCTGCCAGCAGTCGCCCCTCGATCTCGACCCCGAGCAGCGCCCCCTCGGGCGGGCGCCGGGAGTCGAGCTGTGCGAGGCGCTCGACCTCGGCCAGGTCGTCGCCCCCGAGGCGACGGATGCTGATCCCGTCGGTTTGGATGGTCGTGGGGGAGTGGTTACCGCTCATCTTTCACCTCGTGGGAGACGTTTCGCTCGACTTTTCGCGCTACTGGAGGGAACGCTGGGAACCCTCTGTTCGTGATCTGAGGAAAGCCTGCCGTGCGGGCGGGATAAGCGCAACAGGAAGTGCTTCTCAACTTGATAAGGTGCCCTTATGCTGGATCTGAAGCGGCTGCGGGTGCTCGCCGAGGTCGCCCGCCAGGGCTCGTTCTCCGCCGCCGCGGACGCGCTCTACCTCTCGCAGTCGGCTGTCAGCCAGCAGGTGGCGACGCTTGAGAAGGAAGTCGGCATGGCGCTTCTGGAGCGAACCCGCAACGGGCCGAAGCTGAACGACGCCGGCCACGTACTGGTCTGCCACGCGGAGGCGGCGCTGGCGCGGCTCGAGGAGGCCGAGCACGAGCTGAAGGCGATCGCCGGGCTCGAGGGGGGAGAGCTGCGAATTGCGAGCTTCCCGAGCGTGAGCGCCACCCTCCTCACCGAGGCGCTGGCGCAGTTCGGCGGCCGGCATCCGGAGGTGCGCCTGACCGTGACCGAGGCCGAGCCCGAGCAGTCGCTGCCGAGGCTGCGCGCGGCGGAGGTCGACCTCGCGATCGTCTTCGACTACCCGATGCTCCCCTCCCAGGCCGACGAGCGGGACATCGAGCGCACCCTGCTGCTGACCGAGTCCATGTACCTGGCGCTCCCAAACAGCCATCCCCTGGCGAAGGCCGACACGGTGCGGCTGGCGGACCTCGCCGACCAGGCCTGGCTGTGCGGGGTGTGCCCGAGCTCCTGCGGCGACGTGGTCAAGCAAGCCTGCCGGGAGGCGGGCTTCGATCCACGGATCGCCTTCGAGAGCGACGAGTACCAGGTGCTACAGGCCTACGTCGCGGCCGGCCTCGGCTTCACGCTGCTGCCGGACCTGGCGCTGCCGGCGCTGCATTCCGACCTCGTCGTCCGCCCGACCAAGCCCCAAGCGCCGAAGCGGCAGGTCTGGGCGGCGACTCGCGCCGAGGGCGCACGATCCGCTGCGACCGAGGCGATGGTCGAGATCCTGCGCCAGGTCGGTCAGCGCTTCGCGGAGCAGAGCGCCGTGGCCATCGCGGCCTGAGCGCGGGCGCCCTTGGAAATCTGCCCGAGACAGGTACGGCGAAGCCCGGCCCGTGCGACGGTATGCTCTCCAATTCTCACTGGCCGAGCCCCGCAGGGCGCGAGGCTCGGCTCACCGGTGTTACGTGATGCCCGACGAGGAGGCTGCATCCATGGTCAAGCCGGCCGAGCCCGACGAGCCGCGGGCAGGCGCTCCCGAGACTGGAGATCCCGAGACTGGAGACGGAGTGGCTTCGTCGAGCGACACAGCAGAGCCTGCGGGTGAGGCGGCTGCCACGGAAGACGGGACCGAGGCGCGCCTCCGGGCGCGTGCCGAGAGAAAGCGGGTGAGGGCACAGAAGCGGAGTGCCAGGGCGGAAAAGAGTAAGGAGCAGCGAGAGCAGTGGCGCCGCGCAAAGGAGGCCCGACGGCAGGAGAGGGAGATGAGTCGCCTTCGGCGCCGGGGCCTTCGCGAGGGCGAGGCGAGCGCACAGGACGAGGGAGAGGAGGTGGTCGCGCCGGAGGATCCCTCCATCACTGGTCGGCTCCGCGCCGAGCTGGAGGGGCTGGCTTACCGCGAGGCCAGGGCACGCACCCGAGCGGAGGCGGCTGAACGCGGGCGGGAGGAGTCTGAAGACAAGGCCCGCCGCGACCTGGAGCTTTCTCGGGCTGAGGCGGCGGAGCGCCTGAAGGCCGTCGAGGACGAGCTCGGGGCACGCACGGAGAAGCTTCGCTCCGAGCTGGAGGCGCTGGCTCTCGGTGAAGCCGAGGCACGGGCCGGAGCAGAGGCGGCTGAGCGCGCGCGGGATGACTTTGAAGACAACGCTCGCCGGGACCTGGAGCTCGCGCATGCCGCGGAGGCTGAACGCGTGAAGGCGGCCGAGGCGCAGCTCGATGAACGCACGCAGAGCCTCCGTGCCGAGCTGGAGGGGCTGGCTGAGCGCGAGGCCGAGGCACGTATCCGCGCGGAAGCAGGGCGTCGGGAGCTTGCCGCCGCCCACCAGCAGGTGAGTGAGCTGACGCAAAAGCTCTCTCGCCGGGAACAGAAGCGCGTGAGCGAGGAGGCCAGGCGACGAGCCAAGAGCGACACAGAACGAATAGAGAGCGTCGAGCAGGGCTTCGAGCAGCGTTTTGCCGAGGCGGAGGCGCAGTTCGGCAAACGAGCCGAGGAGCTTCGTGGAAAGCTCGAGCAAGCGACCCGTCGCGAGGAAGAGATGCTCAGGCGCGCCGGGGAAGCCGAGCGTCAGCTGAGCGCGGAGCGCACCCATCGAGAGCAGGACAAGCTGCTGCACGCCGAGGCCATGCAGCGGATCGAGCAGCTGACCGGGGCGGCCGATGCCATGAAGAGGGAACTGGAGCGCGAGCGCGAGACCCGGCACCAAATGGAGAAGGAGTCACAGCGCCGCTTCGAGGCGCTGGAGTCGCGTGCAAAGGCCGCCGAGGAGCGGGCCGGACGGGCGGAGCACGTCGCGCGTCTTCGAGCGGATGAGAGTGAGCAGTTGCGACGGATCGGCGAGGCGGAGACGCGCGTGCGCGCGAGCGAAGCACACGCGCGTCGAGCAGAGGAGGCGGCGCGGGAGGCCGATCGGCGACTACGGGAAGCGCAATCGCGGTCCAACGGGCTCGAGGCCGAGGCCCGCAGGCTTGGCTCAGGACGTCGGGGGATCTTCGCTCGGCTCGGACTCGGTCAACGGGAGGCTCATCCGGACCAGTCCGCGGCCGAGCCTGCGGATGGGGTCAAACGGGCCGAGGAGGCCAAGTAGGCGGAGGAGTCCGACCGGGCCGGCTCCCCGCGTCGGGCCTTCGCGGGGTGCGCGACTCCGCCTATGTCTCAACCGGCGATGCGTCGACGGCCATGGTGTGCCAGCTCGGCAGCAGCGGCTTGTTGAAGTAGTTGAGCGCGGCCTCGCGAAGGGCGGCGATCTCGTCCGAGTACCAGTAGCGCTCGAAGTCGACGTGGTCGTCCCAGACCGTCACCTGGCGAAAGTGCAGCGGGTCGTCGACGTCCCGAGTCAGGTAGCACGACCTGGCGCCGAAGGCCAGCGCGCGGTCGAGGGCGGGCCTCCAGATCTCCAGCCATCGGTCGGCCCGGAAGGGATGGAGGTGCCAGTCGATGTAGTTGAGGTCGGCCACCCGGATCGGCTCAGGTTCCGACCTCGGCCCGGATCGCTCCCGGGCCCTCGCCGCGCTTGCCCTCGTCCTCGTCGGTGGCGCCGACCATGATCGAGATCTTGCCCAGGTGCTTGTTCTCGTGCAGGAGCTGGTGCGCCTCGGGCACCCCCTCGAAGCCCATCGCCTGCCAGAGCACCGGCCGGATCTTGCCCTCGGCCATCAGCTGGTTGGCGCGCGTGCACTCGTAGGCGTTGGCGAAGTGGGAGCCGAGGATCTCTTTTTGGCGCATCCACAGGTAGCGGACGTCGAAGTCCAGGTTGTAGCCGGAGGTCGCGCCGCAGATCACCACCTTGCCGAATGGCTTCACGACCAGCACCGACGTGGGGAAGGTCGCCTGCCCGACGTGCTCGAAGACGATGTCCGGGGGGTCGCCGAGGATCTCCTTGACCCGCTTTGCGAAGCCGCGCGAGGCCTTGAAGCGCTCCTTCTCCTCCTCGGGCGACTCGCCCCCCTTTCGCATCATGCCGGCGAACTCGCTGCGGTTGATGTAATCGACGGCGCCCAGCTTCTTGACCAACTCGCCCTTCTGGTCGGAGGAAACGACGCCGACCGCGTTGGCGCCCGACGCGGCGCAGAGCTGGGTGGCGAACACGCCGAGGCCGCCGGCGGCGCCCCAGATCAGCACGTTGTGGCCCGCCTGGAGCTGGCAGCGGTCGATCAACATCCGGTAGGCGGTGAAGTAGGTGAGCCCGTAGGCCGAGGACTCGACCCAGGACAGGTTGCCCGGCTTCGGGAGCAGCTGCTGCGCCTGGACCTTGGTGAACTGGGCGAACGACCCCCAGGTGGTCTCATACCCCCAGATCATCTGGCTGGGGGCGGCGAGCGGATCGAGGCCGTGCACCTCGACGTCCTCGTAGGAGGCCTGGTTGCAGTGGATCACGACCTCGTCCCCGGGCTTCCACTTGGTGACGCCCTCGCCCACCTTCCAGACGATGCCGGAAGCGTCCGAGCCGCCGATGTGATGGCCCCACTCAGGGTGGTCGCCGTAGTCGAACACCGAGACGGGCTTGCCGAGCGCCGCCCAAACGTTGTTGAAGTTGACACCCGCGGCCATCACCCGGACGATCACCTCGAAGGCGCCCGGCTCCGGCAGCTCGACCTGCTCGAGCTTGAAGGCGTCCTTGGGCTCTCCCTCGCGCTCGGGCCGGATCACCCAAGCGGCCATCGTCTCAGGCAGCTCGCCCGGCTCAACGTCCAGCTTCGAGACTTCAGATACGTCAACGGCCACGGCGCGGGATCCTATCGCTGGGGCTAGCGACGAAGTCGCGGACGGGATCGTAAAGGGGGGCGCTGTCCTGGATAGACCTCACATGGCGACCACAGGGCAGGACAGTTGCCCGAACTCAGCGCCGAACGCGCGTGTACAAACCCAGCGCCAGAACGCTCCACGAGAAGCGTCGGAGGGGGTCTAGCGAAACGGCAAGCGAAACTTGTCCCGCGCGCGGAAGCGAACATTGACTTGGGCGGAGGAGTCACCAGAATAGTCCCGCATTCGCCGCCGGGTCCCGGAGAGAGCGATCCCGACCCCACGCCCGCGACGATGCCAGTAGTGGCGAGCGAAACGCGGGGGGTAGGCCAGCCGGCGCCAGGCGCCCGACCGCAATCTTCTCATGGGCTTTTGATCTTACGGAGGTAAGGCTTCCAACAACCCCGCACCACGACCGGCCTACCGAGTTTCGCTAGGCCTTTCGCGGGATTCGAGCTTCGCTAGTTGCCCGGGTCCACAGGGTCTTCGTTGCCGGCCGCCGGCCCCGGACACCAAGCGGAGGACCGGTGTGAGTCAGGTTCCCGTCCGGGGCCGCGACTACCTTCGTGGGTCCTCATGGAAGCATCTGAGAAGCCACAGCTACCCAGCGACCAGGCGCCTGGCCAGGGCGACGGCGTCGTGCGCGCGCTCGACGACCGGCTCGTGATCGAGCGCCTCACGGTCAGCGACGAGCGCGCCGCAAGGGTCGTCCGCGAGCGCGCCGAGGCGGGCCAGCAGCCGGCGCGCACGGTCTCTGACGCGATCGAGATCGGCGCCCGCGTTCTGGACCGCGAGGATGTCGGGGCGGAGGTCGATTATGTGCGCGCGGAGTTCGAGCGCGCCTCGGGCGAGGCCCGAAGCCAGCTGATCGAGCAGTCGCGCGGCGTCGTCGAGGAGATTCAGCGTCAGTTCGAGCGCGCCTTCTCGGCTGAAGGCGGCTCGCTGGGGCGCGCCTTCGGCGAGTTCGAGGACGGGCTCGCGGAGCAGATCGCGGCCCACTTCGGCGCCGACCGCTCGACCGCGGTGCAGCATCAGATCAAGGAGCAGGTGTCCAAGCTCGTCGAGGAACGCCTCCAGTCGCTGGTCAGGCACTTCGCCTCCGACGACGCGGCCAATCCATTCGCCGACGCCAAGCGGGCGATCTCCCAGGCCGTCGCCGAGTCCACGCGCCGCCAGGAGGCGCGGGTGCAAGCCGTCGCCGAGGCGCTACAGCGCGTGGAGACGAGCGTCGTGCAGCTCACGGCCGAGACCGAGGCCAAGCGGGCGATCACCGAGGCAGAGGGCGCGGGGACCCGCAAGGGGCGCAGTTTCGAGGAGCGCGTGCATGCGGCGATCGGGCGGATCGCGGAGGCACGCGGCGATTGCGCGCACCACGTGGGCGACGAGCGCGGCGAGGGTGGCTCGAAGAAGGGCGACACGGTGGTCGAGATCGGCGCTGGGGATGGCAAGCCGCTGGGGCGGATCGTGTTCGAGGACAAGGACGATCAGCTCTCCCGCAACAGGGCCTGGGAGGAGCTGAACGCGGCGATGGCCGAGCGCGACGCCGACTTCGCCGTGCTGGTCGTCGCAGGCGAGGAGAACATCCCCGCCAGGCGGGAGCAGCTCGTCGAGTACGAGGGCAACAAGATGATCGTCGCCGTCGACTCCGAGTTGCCGGACGAGCTGGGGCTCGACCTCGTGTATCGGTACGCGCGGCTGCGCGTGCTGACGGCACGAGACCGCTCGCTCGAGGTCGACGCGGCGGGCGTCCGGGACGCGGCCGAGGCGGCTCGCTCCGCGCTGAAGCGCGCCCAGGGCGTGCGCCTGGCGCTGACCAACGTCGACAAGAGCTCCGCCAAGGCCCGCGAGGGCATCGAGGGCATCGTCGCCGACGTCGAGGCCGAGCTGGCGCGGATCGAGGGCCTCGTCGCGGCGGCCGGGTAGCGTTTCGGCGGTCGCGGCCGCGGCGAAAACAGACGAATCTCAACCCTTTGACGGGACACGGCCCTTTTGTGGTAGCGGCCGAGCCCTATTTGCGGTAACCGCGTTGACATAGTAGGCATGACTTGTCACAGTCGGCACGACAGGGGGGGCCGATGATTATCGCCCTCGGCATCACATGGGGGGTTGATAATTATCGCTGGTCACCGTCGCCGTAGCTGGTCGCGTAAGACTTCGGCAGTCGCCACATTCGCCATCATCGCCGCGCTCGCGGCCGTGATGTTCGGCCTCTCCTCGGCACAGGCGCACACGACGACCGCCGCCCTGCTGCCCAACGCACAGGGGTCCTATGACCAATGGACCAATGGCGTGA
>JBBPIL010000057.1:0-11915 GCA_038040365.1 Actinomycetota bacterium
GGAGATCACCCGGCGAGCGGCCTGACGGCCCAACGGAAGCAACCGGATACGCACTGTGACCACATTTGTGGTCACATTCCGGGAGGGGGTGTCGGGACACCCCAAGCTTCGCTGGTAGACCGGGATCGCCTTCGGCAGTGAGCAACTCAGCTAGTCCGGCTCCGCGGTCTCCGAGTCCGGCTCCGCGGCTTCAGAGCCCGGCTGTTGGCGGAGCAGCACCGCCGTCGTCTGCTCCAACACGCGCCGCCAGGCCGACTGCTTCTCCTCCTCGCGCTCGACCTGGTCGAGCACGCGGCGCACGCGGCGAGCAGAGATCTGGATGCCGTGGCGCTCGCCGATCGACTTGTAGCGGTCGTAGTCGCGGGCGAGCCTCAGGGTCACCGACTCGAAGCCGTGCTTGGCGATCTCAAGGCGGGCGCTGTAGTCGAGGATGGAGGTGCCGAACATCAACTCGTCGTCGAGCTCGGGCTCGATCAGGATGATGTCGACGCCCGGATAGCGCTGCTCCCATTGCTGGACCGCGACGTGCAGGCGCTCATGGGAAAGCAACCGGAAGGCCTGGTTGCCGATCGCCGTGAACCCCATGTCCGAGACGCGGCGCGCCCGCGTGCCGGTGACCGTCGGGATCCGCTTCCTGAAGTCGTTCGCGTAAGGCACCAGCGGGTTGATGACGACGATGAACTTGGCGCCGTGCTCGACCGCGACATCGACGTTCGTGGTCGAGCGGATCCCGCCGTCGATGAACTCGCGGCCGTTGATCTCGACCGGCGCGTAGATCATCGGCAGCGCGCCCGAGGCCGCGACCGCGGTCGAGATCGGGACGTCGGCCCAATCGCCCTCGCCGAGCACCACGCGTTCGGTCGTGTCGAGGTCGGTTGCGGTCAGGTACAGCTCGGAGTCGAGGAGCCGGAAGTCGTTGCTTCGATCGGGGTCCGAGAGCACCTCGGCGACGTAGCTCTCGATCCCGCGCCCGCTGTAGATGCCGGTCGGTAAGCCGCTCGCCAGACCGGTGACCACGTCGACCGCAGAGAGCTCGCTGAGGTGGCTGACGAGCTCCCTCGCCACTCCCGCCACCCGCAGTGGGAAGGTGAGCGACTTCCGCACGATCCCGCCGTAGTTGGGTTTCAGCAGGGTGCCGAGCGAGATGTCGCGCAGGGGCGACGGCAGCTCGTGGTTCAGGACCCGCATCATCTCCTCGGGGGTGATCCCGTTCGCCACCATGCTGGCCACGAACGACCCCGCGCTGGTGCCCACGTAGACGTCGAACTCGTTGACCGTCCGGTTGACGGCCAGCAGGTCGAGCGCCCGCAGGGCGCCGATCTCGTAGACGCCGCCGGTGAAGCCCCCTCCGCCGAGGACGAGCGCGGTCTTCGATTGCCGCCGGCGACTTCTTTTGGCCCGAGCCCCCCGCGAGTCCGTTCGGGGGGTCTCGAGCTCGACGACCTTGCCCATTGAGATATCCATTATGCAGGCCGGTCAGGCAGACCGCCGCGCCTTCGCCAGACAGCGGCCCAAGCAAACGGTTGCGTCCGAGCGCAGGGGCTACCCTGCCGGACGGTGCGCGGAAGGCTCCTTGGGATCGCGCTGGCGGGACTCGGGTGCGCGCTCCTGCTCGCGCCCGTGGATGCGGATTCCCTTTCGCGATCCCGGTTACGTCACGGACTCAGCAACCAGATGCAGCGCGCGGGCGGCGCGAGCGGCGCCTGGGTGATGGACATGGACGCGCCGAGCAGCCGCATCCTGTTCAGCTGGGCGTCGCACACGCGTCGCATCCTGGCCTCGAACACGAAGCTGTTCACGACCGCTGCAGTGCTCGACCGCTTCGGCGCCAACGGCCGGCTGAAGACCAGGCTGTACCCGCGGCGCAGGCACGCCAGGCACGGGCACACGCTCGAGGGCAGCCTGGTGATCGTCGGGGCTGGCGATCCCGCCCTCGCCAGCGTGGGCTTCGCGCGGCGCAACGACCTCCCGCTGACCGGGATCGCCAACCTGGCGAGCGACGTCCGCAAGGCGGGGATCAGGCGCGTCACCGGCGCGATCCGCGCCGACGACACCGTCTTCGACCGCCACCGCGGGGTGCCGACCAGCGGGGTCGATGCATCCGGGGAGCTGGGCCCGCTGTCGGGCCTCTCCTACAACTCGGGCTTCGCGGGCGGCCACTACGCACCGAACCCGGAGCTGGCCGCAGCGCGGAAGCTGAAGCGCCAGCTGCGAGAGGAGGGAGTCCGCGTCAAGCGGGGAACGGGCCGCGCCCATCTGCCCAGGAGCGCGCTTCGGCGCCGGCCGCTCGGCAAGGTCCGCTCGCCCAAGCTGGTGAACCTGATCGCTGAAACCAACAGGCCCTCGAACAACTTCTTCGCCGAGATGCTCCTCAAACGCCTCGCGGCCCGCCCCGGGGTCGAGGGCACGACGCGGCGGGGCGCCCGCAAGGCCGAGAGGTTCGCGCGCAAACTGGGGGGTCCCGTGCGAATGGAGAACGGCTCGGGCCTGTCGCGCTCCAATCGCGCCTCCCCGCGTCATCTGGGGCGTTTCCTGGTGGCGATGAACCGCCAGCCCGACCGGCGCTCCTTTCGGCACTCGTTGCCGCTGGCCGGGCGCCAGGGCACGGTCGGCCAGCGTATGAACGGGACCGCCGCCGAGGGTCGCTGTCGGATCAAGACCGGGACCCTGATCGGCGTCAGCACCTTCTCCGGCTACTGCCAGGCGGGCCACGGACTGGTCGCCTTCTCGATCCTGATGAACTCCGTCGACATCACCACCGCGCACCGCGCCCAGGACAAGATGGCGGCGCTGATCGCACGCTACAGACGCTAGTCCGGGAGGAGCTTTCGCAGGCTCTTCTCGTCCAGCACCGGTGTGCCGAGCTCCTCGGCCGTGGCGAGCTTCGAGCCGGGGCTCTCGCCGGCGACCACGTAGTCGGTGTTCTTCGACACCGACCCGGTCACCTTCCCGCCGGCGCGCCGGATCATCGAGGTCGCCTCCTCGCGGCTCAGCGCCGGCAGGGTTCCGGTGAGGACAAACGTCTTGCCCTCGAGCGGGCCGCCCTCGGCGCGGCGCTCGGCCGCCGATAGCTCGAAGTGAAGTCCCCGCTCGCGCAGGCGGGCGATCAGCTCGAGCACCGCCTCGTCGGAGAGCTCCTCACGAAGCTGCTCCGCGAGGATCGGCCCGATTCCGTCCACCTCCGTGATCTGCTCAGCGGCGGCCGCGAGCAGAGCGTCGATCGAGCCGAAGTGCTGCGCGAGCGCTTGGGCGTTGACGTAGCCGATCCCGGGCAGCCCGAGCGCGTAGAGCACGATCCCGAACGGCCGCTCCTTTGAGCGCTCGATCTCGCGGATGAGCGCGTTGGCCGAGGTCTCGCCGAAGCCGTCGAGCTCGGCGATTCGCTCGGCGGCGAGGTCGTAAATCGATGCTGGGTCGGTGATCAGACCCTCGTCCAGGAAGCGCATCGCGTTCTTCTCGCCGAGGCCCTCAATGTCCATGGCGCCACGAAAGTGCTTGACGAGCTGAAAGGTCTGGCCGGGGCAGCCGCGGCGGTTGGGACAGATTGTCCAAACCGAGTCCTCGGGCTTCACGGTCGGGGTTTCGCAGACGGGGCACTTCTTGGGCGGCTTTGGCCGCCGCAGCCGCTTGCCTTTGCGTCGCTGGATCAGCGGCGCGATCACCTGCGGGATCACGTCGCCGGCGCGCGTGACCACCACTTGGTCGCCCTCCCGGGCGTCCTTGCGCGCCAGGTCCTCCTCGTTGTGGAGGGTCGCGGTCGAGACCGTCACACCTCCCACGTGAACCGGCTCCAGCATGGCGAATGGAAGCAGGCGACCGGTGCGCCCGACGTTCCAGACGATCCGGTTCAGCTTGGTCGTCGCGGTGATCGGCGGGAACTTCCAAGCCACCGCCCAGCGCGGCTCGCGGCCGGTGACGCCGAGCTCACGCCACAGCGATCGCTGGTCGACCTTGATCACCACTCCGTCGATCTCGTAGTCGAGCGACTCGCGCCGCTCCTCCCACCACCGGCAGCGTTCAACGACCTCGTCCGCGGTGTCGTGCTCCTCGACGTCGCCGTTGACCTTGAATCCGCGTTCGCTCAGCCACTTGAGCTCCTCCGAGTGGCTGGCGAACTCGATCCCCTGGTGGCCGCCGATCCCATAGCACCAGATCGAAAGCGGCCGCGAGGCGGTGATCCCAGGGTCGAGCTGGCGGATCGTGCCGGCGGTCGCGTTTCGGGGGTTGGCGAACGTGGACTCGCCGGCCGAAGCGCGCTGCTCGTTGAGCTCGGCGAACGCGCCGCGCGGGAAGTAGACCTCGCCGCGGACCTCGATTCGCTCAGTCGCGTCGTCGATCCGCAGTGGGATCGCCCTGATCGTGCGCAGGTTCTGCGTCACGTCCTCGCCGATCACGCCGTCGCCGCGGGTCGCTCCGCGGACGAACTCGCCGCCCTCGTAGAGCAGCGAGATCGCGATCCCGTCGATCTTCGGCTCGGAGACGAAGCGCAGCTCCCCGGGCCTGATGTCGAGCTGGCGCAGCTTGTTGTGCAGGCGTGTCTCCCAGGCTCGGAACTCGTCTGCGCCGCGAGCGTTGCCGAGCGAGAGCATCGGCTCCAGGTGGCGAACCGGCTCGAACCCCTCGACCGGCTCGCCGCCGACCCGCTGGGTCGGCGAATCCGGGCTGCGAAGCGCGGGGTGCTCCGCCTCAAGGGCGCGCAGCTCGTCGAGCAGCGCATCGTAGGCGTCGTCACCGATCTCGGGATCGTCGAGGACGTAGTAGCGGTGGTCGTGGTTGGCGATCTGGCGGCGGAGCTCCTCCGCGCGCTTGCCCGGGCCCTTGGCGCTCACCTGGCGCCCGTCATCGCGGCCTTGAGCATCCCCTCGAGGTCCCAGTCGCGCAGCCGGCCGAGCCCCCCGCGATCGGTGAGGTCGAAGTGCACGGGAGTGAGCGAGATCCGCCCCCGCGCGACAGCGGCGAGATCGGTGCCCGGCTCGTCCTCGAAGGAAGGCTCGAAACCGTAGATCTGATAGCGGCGGCGCCCGTCGCCATCCTCGTCGACCAGCCTCAGCTCGTCGTTGTAGAGCCGCTTGCCGAGCCGGGTGACCTCGATCCCCTGCGGCTCACCGGCGGGGCAGTTGACGTTCAGGAGTGTCGCCGCGGGCAGCGGGTCGGCATCCAGAAGCCCGACTAGCTGGGCCCCAAAACGCGCCGAGATGGCGAAGTCGAACCTGCGGCCGGGTAGGAAGCTCATCTCGCGAGCGGTCGACTGTTGCGAGATCGCGATCGCCGGGATGCCCAGCACGATGCCCTCCAAGGCCGCCGCCACGGTTCCCGAATAGGTGATGTCGTCGCCCAGGTTTGAGCCGTGGTTGATTCCGGAGACGATCAGGTCCGGGCGTTCGCCGACCAAGCCCAGGTCGCCGAAGCGGACGCAGTCGACGGGCGTGCCGTCGGTCGCGTATGCGATCGCGCCGTCGTCGAGCTCCACCTCCTCGACCGAGAGCGGCGAGCGGGTGGTGATGCTGCGCGCGGTGGCGCTGCGGTTGGAGTCCGGGACGATCACGTGCGTCTCGATGCCGTCCAGCTCGGCCAGGGCGCGACGCAGGGCATGAAGGCCCTCGGCGCCGATTCCGTCGTCGTTGGTGAGCAAAACCCGCATCTGCACCGATTCTAGGGGCGGCGGCTCCGCTCGACATTTCGGATTAGGGTGCCCTAAGATGCGCGCTCCTGCTGGGCGTTAGGACGACCTAAACCGGATCCGATGCAAGCCACCGCTTCAACCACGAGGTCAGACGGCAAGACGCATGACGTTTAGCGAGACCGTCCTTCTGGGCGCCCTGGCCGGATTCACGATCTACCTCGGGCTGCCCTTCGCGCGGCTCCAACTCCTGGGCGCGCGGACCCGGGTCGCGCTCGCGATGTTCGCCGTTGGGGTGCTCGCGTTCCTGTTCGTCGACGTGATGGAGCACGGGCTGGGGATCGTCGAGGAGGCCGTTGAGGGGTACAGGGACGGAGAGCAGAGCTTCGGCCACGTAGTTGGCCTCGCTCTGCTGCTCGGCGGCGGGTTCGCGGCGGGTTGCGCTGGGCTGGCCGCGCTCGAGGCCCGAATGCGCCCCGCCGGAGCCAAGGAGCCGCCGATCGCAGGGGGCTCCCCCGAGCTGACCGTGGAGGACGCCCAGGCGCTCGATCTCCAAGCGGCCGCTGCCCGGGCACGCGCGCTTCGGACCGGGATGACGATCGCGGCCGCGATCGGTCTCCACAACTTCGCCGAAGGCCTCGCTATCGGCGTCTCCGCAAGCACGGGGGAGATCAGCCTGGCGACCGTTCTGATCATCGGATTCGCGCTGCACAACGCGACCGAGGGCTTCGGCATCGTCGGCCCACTCGGATCCGTCAGGCCGACATGGGGCTGGCTTGCGCTCGCCGGACTGATCGGTGGCGGCCCGACGTTCCTCGGTTCGATGGTCGGCTACAACGTGACCTCGGAGCCGCTCGAGCTCGCCTTCTTCGCCGTTTCGGGCGGAGCGATCCTCTATGTGATCGGCGAGGTCTGGAACGGGATGCGCCGCTACGGGTACCGGGAGCTCGGGCTTTTGCTGCTCGCTTTCGGCTTCATCGTCGGCGTGGCCACCGACCTGATCGTCGCCTACGGCGGCGGCTGAGAGCACCTACCGCCGCGCCGGCCTGGGATACCGTGAGTCGGTGGAGCCGGGCACGTCCGACGCGACCGAGGTGTGGCGCGAGCCGGTTCGGGGCTCGTATCCCGACCGCCGGCTGATCGCGCTGCCCGGACGCGAGCGCCTGGAGAGCTGGCGGCGGGGTCTGTGGCCCCCGCCGCCGCTCTTCCACCTCACGGGCGCGCGGCCGACCGGGTTCGGGTCTGGAACCGCCGACGCCGAGATGCCTGCCTCGGGCTGGCTCGCGGCGTCGAACGGGGTGATCACCGGAGGAACCCTGGCGGTGCTCGCCGACATCGCCTTCGGCTGCTCGGTCGAGACCGAGCTGCCGGCGGCGACGCCGTACACGACCGCCGAGCTGTCGCTGTCCTTCCTGCGTCCCGCGCGCCCTGGAGGCATGCTGACGGCGAGCGGTCAGGCGATCCACGTCGGTCGCTCGGTGGGGCTGTCGGAGGCCTTCGTGATCGAGGAGGAAAGCGAGCGGCTGCTCGCCCACGGCACCTCGCGCCTGACCATCTTCCCGCCGCTCGACCCGGCGCCCGATCCACCCGGCGACCTGAGGCCGTTCGAGGCGCCGGAGCACGCGACACCCGATCCCTATCTCCGGCCCGCTCCGGACGGCGTGATCGAGCAGGAGGTCTGGAACGGGCTCCCCGGCGCCGAGATCCTCCGCCGTCAGCTCGCCGGCGAGCTGCCACCGCCCCCGCTCCACCACTTGACGGGCCTGAGCCCGGTCGAGATCGGCGAGGGCACGGCCACCCTGGTCATGCCCTGCACCGAGTGGCTCGCCAGCCCGAGCGGCCGGCTACAGGGCGGCGCGATCGCGATGCTCGCTGACTTCGCGATGCTGATCGCGGTCGAGACGACGACCCCTGCGGGACTTGCCTTCGCCGGCCTCGACCTGAAGGTCAACTTCCTGCGCCCGGTGTCGCCCGACGAAAGCGAGCTGACCGCGCGGGCGGAGGTCGTCCACGCGGGCCGCACGATCGCCATCACCCGCGCCACCGTGGCCAACGCCGAGGGCAAGCCCGTCCTGCTGGCCACCGGCTCCACGATCTACCTGCCCGGCCGCCCCGCGAGCCTCGGCGAGGTCGAGCTGAGCGGCCGCGAGGACGCTGAGTAGGGGCGCCGGGAACTAGGGCTGGTAGCGCACCGACGCGAGGTAGAGGCCGTGAGCGGGAGCCGTCTCGCCGGCGCCCTCGCGCGGGGCCCCGCGAAGCAGCTCCTCGAAGTCCTCTGCGCTGCGCGTAACGCCCCCCAGCTCGAGCATCGTCCCGACCAGGACCCGGACCATGTGGCGCATGAAGGCGTCCGCCTCGATCCAGAGCTCGAGTAGCTCGCCCGGGAATGGCTCCGCGAGCCTGTGGGTCCGCCACTCGGCGTGGATCACCTCGCGCTCGAAGTGGGCGTGCGCGGTCTGTGTGGGGGTGAAGGCGGTGAAGTCGTGCCTGCCGACCAGCGCCGCCGCGCGTCGGTCAAGCGCCGTCCGCTCAACCGCTTGCCGCCACCACAGCGCCCGCCCGATCTCGAGCGGGTGCCGCACCGGGGAGGCCAGCACCCGGTAGCAATAGGTTCTCGAGCGGGCGTCGCGGCGGGCGTCGAACCCCTCGGGGGCGGCGGCAGCCTCGATCACGGAGATCGCCGAGGGCAGGACCGCGTTCAGGCGGTGGGCCAGCTCGTCGGGCGGCGCGCCCTCGAGCTCGAAGCTCGCCACCTGCCCCCAGGCGTGAACGCCCGCGTCGGTGCGACCGGCAACCGTCAGCGATACCGGCTCACCGAGGATCCGCTCCAGCGCCGCGTCGATCTCGCCCTGCACCGTGCGCCGCCCCGGCTGCGCCGCCCAGCCGGCGAACGGCGTCCCGTCATAGGCGATCGTGAGGCGAACGACTCCCATCAACACCGGCCTTGCCGCGTCGCGGTGCGCTCGAAGGCGCTAGACGAGCTCGAGGAAGACCATCTCGGTGGAGTCGGAGCGGCGGGGACCGAGCTTGACGATCCGCGTGTAGCCGCCGGGGCGCTCCGCGTAGCGAGGCGCGATCTCCTCGAACAGCTTGTGGACGATGAACTTGTCCTGGCCGAGCTCGGAGAGGGCCCGGCGGCGGGCGTGCAGGTCGCCACGCTTGGCCAGCGTGATCAGCTTCTCGAGCTCGGGCTTCACGGCCTTGGCCTTCGCCTGGCTGGTCTTGATCCGCTCGTGCTCGATCACCTCGCGACACAGGTTGCGCAGCAATGACCGGCGATGCGCCGTATCCCGGCTGAGCTTGTGTCTCGCCTTTCGGTGGCGCATCGTGCTGCCCGCCTGCCGCTTACTCGTCCCTGAGCGAGAGGCCGAGGGCGTTGAGAGACTCGATCACCTCTTCCGTGGAGCGCTTGCCGAAGTTGGGGATCGCGTTCAGCTCCGACTCGGAGCGCTGGATCAGGTCGCCCACCGTTTGGATGCCGGCCCGCTTCAGGCAGTTGTAGGCGCGGACGCCGATCTCCAGCTCCTCGATCAGGCGGTCGTCGCCCTCGCCGGTGGCGAGCGGCGCGAAGCCGGGCTCGGCCGGGCCGGCGCCGTCGCGGCTGGTCAGCTCCTCGACTCGGTCGGCGTCGGTGAAGATCGCCAGGCTCTTGATCAGGATCTCGGCCGCCTCGCGAAGCGCCGAGGCGGGCTCCATCGAACCATCGGTCTCGATCTCCAGCGACAGCTTGTCGAAGTCGGTCCGCTGGCCGACCCGCGCCAAGTCGACCGCGTAGGAGGCGCGGCGGATCGGCGAGAAGATCGAGTCGATCGGGATCACCCCGAGCGGCTGGTCCTCGGTCTTGTTCTCCTCGGCGGGCGAGTAGCCGCGGCCACGGCCGATGGTCAGATACATCTCCAGCTTGGTCCGCTTCTCGAGCGTGGCGATTGGGACGTCTGGGTTGAGGATCTCGACTCCGGCGGGCAGGTCGATGTCCTTCGCCTTCACCTCACCGGGGCCAGTGGCGACCAGCGGGGCCTCGACCTCGTCCGCATCGGTGTGCATGCGGATCACGATGTCCTTGAGGTTGAGGACGATGTCCGTGACGTCCTCCTTCACCCCGGAGACGTCCGAGAACTCGTGCGCGACGCCCTCGACCCGAACGCTCTTGATCGCGGCGCCGCCCAGCGAGGAGAGCAGCACCCGGCGAAGGCTGTTGCCGAACGTGTAGCCGAAGCCCTTGTCGAGGGGCTCGATCGTGAAGGTGCCGCGGTTGTCGGCGATCTCCTCTGAGGAGATCTTCGGGATCTGGAACTCGGGCAGGGTGGTCATCACTTCCTCTGGCTTGTCGTTGTTGCGTTGGGTGTGAGCGCTACTTGGAGTAGAGCTCGACGATCAGCTGCTCTTGAACCGGCGTCGTGATCTCGCTGCGCTCGGGCAGGCGGAGCACCTTCGCGGTCAGGGCGTCGTGGTCCGCCTGGAGCCAGGGCGGCACGACGGCGGTGAGCTCGGTTGCCGAGCGCACCACGTCCCCCGCCGCGGAGTTGGGACGGATCGTGATCACGTCGTCCGAGCGGACCTGGTAGGAGGGGATGTCGACCCGGCGGCCGTTGACGAGCCAGTGGCCGTGGCCGACCAGCTGGCGGGCCTGCCGGCGCGAGGCGGCGAAGCCGAGGCGAACGAGCACGTTGTCGAGCCTCCGCTCGAGCAGCCGCAGGAGGTTCTCGCCGGTGACGCCCGGCTGGCGGGAGGCCTTCCGGTAGTAGCCGCGGAACTGCTTCTCGAGCAACTGGTAGTAGCGCCGGGCCTTCTGCTTCTCGCGCAGCTGCTGCCTGTACTCCGACTGGCGCACGCGGCCACGCCCGTGTTCGCCCGGCGGGTAGGACCGGCGCTCGACGCCGCACTTCTCGGTCAGGCAGCGCGCGCCCTTGAGGAACAGCTTCTGCCCCTCGCGACGGCACTGCTTGCACTGTGGACTCGTGTCTCGGGCCATCAGACTCGGCGGCGCTTGCGGGGCCGGCAGCCGTTGTGGGCTTGGGGGGTGACGTCCTTGACGGTCGTGACCTGGAGCCCGGCCGCCTGGAGGGAGCGGATCGCCGTGTCGCGACCGGAGCCCGCGCCCTTGGCGTGGACCTCCACCCGCTCGAGGCCGTGCTCCATCCCCTTCCGCGCGGCCGAGTCGGCCGTCACCTGGGCGGCGAACGGGGTCGACTTGCGCGAGCCCTTGAAGCCGGCCGAGCCGGCGGACTCCCAGCAGACGACGCCCCCGTCGGTGTCGGTGATCGTCACGATCGTGTTGTTGAAGCTCGTCTTGATGTGGGCGATCCCGTAGGCGATGTTCTTCTTCACCCGCCGGCGGGAGCGTCCCTTGCCGCGTGCGGCCTTCTTCGGCTGCGCCATCTCCAGCCCCCTCCTACTTCGGCCCCGGCGCCCTGCGCTTGCCGGCGACACTCATCCGCCGGGGGCCCTTGCGGCTGCGCGCGTTGGTCTTCGTTCGCTGGCCCCTGACCGGGAGGCCGCGACGGTGGCGGAGGCCGCGGTAGGCGCCGATCTCGGACAGCCGCTTGATGTTCTGGGAGCGCTCGCGGCGCAGGTCCCCCTCCACCTCACGGGACTCGACCGCCTCGCGAAGCTTCACCACCTCGTCGTCGGTCAGGTCCTTGACGTAGGTGTTCGGGTCGACGCCGGCGGCGGCGGCGATCTTGCTCGCGGTCGAGCGGCCGATCCCGTGGACGTAGCTGAGGCCTACCTCGACGCGCTTGTTGAGCGGGATGTTTACGCCAGCGATACGAGCCAATTACCTAAGCACCACCACTAGCCCTGCCGCTGCTTGTGGCGCGGGTTTGAGCAGATGACCAGGACGACGCCGCGCCTCCGGATCACCCGGCAGCGCTCACACATCGGCTTTACGGACGCTCGAACCTTCATCGCCCCTCGCTGGGTCGTATCCAATCACTTTCCGGAGAAGGCCCACCGGCCCCATGAAACGGGCCCGCGGGCACGAACAGACGGCCCCACGGCCGACCGAAGATGGTAGCAGGGCGCCCTCGGTGGCCAGGCCCAGGCCTGGCCGACCAGGACGCCGACCGTAGACACGATCGCGCCCCCGAGCGTCACCTCGATCAAGCTGCCGCCAGGGCCAGATGATCGGTCGGCTCCCCTCGATGCGCAGCGGGCCCATCGATGGTCGAATTTGCGATGCCATATGGATCGCAACTCGGCCAGCGATGAGGACCTACCGAGGGTCCAGCCGCGACTAGATGTCCTGCCCATGGACGTTGTGAACGCGGCTGATCGGCGGCCGGTCACCCAGCGA
>JBBPIL010000058.1:0-11825 GCA_038040365.1 Actinomycetota bacterium
CCCCGATCGGAGAGGGCCTGCCCTCAAGCCGGTTGGTTGTCAACTATCAGTCAGCACGAACGGCGGCGTCCCGTCTCAGTGCGGGAGCTCGACGGGAACGATCCTCACGCCGAGCGATCGCCCACCGCGAATCAGTCGCGCCTCCAGCGGCCGTCCAATCCGCTCCGCGCCCATCAGCCGCTGGAGGTCGCCGACGTCTGACATCGGCGCTCCGTCCACCTCCACGATCAGGTCCTCAGGACGAAGGCCGGCACGGGCCGCCGGGCTACCCTCCACCACCTCGACCACCTCGATCGCGGAATCGCGGCCGAGCAGGGCCGCAAAGCGGGGCGGCAGTGGCCGAGCACCGCCTGCGAGCCCGACGTAGGCGCGCCGCACCCGGCCCTCGGTCATCAGCGCGGCGACGATCCGCCGCGTAGCGTCGTTGATCGGGATCGCGAGGCCGAGCCCGATGCCGGCCACGGCGGTGTTGACGCCCACCACGCGCCCCAACCCGTCGGCGAGCGCGCCGCCCGAGTTGCCCGGATTGAGCGCTGCGTCGGTCTGGATCACGTTCTCGACGAGCCGCACGGCCGAGCCCGAGGTGGTGGGCAGCGCCCTCCCCAGCGCCGAGACGACGCCCGCGGTGACCGAGCCGTGGAAGCCGAGCGGGCTGCCGATCGCAACCACGAGCTGACCCACCTGGAGCGCGTCCGCGTCGCCGAGCTCGGCGGCCGCCAGGTCGCCGGCGTCGGCGCGCAGGACGGCCAGGTCGGAAAGTGGGTCGGCGCCCGCGACCTCGACACGGAAGGTTCGCCCGTCGGGGAAGGACGCCCGACCCCTGCCGTCGGTGCCGTCGACGACGTGGGCAGAGCTGAGCAGGTAGCCGTCCGGCGTGATCGCCACGGCGCTCCCGCCCCCGGAGGCGCGCCCGCGCCGGGTCCGCCGCTCGACCCCCAGGTTGGCCACGGAGGGCCGCAACCGGTCGGACACGGCGGTCACGGTGCGGGAGTAGGCATCGAGGGCTTCCGCGTCGGGCAGCGCCTCGCGCTGACGGGCGGGCTGCGCCCCGCGGTCGGCGCCCTCGATCAGCCGTAGACGTGCCATGGTCTCAACTTAGCAACGGCCCTAACCGGGCTGTGACGGGCTGCGAGCAGCTTGACTAGCGAATCTTGTCGTAGAGGCTGAAGATCGGCAGATACATCGAGATCACGATGAACCCGACCACGCTGCCGACCAGGATGATCATCAGCGGCTCGATCAGGGCGGTGAGCGCCTTGATCTTGGCGTCCACCTCGGTCTCGTAGAAATCCGCGATCTTGGTCAGCATCGCCTCGAGCTGACCCGACTCCTCCCCGACGGAGACCATGTGCTCGACCATCGGTGGGAAGATCTCGTGCTGTCCGATCGGATAGGCAATGGTCCCGCCGCGCATCACCGAGGCGTAGACGTCGTCCATTGCCTCTGTGATCACCGCGTTTCCGCAGGTCTCGCCGGAGATCTCGATCGCCTGGAGGATCGGGACGCCGGAGGCGATCATCCCCGAGAAGGTGCGCGACCAGCGCGCCAGCGCCACCTTCTGGACCACGTCGCCGATCCGCGGGATGCGGAGCTTGAAGTGATCCCACTGGTGCCGGCCGCGATCGGACTTCTTCCAGCGCAGGAAGCCGTAGACGCCCGCCGCCGTCAGCCCGATCAGCAGGTACCACTGGTGGGTGACGAAGCCTGAGACAGCCATCGTCATCTGCGTCATCAGCGGGAGGCTCGTGTCCTCTTGCGGGTTATCGGCTTGGATCTCGTCGAAGATCCCGACGAACACCGGCACGATCACCGCGACCATGACGATCATCACGACAAGCGCCAGGCTGAGGACGACGGCCGGGTAGGTCATCGCCGCGCGCACCTGCCGGCGCAGGGCGTCGAGCCGCTCGAGCTGGTAGGCGATCCGGTCCAGGGCCTCGTCGAGACGTCCCGAGTTCTCGCCGGCACGCACGACGGCGCGGTAGAGCGGGTCGAACACCCCCGGCTGCGACTCCATCGCCTGCGCCACGGAGCTTCCCGCCTCGACGTCCTCCCGCACGCCGACGATCGCCTTCTTGAGCATCTCGTCCTCGGTCTGCGCCTCGAGCGTGTACAGCGAGCGCAGCATCGGCATGCCCGAGACGATCAGGGTCGCGAACTGGCGCGAGAAGACGGAGATCGCACGCAGGTTGACGCTCTTGAAGCGCTGGAAGATGCTCTCGAGCTTCAGCGCCTCGCGCTTCTCCGAGACATCGAGGACGATCAGGCCGCGCTGGCGGAGCTGCTCCGAGACCGCCGTCTTCGAGGAGGCCTCCATCTCGCCGCGCGAGGGGACGCCGGCGAGGTCGACGGCACGGAAGGCGAAGGTGTTCATCCCACCCCGCCCCCGATCACGCCGCGGCCGCCGGGACCTGGGTGACGCCGACGCCACCCAGCAGTCGCTTCAGCTCCTCCGGGACCGAGGCGCGCTGCTCGGCCAGCGAGCGCGTGATCTTGCCCATCCTCACCAGCTGGGCCAGGTGGGAGTCCATGGTCTGCATCCCCATCGCGCCCGAGGTCTGCAACGCCGAGTAGATCTGGTGCGTCTTGCCCTCGCGGATCAGGTTGCGGATTGCGGGCGTCGGCACCAGCACCTCACAGCCGACGATCCGGGACGAGCCGTCAGCCGTCGGCAGGAGCTGCTGGGTGACGATCCCCTGGAGGGCGATCGAGAGCTGCATCCGCACCTGCTGCTGCTGGTGCGGTGGGAAGACGTCGATG
This sequence comes from Actinomycetota bacterium, assembly GCA_038040365.1. Taxonomy (GTDB): domain Bacteria; phylum Actinomycetota; class Thermoleophilia; order Solirubrobacterales; family 70-9; genus AC-56. The sequence goes on from JBBPIL010000058.1 coordinate 2,761, forward strand.
ATCCGGTCGACGGTCTGCGCCGTGGACTGGGTGTGGAGGGTGGCGAACACCAGGTGGCCCGTCTCGGCGGCGGTCAGCGCGGTCGAGATCGTCTCCAGGTCGCGCATCTCGCCCACCAGGATCACGTCGGGGTCCTCGCGCAAGGCCGCTTTCAGGGCCACCGCGAAGTCGAGAGCGTCGGCGCCGATCTCGCGCTGGTTGACGATGCACTTCTTGTGCGAGTGGAGGAACTCGATCGGGTCCTCGATCGTCAGGATGTGCTCCTCGCGCTCCTCGTTGATCATGTCCACCATCGAGGCCAGGGTGGTCGACTTGCCCGAGCCGGTCGGCCCGGTGAGCAGCACGAAGCCGCGCGGCTTGCGCGTGAACTCCTCGAGCACCAGCGGCAGGCCGAGCGAGTCGAGACTTTGGATCTCGGCCGGGATGAGGCGGAAGGCGGCTGAGATCGCCCCGCGCTGGAAGAAGCAGTTGACGCGGAACCGGGCCACCCCGGGGATCGCGTAGGCGAAGTCGAGCTGCTGCTGGTTCTCGAACCGCTTGCGCTGGGAGTCGTTGAGGATCGAGTAGACGATCTCCCGCGTCTCCTGGGGGTTGAGGGGCGGGTAGTCGTCCATGGGGACGATCCGCCCGCGAACGCGGACGGCGGGCGGGAACCCCGCTGTCAGATGGACGTCTGAGGCCCGCACCTCGACCATCTTGGTGAGCACGGCAGCGAAATCGAGGCTCATCGAACCTCTAGATCGTCGGTAGGGGCGGGAACCTTGAGCTAGTGGGGTGTCTCATAACGTTGTGCCTGAAATGGCGAGGCGCAGGCGTTCCCGGGCAAGGACGCAGGAAGCCCGAATGGCAGCGCCATTTGGGCGACTGAGGACGCAGCCCGGGGGCGATCTGCGGCCGCCATTTCGGGTGCGACGTTGTGAGAGGCCCCACTTAGGCGGAGACCCGGGCGATTTCCTGGATCGAGGTGACGCCGTCGCGGACCTTGTGGAGGCCATCCTCGCGCAGGGTCAGCATGCCCTGCTCGCGAGCCGCCGCGGCGATCTCGGCCTCGGCCGAGCCGCCGACCGTGAGCTCCTTGATCTCCTCGCTCATCGGCATCACCGAGAACAGGCCGATCCGGCCCCGGTAGCCCGTGTGGCTACAGCGGGCGCAGCCGACCGGCTCGTAGGCCTCGAGGTCGCCGCCGACCCGGAAGCCTGCCCCGAGCAGCGCATCCCGGAGGATGACGGTGCGCTGCTTGCAATAGGCGCAGAGCTGGCGCGCCAGCCGCTGCGCGACCACGCAATCGACCGCCGACGCGGTGAGGAAGCCCTCGATCCCCATCTTGGTCAGGCGCGCGACCGCGCCTGGGGCGTCGTTGGTGTGCAGGGTCGTCAGCACCATGTGGCCGGTGAGCGCAGCCTCGATCGCGATCCGGGCCGTCTCCTCGTCGCGGATCTCGCCGACCATGATCACGTCGGGGTCGGCACGCAGGATCGAGCGCAGGCCGGTCGCGAAGGTGAGCCCTGCCTTGCGGTTGACGTTGAGCTGGTTGATGCCCGAGATCCGGTACTCGACCGGGTCCTCGATCGTGATGATGTTGCGCTCCACGACGTTCAGCTCCTGGAGCGCCGCGTACAGCGTGGTCGACTTCCCGGAGCCGGTCGGTCCGGTCACCAGGACCGCGCCGTAGGGCTTCGTGAAGGCGGCCTGGAACCGCGACCGGCCCTCGCCCCCCATCCCGAGGTCGTCGAAGGTCCGCATCGCCTGCTCCTTGTCGAGGATGCGGATCGAGCAGCCCTCCCCCCGCTGGGTCGGCAGCGTGGTCACGCGCAGGTCGATCTTCCGGTCCTCGACGTTGACGCCCACCCGGCCGTCCTGGGGCACCCGCTTCTGGGCGATGTCCATGTCGGCCATCAGCTTCACGCGCGAGACCACCCCGGAGATCATCCGCTTCGGCACCCGCGCGGTCTCAGACAGCACCCCATCGACCCTGAAGCGGACCCTCATCTCGCCCTCGTCCGGCTCGAAGTGGATGTCGGAGGCGCCCTCGCTGACGGCCTGGGCGAGCACGGAGTAGACCAGCTTGATCACCGGGGCGTCATCGGCCGACTCGCGCAGCTCGGTGATCTGGGCCTCGCCCTCGAGGTCCTCCTCTTCGGAGACCGCCTCGGAGACCGCGCTCTCCAGCGTGTTCATGCGTCCGATCAGGGCGTCGATGTCGTCCTCGGGGGCGACCGCGACGCGGCAGTTCAGCCCGGTCAACATCTGGATGTCGTCGACCGCCAGGACGTTCGCCGGGTCGGCCATCGCCAGAAGCAGCGTCTCCGTGTTGACATAACCGACCGGGATCGACTTGTAGCGCCGCGCGGCGGTCACCGAAAGCAGGTTCGTGGCGCCCATGTCGACCTTGTAGAGGCTGAGGTCGAGGTGGTCGAGGCCGTAGCGCTCGGCGATCGCCCGCGAGAGCTGATCGGCGTCGATCACCTTGTGCTCGCGCAACAGCGCCTCCGGAGACCTGCCGGCGACACGCGCCTCGTCGATCACCTCGTCGACGCGCTCGCGACTCGCGTAGCCGAGCTCGACGATCACGTCGGTGACGAACATCCCCGAGTGGCCGCGGTGCATCGGCGCCGTGAGCCCGTTGCTGGCGGCCTCGGCGCGGCCATCGTCGAGCTTGCGGGCGGTCGCCTCGCCCGAGTCGGGCACTGGTCTCAGGTGGTCTGGGCGGTTCAAGATTCCTATCTGGCTCTGGCGGCCCGGCGCATCGTCTCGATCGGGGGGTCCTGTCCCGTCCAGATGCGAAGCGACGCGGCCCCCTGGCGAACCAGCACCTCGAGCCCGTCGACGACCGTGGCGCCGTGCGCTCTCGCCGCCCTGGCGAGCTCCGTCTCGGCGGTCCCGTAGGCGAGGTCCACCAATTGGTGTGTCTCGTCCAACGAATCGGCACGTATGGGCAGGCTCTTGAGGCCTGGGGCCCCTTCACCCGACCCACCCATGCCCACGGTCGTCGTGTTGACGATCAGGCTGAAGTTGCCGGTTCCCAGTCGCTCGTCGCTCGAGGGAAGCGCCGAGGCCCCCAACTCATCGGCGAGGCGCTCGGCCTTCTCGGGGGTGCGGTTCCAGATCGATACCTGGGCGCCTTCCGCGACCAGGGCCCAGGACACCGCGCGCGCCGAGCCGCCGGCGCCGAGCACCAGGGCGCGCTCGCCCAGAGGCGGTGCCGGGAGCGAGTCCAAAAAGCCCCGGGCGTCCGTGTTCTCGGCGACGATCCGCCCGCGCGAGAAGCTGAGCGTGTTGGCGGCGCCGATCGCCCGCGCTTCCTCGGAGGCCTCGTCGGCCAGCTCGAGCGCCGCGACCTTGTGCGGAACGGTCACGTTGGCGCCCACGAAGCCCTCGCCCGCCATCCGGCGCAGGAGCGCCTCGAAGTCCTGGGGGGCAACCTCGATCGCCTCGTAGGACCACTCGCCGGCGAGTCCGAGCTCGACCAGAGCCGCGTTGTGCATCGCCGGCGACCGGGAATGGGAGATCGGCTGACCGAGGACGGCGAGCCGCTTGCGCGTCACGGGCAGTTGGCGGGGGTGGGCGCGTTGCCCCCGTTTGCCGCGCGGGCCTGGTCGTAGGCGGCCTTGGCCCTGCTGAACTGGGCCTCGGTGGTGGCGAAGGTGTGCTCACCGCAGGTGTTGGGCTTCACCACGTAGTACAGATATGACACCGGCGCCGGATGGGCCGCCGCCTCGATCGAGGCGAGGCCGGGATTGCCGATCGGTCCCGGCGGGAGCCCCGAGTTCGCATAGGTGTTGTAGGGCGAGTCGATCTGGAGCTCGGAGGGGCTGATCGGCTCGGTGAAGTTGCCGCTCGCGTAGCGGACCGTGGCGTCGATCTGGAGCGGCATGCCGTCGTGGAGGCGGTTGTAGATCACCGCCGCGACCAGCTTTCGCTCCTTGGGGACCTGGACCTCGCGCTCGATCATCGAGCCAATGATCAGCAGGTCGTAGGTGGTCAGGTTCTTCGAGCGCGCGTAGCGCATGTTCACCTGGGAGACGTTCTGCTTGAAGGCGGCCAGCTGGCGGGCCACCAGGTCGTCGTCGGTCGGGCGGCGGGGCAACTCGTAGGTCGCCGGGAAGAGGAAGCCCTCGAGGCTCTGCGGGCTCTGCGCCCCGTATCTCGCCGGGTCGAAGCCCTTGAAGCTCTGGCTGGCCTTCAAGTAATCGCCGTGCAGGCCGGCTTGCTTGGCGATCTCGGCGACCTCGCTCCGGTCATACCCCTCGGGAATCGTGATCGTCTTGGCGGGCCTGGCCTGGGTAGCGACCTTGGGCTCGCCGCCGTTTCTGAACTCGCGGATCGCCGCCACGGCGGCGACCACGAGCGCGGCCGCAGCCACAAGGGCTCCGAAAGCGAACAGCCGCCGGCGCCAGTAAAGGTCGCCCCGCGGGCGCGGCGGGCGCCTGCGAGCGTCGCGATCGACCCGGCGGCGCTCGCGCTCCCGAGCGGCGTCCTCCTCCGCCGACGGGTCGCTCCACTCCATCATCATCACTCCGGCGGCTCCTCGGGAACCACTCCGCCGGAAGCCTCGCCTTCGGCTCCGCGTCCGGCTTCGCCGGACGATCGGTCGCCTTCGGCTCCCTGGGCGGGTTTGGGTGCCGAAGGGACGGCAGGTTCAGCCGCTTGACCCGCGACTTCGTCGCTAGCCCGGGCGTGCGCCTGGAGATATGACTCGAGGAGGTGCGCCGCCGCGAGCGCATCAGGGGGAGCGCTCGCCCCGGCGCGGGCCGAGCGCTCGGCCAGACGCGTGGTCAGTCGCTCGTCGTAGGTCTCCACCGGTAGGTCGAGGATCGCGGCGAGAGCGTCGCGGAACGCCCGCGCCTCGGTTGCCTGCGGTCCCTCGGCCCCGCTGAGGGAGAGCGGCAGCCCCACGATCACGAGCTCCGCCTGATGCTCGGCCGCCAGCTCCGCGACCGCGCGCGGGTAGGGCGGCTCGATCACCCCCAGCGGCCGTGCGATCGTGCCACTGGGATCCGAGATCGCGCAGCCGGCGCGCGCGGACCCGTGGTCGACTGCCAGGACGCGCATCGGATTGGGCGCGGCTATGCGCCGAGCCCGCGCCTGATCGCTTCGCGAGCCACTCGCAGAGCCTCCTCCAGGCGACTCGGGTCCCTTCCTCCGGCCTGGGCCACAGTGTCACGGCCCCCTCCCCCGCCGCCGACCACCGCTGCCGCTTCCCGGACCACGTCGGCTGCCGAGAGCCCACGCTCCACGGCGCTGTCGGTGAAGCTGGCGACCAGGGCCACCTTGCCATCCTCGGCGCCACCCAGAACGACGGCCGCGTCGCCCAGCCGCGCCTTGATGCGGTCGGCGAGGTCGAGCAGGGCGCCTTGGTCGGCCCCCTGCCCCTGGCTGACCACGATCCTGACGCCGGCGACCTCCTCGCCCTCGTCGCCGAGCCGGTCCGCCTGCTCCTTCGCCTGGCGCGCGTCGACCTCCGCCTTGAGCCGCTCCAGCGCCGCCAGCCGGTCGGCGGCGCGGCGCGCGGCGGCGAGCGGGTCGCGGGCCGACCCGAGAAGCGCGCCGGCCTCCTCGAGAGCAGCGCTTCGGTTGCGGAACCAGTCGATCGCGGCCGGGCCCGTGAGGGCCTCGACTCGGCGCACGTTGGCAGCGCTCGAGCCCTCGGAGGCGATCGCAAAGATCCCCACCTCGGCCGTGTTGGCGACGTGTGTGCCTCCGCAGAGCTCGCGCGAGACCTCGTCGACCTCGATCACCCGCACCCAGTCGCCGTATTTCTCGCCGAACAAGGCGATGGCGCCGAGCGCCTCGGCCTCGGGGCGCTCCATGTGCATTGCGCGCACCGGGCGGCTTGCCTTGATCCACTCATTGACGCGATCCTCGATCTCGCGCAGCTCGTCTCCGGCGAGCGGCGCGCCATGGGTGAAGTCGAAGCGCAGCTTGTCCGGACGCACCGCCGAGCCCGCCTGGCGGACGTGAGTTCCCAGGCGCTCGCGAAGGGCCGCGTGCAGCAGGTGGGTGGCGGTGTGGTTTCGCATCGTCGCGTGGCGGGTCGCGTGCTCGACCTCGGCCTCCACGCGCGTGCCGGGGGCGGGAGCATCGCCGTCCAAGCGGATCACCTGGTCGTCGCCCACGCGGTAGACGTCGGTGACCCGCGTTCGAAGGCCGTCCCAGCGGATCGAGCCGGAATCGGAGACCTGGCCGCCGCCTTCGGGATAGAAGGGGCTCTCCTCGAGCTTGGCCAAGGACACCGCTGGGCCGCCGTTTCCGGCCAGCCCCTCGGCGGCGATGACGGCGGTCTCGGCATGGAGCGTCTCGTAGCCGACGAAGGTTGACGCCGGGGCCGCGGAGGCGAACGAGATCACGGCCTCGTGGCGGTCCCGGATCGCAGGCTCGGCGCCGGTGCGGGCGCGGTGGCGCTGCTGCTCCATCAGCGCCTCGAATCCCGAGTCGTCCACCGACAACCCCTGCTCCGCGAGCAGCTCCTTGGTCAGGTCGTAGGGAAATCCGTAGGTGTCGTGGAGCATGAAGGCGTCGGCCGCATCCACCCACGAGGTTCCCTGCGCCTCTGCTTCGGCGACCAGCTGCCCCAAGAGCTCCGAGCCGCGGTCGAGCGTGCGCCCGAAGCTCTGCTCCTCGTCGGAGACCCAGCGAACCACCGTCGCGCGCTCCCGGGCCAGATGGGGGTAGGCATCTCCCATCAGCTCGATCACGCGCTCGGCGAACCGCTCCAGATAAGGCGGCTCGAGCTCGAGCACGCGTCCCTGCTGAATCGCGCGCCGCATGATCCGCCGCAAGACGTAGCCCCGGTCCTCGTTCGAGGGCACGACCCCGTCGGCGATCAGGTTGACCAGGCCGCGAGAGTGGTCGGCGAGGATCCGCATCGCCCGCGTCGTCTTCGCGTCCTCGCCGTGGGAGCGGCCGGAGAGCTCCTCGGCCAGCTCCACCAGCGGCCGCAGCAGGTCGGTGTCGAACACCGAGTCCACCCCCTGCTTGATGGCCGCCATCCGCTCCAGCCCGAGCCCGGTGTCGATGTTCCGCTTCGGCAGCTCGGTGAGGGTGCCGTCCTCGTGCAGCTCGTAAGTCATGAAGACGTGGTTCCAGTACTCGAGGAACCGGTCGGTGTCGTCGCCGGGACGGTCGTCGGCTGCGCCGAGCTCCTCGCCCCGGTCGAGGTACATCTCCGAGCAGGGGCCGCAGGGCCCGGTGGGGCCCGCCTGCCAGAAGTTCTCCGAGCGGGGCAACAGCACGATCCGCTTCTCGGGGACGCCCTGGTCACGCCAGAGCTCGATCGCCTCGGCGTCCGGGCCGAGCCCCAGCTCTTCATCGCCGCCGAACACGGTCACCCAGATCAGCTCGGGGTCGAAGTCGAATCCCTGGAGCGACAGCTCCCAGCCGAAGGCGATCGCCTCGGGCTTGAAGTAGTCCCCGAAGCTGAAGTTGCCCAGCATCTCGAAGAAGGTCAGGTGACGCTTGGTCTTGCCGACCTCCTCGATGTCGACCGTCCGGAAGCACCGCTGGCAGCTCGTCAGACGAGGCCCCGGTGGCTCCTCGATGCCTCGGAAGAAAGGCTGGAAGGGCTGCATCCCGGCCGTCGTCAGCAACACCGAGGGATCGTCGACCGAGGGCACCAGGGGGGCCGACGGCCGGCGCAGGTGTCCCTTGCCCTCGAAGTACGACAGGTACGTGTCGCGGATCTCGGTTGACTTCACGGCATCCGCAGTCTAGGAGGCGATCGTCGCGTGCCCGACGACCAGCTCGCCATCCATGAGGCAGGCGGTCTGGCCAGGGGCGACGCCGTAGGCCGGCTCGGCCAACTCCAGGCACAGCTCCGGGTGCCGGCCGGCGGCACCCTCGACGGCGCAGCCGATCGGGCGCGAGCGGTAGCGCAGCTTGACCCGGTCGACGCGGTCGCCGTCGCGAAGCAGCACCGCGTCGCGAACCTGCACGCGCGTCCTGGCCAGCGCCGCGCGCGGTCCGACCACGACCCGGTTCGCGGCCGCGTCGGTGGTGAGGACGTAGAGCGGCTCGCCGGCGGCGACACCCAGGCCCCGGCGCTGCCCGACGGTGAAGTTGTGGTGGCCCCGGTGACGCCCGACGACCCGGCCAGTGCCGTCGACGATCTCCCCCGCCCGCTCGCGGAGGCGCGCGTGCCGGGCGAGGAAGGAGCGCTTGCCCTCGCCGGCGAGGAAGCAGAGGTCCTGGCTCTCGCGCTTGGTTGCGACCGGCAGGCCCGCGCCGGCGGCCAGCTCGCGCACCCGGGGCTTTGTCAGGCCGGCGAGCGGGAAGCGCAGCGCGCCCAGCGACTCCGGCACGAGCGCCGAGAGCATGTAGGTCTGGTCCTTGGCCGCGTCGGCCGGCGCGGCGAGCAGCGGCCCGGCGCCGTCGTCGACGACGCGAGCGTAGTGGCCCGTCGCGAGCGCGGACGCCCCGACCCGCCGCGCGAGGGCGAGCATCGCGTCGATCCGCACCTCCCCGTTGCAGACCACGCAGGGGTTGGGGGTCCGCCCCGCCTCGTGCCCGCGCAGGAAGCCGTCGACCACGGTGTCGCGAAAGGCGTCCTCCAGGCCGAGTGTCAGGTGCGGTAGCCCGAGCCCGTGGGCCAGCGCCCGGGCGCCGACCACCGCCTCCGGCGAGCAGCAGCTTCGCGCCCCATCGGTGTGCCGGTCGGCCCACAGCTTCAGCGTCACCGCGACCACCTCGGCGCCACGGCGGCGCTCGAGCAGCGCGGCGACGGCGGAGTCGACGCCGCCGCTGACCGCCACCAGCACGCGGTCTCCGCTCGCCGGCGGGTCCGAGAGGCCCTCGCCCGACGAGGCCGCGGCACTGAGCGCCCGGTGGAGTGCGTCGGCGGCCAGCTCAGCGGCGTGACTGCCCTGCGGCGAGAGCCCGCCGAGCTCGGCGGAGACCCCCACCGGCCCGATTCGCGCCGCCTCCAGCACGCTGGCGCCCTCGGCCGCGTCGGCGACCGCGGCGCCCGCGGCGATCGTCGCCGCGCAGCCCTCGGCGTCGAAGCGCGCGGCGACCACGCGACCACGCTCGACGGCGAGCGAGACGCGAACGAGGTCGCCGCACGGGGCTCC
>JBBPIL010000059.1:0-11248 GCA_038040365.1 Actinomycetota bacterium
GCCCGCGCGATGCCAGCTGCCGCGCGATCGCTTCGCCGATCCCGGCGGAGGCGCCGGTGATCAGTGCGGTTGCCGACTCCGAGGGTGGTGGGAGCGCCACAGCCGCAGGCTATCGCCACAGCCGCAGGCTATATGAGTCCCCGAGCCCGGACTACTAATATCGGTGGGGTGGAAGGAAGCGAAGGCTTCAACATCTTTGGCGATTCCGACGACCTCCGCGAGCGTCTCGGCGAGCTTGCCGAGCAGATGCAGGGCGCGCAGCGCGTGGCCTGGGCTGACAACGCGATCAAGCTCGCGGTCGACATGACGGTGGCGGCCATCAACCGTCTCGACCTGACCGGCGGCAGCGACGAGCAGGCGGTTCAGGTCCGGGACGCGATCCGGATCGTCTTCCCGGAGGCAGTCACACTCGTGCGCGAGGCGCGCGAGGGTCTCTCCTAAGCGGTCTCGGCTTCGTCACCGGGCGCGCGCCCCGGGCGCGTGGCCGGCGCCTAGGTTCGCCGGGTGCGTCGGAGCTCCGAATACGGCGCCGCCTCTGTCGAGCAGGTCGGGCTCGTCCTGCTGGTCGCGCTGCTGCTGCTGGCGGCGATCTCGGCTTTCGCGGCGCGACCGCCGGACGAGCGGGGCCGCGAGCTCGGCGCGGCGATCGCCCGCAAGCTTCGCTGCGCGCCGCGGCTGCCTGGGCCCTGCTGGCGCGATCCGCTGACCCAGGCATACGGGAGGCCCGTTGCGGGGGTGGTGCGCGCGCTGGCGCCTCAGCCGGGCGCGGTCACCGGGCCTTCGGGGCTGCTGTTGATGCCGGTCGACTTCCGCTACTGCCGCCGTCAGAGCTGCGCCGTGCCCGGTGGGCGCCTCGGGCTGACGAGCTCGAACCGCCGCGTCAGCGCCTTCACCTCGGTGGTCGATCGACGCCGGGCTGGTGGCTCGATCGAGATCACCTACTGGCTCTACAGACCCGGGGTCGGCTGGCACCAGGCGACGCGGCGCGCCAGCGCGGCGGATGTCTCCGACCGCGCCTCCACGCCGCTGCTCGAGACGGCCATTCCCCGCCTGGTCCCGCTCGAGACCCTCCCCGGCCGCAACCACTACCAGTTCCCGCCCTCCGAGGAGCCACCCTGGCGCTGGCAGGTGGAGAGCGTCTATCCGGACTAATCGGGACCCTCGTGACTTTCGACGTGCATATGACGTTCAAAGTCACAACCGTCAGAACTAAGCCATCGAGATCGATGGGTCGGGGCTACCAGACAGCGTCGTGGTGCTCCATGACGCCGAGGCCGCGCTCGAGCTCGAGGCCACCCGGAAGCGTGCCCGAGAAGCTGCCGAAGGGCTGCTGGTACGTGTAGCGGACGAGCAAGCGGTTCTCCTTTTTTCGCCGCTCGCACTCGCCGCTGAACTCGAGCCGGGACCCGTCGTCGAACGCGATCGCCTCCAGGCCCTCGAAGTTGACGGGGCCGGGCTCGAAGGGCTCGCCATCCACCCAGATCGCGCGCTCGGAGCGCTGCGGCGGGTCGTTGATGCCGCTGACCAGGTTCCAGCCGACTGAGCGCCCGTCGCCAGTGCGGCCCACGCCGGCGGACCAGCTCCACACCGTATGGCGTGGGTGGTAGCCGGCCGACTCATCCTCCATCCCCCGCGCCTCGACCCGCCAGCGGCGCTGGCCGATGCGGACGTCGCACTCCACGGGGACGTCGGCCCGCTTTCGGGTCCAAACGTACTCGCCCTCCCCGTTGGGGCACACCGACTCCACCCACCGGCCGGCGCCGAGGCGGAGGAAGGCCCGCACCTCGCCTTCGCTCAGGCGCGCCTCGATTCGCACCAGCGAGCCTTCGTCGGGGGCGTAGTTGACGAGGCCTCCCTCCCCATCGCCTGCCTCCGTCCAGACCTCGCCGCGCGCGCCGGGGATCCGCAGGCGGGTGCGCTCCCACATCTCGCCGCGCTCGCGGTCCCAGATCGCCCAAAACGTCTGTCCGAGCGTTCCGACCTGGACGCGCGCGGCGCAGAGCAGCAGCTGGTCGCAGTAGGCGCCCAGGTACCGCCAGCGCTTGCGCCACCGCCCGCCGCGACGCAGCGGCATCCGGTTGGGGGGCAGCGGCAGGTCGGGGCGGCCCGGGCCGGGGCCGCGCCATGGCAGGTGCGGGCTAGCGACGAAGTCGCGGTTCATGTGCCTACGGCCTGCCGCCCCGTAACGCGCCCTAACCCGCCGAGGGAGCCGAAGGCGACCGGTCGTCTGGCGAAGCCGGACGCGCACGAATCCGAGCAAGCTCCGATCACCGGTCGCCTTGGCTCCCTGGGAGGATGTCGGTGGATTTGCTCCTCATTCGATCTTTGCGATCAGGTCGCCCGCCGCCACCGAGCCGCCCTCCGTGACCCCGAGCTCGCTGACCTTGCCGGGGCGGTGCGCGGTGATCTCGTTCTCCATCTTCATCGCCTCGACCACGCAGATCAGGGCCCCATCCTCCACCTGATCGCCGTTTTTCACCGCGACCTTCAGGACGGTGCCCTGGATCGGAGAGAGGAGCGTCTCGCTGGCGCCCGCTCCGGCGCCCCCGCTGGCGGCACGCTCGCGGCGCGGCGGCCGCCGTAGCCCGGCGGCGGCGCCCGGGTTCGCGTTCCCGCCAGCGGCACCGATCACCTTGACGCTGTGGAGGCGTCCGTCGACCTCGACCTTGTAGATCCGCTCCTCGTCCCTCTCGGAGACCTGATCGGGCCCCGGCGCGCCCGGGGCGGCGGCCGGCGGCGCGTCAGTCGATGGTTCGAGCGACTTCAACCACTTGCGGTCGCCGAGCAAGTCGCGGCAGGTCTCTGCGTCTCGCCACTGCTCGGTGGCGAGGATCGCCCTGTGGAATGGGACCAGGGTCACCAAGCCGCCGATCTCGTACTCGCCCAACGCCCGCAGCATCCGGGCCGTCGCGCGTTCGCGATCAGTGTCCCAGGCGATCAGCTTGGCGATCAGCGGGTCATACAGCGGGGTCACCTCCGAGCCGGCGGCGACGCCCGAGTCGACCCGCACCCCGGGCCCCCCCGGCTCCCGGTAGGACGTGATCCTTCCCGGCGCGGGGGCGAAGTTCTTGTGCGCGGCCTCGGCGTTGATCCGGCACTCGATCGCGTGCCCGCGAAGCTCAACGTCCTCCTGGCTCACGGAGAGCTCCTCGCCGGCCGCGATCAAGAGCTGTTCGCGAACGATGTCAATACCGCTGACCATCTCGGTGACGCAGTGCTCGACCTGCACGCGGGTGTTCATCTCGAGGAAGAAGTACTCCTCGCCCGTCTGCAGGCCCTCGACCGTCCCCGCTGAGCGGTACTGGACAGCCGTCGCGGCGTCGGTGGCGATCCTGCCGATCCGCTCCCGCATCCCGTCGTCGACGTGCGGCGCCGGAGACTCCTCGATCAGCTTCTGGTGACGGCGCTGGATCGAGCAGTCGCGCTCGCCGAGGTGGACCACGTTGCCGTGCGAGTCGGCGAGCACCTGGACCTCGACGTGGCGCGGGTCATCCAGGTAGCGCTCCAGATAGACGGTGGGGTCGGAGAAGAACTTCTCGCCCTCGCGCGAGGCTCCCTCGAACGCATCCTCGAGCTCGTCCTCGGAGCCGGCGACGCGGAAGCCCTTGCCGCCGCCCCCGCCGACGGCCTTGCAGGCCACCGGGTAGCCGATCTCCTTGGCCTCCCGCTTGGCGTCGGCGACGCTCTCGACCGGCGAGGTCGTCCCCGGGACGATCGGGACGCCCGCCTCCGCCATCAGCTCCCGAGCGCGGGTCTTCGATCCCATCGCCTCGATCGCGCTCGCCGGCGGCCCGATGAACGTCACCTCAGCGTCCTCGCAGGCCGCCGCAAACTCGGCGTTCTCGGCCAAGAACCCATAGCCGGGGTGGATCGCCTCCGCCCCGGCCTCGTTCGCCGTCTCCAGCAGCTTGCCGATGTTCAGGTAGCTCTCGGCCGCCACCGGCGGCCCCAGTAGGTGGGCCTCATCCGCCTCGTCCACATGGGGCGCGTCCCGGTCGGCCTCCGAGTAGACGCCAACCGAGACGATCCCCATTTCCCTCAAAGTCCGCATGACGCGGATCGCGATCTCGCCCCGGTTGGCGACCAGGACCTTCTCGAACATGGCGGGGGAGTCTATTTACGCCGCTCGGAGGGTCGCGCGGGCGTCCTCGCCGGTCCAGATCACCTGCTCGCGGCCAGGGCCGACGCCCACCAGGCGGATCGGGACGCCGGCGTGCTCGGAGACGAAGTCGAGGTAGTCGCGGGCCTCGGGCGGCAGGTCGGCGAGGCGGCGGCAGTCGCCGATTTCGGCCTCGAAGCCGGGCAGCTCCTCGTACTGGGCCTCGGCCGCGTGCAGGACCGACTGGTGGTAGGGAAACTCGTCGAGCAGAGCTCCCTCGCTGGAGCGGTAACGCACCGCGACGTTGAGCGGGTCGATCCCGGCGAGCACGTCGAGCTTGGTGAGCGCCAGCGCCGAGAGGCGGTTGAGGCGCACCGCGTAGCGCAGCGCAACCAGGTCCAGCCAGCCGCAGCGGCGCTCCCGCCCGGTGGTGGTGCCGCGTTCGCCGCCTCGCTCCCGGATGTAGGCGCCGAGCTCATCGTCCAGCTCGGTGGGGAACGGGCCGGCGCCGACCCGGGTGGTGTAGGCCTTCGCGACGCCCCAGACCTCGTCGATGTCGGCCGGCCCGACGCCGGCACCGACGCAGGCGGCGCCCGCCACCGGGTTCGACGAGGTGACGAAGGGGTAGGTACCGTGATCGAGATCGAGCAGGGTCCCCTGGGCGCCCTCGAAGATCACCGTGCCGCCGGCGTCCAGCGCCTCCCAGAGGATGTGGGCGGTGTCGGCGATGAACGGCTCGAGCCGGTGCCCGTACCGGAGATACTCCTCGGTCATCGCGTGAAGGTCGAGGCGCGGGTGCTTGGCGAACGGCCGCAGCATCAACTGTTTCGGCTCCAGCGCCGCCATGATCTTCTTGCGCAGGATCTTCGCGTCCAGCAGGTCCTGGACCCGGATCCCGAGGCGCGCCGCCTTGTCCGCGTAGCAGGGGCCGATGCCGCGCTTCGTGGTCCCGATCTCGAGCTCGCCCAGCTTCGCCTCGCCGGCCGTGTCGAGCATCACGTGGTAGGGCATGATCAGGTGGGCGTTGGCGGAGATCCTCAGGCCGCCGGAGTCGATGCCGCGGCGGCGCAGGCCTTCCAGCTCCTCGATCAGCACGGCGGGGTCGATCACCACCCCATTGCCGATCACACACGTCCTGCCGGGATAGAGGATCCCGGACGGGATCAGGTGGAACTTGAACTCGTCGCCGCCGCGGACGATCGTGTGGCCGGCGTTGTTGCCGCCCTGGAACCGCGCCACGACGTCGGCCCGCTCAGCGAGCAGGTCGGTGAGCTTTCCCTTGCCCTCGTCGCCCCACTGGGCGCCCACGATCACGATTCCGGGCATGACCGGAGGATTATGAGGTACGGCCCTCCCGGCTCAGCTGGCCGCGCCGTGCGGCGGCTTAGCCGCCGCACGGGCTCAGGCGCGCGTGGGCTCGAGCATCGCGGCGATCGCGCGGCTCACGCCGACCTCGCCGATCGTCGCCTCGACCCGCTCGATCTCGATTCCCTCGAGCTCCTTGGCGACGAAATCGGCAGCCAGCTCGACCGAGCGTTCCGCCGCCTCACGGTCCTGGCAGGTGGTGATCGAGAGCAGGATGCCGTTGGCGCAGTCGAGCAGCTCATAGGCGACGAAGCCCGGCATCGCCTCGACGCGGGGAGCGAATGTCTCGTCGACGCGGCGGATCAACTCGTCCATCTGCTCCGGGTCGACCGTGTACTTGCGCACGCTGGTGTGCATTGACCCTCCAATCGTTCCCGCAATACCAGTCTGCCTACCCTATCTCCCCTCGCTCGCGGGCCACCCGCTGGGTGGCCGAATCCCCGGGCGGCGTTTCGTTCCGTTAGGTGCTCTAGTGGGGTTTCTCATGACGTTGTGCCTGAAACCGCGAGGCCCAGGCGTCGCCAGGCAAGGACGCAGGGAGCCCCAATAGCCTGTGCGCTATTGGGGCGACCCAGGACGCCGCCTGGCGGCGATCTGGGACCGCGGTTTCGGGTGCAACGTTGTGAGAGGCCCCACTAGGCCACCCGGTAACGCAGGTCGTCCCCGAAGAGCGGCAGGGGATCGCCGCAGATCTCCACCAAGCGGGAGACGGTCCGCGGCCCGATCTGCTCCTCGAGCGCGGACTGGTCGAGGTTGGTGGTGACGACCATCGAGCGCTGCGCCTCGTAGCGCTGGTTGACGATCGCGTAGAGCTGCTCCAGCACCCAGTCGCTGCGCTTCTCGACGCCCAGATCGTCGACGTGCAGGAGATCGACCGACGTGAGGCGCTCGAAGAACTCGAGGTAGGGCTCGCCGGCCTCGTCGTCGTAGGTGCGGCGGATCCGCGCCAGAAGACGCGGCAGCGAGTAGATCGCGACCGTGCGCTGCGCCTCGACGGCCGCCTTCGAGACCAGCATCGCGAGTGTCGTCTTGCCGGTGCCGACGTCACCCATGAGCCACAATCCGTCCCCCTTGTCGAGCCGCTCGCCGATCTGCTCGACGAACTCCCTGACCGCCTCGTAGACCGGGGCCTGCGCCCGGTCGCGGGCCATGTCGGAGATCGGCGGGCGGTCGAGGCTGACGCCCCGGTACTTGCGTGGGATCGCCGAGGCGACGCCACGTGCGCGCCGGCGCGCCATGCGGCGCTCGCGGCAATCGCAGGGGCGGGCCACGTCCTCGGGACCGAGGATCCAGCCCGAGCCGTCGCAGACCCCGAGCGGGCAGGCCGGCTGCGCGGCGTCGTCCGCGCGGGCCAGGCGAGCGGGTCTCGGCGGCGAGCTCACGCCTCCTCGGCCAGGTCGATCAGCGGGGGCCCCTCACCCGCCCTCTGCTCCACGGGACGCTCGGCGCCGCCGGCCCTGTCCACGAAGCGCGGGTACTGCTCGAGGAAGACGACCGGCACGTCACCGGTGGGCCCGTTGCGGTGCTTGGAGACGATCAGGTCGGCCTCGCTGGGATCGGCGTCGTCGTCGTACTTCGAGGCCCGGTAGATGAAGGCGACGACGTCCGCGTCCTGCTCGATGCTGCCCGACTCACGAAGGTCCGAGAGGATCGGCCGCTTGTCCGGCCGCAGCTCCGGCGCGCGGGAGAGCTGCGAGACGCCGATCACCGGCAGGTTCAGCTCGCGGGCGAGGATCTTCAGGCCGCGGCTGATCTGGCCGACCTGTTCGACCCGGTTGGTTCGGGGGTCCTCGGGCCGCATCAGCTGCATGTAGTCGACGATCACGAGCCCCAGACCACTCTGATTGGCGGCCAGGCGGCGCGCCTTGGCCCGCAGCTCGAGCAGGCTGAGGTCGGAGGAGTCGTCGAGCCATAGCGGCGCCTTCTCCAGCTCGTTGCAGGCACGCACGACTCGCGGCCAGTCGTGTGCCGCCACCTTGCCCTTGCGTAGACGGTCGCTCGGGATTCGAGACCGGCAGCCGATGAACCGGTGTGCGAGCTCGGCCTCCGACATCTCGAGCGAGAAGAAGGCGACCGGCAATCCCGCCTTGGTGGCGACGTTCTCGGCGATGTTGCAGACCAGCGCCGACTTTCCGAGCGACGGCCGGGCTGCGAGCACGATCAAGTTCCCAGGCTGGAATCCGCCCAGCAGGTCGTCGAGGTCGCGGAAGCCGGATGGCGTCCCGGTGACCTCCCGGTCGCCCTTGGCCAGAGCCTCCAACCGGTCGATCTCCTCCGCCAGCACCTCGGCGACGAGCCGAAAGTCGCTCGCGCGCTCCTCGTGGGCAACCTTGAACAGGATGCTCTCGGCCCGCTCGACGAGCTCCGCAGGCCCCCCCTCGCGCTCGTGAACCGACTTCTGGATCCGCTGCGAGGCCTCGAGCAGGCGGCGGAGCAGCGAGTTCTGCTTCACGATCTGCGCGTAGTGGCGGGCGTTGCCGGGGGCGGGCACCGTGGAGGCGAACTCGGAGACCGCGTCCTTCCCCCCGGCTTCGGCGAGCTCGCCCTGCTGGGTCAGGAGCTCGGTGACGGTCAGCGCGTCGACCGGCTCGCTGCGCTCATAAAGAGCCTTGACCGCCCGAAAGACGATCCGGTGACGCTCGCGGTAGAAGTCCTCGTCGCGGAGCCGGATGTCGAGGATCACGGGGGCGATCGCCCCCTCGGAGACCATCATCGCCCCGAGCACCGACGCCTCGGCCTCGAGGTTCTGGGGCGGGACGTGTGTCTGTGTCTGGGCCATCTGCTCGCCGTCGACGCCGCCGGGACGCCCCGGCGCGCCGTTCGCCTTCCCCGTTCGGGAGAACCCCATGGGCCGAGGATGCGCCCCGCCCCGGACGGGATGCGAGCAAATCACAGGCGCCGGCCCTCCGCCGGTCGCCTTCCCGCGATTTACGGAAGGAGATTCGTCCTACTTCTCTTCAGCGACAATCGTCTTGATGCGCGCCGTGGCTCCGCCGCCGACCTCGATTTCGACCATGTAGGTGCCCAGCTCGCGGATCGGGTCGTCGAGCCGGATCCTCTTGCGATCCACCCTCAGCCCGCGCGCCTCCGAGATCGCCTCGGCGATCTCCTTGGTGGTCACGGAGCCGTAGAGCTTTCCGTCCTCGCCAGCGCGGTGCTGGATCGTGAGCACGGTCTTGGCCAGCAGCGCCGCATTCTCCTCGGCCCGCTCCGAGGCCTCACGGGCGGCACGCTCGGCGGCCTCCTGGCGGCGGCGAGCCTCCTCGAGCCCGCCCGCGGTCGCCGACTGAGCCAGCTTGCGTGGCAGCAGGTAGTTTCGAAGGTAGCCGGGGGAAACGTCAATCGCCTCGCCGGCCTTTCCGAGGCTCTCGACGTCCTTGAGGAGGATCGCTTGCGCCACCGTCGTCCCGAGGGCGGCTAGCGCTCGCCCACGTAGGGGAGCAGGGCGATCTCGCGCGCCCGCTTCACCGCCAGCGCGAGCTGCTTCTGATGGCGGCGCGAGAGGCCCGTGACGCGACGCGAGCGGACCTTGCCGCGGTCGGAGATGAAGCGCCTCAGGGTGCCCAGGTCCTTGTAGTCGATCCGCTCGACGTTGATCCGCGTGTACTTGCGCGGCCGGAAGCGGTCCGCGCCGCGCGGCCGTCTGCGCCCTCCACTGGGTGCGCCGGGCCCTCCCATCGTCGGGCGCTGGCGACGGGCCATCAGGCTCGCGCTCGCTTGGGGCTCGCTGCTCTCATCTCCTTCGCAGGCGCGCCGCCTCAGAGGAGGGCGGCGCGAGAGCGCGGATCATAGCCGGGCCGTGGGCTCCCCCACGGGCCCAGCGGGCGCCCGCCGCTACATCTTCGGACTGGGGCGGCCTAGCTGCAAGCGCAGTCCGAAAACGCCGATGGCCGAGTTGCGCTCCATATAGGAACGCCACTCGGCCATTGGCGAAGCGGTGTTGCAAACCGCCTCTTGAAGGGCGTACGGCTCAGAAGGGGATGTCGTCTTCCTTGGCGCCGACGCTTGCCGTCTCCTCCTCGAAGTCCGAGGTGTCGGCGGGGACGTCGGACCGCGGCGCGCTCCCGTTGCCGGCCCCCTGGTCGTCACGGGAGCCGAGGAACTGGACCGAATCGGCGATTATCTCCACCGCCTGGCGCTTTCCGGTCCCATCCTGCGTCTCCCATTCGCGCCACTCGAGGCGGCCGTCGACGGCCACCGGGCGACCCTTGGAGAGGTAGGTGGCGCAGTTCTCGCCCTGCGCGCCCCAGACGGTGACGTCGAAGTAGTTGGGCTTGTCGACCCACTCGCCGCTGGCTGCATCCTTGCGGCGACTGTTCACGGCCACGCGGAGCTTGCAAACGGAGGTACCGCTCGGCAGGCTGCGCAGCTCGGGGTCGCGGGTCAGGT
Organism: Actinomycetota bacterium; assembly: GCA_038040365.1. Classification (GTDB taxonomy): domain Bacteria; phylum Actinomycetota; class Thermoleophilia; order Solirubrobacterales; family 70-9; genus AC-56. The sequence goes on from JBBPIL010000059.1 coordinate 9,854, forward strand.
TCCCTGTGATCACGACCCTATTCAGGTTGGTGCTTGCCACTTTTCGTCGCACCCCTTCCTCAATCGTTGATGGTTCCCCAGTCTAAGGACGGGACCGGCGCCTTCTCGCCCCCCCGACGGCGAGGAAGGACGCAACGAGCGGCTTTACGCCGAGGCTTGGGGCTCGGAGTCCTGCTCGGCAGCCTGCGGGGGCTCCTCCCCCGCGGTCTCCTCGGCGGGCTCGCCGGGGGTCTCCCCCGCGGTCTCCTCGACGGGCTCCCCCGCGGTCTCCTCGGCGGGCTCCCCCGCGGTCTCCTCGGCGGGCTCCGCCGCGGTCTCCTCGACGGCGGCCTCGGCTTCCTCCGCGGGCGAAGCGGCCGGCGCTTCCTCTGCCGCGGGCTCGGGGGCCTCAGGCGCCCCGTCGCCCTGAGCCGATTCCGCGGCCTCGGCGGCGGCCGGCTCGCGCCCCGGGCGGCGTCCGCCCCGAGGGGGGGTCGCGGCGGCCGTAGCCATGGGCGCCGGCGGGACGATCGCCGGCGAGCGCGGGTCGACCTTGAAGACCCGGAAGCGCAGCACGCCGTCGGCGATCCGCAGGTTGTGGTTGAGGTCGTCGAGCAGCCCTCCCTCCGTCTCGAAGCGGAAGAAGCGATAGTCGGCCTCGGTCCGCTGCTCGATCTCGTACGCCAGCTTGCGCATACCCCAGGTCGTGTCGTGCTTGAGGGAGCCGCCGGACTCGATTCGCTTCCGCGCCTCCGAGGCGATCTGCTCCCGGCGTTCCTCCGGGATCTCGGGATCGAGCATCAAGACCAGCTCGTATTCGCGTGAAGGACTCAAAGCGGCGGACGACTATAGCGGCCCTCATCGCCCGGGCTAGGGACGAAGTCCCGGTGCAAGCGGCCGAGCCTGCCGCCCCGTCGGCGCCCGAACCCGCAGCCCCCGGAGGCGAAGCCGAGGAGGCTGCGGAGTGATTTCCGAGGCTTCCGGCGGAGTTGCTCCGGGGCACCACGGGGCCCAGCGGGGTTGTAGAGCGCGATGGGCAGCCGATCGCGCATTCGCTGGCACAAGGTCTTCAAGCTCGGCGTGGGCGTATTCGGCTGCCTGGCCTTGTTCTTGGGCCTACCGAGCCTGATCCGGCGCCCCGAGCCGCCGCCGCTGGAGCCGGACATCGGGCTGGTGCCCATCGCGGCGTCCCCGGAGCCCGCGCCCTCCGGCCAGCGACCTGGGCCCGGGCCCGAGCGGCGCGCCGCGAAGGACCGCGATCGAGGCCGGCAGCGGGTTAGGGATCGACGCCGCCGAGGCTCCGATGCGCGGCGAGGGACGCGGTCCGAAGGCCGGCGGCGCCTCGTCGCCGCCCGCCGTCCGACCAGTCGCGAAGGGGTCCCGCCTTCGACCGGCTCGCCCGTGACCGGCGCCCCG
>JBBPIL010000060.1:0-10704 GCA_038040365.1 Actinomycetota bacterium
CCGCGGCCCCGCCCGGTGCCCGCCCAGGCCAGGCCGCGCCGCTCGCTCGGCAGCCGCCTCGGGAGCGCGATCGGCATCCTGCTGGTGATCGCACTGCTGGCCGCGGTGATCGCGGCCGTCGTCCTGCTGACCACCAACGCCGGCCAGAACACCGACCTGGTCGAGCAGACTCTCCCCGACCAGATTCAGTCGCTCCAGGACTTCATCAACTCCCACACGCAGTGAGCGTGGTCAGGGCCCGCCGGAGGTGGGCACCAGGGCCCGCCAGGGCGGAGCCCCATTGAGAACCGCCCGCCTGTAGTCGTCGAAGCGCCCCGCTTTGATCGCCTCCCGGGCGCCTCGGACCAGCCGCTCCAGGTAGGTGAGGTTGTGGAGGACGAGCAGCCGGACGCCCGTCAGCTCCTCGGCTCGGGAGAGGAAATGGATGTAGGCGCGGCTGTGCGCGACGCAGGCCGCACACGGGCAGCCCTCGACCAGCGGCCGCTGGTCGGCTGAGAGCGCGGCTCGGCGGACGTCGAACCGAAACCGCGTCTCCGGGAGCGGGGCGAGGGCCATTCCGTGCCGCGCGAGGCGGGTCGGCACGGCGCAGTCGAACAGGTCCACGCCCAGCGCGATCCCCTCGACCAGGTCGTCGGGCTCGCCGATCCCGAGCAGGTGGCACGGCGCGTCGGTGTCGAGGTGGGGCGCGGTTATCCCGATCACGCCTCGCATCTCCTCCTTGTCGCGGCCCAGCGTCCCGCCGATCGCGAGGCCGTCCACGGCCGCCGCCGAGACGCGCTCGGCCGCAGCGCGGCGGAGGTCCTCGTGCACGCCCCCCTGGACGATCCCAAAGACCGCCTGGCCGGGCGGCCCCTGGCGCTCGTGCCAGGCGAGGCAGCGGTCCAGCCAGCGGTGGGTGCGCTCCATGGAGCGGGCGGTGTAGTCGCGATCGGCGTGATAAGGAGTGCATTCGTCGAAGGCGAGGGCGATGTCGGAGCCCAGCGCGGCCTGCACCGTCATCGATTCCTCCGGGCCGAGTAGCTGCTCCGATCCATCCAGGTAGGAGCGGAAGCGCACCCCCTCCTCGCCGATCTCGAGCACCTTCCCCTGGCCAGGTTGGAGCCCGCGCCGCCCCTTGATCTCGTCGGCGACCCTGCCGTGGGCCAGCGAGAAGACCTGGAAGCCACCGGAGTCGGTGATGATCGGGCGCTCCCAGCCCATGAACCGATGCAGCCCGCCGAGCGCTGCGATTCGCTCCGGCCCCGGCGACAGCATCAGGTGAAAGGTGTTCCCCAGGACCAACTGGTAGCCGAGCTCGGCGACCTCCCGGGACGCCAGCGAGCGAACGCTGCCACGCGTCGCAAGCGGGACAAACGCCGGCGTCTCGATCGTTCCGTGGACGACGTGGAGCCGCCCGGTCCGGGCGGCTCCGTCTCGCGCGGTGATCTCGAATCGGAGGCGTCCCGGGTCACTGCGCACGACCCGGAAGCCTAGGGGGCTACTTCTCCTGCGCCGATCAGGGAGCGCCCCGTCATCTCGTCTGGCTGCTCGACCCCGAGCAGGGCGAGCGCCGTCGGGGCGACGTCGGCGAGGATCCCGCCGTCCGCGAGCGACAGCCCCGCGACGGTCACGATCAAGGGCACGCGGTTGGTCGAGTGCGCCGTGTTGGGCGAGCCGTTGGGCTCGAGCATGTTGTCGCAGTTTCCGTGGTCGGCGGTGACCATGCAGGCGCCGCCCGAGCGGTGGACCTCCGAGACCACCTCGTTCAGGCAGCGGTCCACCGCCTCGACAGCGGCCACCGCCGCCCCGATCACGCCCGTGTGTCCGACCATGTCGGGGTTGGCGAAGTTGATGACCCCGAACCGGTAGCCGTCCTCGGCCCAGCGCTCGCAGAAGGCGCTGGCCACCTCGGCGGCGCGCATCTCGGGCTTGTGGTCATAGGTGGGGACGTCCCTCACCGAGGGAACCAGGCAGCGCTCCTCCCCCTCCCACTCAACCTCCCGGCCGCCGTTGAAGAAGTAGGTGACGTGAGCGTACTTCTCGGTCTCGGCGGCATGCAGCTGGCGCTCCCCCCGGCGCGCGATCACCTCGGCCAGGGTCGTTCGCGGGGTCCGGGGCGGAAAGGCGACCGGGTACTCCCAGCCTTTGTGGTACTCGGTCAGGGTGGTCAGGTGCACCTGCGGGGCGCGGCCGCGTGGGAACTCTTCCAGGTCCGCGTCTCCCAGCGCACGCACCAGCTGCCGCGCCCGGTCCGGACGGAAGTTGAAGTGCAGGATCGCGTCGCCGTCCACCACTCCGTCGTAGTCGCCGATCACGGTCGGGCGCAGGAACTCGTCGGTCTCGCCGCGCTCATAGGAGTCGCCGATGGCGTCCGCGGCGCTCGGGGCGCGCAGGCCCCGAGCATGCACGATCGCGTCGTAAGCGAGCTTCGTCCGTTCCCAGCGGCGGTCTCGGTCCATCGCGTAATAGCGACCGCTCACCGTCCCGATCCTTCCCGCGTGGCGCAGCCAGCGCTCCAGCTCCCGGATGTACCCGACACCGGCCGTCGGCAGCGTGTCGCGGCCATCGGTGAAAGCGTGCACGACCAGGTCGGGAACGCCCTCGCGGGCGGCCAGCTCGACGCACGCCTCTATGTGCTCCCACCCGGAGTGGACGCCCCCGTCGGAGACGAGGCCCATCAGGTGCAGGCGGCCGCGAGGGCCGGAGCAGGCCGCGCCGCAGACGGCCTTCAGCACAGGGTTCTCGAAGAAGCTGCCGTCCGCGATCGCGTCGTCGATCCGGGTCAGGTCCTGCTCGACGATCGATCCCGCACCGAGGTTGAGGTGCCCCACCTCGGAGTTGCCCATCTGGCCGTCGGGCAGGCCGACATCGCGCCCGCTGGCCGACAGCGTCGTGTGTGGGCAACGCTGCCAGAGATCATCGAAGACCGGCGTCGAGGCCAGGCTGATCGCGTTTCCCGGCCCGGCCGGCGCCAGCCCCCACCCGTCGAGCACGATCAGCGCCACCGAGGGCACCGGCACCTCTGCCGGCCCATCGGGAATCACCGGGAAGCCTCGTTGGAGCTAGCGACGAAGTCGCGGTTCATGACAGTTGCCCGGGTCCACACGGCGTGCGCCCTAACCCGCCGCCCCCGGAGGCGTAGCCGAGGAGGCGGCGGTTGCGAGGGCGATTTCGAAGAAATCGCCCGGATCAAGGCTCGCGCCGCCCACGAGCGCACCGTCGACCCCTTCCAGCCCCAGGAGATGGGTCGCGTTGTCGGGCTTCACGGAGCCGCCATAGAGGATCCGAACCGCTTCGCCCGCCGCACCGTGGCGGTCCGCCACCAGCGAGCGGATGAAGGCGATCGCCTCCTCCGCCTGCTCGGGAGTCGCGTTGCGCCCGGTGCCGATCGCCCACACCGGCTCGTAGGCGATCACGACCTCGGCGAGGCGGCCGTCGGGCGCCTTGGCCAGATCGGCCTCCGTCTGCCGGCGAAGGACCGCCTCGGTCTGATTCGCATCGCGCTCGGCCTCGGTCTCTCCGACGCAGAGGATCGTCGTCAGCCCGGCCTCGAGCGCCGCCGGCACCTTGCGGGCGAGGGCCTGATCGCTCTCCGCGAACAGCCGGCGCCGCTCGGAGTGGCCGAGGATCACCCCGTCGACGCCCAGCTCGGTAAGCATGGGGGCCGAGACCTCGCCGGTGAACGCGCCCCGTGACTCCTCGTGCATGTTCTGCGCCGCCACCCGCACGCCGCTCCCCGCGCAGCGCGTCACCGCCGCGGCCAGGGACGGGTACGGGGGGCAGACGACCAGCTCGGTGTCACCCAGCCCTGCCGCGCGCGGCAGGAAGGCGTCCAGGAACGCCTCCGTCTCGGCGACCGTCTTGTGCATCTTCCAGTTGGCGGCGACGAGGGGCATTCGCTCAGCCATCGGAGCCGACCCCCGCGTTTCGCCGCGCGGCTTCCTCGGGCCTCATGCCCCGCGCCTCGGACGCATTCATCAGCGCCTCCACCCCGGGCAGCTTCCGTCCCTCCATCAGCTCGAGCGAGGCGCCGCCCCCGGTGGAGAGCCAGTCGACCCGGTCCGCAAGCCCGAAGGAGGCGAGTGCAGCAGCCGAGTCGCCGCCGCCGACCACGGTCGTCCCGGACGCCGCCGCCACGGCCTCGGCCACGACGCGGGTCCCGGCGGCGAAGGGCTGGAGCTCGAACACGCCCATCGGGCCATTCCAGAACACGGTGCCCGCCTCACCGATCGCCGCAGCGTACTCACGGGCCGTGCCTGGACCGATGTCCAGCCCCATCCAGCCGTCGGGCACCGCGACGCCATCCAGCTGGCGCCGCTCGGTGTCGGCTGAGGACTCGCGGCCGAGCACCAAGTCGACCGGGAGGGCGAGCTCGCATGACGACCCCTGGGCGCGCTCCAGGACCCTGCCGGCGAGCTCGATCCCCTCCTCCTCCACCAGGGAATCGCCGGTGGCGACTCCCTGGGCGGAGAAGAAGCTGAAGCACATCGCTCCGCCGACGAGCATCCGGTCCGCGACCTCCAGAAACCGCTCCATGACGCCGATCTTGTCGCTCACCTTGGCGCCGCCGAGCACCACGCAGAGGGGGCGGACCGGATCTTCGCGGATGGCGGTCAGCTCTCGCACCTCGCGCTCGAGCAACAGGCCGGCGTAGGCGGGAAGCAGGTGCGCTACCCCCTCGGTGGTGGCGTGCGCGCGGTGGGCGGCGCCGAAGGCGTCGTTCACGTACAGATCGGCCAGGGCCGCCAGCCGCTGCGCCAGGTCCGGATCGTTGCTCGTCTCACCGGGCTCGAAGCGGCTGTTCTCGAGCATCAGCAACTCCCCGGGCCTGAGCTGTCGCGCCAAGCTCTCCGCCTCGGAGCCCACCACCGCCGGCGCCAGCGTGACCTCGGCGCTGAGCAGCTTCCCCAGCCGGGCCGCTACCGGAGCCATCGAGAACGCCGGATCGGGTCCCTTCGGCCGCCCCAGGTGCGAGACGAGCACCAGCGCTGCGCCGCGTTCGCACAGCAGCTCGATGGTCGCCAGCGCGGCGCGAATCCGCGCCTCGTCCTCGACCTCGCCGTTGGCGAGCGGGACGTTGAAGTCGACGCGAACCAGAACGCGCCGGCCCTCCACGGGGGCGTCCCGCACGCTCGCCTTGTCGAAGCTCAACTGGTTCCGACGGCCGCCGGCTCCAGAACCTTCGCGGCGAGCTCGACACATCGGTTCGAATAGCCCCACTCGTTGTCGTACCAGGCGATCGTCTTCACCATCCTCCCGTCGATGACCATCGTCTGCTCGGCGTCGAAGACCGAGGAGTGGGGATCCTTGACGATGTCGGTGGAGACGATCGGGTCCTCGGTGTAGGCGAGGATGCCGGCAAGCGGCCCCTCGGCCGCCTCCTTGACCGCTGCGTTGATCTCCTCGACGCTCGTCTCGCGCGAGACCTCGCAGACCAGGTCGACCACCGAGCCGGTCGTCACCGGCGCGCGCACGGCGAGACCGTTCAGCCTCCCGTTGAGCTCCGGCAACACCAGCCCCACTGCACGCGCGGCGCCGGTGGTGGTCGGGATCAGGTTGATCGCCGCCGCCCGGGCCCGGCGCAGGTCCTTGTGGGGCATGTCCTGGAGCCTTTGGTCGGCGGTGTAGGCGTGGATCGTGGTCATCAGGCCGCGCTCGATCCCCACCGAGTCGTGCACGACCTTCGCCACCGGCGCCAGGCAGTTGGTGGTGCAGGAGGCGTTGGAGATGATGTGGTGCTGCTCGGGGTCGTAGGCCTGGTCGAAGTTGACCCCCAGGGCCACGGTGACGTCGGGATCGCTCGCGGGTGCGGAGATGATCACCTTCTTTGCCCCCGCCTCGAGGTGCTTGGCGGCGGCCTCGCGGCTCGTGAACAGGCCGGTCGACTCGATCACCACCTCGACCCCCAGCTCGCCCCAGGGGAGGGCGGCGGGATCTCGCTCGGCCAGCACCTTGATCTCGCTGCCGTCGACGACGATCGCGTCGTCCCGCGCCTCGACGCTGCCCGGGAAGCGGCCGTAGATGGAGTCGTACTTGAGGAGATGGGCGATGGTGGCGGCGTCGGTGATGTCGTTGACGGCCACGAACTCGAGCTCCGATCCCGCCTCGTGGGCGGCCCGATAAAGGTTGCGCCCGATCCTCCCGAACCCGTTGACCCCGACCCTCACTGCTGCCATTGGGTGTGCCCTCCTTCGAGGTGTCTCGCTCGCCGGCTCAATCCGTGCTCACCGCCACCTCTACCCGGTAGCCGTCCGGGTCACGCAGGTACGCGGAGTAGTAGGCCGGACCGTACTGGGGGCGGGTCCCGGGCGCCCCGTCGTCGCCGCCGCCCGCGGCTACGCCCCCCTCCCACGCCGCCCTCACCGCCGGGATCCCGTGGGCGGAGAAGCAGACGTGGCCGTCACCGGTGCCGGCGGGCCGGCGGGCCGAGGCAAAGAACACCGGCTTGACGATTCCCCAGCCGATCAGCTCGTCCGTGTCGACCTGACGCCGCCAGCCCAGCGGCCCGAGCAGGGCGTCGTAGAATCGCCCGCTGCGCTCGAGGTCCGCGACCTCAACGCTGACGTGATTGATCACGGCCGAAGCCTAACTGCGCCGACCCGCCCTCACGCCCTTGGCGTCCAGCGGAAGGTTCGCATCGCGATCGCGAGGCCGGCGAGCCCCCAGATGCCGACCACCGCCAGGTGACCCCACTCGAACCCGGCTCCAACGGTGCTCGGGTCCCAGGCGGTGAAGAACGCCTCGAAGAAGTGGCGGATCGGGAACGCGTCGGCGACGTGGAGGACGCCGTTGGGGATCTCGCTCTCGGGAATGAAGACGCCCGAGAGGAAATAGAGGGGCAGCACCGCCACGTTGGTGACCGGCGCGGCCGCGTCCGCCGACGGGATGGCGGCGGTGATCGCGATCCCGAGGCAGGAGAAGGCCGCCGCCCCGATCGACAGCGTCACCAACACGGCAGGGAGGCGCTCCCAGGGGATCGGGACCCCGTAGAGGACCCGGCCCAGCGCCGCCAGGATGATCAACATCAGCGCCGAGACGATGATCGAGTTGCCGATCCGGCCCGCGATGAACACCCGGCTCGGCAGGGGAGTGCCCCGGGTCCGCTTCAGGAGGCCGTTCTCGCGGTCGACGGTCAGCGAGATCGCCAGGCTCTGCATCGTCGCGGAGACCACGGCAAGCGAGATGATCGCCGGCACGTAGTAGGTCGTGGTCTTGACGCCGCCAAGCTCCTCGATGCGGTCGTTGCCGAAGATCGTCGCGAAGATCAGCAGGAAGATCACCGGCAGCATCACCGTGAAGAACACCGACGCCGGGTTGCGCCAGAAGGTCTTCTGGTCGAATCGGAACTGATGCAGGGCGAGCGCGACTCCGCTCATTCCTCCGCCTTCTCCTCACGCTCGCCCGCGGTCAGCTCCAGGTACACGTCCTCCAGGCTCGGCCGCCTGACCTCCAACTCCGTGAGCGGAATCCGGCGCTCCAGCGCCCACGCGGTGAGCTCGTGGAGGACGGGGACGGGGTCGTCCGCCTCCAGCCGAACCTCCCCGTTGCCGACCGCCGCCCCGAGCTTCTCCGGTAGGTCGGCGCTGGCGACGCCCGCCGGCAGCCGGAAGCTGATTCGGGCGGTGGCGTCGCCCCGACCGGCGAGCTCGCCCGGCGGGCCCTGGGCCACGATCTGGCCGTGGGCGATGATCGCCACTCGGTCCGCCAGCGCCTGCGCCTCCTCCATGTAATGCGTGGTCAGGAACACGGTCTTGCCGAGGTCGCGCAGGCTCGCCACCACGTCCCACGCCCGGCGTCGCGCCGAGGGATCGAAGCCCGTCGTCGGTTCGTCCAGGAAGAGCAGCTCGGGGTCGCCGATCAGCGCCAGCGCCACGTCGAGCCGTCGCTGCTGACCGCCCGAGAGTCGCCCGACGCGATCCTCGGCCTTCTCCGTGAGGCCGGTGAGGTCGATCGTGCCGGCGACCTCGCGCGGGCTGCGGTAATAGCCGGCGAACAGCTCGAGCGACTCTCGCACGGTGAGCTCCGGATGCATCTTGCTCTCCTGGAGCACGATCCCGATCCGCTCGCGCCACTCGCGATCGACGCGGGCCGGGTCGGCGCCCAGCACCGTGACTTCGCCGGCGGTCCGGCGACGGTAGCCCTCGAGGATCTCCACCGTGGTCGTCTTGCCCGCTCCGTTCGGCCCCAGGAAGGCGAAGATCTCCCCCACGCCCACCTCGAGGTCGATGCCGCGCACCGCCTCCAGCTCGCCGTAGGACTTGCGCAGGCCCACGACTGAGATCACCGGCTCCGCCATCGGGCGGGATTATGAAGCCGCTCTCGGGTCGCCGATTACCGGCCGGATCGGGCCCCGCTCAGTCCGGCTCGACGTCCCTGTGAACGATCCGCAGCGAGACGTCCTCGTGGTCGGCGAGGTGGCTCGCGATGCGGTCGGCGACTGTTAGGGAGCGGTGGCGCCCGCCCGTGCAGCCGATCGCGATCGTCAGGTGCATCTTGCCCTCGGTCACGTAGGCGGGCAGGAGGAAGTCCAGCAGCGGGAACAGCCGGTCGTAGAACTCGTGCGCCAGCTCGCCGGCCTCCACGTACTCGATCACCTTCGCATCGAGGCCGGTCAGGGGACGAAGGTCCTCGCGATAGTGCGGATTCGGCAGGAAGCGAACATCCAGCATCAGGTCGGCCTCGCGCGGGGGGCCGTGCTTGAAGCCGAAGGTGATGATCGTCAGGGCGAGCTTGCCGGGGGCGCCCTTCGGCCCCAGAAGCTCGGTGACCACGCGGCGCCGCAGCATCGCTCCGGTGAGGCCGCTGGTGTCCATGACCACGTCGGCCCGCTCCCGCAGTGGGCCGAGCACCTCACGCTCGGCGCGGATGCCCTCCAGCACCCGGCCGTCAGGGGCCAGCGGATGGCGGCGGCGCGTTTCCTTGAAGCGGTCGAGGAGCGTTTCTTCGCTCGCCTCGAGGAAGAGGACGGTCGGGGGGAGCCCGGTCTGCTCCAGCTCGCCCAGAACCTCGACCAGCTCCTCGAAGTACTCGCCGCCCCGCACGTCGGAGACGATGGCGGCCCGGCGGACGCCGCTCCCCTCGTGGCGGAACAGCTCGCCGAGAGCGCCGATCATCCGCGGCGGCAGGTTGTCGACGCAGAAGTAGCCGCCGTCCTCGAAGGCGGCGATCGTTTCGGACTTTCCGGCGCCCGAATACCCCGTGATGACGACCAGGTCGACGGCTCGCGCGCCGTCGCCCTTCGAGGCCTGCTCCGAATGGCGCCGCTCGCTCATCGACCCGCCTTGTGCAGCTGGCGATGGATCTCGCGGGCCAGCTTGCCCGGGATCCCGGGAACCGCCTCGAGCTCCTCGCGGCTCGCCGTCACGAGGCGGTCGGGCGAGCCGAAATGGTCGAGCAAGGCGCGCTTGCGCACCGGGCCGACGCCGGGGAGCTCGTCGAGCAGCGACCGGGTCATCGCCTTGCCCCTGCGCTCCCGGTGGAAGTCGAGCGCGAAGCGGTGCGCCTCGTCGCGCACCCGCTGAAGGAGGCGAAGCGCCTCGGAGTCGGGCGGGACCGGCACTGGGTCGGAGCGTCCGGGAACGAACACCTCCTCGATCCGCTTCGCCAGGCCGATCACGGCCGTGCCGCGCTCGAGCAGCGGGCCGAGCGCGCGCATGCCCGCCGAAAGCTGCCCCTTGCCGCCATCGATCAGGATCAGGTCCGGGAGGGCCGCGAAGGCGTCGTCGCGCTCGGGATCGTGGGGCGAGCGGTCGGCTTGCTCGAGCAGGCGAGCGGTGCGCCGCCCGAGGATCTCCTCCACCGAAGCGAAGTCATCGGCACTCCGGCGGCTGCTCGTCTCCGACTCCGCTGCCGCCGGGCTTGGGCGCCCACGGGACGGCAGGTCGGAGACACTCGACGCGCGCCTCGCGCTGGGTCCAACGCCGCGGACCTTGAAGCGGCGGTAGTCGGCCTTCTTCGGCGCGCCAGCCTCGAAGACGACCATCGAGGCCACGGTGTGGTCGGGGCCCAGATTGGAGACGTCGAAGCCCTCGATCCTCACCGGCAGCGACTCCAGAGCGAGCGTTTCCTGCAAGGCGGCCAGCGCGTCCACCCGCTGCTGACGGCGCCTTTCGACCCTCAGCTTGTCCTGGGCCAGGGCGAGCCGGGCGTTGCGCTCGGCCAGCTCCCGGAGCCGCCGCTTGTCCCCGCGCTCGGCGACGCGCACCTCGACCGGGCCGCCACGACGGCTCGACAGCGCCTCCGCGAGCAGCTCAGCGCGCGCCCGCAGCGCGGGGCCCACGACCACCAGTCGCGGCACCGCGGGCACCGCCGCGTAGTACTGGGCGACGAACTCCTCGGTCACCTCGTCCTCGCCTCGCTCCCCCTCGTTGGCGAGGTAGAAGCCATGGCGCTCGGCGAGCACGCCGTCGCGGACCTGGAACACCTGTGCGTTGGCGGCGGGCCCGTCGGTGGCGACCGCGATCAGGTCGGCCGTCTCCAGCGACTCCCCGGCGACGCTGCGGCGCTGCATCAGCGAGCGGACCGCCTCGAGGCGGTCGCGGTAGATCGCCGCCCGCTCGAACTCCTCGTTGGCGGCGGCCTCGCCCATCTTGCGCTCCAGGTCACGCTCGACGTCGCGATAGCGGCCAGAGAGAAAGTCGATGATCGCCTCGATGTTGCGCCGGTACTCCTCGCGGTCGATGTAGCCGACGCACGGCGCCTGGCAGCGCTTGATGTAGTAGTCGA
>JBBPIL010000061.1:0-10565 GCA_038040365.1 Actinomycetota bacterium
CGCCCCGATCGCCCACGAGGACCACGCCCAGCGCGCCTGCTACGCGGCGCTTCACATGCAGGAGGAGCTCGCCTACTACGCCGCGGAGCTCCGCCGTCAGCAGGGACTCAGCTTCTCGGTGCGGATGGGGATCAACTCCGGCGAGGTGGTGGTGGGCGCGATCGGCGAGGACCTGGGCATGGAGTACACGGCGATCGGTCACACGGTGGGTCTGGCGCAGAGGATGGAGCAGCTCGCCGAGCCCGGGAAGGCCTATCTCACCGAGCACGCGGCGTCGCTCGTGCAGGGTTACCTCGCGCTCACCGACCTGGGCGAGTTCCAGGTCAAAGGCGCCAGCCGGGCGCTGGGCGTCCACGAGCTGACGGGCGTCGGCGCCGCCCGGGGGCGGCTGGACGTCTCACGCGCGCGCGGCTTCTCCCGATTCGTTGGCCGCGACGACGAGTTGCGGGTGCTCGAGGGCGCCCTGGAGCAAGCCCTGGCCGGCCAGGGACAGGTGATTGGCATCGTCGGCGAAGCCGGCGTCGGCAAGAGCCGCCTCTGTCACGAGTTCGCCGAGCGGTACCGGGCGAAGGGCATGCCCGTGTATCACGTCGCCGGCCAGGCGCACGCCAAGTCCGTTCCGCTGATGCCGGTGCTCGAGCTGATGCGGGCGTACTTCGACATCACGGATCTGGACTCCGACCAGACGGCGCGCGAGCGGATCGCCGGCAAGCTGCTGCTCCTCGACGAGAGCTTCGGCGACGACCTGCCGCTGATCTTCGACTTCCTCGCGGTCCCCGACCCCGATCGGCCGGCGCAGCGCATGGACCCGGAGGCGCGCCAGCGCCAGGTGCTCGGCCTGATCAAGCGGCTGACCCGCGCCCAGAGCGCCCGCGAGCCGGGCCTCAACCTGTTCGAGGACCTGCACTGGCTGGACCCGGCGAGCGAGGCGTTCCTGGCCACCCAGGTCGAGGCCAGCCAGGGCACACGCAGCCTCACCATCGTCAACTTCCGGCCGGAGTACCACGCCCCGTGGATGTCGAAGTCGTACTACCGCCAGATCGCCCTGGTCCCGCTGGGCCCCGAGGCGATCGAGGAGATGCTGCGGGACCTGCTCGGCTCCGACGCGTCGCTCGGCGGGCTCCCGGAGCTGGTCCGCGAGCGGACCGGGGGGAACCCGTTCTTCATCGAGGAGGTGGTCCAGTCGCTGGTCGAGGCCGGCAACCTCGAGGGCGAGCGCGGCGCCTACAGGCTCGCACGCCCGGTCGAGGACGCGGCGGTGCCGGCGAGCGTGGAGGCGGTCCTCTCGGCGCGCATCGACCGGGTGGCGCAGCGGGACAAGGCGGTGCTCCAGGCGGCGGCGGTGATCGGCAAGGAGTTCCCCGAGCCGGTGCTGACGCGAGTCGTGGAGCCGGACCCCTCGGAGCTCGAGGACGCGCTTCGCGAGCTGGTCGGGGGCGAGTTCGTCTACGAGCAGGAGCTCTACCCCGAGGCCATCTACGCGTTCAAGCACCCGCTGACGCAGGAGGTGGCCTATGGCTCGCAGCTGGGCGATCGCCGCGCCGCCGTCCACGGAGCCGTTGCTCGGGCGATCGCCGAGCAATATCCGGAGCGGCTCGACGAGCGGGCCGCGCTACTCGCGCAGCATTGGGAGGCTGCCGGGGAGAAGCTCGAAGCGGCGCGCTGGCATGCGCGAGCGGCCGCGTGGGCCGGGACCAGCGACCCGAGCCAGTCGCTCACGCACTGGCGCAGGGTGCGAGAGCTTGCCGACTCGCTCGAGGAGTCGGCCGAGACCACGGCGCTGGGTGTGACCGCGAGGACCTTCTTGCTCCAATTCGGATGGCGCCTCGGCATCTCGCGGGAGGAGGCGGAGGCACTGTTCAGCGAGGCGGAGCGCATGGCATCGAAGGCAGGAGACATCCGATCGCGCGCCCTCCTCCTCTCTGGCTACGGCCAGATCAGGGGCGTCAGCGACGGCGACCTGCCCGAGGCCGCTCAGCTCGCCCGCCAGGCGACCGCTCTCGCCGAGGAGTCCGGTGACCCGGCGCTGCTAATGGTCACCGTTGCCACCAACGCGTACGCTGTCTTTTGCATCGGCGAGAACCGGGAGGCCTTGGCGGTGATCGATCGGGCCATCGAGCTGGCGGACGGCGACCCGACGGTGGGGGCGGGTATCACCGTCGGCTGCCCCTACGCGTTCTGCCACGCCTTCAAGGGGGCGGTTCTCGCGAGCTTCGGCGAGCTCGAGGAGGCACGTCACCTGATCGAGCAAGGGATGAAGCTGGCCCGCGAGCAGGGGGACATCGAGACGGTGGGCTGGGGCCACAGCTTCTATGCCTGGGTGGCGTACCTCCTGGGGGAGCCAGAAACCGTACATGGCCACGCTCAGCAGTTCCTGGAGATCGCCGAGCGGATCGGGGACTCGTTCTCCCGGTCCTGGGCGTGGCTTTGGCTCGGCCAGGCGGAGCAGATGCGGGGCGAGTGGCGGCAGGCGATCGCGGCCCTCGAGCGCTCTCTCGCGATCTCGAGAGAGCGCCGCAGCGCGGTCGAGGGAGACGCTCTGCGCCTTGCGGTGCTCAGCGAGTCATACCTCGGTGACGGGGATGTGGAGCGGGCGCGGGCTCTGGCCGAGGAGGGGCTCGCGATCGCCCAGACCCCTAACCATGTGATTCAGGGGAACCTGGCAATGGCGCGGGTTCTGCTCGATTCGGCTGGCCCAGGCGCGCATGCGGAGACCGAGGCTGCGCTCGCACGGGCGCTGGAGGTGGCGCGGGACACCGAGTCGAAGGCGTATGAGCCGCTGGTCCACGTCGAGCTCGCCGAACTGGCACACCGGAGCGGCGACGAGGAGGGGCGCGAGCGAGAGCTCCGCGAGGCTCACCGCCTCTTCACGGAGATCGGGGCCACCGGTCACGCCGAGCGCCTGGCGGGCAAGCTGGCGACACCGACGGGCTAGGGGCAGCGCCGGCAGCCCATAAGCTCCACCGCAGGTGGACTTCGAGCTGAGCGACGAGCAGAGGCTGCTGCGCGACACGGTGCGCGACTTCGCGCGCCAGGAGGTGGCGCCGGTTGCCGCGGAGCTGGACCGCGAGAAGCGCTTCCCCTATGAGCTCGTTGCCAAGTTGGGCGAGCTGGGCCTGATGGGGATCCCGCTCCCGGAGGAGTACGGGGGCGGTGGTGCCGACACCCTTACCTACACGATGGCGATCGAGGAGCTGGGGCGGGTCGACTCCTCCCTTGCGATCACGGTCGCGGCCCATACCTCTCTCGGCACCTCGCCGATCCACCTCTGGGGAACCGACGAGCAGAAGTCGCGATGGCTACCGGAGCTGTGCAGCGGGCGAAAGCTGGCAGCGTTCGGGCTCACGGAGCCGGAGGCCGGCTCCGACGCCGGCAATACCCGCACTACCGCGCGGCTGGTGGATGGCGAGTTCATGATCAACGGCTCCAAGCAGTTCATCACCAACGCGGGCACCGATATCACGGGTTGCGTGACGATCACCGCGCTGACCGATCAATCGGATGACCGGCGCGAGATCTCCAACATCATCGTCCCCAACGGGGCGCCCGGCTATGAGGTCGGCGAGCCTTACCGCAAGATGGGTTGGAACGCCTCCGACACCCGTCCGCTCAGCTTCGACGATTGCCGGGTGCCCGAGTCCAACCTCCTGGGCAAGCGGGGTGGGGGATTCAGGCAGTTCATGCAGACGCTCGAGGGCGGGCGGATCGGGGTTGCTGCGCTGGGGGTCGGTCTCGCGCAGGGTGCGTTGGATGAGGCAATCGCATACGCGAAGGTGCGGCGGACCTGGGGCAAGCCAATCTCCAAGTACCAGGCGATCCAGGGGAAGATCGCGGACATCTCCTCCCAGATCGAGGCTGTCCGGCTTCTCACCTACAGGGCCGCGGTGCAGAAGGATCGCGGCGAGCTGTTCGCGCTCGCGGCCGCTCAGGCAAAGCTGATCAGCGGTCGGCTCGCGGTGCGGGCCGCCGAGGAGGCCGTCCAGATTCACGGAGGCTACGGGTACATCGAGGAGTACCCGGTGTGCCGCTTCTACCGTGATGCGAAGATCCTCACGATCGGGGAGGGCACCGACGAGGTGCAGCAGATGCTGATCGCTCGCGAGCTGGGGTGCTGACAGCGCTCGCGTCATCCTTCGGTCGATGCTGGTCGTTCTCGCGATCGTCGGTCTGTTCCTGCTTCCGTCGCCGTGGGGAGTGGTCGCCCTTGGCGCCGCGGTCGCCGTGGAGGTGGTCGAGCTTCTGTTCTGGAGGCGGTTCCTGCGCCGCTACCGGCTACGGGTCGGACCGGAGACGCTGCTCGGGATGCGGGCGGAGGTGGTTCAGCCCTGCTCTCCCGTCGGGCTCGTACGGGTGCGGGGTGAGCTATGGAACGCTCGCGCGAGCGCCCCGGTCGACGCGGGTCAGACCGTGACCGTGTCGGGCATTGACGGCCTCACCCTGCGTGTGGAGCCCGACGCTTGACCGGGTCGGCGGTCCCGGCCACGGAAAAGGGCCCCGGTGAAGGGGCCCTTGGTTTCCGAAGGACGTGCCGCCAGCGAACCTGCCGCTGGCCCGTCGGTCCTCAAGTCTCTGCCGCCTTGAACGACGACGACTCCAACTAACCTAACACCAAAGTTCGACGCAAGTTGCACGGTACCTCCGGCTCGGTTCGCAGCCCAACATCTCGTTCATTTGCGGCGATGTTCCCGAACGGCTAAGGCGGCGGCACCTGCTGCTGCACTGCGGACAACGATCGCTGCGTACCACCCCGCGGATGAATAGGATGCGCCCGTGCGGTACCTGATCACTGGTGGTTCCGGCTACATCGGCTCGCGTCTCACCGAGATCATCGCGGCGCGGGAGGACGTCGAGCAGATCGTCAACGTCGACGTCCGCCCGCCGGCAAGGCCGCAAGCCAAGGCCACCTTCGTGCGCGGCGACGTGCGCGACTTCGCGGCGGTTCGGGACCTGCTCGAGAGCACGCAGCCCGACGCGCTCGTCCACCTCGCCTTCCTGCTCAACCCGATCCGCGACGAGGCGCTGATGTACGACATCGACGTCAACGGCACCGAGGCGGTGCTGCGTGCCGCGACCGAGGCGGGCACCCAGCAGGTGCTCGTCACCTCCTCGGCGACCGCCTACGGCGCCTTCCCCGACAACCCGAGGCCGATCGCCGAGGATTGGCCGGTCCACGGTCAGCCCGACTTCTCATACGCGCGCGACAAGGCCGAGGCGGACCGTCTCTGCCAGCTTTGGGCGCTCGAGCAGCAGGACCGGGTGATGACGATCGTCAGGCCCTGCATCGTGTTCGGGCCGAACGTCGACAACTACATCTCGCGAGGATGGGAGAAGTCGAGCTTCATGCCGATCATGGACGGGGTCGACGAGGAGTTCCAGCTCGTCCACGAGGACGACGTCGTGAGCGCGATCGCCGGGCTGCTCGATGCCAAGGCGGGCGGCGCGTTCAACGTCGCCGGCGACGGCTCCCTGAGATGGGGGGAGTCCGCTCAGATGATCGGGCTGAAGACGCGGGAGATGTCGCTGAAGGCGGTGCGCCGTATCTACACGGTGGCCTGGGCGCTCCACGCGCCGAAGGTCGAGGCGCCGCCCGGCAACCTCAACTTCATCCGCTATCCCTGGCTGGTCTCGAACGAGAAGCTCAAGGCGGAGATCGGCTGGGAGCCCTCGGCGGACACGCGCCAGGTGTTCGTCGAGACGATGTACGCGAAGGGGCTGATCGCCACGCCGCCTCCCAGTGCCGCGCAGCCCACCCCGACTACGTGAGGCGTGGAAGGCCTGCATCGCTGCGCCCCGGCGGCAGCTGACCTCGGCGATGGCGCGCCCGCGCATTAAGGGCAGCGTCTTGATGTACCACGACATCGTGAATCCCGGTGAGGAGGACTCGAGCGGCTTTCCCGGGCCGGCACCGGCCCGTTACAAGCTCGACTTGACGGGGGAGCGCGTGGCAATCCCGGGCCGGCGGCGATCTCCGCCGTCGTCGCCACCCCCGAGGGCCGCGTGGTCGAGGAGCGCTCGGAGGCGATCGGCTCCGTGACCAACAACGTCGCCGAGTACCAGGCGCTCCTGCTGGGGATCGGGCGCGCCCGCGACCTGGGTGCAAGCGAGGTGGAGCTGGTGGGCGACTCGGAGCTGATCGTGCGCCAGGGTCGCGGCGAATATCGCGTCAAGGACGCCGGGCTCCGCGAGCTTCACGCCCGCGTCCGCGAGGCGCTCGGCGAGTTCGACCACTGGTCGATCCGTCACGTTCGCCGCGAGGAGAACGCGCGCGCCGATCGTCTCGTCAACGAGGTTCTCGACGCGCTGCCTGACGGCGGACCGACGTCGCTGGCTCAAAGGTAGGCGACGAAAGGCACGCGGCGTGTCGGGGGCTGGACCGGGGCCGCGAGTCCTTGATCAGCACGTCCCCCCCGCCGCACAGACCTCCACGACGCGAAGCCGTGAGTGGTCCCAGCCGGCCCCCAGGTCGAGCCACGCGTACTGATGGGGTGGCGTGCCGCGCAGGGCGATGCCCTGCGACTTAAGCCAGGCCAGGTAGGGGTCCGGGTGGCCGAGGTAGGTGTAGCCGCCCTCGCCCTCGAACTCGATCGCTGCCTTGAACCCGCTGGACGCGGTGTCGCTGGCGTACATGCCGTAGCGCTGAAGCGCCCTCAACATCCCCACCTTCCAGTCCGGCAGGCCAGCGGGGATTGCGTAGTCGGGGTCGAGCTGGAAGTGGGTGCCGAGCGGGATCGCCTCGCCGGGGTCGGAGCAGACCGCGCCGTTGTTGCCGTCGGCCGGGAAGACATTGGGGTTGGCGGCGCCGCCCTTACAGGGGACAACCACGGTCAGGGCGTGGTCGATGTGCCCGGCCATGAACTCCTCCGGTCGGACCAGTCCGGCCATCCCGGCGAACCGGGCGGCGGTCATGCCGCCGGAGGCGATCCCGTCGCCGTCCAGGGGCTCGGCGCCCGTGTTCTGACAGGTGGCGGTGGCCTCGGTGAGGCCGGAGCAGCGCCATCCGTGGTACTCGGATGGCCCGCCCTGGTAGAGCGGGGTGGCCGCCTGGCGCTGGTCCGCGATCGCCATCTGGGCGTCGTGGTCGGTGCCCCAGCCGCCGGACGGCTGGGCGCCGGCCGGGAGCTTAAGGCGGGTGTCCTGGATCCCGTTGCTGAGCCCGGTGGCGTGCAGGGTGGCGAAGGGATCGTCCGGGTCGGGGAAGTAGAAGTTCGGCGAGGAGAGGTGTCGGTCGGGATCGCCGAAGGTGCGCTGGCCGGGGCCACCGTTCAGGTTGGCGACCAGGGCGGCCGAGTCGGGGACGATCGGCGCGTTGGCCGGGACCGGGGTGTTGAAGGGGCTCGAGTCGGCGTAGGGCCGCCAGCACGGTCCGGGGTGGATCGTGGGGCTGGCGGTCCCGGAGGTGCACGCCGCCCCGGTGCCGTCGCCCGCAGCGCCGGAGTCGGCGCCGCCGGAGCCGCCGGTGAGCCTCAGCTTCAGTGTGCCCTTGTTCCTGTCGCTGTGCCGGCGGACGCGAAGCATGGATCCGCTGGAGACCGCCCTTCGAACGCGCCTGCGAGAGACCGATGCTCGTCTGGTGTGGACGCGTCTGTCGCCTGCGTGGACCCTCCGGTAGTAGCGAACGTACGCGTGGCCGATGCGCTGTGGTTCGACGCCGCTCGGTGCAAAGATGAGCGCATGATGCGTGGTGTGCACGGTCCGGAAGGACTTGGTCTTCGCGGCAGCCGAGCCAGAGGGGAGGCCGATGGCGAAAAGCAGGAACGCGGTCAGCGCCAGCCTTGCTACCCGGGGTCCGCTATGCGCCATGCCAGAACCTCCATGTCTGGCCCGGCGGCGTCGCCCCGGATTCGTCCTTCGGTTGCCTGGCTGACTCTCACGGGAGCTCCTTGGCGTTGCGAACCCACCTCGCGACGGGGGTTCCTCCATGGGGCGTGCCTGCTGGGCGGCTTTCATCTTCAGGGTTGCTATCGGGGGTGTGGGGAAGGTGCCCCCGGACGGAGCCCGTTGCTGGACGACTGTTTGACCCGCCCGCTGCCTAGTCTGGGTGCCCGGCGATGAGGTCGCTTTGCGCCCTGGCGACAAGGGATCAGGTATGAGCGAGGCTGATGTAGGCGGCGGGGACCGGCAGGTGGCGGTCAGCGTCCTGGTGCCGACTCTCAACGAGGAGGACCACATCGAGCGCACGGTGGAGGGCCTTCTCGCGCAGCGCTTCGACGGTGAACTCGAGTTCCTGGTCATCGACGGCAACTCGGAGGACGGCACGCGCCGTGCACTCGAGCGGCTGGCGCGCACGGATCGCCGCATCCGTCTACTCGACAATCCCCATCGCGGCATTCCCTTCGCGCTCAACATCGGCCTGCGGCACGCCCGTGGGGAGTTCGTGGCGCGGATGGACGCCCATACCCTCTATCCGCCCGACTACTTGGCGCGCGGCGTCGAGCACCTCGAGCGGCGCGATATCGATTGGGCAAGCGGCCCGGCATTCCCCCACGGCGTCGACGCCTGGTCGAGCTGCGTCGCCCTGGCCCTGGGTACGTGGCTC
Organism: Actinomycetota bacterium; assembly: GCA_038040365.1. Taxonomy (GTDB): domain Bacteria; phylum Actinomycetota; class Thermoleophilia; order Solirubrobacterales; family 70-9; genus AC-56. The sequence goes on from JBBPIL010000061.1 coordinate 8,537, forward strand.
GGGACCGGAGGCGCGAGCTTCCGCAGGGCGACGCGCGAGGTCGAGGTGGATACCGGGTTCACCGGGATCTTGCGCCGGGAGACCCTGATCCGTCACGGCGGCTGGGACGAGGGCTGGGCCGTCAACGAGGACTCCGAGCTTGCGGCTCGCATCCGAGAGTCCGGCGGGCGGATCGCCTGCGTGCCTGAGATGGCTGCGGGCTATGTTCCGCGGAACAGCCTCGGGTCCCTCGCCCTGCAGTACTGGCGGTATGGCCAATACCGGGCCAAGACCTGCCTCAGACACCCGGAGAGCATGCGCCGGTCACATGTGCTGCCCCCGACGCTAACTCTGGCCCTCGCCGCGGCGGCGCTTCCGCGTAGGTACGGATCCCGCGCGCCGCGCGCCGGGCTCGCCGTGTACGCCGTGGCGCTCGTCGGCACGGCCCTCTCGCGACATTCAAGCGGGGTGCGCCAGGCCGCGGCACTGCCCTTGGTGCTCTCGACGATGCATCTCGCCTGGGGGTTCGGCTTCATTGTCGGCTGCGCGCGCTTCGGGTTCCCGTTGAGGGCCTTGCTGAGGTTGCCGCTTTCTGGAGGGGGAACGACCCCGTCGAAGCCCGAGGAGAGCTGGGAGGCATGACGACGCGAACGCCCTACACGGTGCTTCTGATCGCCGGCGCGGGCCGGAGCGGGAGCACGTTGCTCGAGCGCATGCTGGACCAGGTGCCCGGGGTGGTTGCCGTGGGCGAGCTCACCGACCTCTGGGATAGCGCACTGGTTCGCGGGGAGCGTTGCGGTTGCGGGGTGCCGTTCGCGAAATGCGAGTTCTGGAGCCATGTGGGCGACCACGCCTTCGGTGGATGGCACCGGATCGACGCCGGCGAGCTGTTGGCGGTGCACGACTCCGTGGCGCGCAATCGCCACGTGCCCCTTCTCCTCACGGCTCCTCTTCTTCCGTCGGTGAAGGAGAAGGTGGATCGGTACGCGGCCGCTTTCTCCCGGATCTACGAAGGGATCGCGGCCGCGTCAGGCTCGAACCTGATCGTCGATGCGAGCAAGTGGCCGTCTCACGCGCTCGTTCTGCGGCGGATTCCCGGGCTCGATCTGAGGATGGTTCATCTGGTCCGCGATCCGCGAGGCGTGGCGCATTCGTGGGCAACCTCCGTCGAACGACCCCAGGCCCTGGGGAGGAGCTCCGGCGTGGAGATGCGCCGGTATCGCCCGGCGGCCTCCGCCCTGCACTGGACGACGATCAACGTGGGCATCGACATCGCCTCCGCATTGGGGATCCCGCGGCACTTCCTCCGCTATGAGCAGCTAATCGCGTCGCCGCGGGAGACGCTGCTCGGGGCGCTGGAGCACGCCGGGCTGGTGCCCGCAGAGGGGGGGCTCGATTTCATCGACGACGGGGTCGTCCGGCTCGCGCCGGGGCATGGCATCGCCGGAAATCGGCTCAGGTTCCGCCACGGCGAGATCCGTTTGCGCCAGGACAAGAGGTGGGCAACTGAGATGCCGTGGCGGACGCGAATGGCCGTCAACTCCCTCACCTTTCCGGTCGCCCTCTCGTATCGCGGTCGTGGCGATCGAGGAGGCCTGTTGCCACGCGGCTAGAATTCCGCTCTGCGCGGCTGTAGCTCAGTTGGCTAGAGCGTCTGCTTGCCATGCAGAAGGGTCGTGGGTTCGAATCACATCAGCCGCTCTTTTCAGTACCCCGTAATCCCCAGGCACCTTCAGCTTAATCGGCGTGCACCCCGGCTCAGGCGAGCCGGCGCTCGAACGAGGTCTCGAGGGAGTGCTGCTCGGCCTCGCCCGGGGTTGTCTTTTCGAGCTTGATCCGGGCCGAGCGCCCCTCCAGCGTCAAGGTCCCCACCTGGTTGTCGAAGTACGGGCCATCGAGGATCCGCCAGCGAAGGTCGGGGTCGGGAACGCCGGCGGCGCGGGACAGGGCGCGTGTCACCGCGGCCATCGCCTTTCCGAATGAGATCCTGATCATCCGCCGCTCCTTCGCGTCGAGCGGGTTCCGAAACGGCGAGCAGACCGCCTGGTAG
>JBBPIL010000062.1:0-10552 GCA_038040365.1 Actinomycetota bacterium
CCTGGATGGTCCAAAACAGGCCGGACAGCAGGGGGTTTGTGCGACAGCCTCCGCGAGGAGCGAGAGCAATGTGTCAGCTGTTCGGCGCGGCGTCGAGTGCCGCGCCGATGGCTTCGCGCTCAGGCGCCGTAAGACCGTCCGTGTGTCTAGTTTTCTAGCTAAAAAACTTGACAACCGCTGACTACGGCGGTACCCTGCGCCTATGCCTAACTCCGGCTCACGATCCAACCCCAGGCGCCCGAAGGGTGCTCACGCACGCAGCGTCGCCCATCGCGTTCGCACGCGGGTCGAGAACGGCGGCGAGCGTCTTTGGAGCCTTGAAGACTTTCCCGGTCTATCGCCATCAGCGGTCGCAAGAGCACTGTCGCGGCTGACCGAAGAGGGGCTGCTCGAACGGCGCCGCAAGGGCGTCTACTACCGGGCCCGGGGCACCCGCTTCGGACTGAGCGTCCCCACGGCGAGCGCCGTCGCCGCACAAACGCTGCGAGCCCCGGTTCATCCGGCTGGGCTCACCGCAGCGAACGTGCTCGGATTCACGACGCAGAACCCGGGACGCCTGGAATACGCCACGTCAGCCGGCGCTCCGCCCACCGCACTCGCCGACGCGATCGTGCATACCCGCCGGCCGGCAAGCCGTGAGGGTCTGAGCCCCGAGGACGGAGCCCTTCTGGAGTTCCTGCGGGAGCGGGCCAGCACGAGCGACCTTTCGCCCGACGCGACGGTGGCACGGCTGCGCAAGCTCCTCAGGGACCGCGAGAGGTTCGCTCGGCTGGTCCGGGCCGCGGCCGACGAGCCCCCACGTGTTCGGGCCATGCTCGGCGCCGCGGGCGAGCAGGTCGGGGCCGATCCCAAGCTGCTCGGCCGGCTGCGAAAGAGCCTGAACCCGCTTTCGCGCTTCGAGTTCGGACGGCTGCGGAGCTTGCGCTACGCGCGCGAGTGGCAAGCGAAGTGAACCTCCATCAGCACGAGGAGTTCCGCGACGCCCTGGTCGCCGCAGCGGATCACCATGCGCTCGACCCGCGGTTCGTCGAAAAGGACTACTACGTCACCGAGGTCCTGCGGATCGTCGCGGACACGCTCCCCGGTCGCACCATTTTCAAGGGCGGCACGAGCCTGTCGAAGGGCTGGCGACTGGTGGACCGGTTCTCAGAGGACATCGACCTGTTCGTCGACCGCGATCGCTGGGAACCCCCGCTCGGGAACCGACCCCTCGACAGGGTGCTGAAGGAGCTCCGGGATGCGGTCGCCGGGCATCCTGCCTTCACCCGCCTGCCCGACGAGAGCAAGACGTTCAGCGGATCGGGTCGTGAGGACCAGTTCGCCTACGACTCCCTGTTCGATGAGCTCCCGGGCCTCAGGTCGGCGATCCTGCTCGAGCCGGGCGTTCAGAGTGGCAAGCAGCCGACGGAAGATGTCGCGATCTCATCCCTCGTCGCCGACTTCCTGCGCGGCCGTGGCGACGCCGACCTCGCCGACGACCTCGATCCGTTCGAGATGACGCTTCTCCACTTCCGCAGGACCTTCGTCGAGAAGCTCTTCACCGTCCATTCCAAGGTCGAGCGGCTAAACCAGGAGGAGGAGCCCCTGGGTCGCGACGCGCGCCACTACGCCGACCTCCACGTCCTGGCCGGTCGCCCGGAGGTCGAGGCGATGCTTCGCACGGGTGAGTACGAGGAGATCAAGGCCGACTACGAGCAGCGCAGCCTTGAGCATTTCCCGAATAGCTATCGCCCACCGCCGGGCCTGAGCTTTGCCGCGAGCGAAGCCCTGTTCCCATCCAGGGACTTGCGCGACCGGATCGAGCCGGACTACGAGGCCGAATGTACGCGGCTCTTTCCGGGCGTCTACCCATCCTTCGATGAGGTTCTTGGCAGGCTCGAGGGGCTCAGGGATTTGCTTTAGCCAGGATGGTTGGTGCGGGCGGCGGGGCGGGACGCCTGCCTGCCTGCTCCATTCGGCGGCGGTAGGGTCTGCGCCCGTGGCGGTGCCTGATTTCCAGACCGTGATGCGGCCTCTCTTGGCGGCGTTGGAGGACGGCGAGGATCACCCGATCAAGGCGATTCGGGGCGATCTCGCGGAGCGCTTCTCGTTGAGTCAGGCTGATCTGGAGGAGCGCATTCCGAGTGGGCGCGTCACGACGTTCCAGAACCGCGTCGGCTGGGCGGCTACCTACCTCTACAGAACCAATCTGATCGACCGACCGCGGCGAGCCGTTTACGGGATCACCGATCGAGGGCGCGAGGTGCTCGAGCAGCATCCGGACCGGGTGGATCTCAAGGTTCTCGCGCAGTTCGACGAGTTCGAGGAGTTCCGGCAGGCGAAGACGGATACCGGCGCCGAGCACGACTCAGTGACGAGCGCGAGCAGCGACGAGGACACGCCAGAGGAGCGGATCGACAGCGCGTATCGCGTGTTGCGTGCGGCGCTGGCGGCGGAGCTTCTCGACCGCGTATTCGACCAATCCCCCGACTTCTTCGAGCAACTCGTCCTCGACGTTCTCCACGCCATGGGCTACGGCGGAAGCCGCGACGACGCAGCGGAGCGGTTGGGGCAGAGCGGCGACGAGGGTATAGACGGCGTCATTCGCGAGGATCGGCTCGGCTTGGACCTCATCTACATCCAAGCGAAGCGCTGGGCGAACGTCGTCGGTCGGCCCGAGATTCAGAAGTTCTTCGGAGCACTTCATGGGCAGCGGGCGACCAAGGGCATCTTCATCACAACGTCCAGCTTCAGCAAGGAAGCAGTTGAATACGCCGATGGCGTGTCGCCTCGAGTGATTCTGCTCGATGGGAAAGAGCTTGCTCAGCTGATGATCGAGCACGGCGTTGGCGTGACCGTCTCGCGCGAATACGAACTCAAGCGCCTGGATCTCGACTACTTCGTGACCGGGGATGAGGAGATCCCGGATGAACAGTCCGCGAGCATACTGGCGAGCGACGCGGCGTCATCAGGGCAGTGAGCATCGGGTCCGCCGGCGCCCCCAGGAACTCGTGCCCTCGCGACTCAGGTGTCGCCCTGGCTGAGTAGCTCCTCGATCGCGAGCCCGTTCCGGCCGAGTGCGTCCTCAAGCGATTCGAGCGTGTCCTCTAGCGCGTTCTTGTAGGCGATCAGCGAATCGACAGACCCCTCGCTCTCGTCGTCGTACTCGACGGCCCGCGCGAGCTGCTCCGCGTAGGTCATTCCTAGACGTAAGTGACGTCGAGGTCGTCCGGGATCCGAAACGCGTGTCCGTTCGGGCAGAGAAGCTCCTGACCCTCCGGAAGCTCGTAGCACTTCTCGCTGATGAGTCCCTGAATCGTGAGGACACCGGCCTCGTGGGCGACGATGCGCCGTTCGACCGGGATCAACTCGGTGTGCCGGTCGGCAGGCTGGCCGCACTCGGGGCACGTGGGCGCCTGTTTGCTGATCGTGGTCACAATCTCCGACTGTAGGCGCCATGCCGGATGCCCATGACCGTGGGGAGACCCCTCACGGGGGTGGACGAAAGTGTGGACCGCCCGTCCACCCCAATACGGCTTGAGCACTGGCGTTCCGGGCCCTCGCCCCCGCCGACCACCCCTCTCTCACAAATAGTTGTTCGATAGTGGTGGTCGGCGGGGGCGAGGTAGAAGCGGTCTGGTGGGAAGCATGGGTGGACGGACGGAGAGGCAGTGATGGAGGGGGAGGGAGAGCGAAGGATTGGGGTTGTTGAAGGTCGAGAGCGGCGAGCGGCGGGCCATACAAAACGGGGCTGGCTCCGACTAAGGAGTAAGGGGAACGAGCGGAGGTGGCCAGAGATGCGGAGCGGTGGAGAGTTGCTGACGGCGGACGAGGTGGCGGGCAGGCTGAAGGTGCCGCGGTCGTGGGTCTACCGGGCGGCTCGGGAGGGCGATCTTCCCTCCGTTCGATGCGGCCGGTACCGTCGTTTCGATGAGGGTGAGGTCGAGCGCTGGATCGCAAGGCAGAAGGACTCGTCAACGCCCCCGGAGAGCCGCCCCGGGACGCGGAACGGCCGCCCATCCCTCGCTGCCCCGTTGTAGACGATGAGCAAGCCAGCCGGGCCAACTGGATTCGTACGCGTCTTGGAGCGCGCCGGGGGCGCGGTCTTCTACGCGCAGATCCGCACTTCCGACGGTCAGCGCCTCCAGCGCAAGCTCGGCCACGCCTGGACGAAGCGGAGCCGGCCGTCGGAGGGCTACATCACCCGCGCCCAGGCCGAGCTCCGGCTGGCCGAGATCCTTGCCGGCCGGAACCGCGAAGTGATGGTCGAACCGCAACCGGGCGACGACGTCACCTTCGGCCAGGCCTGTCGCGAGTGGATGCGGTACGTCGAGTTCGATCGCAAGCGGCGCCCGTCGACGGTCCGCGACTACCGGCGCGAGATCGAGAAGCGGCTGATCCCGGCCTTCGGCGAGGAGACACCGCTGTCGCAGATCACCACCGCCGAGATCGAGGCGTTCCGCGAGCGCATGGTCGCCGAGGGACGGCTGAGCGCTCGCACGATCAACAAGCGCCTCCAGCAGCTCCACACGATCTTCAAGCGCGCGCAGCGCGTCCACGACCTACCGGGCAACCCTGTCGAGCGTGCCGAGCGCCAGCCTCAGCGCCGTTCCGGCGACTTCACGGCTCTGGAGCCGCACGAGGTTGAGCTGCTGGCCGCCAACGCCGTCACCGCGCAGGACACCGCCGTGTTCACCGTCGCTGCCTTCACCGGCCTCCGCCTTGGTGAGCTCCGTGGTCTCCGGTGGAGCGACATCGACTGGATACGGCGGGTGGTGTTCGTCCGTCGCTCCTACACGGTCGACGCCGACGGGCCGACGAAGTCCGGGAAGGTGCGCTCGGTGCCGCTGGTCGACCAAGCCGCCCGGGCCCTCGACGAGCTGAGCAAGCGCGCGCGGTGGACGTCAGACGAGGACCGCGTGTTTGTCAACGACGTCGGCGAGCACATCGAGGACTCGGCGCTACGGCGGCGCTTCTACCGGGCGCTCGAGAGCGCAGGCCTCCCGCACATCCGCTTCCACGACCTCCGCCACACCTTCGGCACGATCGCCGTGCAGGCGTTCCCGCTGACCGACGTGAAGGCGTTCATGGGCCACGCCGACATCCAGACGACGATGATCTACATCCACCACGTGCCCCAGCACGACGCCGCCGAGCGGCTCTCGAAGCTGCTCGACGACCGGACTCAGGGTGCATCTGGGTGCACGCCGGGTGCACGGCCGCCCTCCGAGCCCGAGCCCGAAACCCAAGAAACCCCCGCTATGCAGGGGTTTCAGGATGCCGGAGGCAGGACTCGAACCTGCGACACGCGGATTATGATGGCGAGCGGGCGCTGCGCCGGGGTGCGAGCTGTTCCCCGTTTTCCCCGCTATCGAGCCATTTCGACCAGCTCGGGCGGGGCGCCGTTGCGGGCTGTATCCGTGACCTTCGCTGACACCCTGCTGGCACCCCCGGGCCCCGAATCGAGCGGCCTACCGACGTCGCCGTCGAGCAAATGGACGTACACGCTGAGGGTGAACGCCGGCGAGTGGTGGCCGAGCCAGCGCTGCACCTGCACCGCGTTTCGCCCGGCGGCGAAGAGGCGAGTCGCGCAGGTGTGCCGGAACGTGTGGAACCCGGCCCACGGCACGCCGGCCTCCTCCTTGATCGGTTTCAGCGCGCGCCGGCGGACGTTCTCCTGTCGCAGCGGCTCGCCATTGAGCGCCGAGAACACGAGCTGGTCGTCGTCCGGCCACTCGGTCACCTTCCGGCGATCGCGCAGCTCGATCACCATCCCGTGGTCGATCGGGATGGCACGCTTCCCGTACTTGCTCTTGGGCGGACCGAACCGGCCCCGCACGTAGGCGCGGCGGACGCGAATGTGCGGCTGGGAGCCATCGAGCTCGAGGTCGCGCCAGCGAAGCGCGAACGCCTCCGAAATGCGGAGGCCGGTCGCCGCGAGCAGCCGGAAGAGCGTCCGCCAGCGTGGTGGACAGACGCGGAGGAAGGTCGCCAGCTCTTCCGTCGAGAGCGCCTTCACTTCCTCTGCGTCCGCGTCGTCGCCGGTCTCGATCGCGCGCTGCTCATCCCGAGCCGGCAGCGCCACGCCCGCGGTCGGGTTCGATCGGATTACCCCCTCGGCGATCGCCGAGGCCATGCAGGCGCGTAGCGGCGAGAGGATCCGCCGGACGGTTGCGTCGGCCAGGTAGACCGGCGCCGCGTCGAGCGGCAGGGTGGAGGGCTCGACGCCTCGCCTCTCGGCCAACGCGCCGCGGCGCTCCTGGCCTACGCGGCGCCCCTGCTCATGCTCGTCGCAAAGCCAGCCCACGAACCCCGCGACATCGCGCGGCGTCACCTGCTCGATCCGCCGGCGGAGCTTCCCGTCGAAGTAGGGCAGCACGTAGCGGCACAGGTCACGTCGGTAGTCGTCGCGGGTGGACTCGCGGAAGCCACGCCGCGCCCGCCCCTGATAGCGCTCGACCCACTCGAGCGCGTAATCGCGGAGCTTCACCCGGCTGGCGAGATGGAACTCGCCGGTTGCGACGGCCGCGGTGCGCCCCGCCTTCAGCGCCCGCGCCTCATCCAGCGTCCGGGCGCTCTCTTGACGTTGCCGGCCTTCCGCGTCGCGGTACAGGACCGCGTAGCGGCCTCCGCGCTTGTAGATGCCAGGTGTCCTCGTCTTGACCAGTGCTGCGGCCATCAGCTCGCCTCCTCTTTGTTCGAGGCGGCGCGGGCGATACCCTCGGCCTGCATCCGGACCTGGGTAACTTGGCCGGATGCCGGCCCCGGGGCGTGTTCGCGCCGCCGGGGCATTTCTTGTGCCGTGCATCCTACTGCCTCCCTGGGTCGCCCCTCTCTCCTTCGATCAGCCGGAGCCCGCTCGCGGTCGCGGCGGGTGGGCTCGGGGTCGTGAAGACGGGCAGGCAGCTCGCAGCTCGAAGGAGTCGCGTCTCCTTGAGGAGACGAGCCCGCCACATGCTGCTGAAGGGAAGACGCCCCGCGCTGCGTTCCAACTCGCCGGCAAGCCGCGCCAGCTCGTCTCGTTCCTGAACGTCCATCGGGCTCGGTCTTATACATGCGGCTCAGGTCACCCGCCCGCGCCATTCCCGCTGCGTCCGTAGTTTTCCCACCGGACTCCGAACAGAGCAGCGCTCTTCGGAGTAGTTGGGCTCGACGCCGGTGTCGGTCGCCGGCACGAGCCGCATGCCGATCTCGAAGCCGTCCGGGCCGCCGTGGTAGATGCCGGTGGTCATCTTCGGGTGGACCAGGTTGGGCGCCGGCGGCCGCTCCCCCTCCTCCATCGCCTGGCGGGCGGTCGCCCTCGTCGTTACAGGAGGCATGCGAGGCGCCCGTGGGAACGGCTGGAACGGATTTCAGCTGGGTGCCGTGTGTCATTCCCCTCACCCCGCTCCGACTGCGGCCGTCCGCCGCTTCCAGGCGCGCACCCGGCAGGTGGTCGAGCAGTAGGTCGCATCGACCCGCCTCCCCGTCAACGGATCGCCGCACTCCGGGCAGGTGCGATGCAGGTCGAACCGGCGCTTCACGAGTCGGCGAGTGCGATGGACGAGCGCCCGGCAGCGATTCGAGCAGAAGCGAGCGTCGCGACGGTGCCCGCCGAGGCTCGCCCCACAGACGAGGCACTCCCGCTCACCAGCCAAGGATCTCGCTCCCCGAGACTCCTGTCACTTCGGCTCACCGGTACCCCCGGCATCGGTTTGGCGCGCGCCGCGAGCCAGCTCGGCAGGCCCTGATGAGATGCGCTTCGCCGGGTTGCCCGCTTTCCTGCTTCTAGCGTCCTCTGAGTCGACCCGCACGAACAGAGCGCGGCCGGGCAACGGACCCCCGGCAGCGCGATAACGCCCCATGAAACCCCGAAACTGCACCATTGATTACTCCTTTCTCTCGAAACTGATCCCGTACACCATCTCCGAGATGCTGTACGCCTTGTGAGTGTGGCCCGGCGGTGGCGATTGCGAACACACCGGGTCGAACACAAGTTGGTCGTCGGCCATGACTTGGCAGTGATCGAAGAACAAGTATTCGTCGCCGTGCAGCCTGGGAGTCGGGGGGTCGCCGCTGGCGAGGAAGATTTGACGCAGCAAACCTTGGTCGAGTCTGCTGACGCCAATCCAGCGCTCGCGCGGCACGGGCAGCTCGTCCCAGAACCTAAGCTCGAGGCCGCGCTTGCCTGCCCACCTCTCGATTCGCTGCCAGCCGAGCTCGTCGATCGTGAGCGGATCCACGCCCTCCTCCAGTTGCCGGTCGATGTCCAAGTCCGGTACCTGCTCGATCGGTACCTGCGTCGCCGTGGCGATCGCAGCCTGGAAACAGTCGTCCTCTCGAAAGGGGTCCATCGCGTAGCCCACTTGATCGTTCGGCCCAGGCATCACTCCCCAGTCGGGACCGGCATCGGTGAGGCGAACCACCGGATGCGTCTTAAATTGACCTAGCGCACCGCGTCGCTCAGCCATCTGCATCCAGCGAGAGTTCGCCCTTGCCGGTGGTTCGGGCGAATGGAGAACGACCCTGCGGCTCCGAGTCTTGCGCGGGCGTTTGCGCTTGCTGTGGCGGCGCCCAGTCATCTCAGGCTCCTTAGCGGTGTGACCAGGCTGCGATGCGCCCCCGGGGGATGGACCCCGGGGGCGCTCGCCTCGGCGCGCCGATGGCCGGCCTCGCGCGCCAAGTTGCTCGATCGAGGACTCGTCGACCGGGGGTCGGTCCGCCGACTCATGCGGCGTCGCCCCGGTCGCGCTTCGCGTTGCGCCGCTGAAGCGCCTCCCAGTCGCGAATGTTCCGAACCTTCTTCAGCGCGCGCCACCGCGCCGGCCGTATGCCGGCGCGGGTGGCGGCCTCCAGCTCGGCCGTGGTCAGCTTCGGCTCTCCCATCAGGCGGCCTCCCCGTAGTGCGCCGCCGTGAGCGCCCGCGACGCGTGGGATTTGCGCTCCACCGCACGCTGTCGGTCGCGCTCCGCCTCGCCGCGCGCCTTGCGGAGCCGGTCGCGCTCCACCTCGAACTCCGCCCTCGTGAGGTCGGAGACGCCGCCTGGCCCGGCAGGCGCGAGGGTGATCAGCTCGCGCAGGGCCTCGTGCACGTCGCTTCGCCCGGAGGCGAGGATCAGGCCGACGACGCGCAGAAGCCGCTCGATCGCGCGTGGACTCCCGGTCGACGTCGCGAGGGCCAGCTCGCGCGCCAGCACGGCCGGCTCGCCGCAGGCCAGCTCCCATGCCGCCTCCCTCAGGCGGTCCACGCCGGCGAGGGCGTCGGCTCGCAGGTGGCCGTGCTCCGCGTGGAGGTTGCGCAGCTCGCCTTCGGCGAGGTTGCGGCGACGGTAGGCATCGTCGGCTTCGCGCTGCGCCTCGGCCTGCTTCGCCTCGGCCTTGGCGATCGCCTTCGCCCGCTCCTCGCGCGCGTCCTCGCGGCGGCGCTCGCGCTCGGCCTCGGCGCGGCTCTCAGCCTCGCTGGCCTGACGTTCCTGATCTCTGATCGACATGGACCTACTCCTTCCGGTCGGTTCGGATTGGGGGTGGCAAAGTTGCGGGCGCCGGCGGGCCCTCGCGAAGCTCCCTGGCGCGATCGCGCTGCTCGCGTTCACGAGCGCGGCGGTGCTGCTCGGCAGCCCGCCTGGCGACCAGCTCGTCAGGATCGACTGCCTCCCAGCCCGGAGGCGGGGCCAGTCCACCGCCGGGCTGGCGGTCCTGGTAGCGAGCCCCCGCCAGATGGAGGCCGCCGCGCTGGATCATCTGCGGCGTATCGGTGGGCATCCAACGCTCCGTTCTGACCTCGCCGCTGGCTTGGCGCATCGCGGCCAGCACCGCGAAGCTGAGCGCGACGGCGCCGTCGATCTTGCGGGCCGCCTTTTCCTTCGCGAGCCGCCAGCCGCGTGCCGATTCCACGGCGGCGGCGTTCAACACATGGGAGCGCAGGTCATCGGCTCCGCCGTAGACCGCCAGGCGCCGTGCTTTGATCGCGTCGTAAAGAGCGCTCGTGCTGGCGGTGAGGCGATCCGTCGTCTGCGGGTACTCGACCATCCGCACTCCGCGATTTCGTAGCGTGACCGCCGAGCGCTGAAGCTGGTACGGATCGAAGTATGCGGCGGCAATCCCGAGCCGGCCGGCGAGGTCGCGCAGATATGCCTCGATCGTCAGCTCCAGGTCGAGCGGGGCGCCCTTCCGCGGGGTCCAGATCTTGTGTGCAACGAGCCGCAGTCGGCCCTCCTCGCGCATCACCGCGACGACCGCCGCGCAGTCGGCCTTCGTCGCTGCGTCCACGCCGGCGAAAACCGGTCCCGACAACTCTCGGCGATCCCACGCCGGTCGCGCCGCCGGGTGCACGCATGCATCCCACTGCTCGGCGGTGACGAACGCCTCCTGGCCCGACTGCCACTGGTTGAGGTGCAGCCGGTTGTAGGTGCCCGGGCGCAGCGAGGCGCGCTGCTCGGCGTAGTACGTCTCCATGCTCTCGGGCCAACCGAGCCACCCGCGCCGCTGCGCCTCCTCCCCCTGGTCGACGTAGGCCCACAGCCGCCCATTGGCGAAGATCGGGCAACGCGGCCGCCTGCTTCACCCACGTCGCCATCTGCGCCTCGTCGAGCTC
>JBBPIL010000063.1:0-10112 GCA_038040365.1 Actinomycetota bacterium
AGGCCAAGGAGGCGGCGCCGGCGATCGTCTTCATCGACGAGCTGGACGCGATCGGCCGCTCGCGCTCCGGCAACGTGGGCGGGATCAGCGGCGGCCACGATGAGCGCGAGCAGACGCTCAACCAGATCCTGACCGAGATGGACGGCTTCGAGGCCGGCACGAACGTGATCGTCCTGGGCGCCACGAACCGGCCTGAGATCCTCGACCCGGCGCTGCTGCGCCCGGGGCGCTTCGATCGGCGCATCGCGGTCCAGCCGCCCGACCGCAAGGGGCGCGTCGAGATCCTGAGGATCCACACCCGCTCGGTGCCACTCGCGCCCGAAGTGGACCTCGACCGCATCGCGGCCTCAACGCCGGGCGCGACCGGCGCCGACATCGCGCTGCTCGTCAACGAGGCGGCGCTCTTCGCCGCCCGCCGCGATCACGCCGCCGTGGAGCAGCGGGACTTCACCGACGCGATCGAGAAGATCATCCTCGGCGCCGAGCGCCAGGTGGTGATGACCGACGCAGATCGCAAACGCACCGCCTACCACGAGTCCGGCCACGCGCTGGTGGGCATGCTCACCCCCGGCGCCGACCCGGTGCGCAAGATCTCGATCATCCCGCGCGGCCAGGCGCTGGGCGTCACGCTCTCCACCCCGGAGAGCGACCGCTTCAACTACGCTCGCGACGAGCTGATCGCGCAGATCAAGGTCGCGCTCGGAGGACGCGCGGCAGAGAAGGTCGTCTACGACGACCTGACCACGGGCGCGGAGTCGGACATCCAGAACCTCACGCAGGTCGCCCGCGGAATGGTCGGCCGCTGGGGGATGAGCGACGCGATCGGCGCGGTCGCCGTCACAGACGGGCGCCAGGACGGGGCGCTGCTGCCCGGCGCACTACCCGCTTCGACGGCGACCCAGCAGCTCGTCGACGAGGAGGTCCGGCGAATCGTCGATGGAGCCGAGCACGACGTGATCGAGCTCCTGAAGCGTGAGCGGGAGCGCCTCGAGGCGCTGGCCCGCGCGCTGCTGGAGCGCGAGACGCTGGACCAACCGGAGGCCTACGAGGTCGCGGGCGTCGAGCTCCCCGAGGTCGACGCCGGCAAGGAGACCAAGGCCACGGCCGGCCCGTAGCCCGCGCTAGGGCCGTCCCTCCGCGGCACCGAGCGCGACACGCTCGACGTCCAGTCGCGGCAGGACCCGCTCCAGCCAGTCCGGGATCCACCAGTTGCGGCTGCCGAGCAGCTGCATCACAGCGGGAACGAGCACCATCCTGACCACGGTGGCGTCGAGGAAGACCGCCGTGGCGAGTCCGATCCCGAACAGCTTCAGGAAGGTGTCCGGCGCCGTCACGAAGGCGAGGAAGACGACGACCATGATCGCCGCCGCCGCGGTGATCACGCGCGCGGTCTTCGCCAGGCCGTCGGCGACCGCCCGCGACGTGTCTCCATCCTTCAGGTACTCCTCCCGGATCCGCGAGATCAGGAAGACCTCGTAGTCCATCGACAGCCCGAAGAGGATCGCGAACATCATCACCGGCATGAACGGCGCTATCGGCACCTCGTGGTCGATTCCGATCAGCTCGGCGACCGGGCCGCCCTTCGCCACCAGGGTCATCACGCCGTAGGCGGCGCCGACCGAGAGCAGATTCATCACCCCGGCCTTGAGCGAGATCAGGGGTGAGTGGAAGGCGACCAGCAGGAGCAGGAAGGAGAGACCGACGACCGCGGCTATGAACACCGGCATGCGGCCCGTGATGTAATCGCTCTGGTCCTCGAGCGCCGCGGTCACGCCTCCGACCTCGGCGGTGATTCCGGTGCCACCGAGCTCCTCGGGCACGACGTCATCACGCAGGTGGTTGACCAGATCCTCGGTCTCGGCGTCCTGGGGGGAGCCCGTCGGGATCACGTTGACGATCGCCGCGTCGCCCTCCGGATTTATCACCGGTGGCGGGACGAAGGCGACCCCGGGGTCGCTGCGAAGCCGAACCGCAAAGGAGCCGATCGCAGCCTCCGCGCCCGGATCATCGGGGGGCAGCGCGGCGGCGATCACCAGCGGCCCGTTCGTGCCGGGCCCGAATCCCTCGGTGTTCAGGTCGTAGGACTGGCGGGTCATGGTGTCCGGCGGGTCATTGCCGGCGTCGGGGAAGCCGAGGCGCATGCCGAGGGCGGGTGCGGCGAGCGCGAGCAGCACCGCCGTGGCGGCGATCGCGGCGGTCCAGGGCCGCCGCTGGACGGCGTGGCTCCAGCGTGCGGCCGGCGACTCGCCGTCTCCCTCCGCCTTCAGCGTCCGGCCGAGGAAGGGGATCCGCAGGCGGTCGACTCTTGGCCCCAGGTAGGAGAGGAGCGCCGGCAGCAGGGTGACCGCGGCGAGCATCACGACCAGGACTGCGAAGGAGGCCGAGAGGGCGACCCCGTACATGTAGGGCAGGCCGGTCAGGGCGAGGCCGAGGACGGCGATCACCACGGTGGCGCCGGCGATGATCACGCTGCGCCCGGCAGTGGTGACGGCCTCGACGACGGCGTCGTGGCGGTCCTTGCCCTCGTTCATCGCCGCACGGAACCGGGTCAGGACGAGCAGCGAGTAGTCGATGCCGACCCCGATCCCGATCAGCCCCGACACCGCGGTGGTCCAGTCGGGAACATCGATGACGTTGGCGAGCAGGGCGATCAGGCCCGCGGAGGAGATGCCGAGGCCAACGAGGGCGATCGCCAGCGGCAGGCCGGCGGCCACCACCGAGCCGAAGGCGATCAGCAACACGATCGCGCCGCCGAGGAGCCCCACCCCCTCCGGGCTGCCGGCCTCCTGCGCCTGATAGATCGGATCCCCGCCGAGCTTGATCTCCAGCCCGTCGCCGCTGTTCTCCTCGGCGGCGGCGATCAGCTTCTCGCCGTCCTCCTTGGGCACCTCCCAGCCGTTGACCGTCAACGGGAGAATGGTCGATCCGATCGTGCCGTCGTCCGAGACCCGGATCGGACCGTGCTCGGTGACGTGGTCGACCTGCTCGGCCTCGGCGAAGAAGGCGTCGATGCGCTCCCGGGCGGCGGGACTGGTGGCGCCGGCGTCGTCCTTCCAGACGACGTTGACCTCCTGGCCGGAGTAGCCCTCGAACCGCTCCTGGGTGAGCTCGCTCGCCGCCTTCGACTCCGAGCCCGGCGTGTGGTAGTCGGCCTCGTATTCCCCGGCCAGCGAGGAGCCCACCCCGATGATCACGATCATCGCCGCGATCCAGGCGAGCACGACGCGGCCGCGGCGGCGATAGGTGATGTCGGCGAGGCGGGCTAGAAAACGCGTCATTCGGAAGTCCCTTTTGCGGCTGACGACTCGGTTACAGACTCAAGATAGACATCACGTGCCTGCCGGTTCCGGACCAAAATCACAGTGCCTGCCGGTTCCGGCTCAGGCGTTCTCGGTCATTGGCCATGCTCCTTAGACGGCGCGGAGCCTCCGAACTCATCGCTGGCAGGCGGTATCCGCTGAACCTCTTGAGAGTTCGGCAGGAAGCTGCCGCCCTGGCCCGAAAGCCCACTTGCCGAAGGGTTCGTACGATGATCGTCGACTGCGCGCACTACAGGGCGGGGGCCCGCCAGCGCGAGGCCCCGCTGGCCGTTCCCGAGGCGGCCGCTTGCGCCGCCGAGGGGGATGGCTTTGTCTGGCTCGGTATCCGCGACCCGACCGAGCAGGAGATGCGAGAGATCGCAACCTCCTTCCCAGTGCACGAGCTGGCGATCGAGGACGCGGCATCGCTTCACCAGCGGGCCAAGATCGAGGACTACGAGAACCACTACTTCGTTGTGCTGCGAAGCGCCCGCTACGACGACGAGCGGGAGCAGGTCGACTTCGGCGAGATTCACATCTTCGCTGGGCCGGGATACGCGATCACGGTGCGCCACGGCGAGGGGAGCGCACTGGGTCCGGCGCGTCAGCGGCTTGAGGCCCGCCCGGAGCTCGTCGAGGCGGGGCCCGTCTCCGTGGTTTGGGCAGTGCTGGACAAGGTCGTCGACGACTACGAGCCGGTGGTCGAGGGACTGACGGCGGACATCGAGGACGCAGAGGTGCGCGTCTTCGAGGGCGAGCGCGACCAGACGGAGCGCATCTACCTCCTCAAGCGCGAGGTGATCGAGTTCTACCGAGCGGTCCACCCGCTGCTGGGGCCCCTGGCGGCCATCGAGCGCGGGGCCGACCCGCGGGTGACGGCCGATATCCAGAATTACTTTCGCGACGTCAACGACCACGCCAAGCTGGTCCACGACGAGGTCAACTCCCATCGGGAGTTGCTGACCAGCATCCTCCAGGCCAACCTGGCGGTGCTGAGCGTGCGCCAGAACGAGATCAGCGTGCGCCAGAACGAGACCACCAAGCAGCTCACACTCATCGCGACGATCTTCCTCCCACTCTCGTTCGTCGTCGGCTTCTTCGGTATGAACTTCGGCTGGCTCGTCGGGCACACCGGCTCGTTCCTCACATTCGCCATCTACGGCCTGGGCAGCCTCCTGATCGCCTGCGCAGCGCTCTACGCCTGGTTTCGGCGCAGCGGCTATCTCAGAGCCCGGTGACCTGGCGGCACTAGCCTCCGCCCCGATGCGCGTCCTGGACACACTCAACCGAAGCACGATCAGCGAGCTGCTGGCGCGCGATGAGTTCTTCTGGCTCGACCTTGAGGCACCGAGTTCGGAGTCGATCGAGCTCCTCGGGGAGCTTTTTCACTTTCATCCGCTCGCCCTCGAGGACACCATCCACTTCAGTCAGCGTCCCAAGCTTGATGGCTATGAGAACCACATGTTCCTGGTCTACTACGGCGCCCGCGCCGAGGGCGGCGAGGACGACGAGATGCTGGTGGAGGTTCACGCCTTCCTGAGCGGCGGCTTCATCGTCACCCTTCACCAGCGGCCGTGCGCGGAGCTGGGCGCGCTGCAGCAACGTCTGCCTCAACTGGCGGACCGTAGCGAGCAGTTCGTCATCTATCGGGTGCTTGATGCCCTAACGGACAGTTTCTTTCCGGCTCTGGAAGGAATCGGGGACCAGATCGACGAGTTGGAGGCTGAGATCCTCGAGGAGCCGACCGACGAGCATCTACACCGGATCTTCGACCTCCGGCGCCACTTGGTTGGGATGCGTCGAGTTGTCTCTCCGCAGCGCGACCTGCTGGCTCGCGGAACAGACGACATCCTGGAGCTTCCCGGCCTAGAGCACGACACGCGGAACTACTTCCGCGATGTCTACGACCACATGCTCCGCATATCCGACCTGATCGACAGTTACCGCGACCTGCTAGCCAGCTCGCGGGATGCCCACCTTTCGATGGTCTCGAACCGCCTGAATTCGATCACCAAGCAGCTCACGATCGTCGCGACGATCTTCCTGCCATTGGCCTTCGTCACGGGTATCTTCGGGCAGAACTTCAAGTGGATGACCGATCACGTCCAGTCGTTCGCTGCTTTCGCGATCTTCGGAGTCGGAGGCCTGGTGTTCGCCGGCGTGGCGCTGCTCATCTGGTTCAGGCGGGGCCGCTTCTTCTAGCCCGACATAGGCGAGTGCCGCCCGAGCCCAGTTATCGTCCGGGCCGTGCCAAAACTGATCCACACCTGCTATCGAGTCCTCGATCTCGATCGCTCGATCGGCTTCTACGAGAAGCTCGGCCTTGAGGAGATTGGTCGGATCCCGATTCGCGATGAGGCGATCAACGTCTTCATGGGGCTGCCGGACGACGGGCCGCGGCTCGAGCTGACGTATAACGTCGGTCGCTCCGAACCGTACGAGGTCGGCACTGGCTACGGGCACATCGCGATCACGGTGGAAGACATGGACGCCACGCTAGAGCGTCTCGCGGGGGTGGGCATCGAGCCCGAGCGCCCTCCTTACTCGGTCCGCGAGGGTGGCTCGCGCCTCTGCTTCGTTCGCGATCCCGACGACTACCGCATCGAGCTGATCGAGTCGGACAGCTAATCCCACGGCGCCATCCGCTTGGTGACCAGAGGCATAGACAGTCCGGCGCCACCTGGAACATGCTCGGCGCAATGGGACGCGTGGGCAGAAACCGGGGAGCGAGCAAGCGGCGGCCGGCCAGCTACTACCGGGTCGCCGGCGTGGACCTGGGTACCGAGATGGACCGACTGGCCTCACTTCCCGTCTTCGGAGGAGGGGGCGGGCCGCTCGAGCGACGCCCTCCCACCCTGAACATTCGCCGGGCATCGAGCCGGCCCCGAACCCGGCTCGGATTCGCGATCCCGGACGAGTGGCGGATCTCGGTGACAGCTTTCCCCGGACAGCGACGGGGCGACGCCGAGGAGACACTCCTCCACGAGCTGGTCCACCTCTTCGTCGGTGCCTCTCCCGGCACGCGTCGCTGGCACGGGCGCGAATTCAAGACGACGCTGCGCCAAGCGATGCGAGAGGGCTATGGCATTGGGGGCGTGAAGGTGAACGGCAGCTATCACGGCGCCTACGCCGACGCCCTTGAGCGTCGCCGGTCCCAAGCGCCGGCGCAAACGTCGAAGACGCTTCACCCCGGACAGCTCGCGCTGATCGGATCCGCTGTCACGCAGAGTTAGCTGCTGTTCGCAACTCTGTTCCGGCGGCCGACGCCGAGCTAGACGCGTGGATCCGCTCCTTGTTTGGTACCCACGCGCGATGCTGCGCGGGCGATGTCGCAGGAGAACGCCCGCCTTGGCGGCTACTTGCTTCTCTGGGTTCGGGGTTGACCCGGCCTGCCCGGAGTGAGAGACTTGCCTCCGATGCGTCGAGGACCTCGCCCTCACCGGACTTACACGAAGCGATGTACGCCCATCCGGAGACGGCCCGCCGTCGTTCTCGCCCTGGCGACCGCCGGGGCCTTGGCCGTGACGGGCATCGCGCTGGCGGCGGCATCTTCGACCGTGTGGCTCTTCTCGTTCGCGCCGAGCGACCCGCACGGCGTGCTCACCTCGGGCCGACTCTCCTTCGCCACGAACACGAACTACACGGGCGCCACCGTGACGACGCGGATACGGCTCGACCTCGACGACGACTTCCAGTTCAACCCGAGCTCCTTCCCGAAGTGCAACCCGGCGGACATCTCGGGCAACATCACCATGCAGCAGGCGTTGCAGGAGTGCGGGCCCGCCGCCGGGGCCTCCAAGAACGCCTGGTTGTGGCCCGCGACCGCGAACTCCAGCAACGGGACGGCGACGTTCAACCTCGCCAGCGAGGCCGTGTCCGCCTGCGTGCTGGTGTTCAACGGCTTGGGTTCTACGTCCGAGGTCCTGCTGTTCATCCGGATGAGGGTGGAAGGGGCCGCCGGCACCATCGACTGCGCAATCCCGCAGACCAACACCGACGGTGACCAAAGCTTTCTGGTGCAGGGCGACCTCAAGGCGAACCCGGCCATCGGTGGCGACTACACGGATCCCGATAACTGCTCGGCACCGGATCCCCGGCGGGGCTGTGAGATCAACCTCAACAACGTCTCCAACGGGCCGATACGGCTGGTCGGTCTCAACGCCCGCGTCAGGAGGGGCAACTACGTCCGCGCCAAGTGCGTCGATCCACCCGCAGGCAACCGGCAGTGGAACCTGCAGACAACGTTCACCTACGCGAATCTCGCCGGCACGCAGACGGTGAACAAGTCGCAGACCTGCACCTAGCGCGCTCCTAAGGCTCGCCCAGGGCTTGCCGGCGATTCCGAGCAGGCGATCCGCGCCCGGCTCGACGCAAGGGCGGACGTTCTGGCGACGTAGTGGCGACGGGGCCCGATTGAGCTACGCGCACGGCGCCGCTGGAAGGCGGCGGTTTGCAGGGGGAACCGTGAACGGGAGCGACGGGACTCGAACCCGCGGCCTCCGGCGTGACAGGCCGTGGGTCAGAACCTACTTTGGCTTGATCAAGCCGTAACGCCCTTAGATAAGCGGTGCGTGTGAGGGTCGAGAGTGGGATAGTTTGGTACCCACGGTGGTACCCACGACCGATATGCTTCTGGAGACACGACTGGAAGCTGGCGATGGCAGAGCGGGACATCTCGACCGGGGCTCTCGTCGTCCGCGCGCACAAGGGCCAACCGTTCTTCGAGGGCAAGTGGCGCGACTCCACCGGCCGCCAGGTGAAGCGGCGCCTCGGCCCGGCCTGGCTCGAAGCGGACTCCGGCGGAGGTTGGCGCAGGCGCAAAGGGCGAGTGAGGGAGGGGTTCCTCGATGAACGCCGCGCCCACGTCGCGCTCGCCGGCGAGATCGCCGAGCACGAGAAGGAGGTCTCGGCCGACCCGCTGGACCGCAAGGCGACGTTCGACGGCGCCGCGGATGCCTGGCTCTACCACCTGGAGCACGAGCTGCGCGCCAAGGACTCGACCCTCGCCGACTACCGGCTGATGCTGAGTCCCCGACGTCCCATGAAACGGGGTTCGGGCACGACGGCTTCGCGGATCATGCTCGCCTTCGGTGAGCGCAAGCTCGCAGCGATCTCGACGTCGGATGTAGCGCGCTTCCTGTCGGTGCTCGACACCGAGGGAGTCAGCGCTCGTACGGTGAACAAGCACCGCCAGGTGCTGCACGCGATCTTCGCGTACGCGGGCAGGGGTGACACGTTCGGCCTGCGCTCCAATCCGGTTGCAGGAACGCAAAAGCGTCGAGAGACCGGACCGCAGCCGATTGACACATTCACGCACGAGGAGATCGCAGCTGTCGCCCGCGCAGCCGGCGAGGGCGCGCACCGCGGACCCCCGCGCAAGGGTTCCGGCCAGCAGACGATCGCGGAGTGGGAGCGGATCAACTCGCAGGACGCCGCGCTCTTTACCGTCGCGGCGCACACGGGCTTGCGTCGCGGCGAGCTGCTTGCTCTGCGATGGCAGGACGTGAGCTTCGTGGAGGCGCGCCTCACAGTCGAGCGCGCCGTTTCCGGCCGAACGATCGCCCCGACCACAAAGAGTGGGCGTTTTCGCACCGTGCCTCTCGCCGATCAGGCAGCCAGAGCACTGGAGGCTCTCTCGCGCCGCGAGCGCTTCACGGGGCGGGCGGACCTGGTCTTCTGCAAAGCAGACGGCGGTCCGCTGGATGGCTCGGCCCTTCGGAAGCGCTTCGCTCGCGCCCAAGAATCCGCAGGGGTGCGAACGCGGCGCTTCCACGACCTCCGCCACACGTTCGGGTCGCTGGCGGTGCGCGCATTCGACCCCGTGGCAGTGCAGGCGATGATGGGCCACGCCAGCCTCAGGACGACCGAGCGCTACCTGCACGCAAGACCCCGCACCGACGACGCAGCGCGGCTCACCGCGGCATTCGCTGAGGGTGCAGGGATCGCTGCCGATCAGGCGCACGCTCAGCGGTAGCGGTGTGCGTCGAGCGCCTCGTCGCGGAGACGCGTGAGCGCGACCTCCACGTCAGCACGGACGAAGTAGCGTCGCCGACCCGGCTTGAAACTCGGAAGGATTCCCCGCCGTGCCCAGTCGTGGAGCGTCGACGGCTGGAGGCCCAGCAGCTGCGCAAGCTCGATGGCCGTCAGAAGCTCTCCCGGCTCGAGCCGGACGGTGCCACGGGACTCGCTCATCGCAGCGACCCCAGCTCGCGCACGGTCACCCGCTCCTGAGCATGCGCGCCCGCCACAGCCCGCTCCACGGCTCGCTGGGTGGGGCCGGGCGGACACAGGTAGAGGATCTGATCCACATACCGAGCGCGGCGCCAGGAGCGAACGATCGTGAACAGGCGCCGCGGCGCCTTCGGCGTCAGCTCGACCTCGATCGCCATCGTGCGGCCATCGTCGCGGACGACCAGGTCCGGGCGGTGGAGCATCGGCCGCCCATCCGGCAGCTCGCCGACGGTCGCGCTCGCTATCGGTTTCGGCGCGTCGAGCTCGGCGAAGCGAAGCTCGCGTTCCGACATCAGCGATTCGGCTCCCCAGCACCGCTCGGCCCAAAGCGCGGCGTCGGCGCAGGCGAGCCAGTGGTCTACCGCTCCCGGCGTTACCGTCGCGGGAGGCAGACCGAGGCCGGCGTAGGCGATGCCCTGGCGCGTCGCGCAGAGCAGCGTCGGATCGCCCGGGAGCGTCGCCACGCGCTCGATCAGAGCGGCCTCGACCAGCCGCGCTACGACCGCGTAGCTGACCGACCTGCAAGTGCCGAACCGCTCCTGGACGTGCCCGATGTCGACCGCCCCCATCCGACAGACCCAC
>JBBPIL010000064.1:0-10111 GCA_038040365.1 Actinomycetota bacterium
GGAACTCCTGGTGGGGGTGCTTGCGCCCGCCCTGCGGCGGCACCGAGGCGCTGGTTCCCTCGAGGATCTTCAGCAGCGCCTGCTGCACGCCTTCGCCGGAGACATCACGGGTGATCGAGGGGTTGTCCGCCTTGCGGGCGATCTTGTCCACCTCGTCGATGTAGATGATCCCCGTCTCGGCCTTCTTGACGTCGAAATCGGCGGCCTGGATCAGCTTCAGGAGGATGTTCTCGACGTCCTCGCCGACGTAGCCGGCCTCGGTCAGGGCGGTGGCGTCGGCGATCGCGAAGGGGACGTTGAGGATCCGGGCAAGGGTCTGGGCGAGCAGCGTCTTGCCGCAACCGGTCGGCCCGAGCAGGAGGATGTTGGACTTCTGTAGCTCGACCTCCTCGTCGTCGTTCTGCGCCATCTGGACGCGCTTGTAGTGGTTGTAGACGGCGACCGAGAGTGCCCTCTTGGCGGTCTCCTGGCCGACCACGTACTCGTTGAGGACGGCGTGGATCTCCTTCGGCTTCGGCAGGCTCTCGAGCTCGAAGCTGGGCGGCGTGGCGAGCTCCTCGTCGATGATCTCGTTGCAGAGATCGATGCACTCGTCGCAGATGTAGACGCCGGGCCCGGCGATCAGCTTCTTGACCTGGCGCTGGGACTTCCCGCAGAAGCTGCAGAGAAGCTGCTCGTTGGAGTCGGTTGGGCGTGCCACCGTTGTTCTCCCTTCAACGACTACGCCGGGCCCATCGCTATGAGGTTACGACACGGACGGCCCCGGCCTCGACCTCTGCTTGTTACTAGATGGGGACGCCCGTCCCTGCAAGCGCGGGCGGAGTTGCAGATCGCTCGCGCCCGAGTTCCGCTCCGACGTGGACGTCGGCGCCGTCGCTGCTCGGTGGGTGATATCCGGCCGCGCGGAGCGGCACGATCGCACCCACCTCGGATCGCGCGCTGTAAGGTGCGCGCCCAGGAGGTTCGGGGGAGGCTCGGGCCGGAGCTAAGGGAGGACCCGTGAAGCGCATAGTCATCGGTGTAGGCCTGATCCTCGCACTGGCGTTTGCGGCCGCTGCCGTCGCCAACATTCGCCACTACCACGGCCACGTCAATGAGGGCGGAAGCCTCAGGTTCGAGACCAAGGTCCGCCACGGGGAGACGATCAAGGTCAAGAGGTTCGTCTTCAAGCGCGTCCCGATGGAATGCGACGACGGGGCCTCGACCGTGGGCGACGTCGGCTCTCCCCCGCCGCCGATGAGGGTGAACCAGGAGCACAGGTTCCACGGCGACTTCACCTCCGGGAACGGCCGCAAGCGTCTCCGCATCCGCGGCAGGCTCAGGGATCACGACCAGAAGGCCCGGGGCACCCTGCGCGTCACGGGCGACTTCGGCTCCGGCACGACCAACTGCGACACGAGCAAGACGCACTGGCGCGCGAAGCACGGCGCCTGACCCAGGCGCGGATCGCTTGACCGCCTGAGCCTGCCGGGCTAGGATTGCGCAACAGGGAGTCCCGAGCCAGGGGAAAGGGAGGGCGCCGTGAAGCGCATGCTCGTCTGCGCCGTGTGGGTGGTCGCGCTGGCGTTTCCAGCCACGACCGCGGCCGGTATTCGTAGCTTCCACGGCACGGTGGACCCGGACGGGACCGTCGACTTCAGGGCCAAGATCAGGCATGGGAAGCCGGTCAAGGTGAGGGGATCGCTCAACCATCCGGGGTTCGCGTGGGGGGGCTTCCCGATCGAATGCGACCTGGGCACTCTCCCCTGGGACGTGGTGTCAGGGCACTTCACGTTCTCGATGAAGGTGGAGGACGGGAGGTTCCATGGAAAGGGCTCGAACGGCACCGTGACCGCCAAGGTGAGGGGGAGGTTCAGAAAGCACGGCACGAAGGCCAAGGGCACGCTGCGGGTGCACGGCGCTTTTCCGTCTCTGGATGCCTCGGGCTGCGACACGGGCAATGGCGACTGGTCCGCCCACCGCGTCCCCGACTGACTGACTGGGTTTTGCCCGTCAGTGGTGCTCGATCACGCGGTCGACGATGTTGTACTCCCTGGCCTCTTCGGCGCTCATGAAGTAGTCGCGTTCGGTGTCCTTGGCGACCTTCTCGACCGGGTGCTCGGTGTGCTTGGCGATGATCTCGTCGAGGCGCCGGCGGACGTCGATGATCTCCCTGGCGTGGATCTCGATGTCGGCCGCCGGGCCCTGGAAGCCCCCCGAGACCTGGTGGATGAGGATCTTCGAGTTCGGCAGCGCCATCCGCTTGCCACTCGCGCCACCAGCGAGCAGCAGTGCCCCCATGCTCATCGCCACGCCGCAGCAAATCGTCTGGACGTCCGGCTTTATGTACTGAACCGTGTCGTAGATCGCGAGGCCCGCGTACACCGACCCGCCCGGCGAGTTGATGTACATCGAGATGTCCTTGTCGGGGTCCTCGGACTCGAGGTGGATGAGCTGGGCGACGACGAGATTGGCGATCTCGTCGGTCACCGGCGTGCCAAGGAACACGATCCGCTCGTTGAGCAGGCGCGAGTAGATGTCGAACGCGCGCTCACCGCGCGAGGTCTGCTCGACGACCATGGGGACGAGGGGGCTCATCGCGCGAGCAGTCTATAAAAGCGGGCACGCCCGCCCGCTTGGAATCGCGTCAGGCACCCGTGCGGGACTACCGATCGTCGCCCGGGGTCCAGAGACCGGCTTCGCCCCCCTCCGCCTTCTCCTTCTCGGGCGTCCAGAGCTTCTCGCGGGCCGCGGCTTGCTCCTGCGGGATCGGCCTCGCCGAGCCGGCGATCACCTCGGCCGCCTTGCGCAGCCGAAGTTCTTCGCGAAGCAGCGCGTCGCGGCCGTTGGCGCGAAGGCGCTCCAGCAGCCGCTCCGGGGTCTCCGTTTCCTCCCCCGGCTGGAGCGCCTCCAGCAACTCCTCCTCCGAGACATCGATTCCCTCGGACTCGACGACCGCCGCAAGGGTCGCCTCGCGACGCAGCGCCCGCTCAGCGTCGGACTCCAGGTCGGTGACCGCTTGCTCGCGCGTCTTACCCTGCATCTGAAGGAAGGCCTCAGCGCTTGCGCCCCGTGAGGCCAGGGAGCGCTCGAGCCGCTCCCACATCTCGTGGGCGCGCGCGTGGATCAGCTCCTTGGGCAACTCGATCTGCGCCGCGTCGGCGGCGGCGTCGACGGCGGCCTCGCGGAACTCCGCCTCGATCCGGCTCTCGAGCGCGGCGGCGATCCGCCGGCGAAGCTCGTCGCGAAGCTCATCGAGCGTCTCGAACTCCGACGCCTCGGCGGCGAACTCGTCATCCAGCTCAGGCAGCTTCTTCTCCCGGACCTCCTTGACCGTGACCGTGAAGCTCGCCTGCTTGCCCGCCAGGCTCTCGGGCCGATGATCTTCGGGGAACCGGACCTCCACCGTCACCTGGTCTCCCGCCGCCGCGCCGGAGAGGGCCCGGTCGAACTCGGGCAGCAGGCTCTCCGCTCCAAGCTCGACCATCAGGTCCGTGGCCTCCGAGCCCTCGAACGGCTCGCCGTCGACGGTCCCGGAATAGTCGATCACGACCAGGTCGCCCGTGGCGGCGGAGCGATCGACGGGGTCGAGGCTCGCGAACCCTTCACGCAGCCGATCGAGCTCAGCCTGCACTGCCTCGGCGGGGATCTCCGCCTCGGCCCTACCCACCTCCAGTCCCTTGTACTCGCCGAGCTTCGCCCCCGGCCGCACCGCCACCTCGATCGAGAAGGAGAGCTCCTCGCCCGCGCCCGGAAGCGAGGCAACATTCAACTCGGGGTCACCGACGGGGGTGATGCCGGTGTCCAGCAGCGCCCGCTCGTACCACTCTGGGAGCGAGTCGCGGAGCGCCTGCTCGAGGACGGCATCGCGGCCGACGCGCTGGATCACGAGCTGTGCCGGGACCTTGCCCTTGCGGAAGCCCGGCATGCGCATGTCGCGAGCGAGCTCGTGCGCGGCACGCTCGAGCCGATCCTCGACGGCGTCGGCCTCGATCCCCACCTCGACGCGAACGCGCGAGTCGCCCAGCTCGGTAACGGAGGTCCTCATCGCCACCTGAGCCTATTGGTCGCCCCGTGGGCCACGGCGACGCCGAAGTCGAGGAAGAAGGCAACGAAGCGACTGACCGGTCCCGTGACAAGCCAGGCGAGGAAGCGATCCCGAGCGGCCAAGCTCCGCACCCTACTCGTGGTCGCGTCCGTATTTGCGGACGTGACCACTAGTGCTCAGTGCCGATCGCCCCACCGGCGATCCGCTCTCGGAGCCGCTCGCCCTGGCCGGCCGCCACCGCCCGTGCCGCGCGGGACTCGTCGAGCGGCACGCCGCGCTCCGCGGCCAGGTCGAGGAGCGCCTGGCGCTCATCGCTCTGCTGCGCGGCGCGGAAGAAGAGCCAGGCGAACAGGCCCATGGTCACAAGACCCTGCTCGACCATCATCACGACGCCGGCCGCGCCCTGGTCTGCCAGCGGCGTGATCCCGTGGGCCGCCTCGCCGGCCGCGTAGTCGGGATAAAGCGGCGACCCCGCCCAAAGCAACACGTTGGCGAGCGCGGCGCCACCGAGTCGGACCACGATCACGTAGACCAAACGGGCGCCGTTCCCGAACCAGTCGGGCTTCGGCAGCGGACCCAGCAGGGCCATCCACATTGCGATCCCGAAGCCGACGAAGCAGGCGTGCTCGACGCTGTGCACCGCCTGGCTCGAGATCGCCGCCTGGTAGAGGCCGGGAACGTGCCACAGATAGAGGTCGGCGAGCCAGAGGGGCAGCGCGACGGCTGGCTGGCTCAGCGCGCGTAGCCAGCCGAGGCCTCGGGCGGCGAGCAGCGGTTGCAGCAGCGGCCCGGTGAGCCCGAGCACGATCAGGAGCGCGCCGAGGTCGGCGAGCAGGAGGTGCTGGGCCATGTGGACCCAGACCAGCTCGTAGTCGAGCGCCGCGAGCGGCGAGACCAGGGCAATGAGGATCAGCAGCATCCCCGAGGCGAAGCTGACCTGGCGCCACCCCGGCACCGGCCGGCCACCCAGCGCCAGCGAGCGGGCGCGGACCGCATACAGCGCCGCCACCGCCAGCACGGGCACGACCTGTAGCGGCTCGAACGCCCCCTCCACGTGGGCGACCGGGAGTTGCACGCAGTTAGGTTAGAGCCACTCGATCCGCCCGAAGAAGCGGTGGAGCAGCAGCGTCGAGGCGAGCATCGCGAGCAGCGCCCCTGGCGCTTTTGTTGCCACATGAGCAACAAAAGCGCCAATCCCTCGCGGTGGGACCTGACGGAAGCGGATACGCAATGCGTGGTCGACTGCGGTTTCGTCGCCTGCAAGCCGATAATCGGAGCGTGAGGGCTCGTCGGCAGAAGCGGCGCCGGTGGATCGGGGCGGCGAGCGTCGCGCTCGTCGGGCTGGGGCTTGGAACGGCGCCGGCGCAGGCCGCGAAGCCACCGAAGGTCGGCGGCTGCCGGGTCTTTCCCGCCTTCAAGGGGCCCGCCACCGCCCGCTCGGCGGGGAACCAGACGGCCTGGAACCAGGACGTCTCCAGGGCTCCGATCGATCCGAGCTCGAACGGATACATCGATCGGATCACCGGCCTGGGCGGCAACCAGGTCGTGCATCCCGACTTCGGCGGCAACGGCGCCTACGGGATCCCCTACACCACCGTCGGCCGGGATCAGCGCAGGGTGCGGGTGAAGGTCACCAGCTATCCGGATGAGAGCGACTTCGGGCGGGCTCCGATCCCACCCAGGGGGCCGATCGAGAACGGCTCCGACCGCCACGTCCTCGTCCTCCAGCGCCACCGCTGCGACCTGTTCGAGATGTTCGCCGCGCACTACGTCGGCGGCCGCGGGCATCGCTGGAAGGCGGGCTCGACCGCCCGCTTCGACCTACGCTCGACCAGGCTGCGCGAGGACGGCTGGACCTCGGCAGACGCGGCGGGCCTGCCCATCCTTCCGGGGCTGGTGCGCTACGGCGAGGTCCACCGCGGCCACGTCCGCCACGCCATCCGGGTCACCTTCGCCGAGACGCGTCGCGCATACATCCATCCCGCCACCCACTACGCCTCGGGCCAATGTGACGCCGACCTGCCGCCGATGGGTCTGCGCCTGCGGCTCCGCCAGGGCTACTTCCGAGCCAACCTGCACCGGTTTCCCCGCGGGAGCCAGTCGCGGGTCATCTTCAAGGCCCTCTACCGCTACGGGATCATCAACGCCGATAACGGCGGCGATGGCGCCAACTGGTTCATCACCGGCGCCAGCTCGAAGCGCTGGAAGGACGGCGACCTGAACCGCCTCAAGACCGTCCCCGGCACGGCCTTCGCGGTCGTCAGGTCGCGGGCGGCGATCAAGACGCCGTGTTAAATCGGTAGCCGGGAGCCGACGGGCCCTAGCTGAAGCTGACCTGGGCCGGCTCGCGGTCGGCGGCGTCGGTGATCTCGAAGAACTCCCTCTCCTCGAAGTTCCGCGTCGAGGCGACGACCGAGTTCGGGAACACCTGGATCTTGGTGTTGTAGCTCTGAACGTTCGAGTTGTAGATCCGGCGCGCGGCCTGGATCTCGTCCTCGAGCTCGGTCAGCTCGCGCGAGAGCTGCTGGAAGTTCTCCGTCGCGCGGAGCTCGGGATAGGCCTCGGCGATCGCGCGCAGGTCCCCGAGCATGGCGCTCAGCCGGCCCTCGGCCGCGCTCGCCTGGGCCGGACCCTGCGCCTTCATCGCCTCCGCCCGCGCCTCGGTCACCTTCTGAAAGGTCTCGCGCTCGTGGGTCGCGTAGCCCTTCACGGTCTCGACCAGGTTGGGCACCAGGTCGTGGCGGCGCTTCAGCTGAACGTCGATCCCGGACCAGGCCTCGTCGACGCGGTTGCGCGCCCCGATTATCGAGTTGTTGATCCCGATGACGATCAGGACGACGAGGACAACGACGGCGACGATGATGATGACTGCGACCACGGCCGCAGCTTACACGGCGCCCTCCAGCCGAAGCAGAAAGCGCTTCATCTCGGGGCCGCCGCCGTAGTTGCCGATCTCGCCGCCGGCGCGAATGACCCGGTGGCAGGGAACCACGATCGGGATCGGGTTCGAGCCCAGCGCCGTGCCCGCCGCCCGGAAGGCGCGGGGGTTGCCGGCCCGCTGGGCGGCTTCGCCGTAGGTGATCACCTCGCCGAACGGCACCCGCGCGGTGGCGCGCAGCACCCGCCGGTAGAACCCCGGGTGGCTGAGCTGCCAGTCGAGCGGCAGCTCGAAACGGTCCCGCCTTCCCTCGAAGTATTCGTCCAGCTCGCGGCGCGCCTCGTCGAGGCGGGCGGGGAACTCGAGCACCCGCGGCGAGACGTCCTCGGCCAGACCGGCGAGCACCTCCTCGATCCGCTCGTTGGGAAGCGCGAGGCGCACCAGTCCCTTGGGCGTCGCCGCCACGAGGCCCGTGCCCAGCGGCGTGTCCACGGTCGCGTAGGCGATGTCCACGAGGCGCTCCTCGTTGGCCCGGGCCGCCAGCCGGTCGACGAACTCGCTCATCTCGCCATCTCCTTCAGTTGCCCCGCGCTCGCCCGCAGCTTCTTCAGAGCTTCGTGGACGCTCTGGCGCGCCGCCTCCTCCGATGTCCCAAGGGCCTCGCCGACGTCCCGGTAGCGGAGATCGACGGCGAACCGAAGCACGACCGCGGCCCGCTGACCTGGGGGAAGCTCCGCCACCGCGGCCCAGATCTCGCTGTGCCGGGGGCTCATCCCGAGCGCTCCGTCCGCCGAGCCTGTCCGCACCCGGCCGGCCTGGCGGTCGATCAGGTCCTGGGGCTCTGCCACGGGCTTCGCGCGGCCGGCCCGGGAGCGGTGGTGGTCGATCGCCTTGCGACGCGCGATGGTCAGGATCCAGGCTCGCAAGTTCCGCGGCTCGGCGCGGGGATAGGCCCGTAGTGCCGCCAGGAAGGTCTCCTGTAGGCAGTCCTCGGCGTCGGTCGGGCCCACCATCCCGCGAAGGAAGGCTCCGACGGGCTCCAGGTGCTCGTCGAGGAAGGCCTGGAACGGTGGCAATGCGTGTGCCATGACGCTCATCCAACTACAGAAACGGATGGGGCATGGGAAACGTGAGAGGGTGCGCGGGAACCTAATCCTCTTCCGCCTCGATGACGAACGCCTCGATCCCCTGGACACGGACGCGGTCTCCCTCGGGAACGCTGACGAAGACGCCACCCTCGCGCTCGAGCTGCTGGCGTGGGCTCATGAAAATGATCCCGGAGAACCGACCCCTGCCATCGAAGCGCAGGTAGTGGGACTCGGGAGTCTGCTCCCGGGTGCCCGGCCGCGGAGGACCGATCGCCGCGTACAGCACGTCGCTTGGCGGATCGTAGGTGACGTGCGAGAACGTGTAGCGCCCTGCCCTGAGGCTCACCCGGATCAGGCTAACGGGTCCTGCGAGGCAGCCCTCGACGTCAGCCGATCGAGCTAGGCGGCTGCTGGCTGGAGGGGCTCGAGGCGGAAGATCTCGAGTGGGCCCGGCGGATGCTCTGGCTGGCCTGGCATATGGCTACCCCCTTCAAGAGGCTGGTTAGTGAGGCTGGTCCTTGGACCTCGAAGGTCCGGGAGGCCGCCCGACTCTCCTGAAGGGGGGTGCCCCGTCCGATCGTCCGATCGCTGATTCGAAGGGCCCCTGACGTCGTGGTGCGCGCCGTCTTTGGAGCTCCCCTCAACCCGATGTGCCGCTCAGTCTCCGGCGGCGTCGTCGATCGCGAACCAAGCAAGCTCCAGGTCGACCCGCTGGCCTCGGAACGGGACCCCTTCGGCTTCGAGAAGCCGGCGCTGACGCGCCCCCTTTGCCAGCGACCCGTCGGCGCGCACCACGCGCTGCCATGGGACGTCAGGGTCCTCACACGCCGCCATCACCGCGCCGGCGAAGCGGGGCGCGGTGGGACACAGGTCACCATAGGTGGTGACGAAGCCGGCGGGGACCGAACGGGCACGCCGCAGCGCCTCACGCGCGCGGGCGGAGTCGAGCACCGCCTCAGTATCCCTGCAGTCCCGCCGCGTGGAGCGCCGGATTGAGGCCCGCAGGATGGCCGACGCTTATGACTTTGACCGTCCTATACACGTCGAAAGTCACGAGCGTCCGGATGTCGTGATCGCTCGGCTCGCCGAGCGCCAGGCAGTGAAGCGCAACAGGGCTAGCTACGCGGCTTCGGGGTAAGCCGCCTCCGCGCCCGCCTGGTCGGCATCGGCCGCCACCTGCTTCTCGGCCTGCTCCTCCGGCTGGAGGACCGTCGCCGCGACGACGATCGCCGCCACCACGAGGCCGGCCCCGATAAGGAACGCCAGGTGATAGCCGCTGGTCAGCGCGGAGGCGGTCGCCTCGCCGCCGGCGATCAGGTTGTCGCTACGCGTGGCCGACAGGGTCGCGAGGACCGCCAGGCCCAGCGCCCCGCCCACCTGCGCGGAGGTGTTGACGAGGCCGGAGGCCAGGCCCGCGTCCTCCTGCGTGGCGCCCGACATCGCGAGCGTCATCAGCGCCGGGAAGGAGAGGCCGGCGCCAAAGCCGAACAGAATCATCGGCGGCAGCACGTGCTGCACGTAGCTGCCGTCCACCGGCGCCTGAGCGAACAGGACGAGCCCGACAGCGATGAGACCCATGCCGGGGAGCAGCGTCGTCCTGGCGCCGAAGCGCATGATCAGCGGCTCCGTGTAGCGGATCGACAGCGTTCCCATCACGACGGTCGCCGGCAGGAACGCAAGGCCGATCTCCAGGGGGTCGTAGCCGAGCACCCGCTGTAGGTACAGGGATCCGAGGAAGAACATCCCGAACATCCCCGCGACCGAGAGCGCCTGGACCACGTTGGCCCCCGAGACGTTGCGTGAGCGGAAGATCCGCAGCGGCATTATTGGGTTGCCCGTCCGCGCCTCGCGCACGACGAAGGCGGCAAGCAGCAGGAGCGAGGCGGCCCCGAATCCAAGGACCGTAGCCGAGCCCCAGCCGTGCTCGGCCGCCGGAGAGACGATCGTGTAGACGCCGAGCATCAGCGAGCTCGTGATCAGGACCGCGCCGGCGACGTCGGCTCCCTCTCCGAAGCCGATGCCCTTGTCCCTGTCGAGCAGCCGCACCGCCAGGATCGCGGTGGCGATCGCGATCGGGATGTTGACGAAGAAGATCCAGTGCCAGTTGATCGACTCGGT
>JBBPIL010000065.1:0-9695 GCA_038040365.1 Actinomycetota bacterium
TGGAAGCGCCGTCGCTCAACGGATAAAAGGTACTCCGGGGATAACAGGCTTATCGCTTCCAAGAGTCCATATCGACGAAGCGGTTTGGCACCTCGATGTCGGCTCGTCGCATCCTGGGGCTGGAGTAGGTCCCAAGGGTTGGGCTGTTCGCCCATTAAAGCGGCACGCGAGCTGGGTTCAGAACGTCGTGAGACAGTTCGGTCCCTATCTGCCGTGGGCGTTGGAGAGTTGAGAGGATTCGTCCCTAGTACGAGAGGACCGGGATGAACGCACCTCTGGTGTATCTGTTGTCCTGCCAAGGGCAGTGCAGGTTAGCTACGTGCGGACTGGATAACCGCTGAAAGCATCTAAGCGGGAAGCCAACCTCGAGATGAGCTCTCCCATCCCCTTGAGGGAGTAAGACCCCTGGTAGACCACCAGGTTGATAGGCCGGCTGTGCAAGCGCGGCAACGCGCTCAGCAGACCGGTACTAATGGGTCGAGGGCTTGACGGTTTATTTCCCTTTTGGCCTGCGTGCAGTTTTCAAGCCCCGCCGGGACCGCCGCGGTCCCGGCGATTTCGGTGGCCATAGCGAGGGGGAAACACCTCTTCCCATTCCGAACAGAGTCGTTAAGCCCCTCCGCGCCGATGGTACTTGGTGGGCAACTGCCTGGGAGAGTAGGTCGCCGCCGGTCTTGATTTGCACGAAGAGCCGCCTCGAAAGGCGGCTTTTCTGCGTTCCGGGCCAGGTGGGCGGCGCTGCGCTCGCATCGCATGAGGAAGGTGGGACGGCGTGCTTCGACTACATCGCAAAGCTGCTATGGTCATAGCGAGTCTGCGATGAGCACCGGAGGGAGAGGAATTGTCGCCGGCGGCCCGCTCTGAGCGGCGCCGGCGCGCTGAGACCGGGCGTACGGCGTCGACGCTTGAGCGTCTGCGCCGGCGGCTGGCGGCGAGCGACGTCGGCGAGGAGCAAGCGCTGTTCCGAGCGATCGCGCAGCAGGTGACGCACCGGCGACTCGAATGGGACCTCTCCCAGCAGGAGCTCGCCGACCTCTGCGGCACGACCCAATCAGCGATCGCGCGAATCGAGCGCGGCGCCCGTCCACCGCGCATCGACACGCTTTTGCGCATCGCAAGAGCGCTGGACTGCGCGCTTGCGGTCGAGCTCAGGCCGCGAACGACCGGCCGCATCGTCGACGACCAAGGAAAGGAGCGATCTGAATGAGCACGCGGGTCGACGTCGAGGAAATGGAGATCACGCGGAGCGAGAAGCTCCTAACGGTGGTGCTTTCCGTCTTCATGCTGATCGGAGGCCTTTGGGCGTACCACAACGTGGACGACATAGGGCGACCATCACGGGCCCACTTTGGTGGGGGCATCAGCTCCGCCCATCGTGCCGCCGAGGCGCGCCACGACGTCGCGATACGAGAGCTCCGAGACGCCGAGGGTCAGCGGAAGAGCGCGCTACAGAACCTCGAGCTCCAGCGGGAGGCCTACCGTACGGCGCTCGAGGCAGGCGGCACGGTCCCGGCGCCCCTGCCTGGACGCCAATCCGTGTCGGATCTGGAGGCGGCCTACCGCCAAGCCCAGGCCCGCCTCAGAGACGCCAACCATGCGGTGGTGGAGGCCCGAGCCAGCGTCGAAGTCACCGCGCCGGCAGCGCGTGAGGCGAGGGCGAGCATCGAGGCGGCGCGGCGCCAGAGTTTGAACCAGGCCAGGGACGAGCAGCGCTCGCATGACCGCCAGACGTTCTTCCTGCGCCTCGCCGTGGCGCTCGCCGGCCTTGCCGCCAGCTACTGGTGGCTGATCAGGCTGCGGCGCTTGCGCTCACGCTATGTGCTCGTCCCAATGGCCGGGATCGGTGCCTCGGCCGTGCTCGCGCTCTACCTGGCCGGCGACTACATCACGGATTACTTCGAGGTCACCGACCTGGGGCCACTCGTCCTCTCGCTCGCGGGCAGCGCGCTGACGGTGGCGGCGTTGATCGGGTTGCAGCGCTACCTCGCCAAACGCCTGCCGCTGCGACGGGTGCGCAGGCGTGAATGCCCGTTCTGCGGGTTTCCCGTGCGCGCCGGCGCACACTGTGAGGGCTGCGGCAGGCCGGTTGTCGGCGAGTGCACGACGTGCCACCAGCCGCGCCGGGTTGGAGCTGAGCACTGCGGAGCGTGCGGGGCGGCGTAGGTCGCGGCCTGCAGACTTGGCTCGCGCGAGACTCAGGCGCGGGCGCTCGTTGAGCGACGTGCCCGGCAGGCGCCGCGGCGGGCCGTAGCGAACGCCTCCCATCCGGCCGCGCGACGAGAGGACGGCGCGTGGCCGGGCCGTTCGCGAGGCCCGTCCGCGGGGATCGGCTCGAGGCCGTACTCGCCCAGCGTCGCGAAGTCGATCGCGAGATCGGCCGCGCTGAGCAGGCGGTGGCCGAGCGCTTGTCGCCTGTCGAACATGGGTGCGAGGCTAGGGACGGGGGCGGACGTACGTTCGCTCCTGCAACGGAACTTGCACCTCGCCAGCACGGCCGCTCACCTCCCACGCCTGCCGAAGCTGTGCGCAGCCGGCGCGACGGCGGCGAGATCGGCCGCGCGGGCATCCGCCGCCGACCGCTGGCCGGTGCCCGTCTCGCGCTCCGCGGGCGGCTCGATCTGCCTGACGTCCGCGCGCGGCTGGTCGGGGGTGGCGAGCGGACGCACGGCCGAGGCGACCACGTTGACCACCCCGGCGCGGCGTTCCAACTTTCCGCTCACCTGCGCGAACGAGGCCGTCCTCACCGCCAGGCGATGACGCTCATAGACGGGCGGCGGGACCACCACGTTGATGGTCCCCAGCTCGTCCTCGAGCAGCATGAAGACCACCCCCCGCGCGGTCGCGGGCCGCTGGCGTGCGACCACCATCCCGGCGATCTCCACGGTCCTGCCGTCCGAGATCCTGCCGAGGTCGGCGCTCGAGGACACCGCGTGCTCGAGGCTCGGCCTCAGCAGCGCCATCGGGTGCTCGGCGATCGCGATCCCCGTCGACCCGTAGTCGGCGACCAGCCGCTCCCACGAGTCGAGCTCGCGCAGCGAGGGCGCCGCGGGAATGGGGAGGGGGAGCGAGAGCTGAACGGGCGTCGGTGTGGCCTCCCGGCTGGGAGCACCGCCGTTTGCGCCCGCCGCCGACTGCCCAATTGCGGTCTCGGGTGCAGCTCTTCGCGCCGCCAGCAGCCGCCGTCCGCCCCGCGCGACGCCGAGCCGCCACAGATCCTCTCGCCGACGCAGATCGTCCCGCCCGCCGATCGCCTCGCACGCCCCCGCCCACGCCAGCAGCTCGAGTCCCTCGCGGCCAACGCCCGACCGCGAGGCCAGGTCGGCGAGGCTCGCATAGGGGCCGCCGCGCTCGCGCTCCTCAACCAGCGCGCGGGCCTCGTCCTCCCGAAGCCCGGTTATGTAGCCCAGGCCGATTCGCACCGCCAGAGGGGCGGGGAGCTCCCCGCCACCCGGTACCTCCACCGTGCACTCGACCCCGCTCCGATTCACATCCGCCGTCAGGACCTCGATCCCCCTCCTCTGCGCCTCGTGAACCAGCGCGTCGGGCGGATAGAAGCCCATCGGCTGCTCGTTCAGAAGCGAGCAGAGGAACTCGGGGCCGTAGTGGACCCGCAGCCAGGTCGATTGGTAGGCGAGCAGGCCGAAGGCGACCGCGTGTGCCTTCGGGAACCCGAAGCCCGAGAAGCCGCGGATCTGCTCGAAGACGCGCTCCGCCACCTCCGGCGCCGCCCCGCGCTCCCTCGCCCCGGCGATGAACTGATCGC
Organism: Actinomycetota bacterium; assembly: GCA_038040365.1. Taxonomy (GTDB): domain Bacteria; phylum Actinomycetota; class Thermoleophilia; order Solirubrobacterales; family 70-9; genus AC-56. Next base: position 3,764 of record JBBPIL010000065.1, read on the forward strand.
GATAGACGAGGATCGCCTCCTCGGAGCGCTTGCGGCTCATCGCCCTGCGCAGCCCCTCGGCCTCGCCGGCGCTGAACCCGGCGAGCGCCATCGCCGCCTGGATCACCTGCTCCTGGAAGACGATCGTTCCCAGCGTGTCGCGAAGGATCGGCTCCAGCGAAGGGTGGTCGTAGGGAACTCGGAAAGAGGGATCCTTCCGCAGCCGCTCGCGGCGCTCCAGGTAGGGATGCACGGCACCGCCCTGGATCGGCCCCGGGCGCACCAGCGCCACCTGGACCGTGATGTCGTCGAGGCTCTCCGGCCGCGTCCGCGGCAGCATCTGCATCTGCGCCCGGCTCTCGATCTGAAAGGCGCCGGTGGTGTCCGCCGCCCGGATCATCCGGTAGGTCTCCGGGTCGTCCATGGGGATCCGGGAGAGGTCGATCCGCTCGCCGCGCGCGCGGGCGATCTCGTCGATCGTGCGCTCGACCGCCGACAGCATCCCCAGGCCCAGCAGATCGATCTTCAGGAAGCCGGCGTCCGCGCACGAGTCCTTGTCCCACTGGACGAGCTGACGCCCCTCCATCGCCGCCGGCTGGACGGGACAGATGTCGACCAGCGGACTGGTGGCGATCACCATCCCTCCAGGGTGCTGAGAGGGATGGCGTGGGAGCCCCCACGCGTCGCGGGCCAGGCGGGCGAGCGCGCGCCAGCGCCCCGACGCGGCCCGCTCCGCGCCGATCGCCACACCCATGTCTGACTCCACCGAATCGGGGCGGTCGAACAGGTCGACCGTCCGAGCCACTCGCTCGATTTCTCCGGGCGGCAGGCCAAGGGCCTTGCCGAAGTCGCGGGTGGCGCCGCGCGATCGGTAGCAGGCGAACGCCGCGACCAGCGCCGAGCGTTCCTCGCCGTAGCGCCGATGGACGCGGGGGATCAGCTTCTCGCGAATGTCGCGCGGGAAGTCGAGATCGATGTCCGGCGCCTCGGTGATCTCCTCGTTCAAAAAGCGCCCCAGGAACAGCCCGTTGCGCACCGGGTCGACGTGCGAGAGCCCGGTCAGGTAGCAGACGATCGAGCTGACGCTCGAGCCACGCCCGCGCCCCGGCGGCAACAGCGCCCGCGCGGAATCCGGCCCCCGGACCTCGGCCGCCACCTCGCGGGCCAGCTCGAGGATGTCGAAATGGAGCAGGAAGAACCCCGACAGCCGCAGGGAGCGGATCACCGCCAGCTCCTCCTCCAGCCGCCGCCGCGCCCCCCGGCGCTCGCGCCCACCCGTGTACCGGTGATCGAGCCGGGCCTCACAGATCTCGGCCAGCGTCCGGTCGGCGTCGGGGTCCTCCGAGCCCGGGTACTGATAGCCGAGGTCGCGGGTCAGGTCGTAGCCGAGCCGCTCGGCGATCCGCGCGCTCTCCGCGACGGCATCGGGATGTTCCGCGAAGCGGGCGGCCATCGCCGCCGGCGCGGCGAGATACGCCGACGCGTTTCCCCGCCGCTCGGGCTCCGTTTCCTCCAGCGTCCCCTTCAGGCGCACGGCGACCAGCGTGTCTTGAAGCGGCGCCCGAGAGGAGTCGTGCATATGGACGTCGCCACTCGCCACGCACCGAACGCCGAGCCGCTCGGCGAGACCTGCTAGCCAGCGGTTGCGCGCCCGGTCGTGGCGCCAGAACGGCCGCTGCAGCTCGACCCGGAAGCGGTCGGGCCCGAAGGCACCCGCCAGCCGGCGCCCCAGCGCCTCGGCCCGCAGCGCCTCGGCGGCGGACGGGCGGCCGCCCGAGCGCTCGAACGCCCCCGCGAGTGCCCCCTCGCGAGCGCACCCGGACAGGCAGACGAGCCCCTCCGTACGTCGCTCGACCTCATCGAGCGCGACAACGGGGGGGAGAGGGTTGCGGTCGGGGAGAGGACGCGTGTCGCGATGGGCCTGGGTGATGAGCCGACACAGATGTCGCCATCCCTCCTGACTCTCGACCAGGAGCGTGAGATGAAATGGCCGGGCGCCGTCGGTGACCGTCAGCTCACAGCCCACGATCGGACGAACGCCGAGCTCCTTGCATGCCTGCGCGAACTCCATCGCGCCCCAGACCCCGTCGTGGTCGGTCAGGGCGAGGGCCGGATAGCCCAGCTCCGCCGCCCTCCGCGCCAACTCCTCCGGCGCCGACGCCCCGTCGAGGAAGGAGTAGGCGGAGTGGCAATGGAGCTCGACGTAGCGCGGACGGGGCGTACCCCGCCACAGCGCAGGCGAAGCCGAGCATGTGGCGGGCAGTTGTTCCTTCATGCTCTCTGGAGAAACCAGCGACCGCGTCCGGCTTCGCCGGACGACCGGTCGCCTTCGGCTCCCTGAGCCGGCTCGCAGAAGACCACCACGTTGCGGCCGTCGGTGAGCACGAGCTCGAAGTAGCGGCGGCGAAGCGGCTTCGGCGTCCACCAGCGGTCCTCGACCAGCCACTCCTCCCGCACCGCATCCACCGCCACCGACTCGACGGCGCTCGGCACCCCGTCGGGTCCTGTCTCCACCTCCACCGGCAGAGGCCAGTAGATGTGCCGCCGTCCGGTCACGAGGAGTCGTCGGTTGTCGTGAATGGCGTCAGGAGGGATCGCCGCTCGGGCACGCGCGACTCCGAGTCGACCTCGAGCACTCGCAGTACCGCGTCCTTCCCGGCGACCGCCCGCGCCTGGCGAACCGCCTCGGCTAGCCGCCTCCACCTGTTCCTCTGTGCGGATCCGCCGAGCGCCGCCTGGTCGCTCGCGGCCGGTCCCGTCTCGAGCGCCCGCAGGCTCAGCGAAGCGGCGGGGCCGGGAAGCTCCTCCAGCTTTGGGAACAGCGCCAGGCGCAGGCGCGTCGGATCGGCGCTTGCCCGGCGCAGCGCCGCCGTAGAGCGCCAGCTCCCGCCCCCGGCCAGCCGCGCGCCGAGCCGCAGGCGCCGCAGGCTCCGTCCGCGGCGCTCCGGGTGGGCGAGAAGGCGATCGATGAGCAGGGCCAGCGCCCGCTCCAGCTGCGGGCCCGAGGCGGCCTCGGGCAGCTCGAGCCGCTCCACCAGCTCCTCGTGAGCCCGGCGCGGGCGCAGGGGCTCGTCCCCGCCGCGAGCCATCCGCAGCGCCCTCAGGCCCGCCTCGCCGAAGCGGTCGGCGATCGCCGCGTCGGGAAGCGCCGCGAGCTGGCCGAGTGTGCCCACCCCGAGGCGCTCGAGCTTCTCCGCCAGGTCGACAGACCTAATGCGCGCCGCCTCCTCGGCTCCGCCTCGGGAGGCGGCGCGGTCGCGGGATAGCCGGTCGCGAAGCAGGTCCACCGGCAGAGGCGCGAGGAAGGCGCGCGTCATCGCCGCGGGGACGATCACCGGCGCCCTGCGCGGCCTCGCTTGAAGGGCGGCGGCGTAGGCGCAGAGCCGGGTCTGACCCGCCCCGAGACGGACGGACGGGCCGATCGCCTTCCGCGCCCGCCTCAGGACTCCCTCCAGGCTTCCGCCCCAGAGCCCCCGCAGGCCCGCGGCCTCGAAGAAGGCCTCGCCCGGCCGTCCCGACTCGACCGCTGCGCCGATCGCCTCCAGGCGTCGCAGCGCCTCCTCCCAGGCTGCCTCCGCCCGCTCGGGATCGGGCGGCACCAGCGCCAGCTCGGGGCAGCGGGCGAGCGCCTCGCCGAGGCGCATCCCGGCACGCACGCCGAACGCTTCGGCAGGCCCTGAGGTCTCCCCGACCACCTGCGGCCCGCCGGGCTCGGGCGCCAGCGCCAGCGGTCTGGTGAGCAGCGTTCGCCGCTCTTCCAGGGTCGCCAGGAGAGCAAACCGGGGGATCAGCGCGCAAGCGACCATACGAACACATGTTCGTATCAGATCCGTAGGATGTCAAGGCCTACACATCCGTAGGATGTCAAGGCCTACTTGGCGCGTTGTCTCGCTATGCGAGAAGAAGGCGGCAGCCGCGACGATGAGATTCGCGCCACCGATCCCGAGTGCGCATACTGGACTGGTGGCTCCACGCGCACTGCCGGCGGGCATCGTGATCGTGATCACGCTCGCGGGGTGCGGGGGAGGAGGTGGGAGCGACAGCGGTGGTGAGCCAAAGGTCGCCGGCGACGCCGATCCGGGGGACGTCCGCGTGATCGACGCCTGGGTGACGGCGCTTCGCCGCGGCGACGTGGACGCCGCCGCCCGCTACTTCGCGACCCCCAGCGTGGCCGAGAACGGCCCGCTCCTGCTCCAGATCAAGAGCCTCGACGCTGCCCGCCGCTTCAACGAGTCGCTCCCCTGCGGCGCCCGCCTCGTGCGCGCCGACACCCAGGGCCAGTTCACGACCGCGACCTTTCGCCTCACCGAGCGCCCCGGCCCAGGCACCTGCGGACCGGGCACGGGCGGCGCTGCGAAGACCTCGTTCGTGATCCGCCACGGCAAGATCGTCGAGTGGCGCCGCGTCGACGCGGGTGTCGACGAGGCCCCTGGCCGCGCCATCTGACCGCACCGCATCGAGTCGGCCGATTGGCTGATTCTGCAGCCACTTTCGTGATAGGGATATGGTGCGCGAGGGCCAATAGGACGGCCTTGGGAAATTCGAGAGAGGAGACTTCATGCGAAGGCTGTTTCTGGTCTTGGTCGCGCTGGCGGTTGCCGGTCTGTCGCTCGGTCTGGCCGCCTGCGGCGACGACGATGGAGGCGGCGGTGGCGAGGCCACGCTGGACCTGACGATCGGCGACTCGGTGCCGCTGAGTGGCGCCCTGAGCCCGTTCGGCCCGCCGGGGGAGAAGGCGGCCGATGTCGCGGTCGACCAGATCAACGCCGCCATCGACGACGCCGGCGCGGATCACACGGTTGCGGTTATCCACGAGGACAACGAGACCTTGCCGACGGCGGCGGTCAACGTCGCCCGCAGGATGGTCGACGAAGGTGCTTCGTGCATCGCGGGCGCGTGGGCATCTGCGGACACAATTCCGACGGCTCGCTCGGTCACGATCCGTGAGGGCATCCTCCAGATCTCGCCCTCGTCCACGAGCGACGAGATCACCGCCCTCGAGGACGACGGCTTGCTCAACCGGACCGCGGCCCCGGACAAGTACCAAGGCCCCACGCTGGCCGACGCCATCGAGAAGGACCTCGGCGGTGCCGAGGGCAAGGTGGCGAACATCGGTGCTCGCAACGACTCCTACGGTGAAGGGCTCGCCGGCACGTTCAGCGACGCCTGGGAGGCCAAGGGCGGCGAGATCGGACAGTCGGTTCTGTACGACCCGGAGCAGCCGAGCTACGACTCGGAGGCTCGGGATATCGTCTCCGGCAATCCGGACACGATCGTGATCATCGACTTCCCGGAGACGTTCGCGAACGTCGGTCCCGCCCTGCTGCGAACCGGCGACTATGACCCGGCGAATGCGTGGGGGACCGACGGTCTGACAATCGGGCCCGTGAAGCCCCCGGAGATCGTCGCGGGTATGACGTTGACCGCCCCCGGCTCGCCCGAATCTGGCCAGGTGCCGGAGACGTTCGCGAAGGTGTTCGCGCAGTCCGAGCCGAAGGACGTGGAGCAGGCGACATTCGCGGCGCAGAACTTCGACGCCGTGATCCTCTGCTACCTGGCGGCGGTCGCTGCCGGTTCCACGGACGGCCAGGAGATGGCCGACCAGGTGCGCGACATCAGCGGCCCGCCAGGTGACTCGTACTCGTTCGAGGATCTCGCCGGGGCGATCGAGGCGCTCCAGAACGGCGACGACATCGACTACGAGGGAGCGTCCGGCGCGATCGACCTGGACGAAGCCGGCGACCCGACCGAAGGCGTCTACGACATCCAGGAGTTCGATGCGAACGGTGAGCTCAAGGAGATCGACGAGGTACCCGTGCCGAAGCTCTAATAGCAGTAACGCCGATCGCGCCGGGTCTCTCGAGTGCGATCGACGATGTAGGAGACGGGCGGGGCGGGAGCCCCGGCCGGCGCCTTTGTCGGTCGCGAGGCGGCGGCGGCCGCGCGCTGCCGC
>JBBPIL010000066.1:0-9631 GCA_038040365.1 Actinomycetota bacterium
CTAAGCGAGTAGGGGGCGCAAGCTCTCTCGAGGGTTCGAATCCCTCCCTCTCCGCCTCCGGGCAGACCAGCGATGAGTCACCGATGAGCCGCACCTCGAGGATGATCGGGGCCCTGGCCCTGCTGGCCCTGATCGGGGCGGCCGCCGCCTGGGCCATCCTCTCCGGGGGCGATTCCGACGAGACGACCGTTGCCTCGAACCCGCCAGCGGCGCCGCAGCCGGCCAAGGGGAAGCCGGCGCACGAGAAGCCACGGCTCGAGCTTTCTGATCGCGGCCAGCCGATCGTCTGGCTTCGCCGCGGCACTCAGATCCCGATCCGCAGCGCTCCGGGCGGCAAGGTGATCGAGACCCTGCGTTGGCGGACGCGCTTCGACTCCCGGACTGTGCTCGCCGTGTTTCGCCACGCAGGCCAGTGGGCCGGCGTCCCCACGCCGCTGCTTCGCACCGGGGAGCTCGGCTGGGTGAAGCTCGATCCCTCGAAGCTCCGCGCGGGCTGGACGCCCTACGCGATCGACATCGACCTCTCAGAGCGCGCCGCCCAGCTTCGCCGCGGCAATCGGGTCTTGCGCTCGTTCACGGTCACGGTGGGGGCGCCCGGGACCGACACCCCGACTGGGCACTTCGCCGTCACCGACATCTTCCGCGGCAACCTCAATCCGGCCTACGGGTGCTGCGCGGTCGCCATCACCGCGCGCCAGCCCCACCTGCCCTCCGGCTGGCTCGGCGGCGACCGGATCGCGATCCACGGCACCACGGGGCCGCTTGGCATAGCCGCCTCGCACGGCTGCGTTCGGGCCGCGAACGAGGACGTCAACGCGCTCGTCAACCAGGTTCGGCTCGGGTCGCCGGTGGTCATCCGGCAGTAGCGAGCTGCTCGGCCAGGGCCGCCTCCAGGTCTGCCGCCACCCGGTCGATGTCGGCGAACAGGTCGCGGTCCCCCGCCAGCCCGAAGAAGACGCCGCCGTCGTAGCTGACCACGCCCACGGACAGCGCGTGCCCCTGCGGCGACAGGGGCACGAACGGGTAGACCTCGACCATCCTTCGGCCCAGGAGGTAGAAGGGCACCTGCGGGCCCGGGACGTTGGAGGCGACCAGGTTCCAGGTCAGCGGCCGGGCGAGCACGTCGGCGAGCACGCGGTTGATGGTCGGCGGGGTCCAGCCGCTGGCCTCGATCACCAGCGAGGCGGCGCGGGCCTGCTCCGATTGCTTCACCCGGGTGGTCTCCTCGTGGACGCGCTTGAGTCGCCGCACCGGATCCGCCTCGCTCAACGGCAGGGAGACCATCAGGGTCGCGATCCGGTTGCCCAGCTCCAGGTGCTCGTCGGGCCGCCGGATGCTCATCGGCACCAGCGCGACGAGCTGCTCGGGGAGCGGCTCGCCGCGGCGCTCGAACAACCGCCGCAATCCGCCGGCGACGATCGACAGGATCACGTCGTTGACGGTGGCGCCACTCTCCCCGCGGGCGCGCTTCAGCGCCGCCAGCTCGGTGCTCACGAAGCCCACCCGGCGGTCGCGGCCGATCTCCTGGTTGAGGAAGGTGTGCGGGGCGCTCGGCCCGCGCGCCGCCAGGTTGGCGAACCCCTCCGCGGTGCGCATGACGGCCGACGCCGTGCCGCGGGGCATCGTGAGCGCGCTGCGCGCCGCCTTGCTGGCGGCCCGCAGCGGCGCCCGAATCCCCTCGGAGGCGGCGCGGACGAAGAGCATCTCCGGGCTCGGCTCGTCAGGGTCCCAGCGCTCCTCGCCGATCGGGATCTCGGTTCCCTCGGGATTCGGGTCGAGCATGATCGTCCCCACGTCGACCGCCGAAACGCCGTCGACCAGCGCGTGGTGCGTCTTCGAGATGTAGGCGTGGCGGCCGCCCTCCAAGCCCTCGACGAGATAGAGCTGCCACAGGGGGCGCTCGAGGTCCAGCGGCTGCGACATCACGCGGCCGATCAGCTCGCGGAGCTGAGCCATGGTTCCCGGACGGGGCAACGCGGTGTGGCGGACGTGCCAGCTGAGGTCGAAGCGGGGATCGTCGGCCCAAACGGGGTTGATGAGCCCGAGCGGAGTCGACTTGACCCGCTGGCGAAAGCGCGGCACGAGGCCGAGCCGCCCCTCGACGTGGTGGAGCAACTCCTCGAGGGTGGGTGGCTCGCCCTCGAGCAGGATCGTCGCGCCGACGTGGACGTGTATCGGCCCCCGCTCGGCGAGCAGCGAGGACATGTCGGAGGGGGAGAGGCGCTCGGGGCGTTCGCTGATCGCCCGAGCCTATCCGTAGGATGCCGCCCCCACGATCGGCAGCCGCAGCCCAGGCTCATAGCCATCGGCGCCGCGCCTCTTACAATCGTCGTCCGGGGTACCGCCCCGACCCGCGCCCGTAGCTCAGTTGGATAGAGCGTCGGTCTACGAAACCGAAGGTCACAGGTTCGAATCCTGTCGGGCGCGCTCCCCCACCCGGCGTCTTCCCCGCAAACCGGCCGAAAACGCGAGGCTGTCGGGATCGGGCTGAGTCCGCCCAACGCCCGCTTGGCGGGCTTCACGCCTGGCGGGACCATCGCGCAACTATCGCGCACTGCTTCAATCGCGGGCGGATTTCGCGCTTATCGTTAGGAGCAAATTCGATCTGACGGGAGGAACCATGAGCACAACCGACGACTTGCTGAAGAACAACGAGAGCTTCGCGCAGAGCTTCAACAAGGGAGACCTGCCACTGCCTCCGGCACGGAAGATCGCCATCGTGGCCTGTATGGACGCCCGCCTCAACCCCTATCCGATCCTGGGGCTCGAGCTGGGAGATGCGCACGTGATCCGCAATGCAGGCGGCGTGATCACCGACGATGAGATCCGCTCGCTGGCGATCTCCCAGCACCTCCTCGGCACCGAGGAGATCATGCTGATCCATCACACGGACTGCGGGATGCTGACCTTCAATGATCAGGAGTTCGCCGACAGGCTCGAGGCGGAGACCGGCCAACGGCCCGGGTGGGAGGCGCGCTCATTCCACGACCTCGACCAAGACGTCCGGGACTCGATCCAACGCATCAAGAACAGCCCGTTCATCCCGCGCACCGAAAGCGTGCGCGGGTTCGTCTACGAGGTGGAGACGGGCAGGCTTCGCGAGGTGAGCTGACCCCGGGGCCCCCGCTCAGCTTCGGCGAGCGAACGAGACTCGCCTGGATCGTCTCAGGCCGCGCCTCCTCGACCTGCCTTCGAGCCCTTCGAGGGCGTCGAACTCCTCGAGTGAGTAGCCGGCGCCGAGCACGACGCAGGTGAGGGGTGAGTCCGAGTGGCGCACCGGCAGCTGTGTCTCGTCTCGCAGGAGCCCATCGAAGGCCCTGAGCAAGGCGCCGCCGCCCGCCAGCAGGATGCCGCGGGTGGTGATGTCCGCCGCCAACTCGGGCGGCGTCCGCTCGAGCGTCCCCTTCACTGCGTCGATGATCGTGCGTAGAGGCTCCGAGTACGCACTGCGCAGCTCCTCACTCGAGATTCGCACGGTCTTCGGGAGTCCGGAGATGAGATCGCGCCCGCGGACTTCGCTCTCCAGTTCCGGGTCGAGCGCCATCGCAGATCCGATCTCGAGTTTGAGACTCTCCGCGGCTTGCTGGCCGATGGCCATCGTATGGACGCGTTTCAGGTGACTCGTGATCGCGTCGTCGAAGTCATAGCCGCCGATCCGAAGCGATTGCGAGACGATGATCCCGCCGAGAGCGATCACAGCCATCTCGCTCGTTCCGCCGCCCACGTCGACGACCATGTGGCCGGTGGGCTCCGCAATCGGGAGGTCGGCGCCGATTGCGGCCGCGATCGGCTCCTCGATCAAGTGCACCTGGCGCGCGCCGGCCGCGAGGCACGCCTCTTCGAGCGCCCGCTTCTCGACGTCGGTGATGCCCGATGGTGCACATATGACCACCCGCGAGCGCGGGTAGGGGCGGGGTCGCACGCTGCGGATGAAGTGGCGAAGCATCCGCTCCGTCACCTCGAAGTCGGCGATGACGCCGTGCCGAAGCGGGCGGATGGCCGAGATCGTCGCTGGGGTGCGGCCGATCATGCGACGCGCCGCATCGCCGACCGAGTGGACAGTCCCACTCTGCGTATCGATCGCCACAACCGAAGGCTCGTTGAGGGCAATCCCGCGCCCGCGCTGGTAGACGAGCGTGTTGGCGGTGCCGAGATCAATCGCGATATCGCGGCCGCGCCCGCCACCTGTGCGTATCGACATCGAGGTGAGCATATTGGCCGGAGCCCGAGGCGCTTGGCGATCAGCCTCGGCCGCCCACCCCTCCAAGCCGATCAGCGGCGGGGCGCTCGAGAAGGCAAAGGCCGCCGCGCTCGATGCCACCGGTGGCGGCCGAGTCACCGGGACCGAGGTCCGCGACGAGGAGGGCTACTACGAGGTCGAGGTCGTCCGCGACGATGGCAGCCAGGTCGACGTCCTTCTAGATAGCGGGTTCAACGTCACCGACCAGTCGGCCGACGGCGGCGGGTCGGACGGGGGCGCCTGACCCGGCATCAGCTGAGCCCACCCCTCGAAGCGACGCGGCCCCGATCAGGCGGGGCCGCTCGCTTTGGACTGCACGACCCGCGCCGCCTCCCGGCGACGTGCGCACTGCTCTGAAAGGCCGCTATGAGTTGTCTAGACCCGCTCCAGGTTTCGCGCCTTGCGGAATCTCGGGCGGGTCGCGCTCGATGCCGCGCCGGTGGAAAAAGGCGCCAAAGGACCCCGCGAGCATCGCGACGACAGATATCGCGTACGCCTGGAGGAAGACGTCGAGCACCCGCCCAGCTGTTGAGATCGGGTTTGGCAGCTGGGATGACACGGTCAGAAGCTGTGTGCTGGTCCAGAAGACGGAGTCTCCGAGCGTCGTGATCGCTGTGCCGTCTGCATGTCGCTCGAAGTGGAAGACAAGCACGCTCGCAACGGCGTCCAGGATGACCGTCGCGACGATGATGAACACGAGCCGTGAGCGCAGGTGCTCATGTGTCGGCGTAACCCCACGCGCGACCTTGAGTACCTCTCGGCTCCCCGCTCGAACGGGTTGCGGCACGGGGCGAGTATTCCGGACGGAGCGGTTGGTACGTTCTGACCGGCTAAGGGGCCGTGGTCTGCTGCGGCCCGGGGTCGGCACCCTGCTGGACCAGGACGACGCTCGCCCACACGACCACGATGCCCATGGCCAGGAAGGCAAAGAACCCGCCCGGCGTCAGGCCGACGATGCCGACCACGAGCGCCAACCACCCGAGCGGTCGCGGAAGGCCACCGTGGCGCAGAATGGCCAGCGCGAGCCCTAGGTTGAAGACCGCGGTCCCAACCGCGACCGGAAAGAAGAGATCGCTGTTGAGCGCGTTCAGCGTCAGTATGGCGGAGGCCGGCAGCTCGTCGGCGGCGTCGCCGAGCGTGAATCCGATCCCGGCGAAGATGGACGCCCCGACCACGATCATCAGGCCGCCCAGCAGAGCCACGGTCGAGAGCCCGCCTTCATCGCCCGCGGCGGCCCGCAGAGCCCGGCGCAGGGTGCCGAGGAAGAAGAGAAAGGCCACGCATGCGAGCGCCAGCAGCGCAGACGCAATCGATTGCTCGGAGTCGTTGTCGAGGTAAAAGGAGACGATCGTCTGCGGTGAATCGTCGGTGCCGGGCGTCTCGCCGCTCACAACGAAGGCGACGACCACAAGGACTACGAAGAGGATCCCGGTAAGCGGGCCGATCTGTCTGGCGTTCATTGACGCTCCCTGAGGTTAGGGGCAGGAATCGGCTCACTCTCTCACAGCCGGCGGTCAGCAAACCGTCCCGAACAACGGGAGAGGGCTGCCCAAGGGCGGCTGGAGCTACCCCGGGGCGTCGGTGTCCACGGTGAACGACCGCGACACGGCCGCGCTCTCGTTTCCGGGGGCGTCGATCGCCTTGACGAAGAAGGCATGGGTGCCGTTTGAGAGCGGCGCGCTGCGGGTGAACGGCGAGGAGCACCGAGAGTAGGGCTGGCCATCGAAGTGACAGATGAAGGTCGAGCCGGCCTCGTTTGACGAAAAAGAGAAGCTCGGGGTCGAGTCCCTGGTGAAGCTCCCCTGGCTTGGTCCCGAGGTGATCCTCGCCTGGGGCGGGGTCGTCTCGGCCGTGAAGCCCTTGAACGCCCCGTAGGCGGGCTTCGGGCTGTGGTCGTAGTACAGCAGCCCCGCACTGGCGCAGAAGCTGCACGACCGATCGGGGTCAGCGGGATCGTCCCGCATGCGGTACCAATAGATGCGCTGCACGTTCCAGGCGCTTCGGTGGCTCAGGATCATCTTGAATGAGTCTGTGAGCATCTGCTGTTGACCGGTGAGGCCCTTGTTGATGCCGAAGCGGTCAGGAGGCGCCGACCCCCAGCCAAGCTCGGTGATCCACAGCGGCGTTGCCCCATCGACGTGATTCGTCATCACCGCGCGGAAGCGCCCGATCGACAGGCGGGCATGGTCGACGTCGCGCGCGTACGGGTGCAGGGCGGCGACGTCGAAGTCGGCCTTGATCCTGGGCACGGCGTAGAGGTTCTTGAGGAAGTCCCAGGCCGTCACGTCCCCGTAGCTGGCCAGTCCGGCGAGGACGATCTGGGCCTTGGGATCCCGGCTCTTGATCGCGTCGTGGGAGATCTGCAGCAGCCGGGCGTACTTGCCGGGCGATGGGTACGGTGCGAAGTACCCCTTGAGATTGGGCTCATTCCAGATTTGCCAGGACTGGATCGGCACCGGGGTGGCGCTCGCCCCGTACTGCTGCCGGTAGCCGTTGGCCCAGTAGCTGCCTCCCGGTCCGTACCGCGCCACCGCCGCCTTGAGGAAGTTCCGCCACGCCTGCTCGGCCCGCGGTCCACCGATCGGGGGAGTCGAGGAGGAGCCGGCCAGCCACTCCGGGTTGCCCCACACGGCCGGGACCGTCCGGATTCCGTGCGAGGCAGGGGCCCCGATGCGCCGGTCGGTTGGCCCCCAGTTGAAGGAGCCCTGGCTCGGCTCTATCGACCCCCATTTGAGCAGGAAGCGGTCCGTCCGTACCCGGGCCGCGGCCATCGCTTGGACGTCCGGGCCGTCGACCGGGGCTCCCTGGTCGATGCCGAAGAACTCCGTTCGGGCCGCCGCGGCCGGGGATGCGGCTGCGAGCGACAGGGCCATCCCGGCGATGACAATGGCGAGGCGGAACGCCACGGAGCTCGTTCCTGGCGATTGGTGAGATCGAGGAGGCACTCGGGCGACTCTAGGCCAATCACGGTGGTGGAGTTCCCCCGCTTCGACGGACACGGCTGAGAGCGCCGGGCGGCGGCTGTCGATACGTTCCCCCCAACAGTGAGGGCACTGGCATCGTTCGTTTCTGGCAGCCGCGGAAAGTGGGTCGTCCTGATCCTCTGGATCATCGCCTTCGCCGCGATGATGCCGCTGGGCTCGAAGCTCTCCGACGAGACCCAGGACGACACCACATCGTTCCTGCCCGCGAGCGCCGAGTCGACCGACGTCGTCAAGATCCTCGACGAGGACTTCCCCAGCGGCGAGACGACGCGGGGGCTGATCGTCTATCAGCGTGACGCCGGCCTTACCGCCGCTGACAAGCAGAAGATCGCCGCCGACGCGAAGGCCCTCGAGAAACTCCCCGACTCGGAGCTGCCGCTCACGCGTCCGCCCGCGGTGCCGTTCGAGTCCGGGTCTCCGCCCGGGCTGGTGTCGCCCAACGGGGACCTCGCCTACACCGTGCTCACGGTCCCGACCAACTTCGACAAGGCGGCCGACTGGGGCAAGACCGTCCGCGACCTGACCGGCGACTCGGCCGATGGGATGCGGATCCTCCTCACGGGCGACCTCGGCTTCTCGGCGGATTCCGAGGAGGTGTTCGGCGAGCTCGACACCAGGCTGCTCGCGGTCACCGTGCTGCTCGTCCTCTTCCTGCTCGGCGCGATCTACCGCTCGGTGCTGGTCGCGCTGACTCCGCTGATCGTCGTCTTCCTCGCCTACACCGCGGCGACGGCGTTCGTCTACCTGTACGCGAACTCCGGGGCGACCGTGTCCTCGAACGGCACCACGATCCTCGTCGTGCTGATGTTCGGGGTCGGCACCGACTACTGCCTGCTGCTCGTCTCCCGCTACCGGGAGGAGTTACGCCGGATCGAGGACAAGCACGACGCGATGGCGCGTGCGGTGCGCCGAACCGGCCCGACCATCCTCGCCAGCGGCCTCACCGTCTCGCTGGCGATGCTGACTCTGGCACTCGCGGACGCCCGCCTCACCTCGACGCTCGGCCCGGTGGCGGCGATCGGCGTCGCCTGCGGGATGGTTGCCGGGTTGACCCTGCTCCCGGCGCTGTTGACGATCTTCGGTCGCCGCGGCTTCTGGCCCCGCCGAAGCATCGTCGAATACGACCCCGACGGCGCGTCGGTCGCGCGCCAGGGAGTCTGGCGTCGCGTTGGCGACCGCGTCCTCCAGCGCCCCGGGCCGGCGCTGGCAGTGACCGGTGTCGCCTTCCTCGCCGGCGCCCTCGGCCTGTTCGCCTACAAGGTCGACTATTCGACCACCACCTTCTTCAAGAAGTCCGTCGAGTCGGTCGAGGGCTTCCGACTGATGGAGGAGGCGTTCCCGGCCGGCGTGCTGGCGCCGACCACGGTGCTCGTGGAGAGCGAGGGCCGCCCGGTGACCGACGCCGACGTGGCGAAGGCGGTGGAAGCGCTCCAGGGGGTAAATGGCGTCGCGTCGGCGACTCCGACTGGCAATGTCTCCACCGACAAGCGGATGGCCACCATCGACGTGGTCCTCGAGGGCGATCCTTACACCAAGGACGCGCTCAACCTCGTGCCCGACATCCGCGCCAGCGTCAGCGACCTCGGCCCCGGCTTGAGTGCCCTCGTCGGCGGCGGCTCGGCGATCCAGTACGACTTCGATCAGGCGATCGAGAGCGATCTGAAGCTGATTGCGCCCGTGGCGCTGCTCGTGATCGCGGCGATCCTGGCGATCCTGCTGCGGGCGATCGTCGCGCCGCTGGTGCTGATCGCGAGCGTGATCCTCTCGTTCCTGTGCACGCTCGGGATCTCGGTCCTGTTCATCCGTTTCGTCGTCGGCGACGCGGGCTTCGATGCGTCCATCCCCACCTTCGCCTTCATCTTCCTGGTCGCGCTCGGGATCGACTACACGATCTTCCTCATGGCCCGGGTGCGCGAGGAGGCCCGCAAATACGGCACCCGCGAGGGCATGCTTCGCGCGATCGCCGCAACCGGCCCGGTGATCACCTCCGCGGGGATCATCCTCGCCGGCACCTTCTCGGTGCTGATGACGCTTCCGGTCACCTACACCTTCGACCTCGGCTTCATGGTCGCGCTCGGGATCCTGCTCGACACCTTCATCGTCCGCACGATCATGGTCCCGGCCGCCGTCGAGCTGATCGGCGACAAGGTCTGGTGGCCCTCGACGGCGACCGGCGGCGGGGTGCTGCACGAGGACACCGGCGAGCATCCGGTGGTCGACACCGGTCGCGCGTAGCCAGCGACCAGCCCGCTGATGGCGCGCGCTGCGAGAGTAAGGGAGCTCGAGATCGCGCCCTCCACCTCACCTATCCGCAGGTGCCCGTGACGACGTCGGCGGTCCCATTAGGCTGGGCTCACTGTCATCGTCGGCATCAAGGCCGGCGGCGACGTCCGACCGAGACGGTTGG
>JBBPIL010000067.1:0-9399 GCA_038040365.1 Actinomycetota bacterium
GAGTCCGGCAACTACACCGACGACTCCGGCTCGGTCGAGATCGAGATCACCAAGGTGACGCTCTCGATCGACGCCGACGACAAGTCCAAGGACTTCAACTCGTCAGATCCGCCCTTCACCTACGCGCTCAGCGGCTTCGTCAACGGCGAGGACGAGCAGAGCGCCGGTGTCACGGGCGAGGCGAACTGCACCCGTGAGGCCGGCGAGTCCGTGGCCGGCAGCCCCTACGAGATCACCTGCACGGCCGGCACCCTGGACGCCGACAACTACGGGTTCGAAACCGGGGGGTCCGGCGAACTGACCATCACCGAGGCCGACGCCCTGGTCCGCTACATCGGCGAGACGGTCTTCGTCTCCTCCGGGAGCAGCTCGACCACGGCAAAGGTGACCCTCACGGCCAGCCTGCAGGCGGCGACGGGTCTCACGCTCGGCACGGCAACCGTGAACTTCATCGACGTCACTACCGGCAAGGTCCTTGCCGCCAACGTTCCCGTCCAGCCGGTCGCCGGCCAGACGAACGTGGGCACCGCGAACACCAACATCACGCTCAGCACCGGCCAGTTCGGCGCAGAGTCGTACCTGATCCGGGTGGTCGCGACCGGCAACTACACCAACGACGACCAAGACGACGCCGACAAGACGGCCACCGTCGTGGCGATGAAGCCGACGACGATCAACTCGACCATCGGCGGCGGCAGCATCAATCCGTTGGTGCCCCGCGGCACCTACGCCGGTGATCTCGACGAGGACGCCACCTTCAGCATCGGGATGCAGTACACCAGCAAGGGCACGAACCTGAAGGGCAAGATCACCCTGTATGTTCCGCAGGCCGACGGCAGCATCATCTTGGTCAAGTCCAACTCCATCTCTTCGATGAAGGTGACGGGAACCACGACCAAGACCTCGACCGTCTACACGAAGGCGTCGATCTCCAGGTTGGACGGTGGCGTCGTGACGGCCATCGAAGGCAATGTCACGCTTCGGGTGGACGTCCTCGAACCCAGCACCGGCCCTGCGAACTCCGAGGTGGGCTTCACGGTCCTCTCGACGAGCAACAGCAGGCTGTTCTACTCGAACCGCTGGGTCCTCGAGAACAACGTCTGGAAGACCAAGACCCAGACGCTCGAGGCAGGGGCCATCGACATCAACTGACCGTCGGTCGCCGCACCGGACCGACGAAGGGGCCGGGTCGCGAGACCCGGCCCCTCGGGTTTGCCGCCCCTCTCCTAGGGTGACCTGCCTCCGGTTCCCCGGTACCGTCGGGGACTCAACACAGGCCTTGAGCAGGACGACCCCGCCCGATCCGGCGGGGTCGTCCGCTTTGCGACTCAGGCTCCGGCTTCACGTAAACCAGCTCGCGAGGCTGGTGGAGGAGCGGATCGTGGCCTTCTCGCTCGGCCACCCCGGCTACGGCCCGCGCCGGATCTCAGCCCAGCTCGCCCGCCCGGGGCGCACCTTCGCCGACGGCGGGGTCGGGACGGTAATTTCGAGCTCATCCGCGACGTGGCCCGGGGGGAGGCCGAGCCGCCCGCTCCGGAGAGCTTTTTACCTCTCGACGCTTGCGACCCTGGCTGCGGCCCGCTCGCTGGAGACCGGCCGGCCCGAGATGGTCACCGAGCGCCCCCCGGCCGGGGGGCGGTGACGCGCGTTCTGGCGACGCGGGGATTTACGGCAGCAACAGCTCGTTGCTGGAGCTCCGGCGCTTCGGCCCGACCTCGACCGTGACCGGTTGGGCGCTCGCTCCCTGTCCGGCGCTCGCCTCGTAGCTGCCTTCCGGAAGCTCGACCTTCAGGCTCGCGGTGGAGGGCGTGACCGGTGTCGGCGACTCGGACGAGCCGGTCGGAGCGCCGGAAGGGATCTGCTGGCTCGCAGCGTCCTTCGGCCCGCTGAGCGTGAACCGGACCGGTGAGTCGGAGAAGTTGGTGATCGTGAAGTTGACCAGGCCGGCCCCGAAACGGTCGGGTGAGACGACGACCTCCCGCTGGTCGACCCTCGCGGCCACCGTGATCGGCTCCGCGGCACGAGGAGGCTCGTTGGTGAAGTCGCTCTCGCCGCACGCCCCAAGCGAGAGCGCAGCCAAGGTGGCAAGCGCTGCGAAGCTCGTCTGGCGCGCGCGCCGCGGTGCTCTCCCCGCACCCCTGGTGCTCATTGGCGCAACCCTAACCTAAGCGCGGGCCCCGCGGCGCAGCTCGATGCTCAGAACGGGGGCTCGACCACCCGGGCGCGGACCCCGTTCTCGCCCACCTCGACCAGCGCGCCGGGCTCAGCCTCGCGACGGATCACCGCGAGCGCGATCGGGCCGTGGGCGGGGGAGATGACGGCTGTTCCGATCCGTCCCACCTCGCGAGCTTCGAGTGCGACGGCGTCGTCGTCTGAGACCGGGGCCTCGAGCCGGAGCCCGCGCAGGTGGCGGTTGGGCTTGCCCTTGTAGTGCAGGCGGGCGACCGTCTCCTGGCCGATGTAGCAGCCCTTGGTGAAGCTGACGGCGCGCCCCTCGATCCCCGCCTCCTGGGGGATCGTGGCGCTCGTCATCTCACGGCCGAAGCGCGGGCGTCCCGACTCGACGCGCAGGATCTCGGCCGCCGCCTCTGAGACCTCGACGGCGCCCGACTCGGCCAGCAGGGTCCGCAGCTCGCTCGCCTGCCCGGCCCGGGTGACCAGGTCGAGGCCGAGGTCGGTGGCGACCGCGAGCACCTCGACGCCCTGGCGCTCGAAATGACGCTGAGCGTGCTCGCCCTCCAGCGGCGCGATGCCGGCGGCCTCGACCGCGGCGGGTCCGATCAGCGAGGTGACCGCCCAGGCGCTCGAGGCCTCCTCGATCTCGACCTCACGGCCGACGCTGTACATCCGCAGGTGTCGCAGGACGGGCTCGACCGCCTCCGGCTCGGTGTCCAGCCAGATCTCCCCGGTGCTCAGCCGCAGGGCTCGCATGTCGGCCTGCATGTGGCCCTTGCGGTCGAGCAAGGCCGCGTAACAGCCCTCGTCCGCTCCCAGGGCCTCGAGGTCGTTGGTGAGCTGGCCCTGTAGGAACTCGGCGGCCTGGCCCCCGTTGACGAGCACCATTCCGCGCCGGCGGCCGAGGAAGCCGGCCTCCTCTCGCAGGGCGCGGTACTGGCCATCCAGCTCGATCGTTGGGGCGGCGTCCATCCCACGGGATTGTAGGAACGGCAGTGCGGCGGCAGGATGGCCACCCTGCAAATCCGTTTCGCTCAGGCGGCCAGCGCGACTGGCCACGAATCTTTGGTCGCCACTTGCACAAATCTTTTGGTATGTCAAAATTCTCGTTGTGGTGGATCGAAAAGGGCAGGACGGCGAGACCCCGGCCCCGCGGCGCGCCGGAGCGGACCGGGCGCCCAAGCGGCTCAGCCGCCGCCAACTGCTGGTCGGCGGGGCGGTGGCGGCGCCGGCGCTGGCCCTCCTGCACGAGGCCGTTCCACACCGGGGGCTGCACCGGGCGCTCGGCGGTAGCCATGCAACGGCCGCCGCGCCGGGTGCGCATCCGGGGCACGGCGGCTCAGGCGGCGCCGTGGCTCACGCGAGCTTCGCCGGCGGCAGCGTCGATCACCGCGCCAACGGCTTCAACCCGACCGAGATCCTGCGCGACTTCGACCACGGCAAGACACGGCGGCTGGCGAGCGGCCGGGTCCTACGCGAGTGGGAGATCGTCGCGGTCGACAAGGAGATCGAGGTCGCGCCGGGGGTCAAGTTCGACGCCTGGACCTACAACGGCCGCGTCCCCGGCCCCACCCTGCGCTGCCGCGAGGGCGAGCTGCTCAGGATCAGGTTCGCCAACGGCTCCGACCACCCTCACACGGTCCACTTCCACGGGATCCATCCGGCTGCCATGGATGGCGTGCCCGGGATCGGCGAGGGGCGTGGCGGGGGCCTGATCGAGCCGGGCAAGAGCTACGCCTACGAGTTCGATGCCGCTCCGTTCGGGCTCCACCTCTACCACTGCCACGTGATGCCGCTCGAGTCTCACATCTCCAAGGGGCTGTACGGGGCGTTCATCGTCGACCCGCGGCGCGGTCGCCCGCAGGCCCACGAGCTGGTGATGGTGATGAACGGCTTCGACACCAACTTCGACGGCTCGAATGAGGTCTACGCGGTGAACACGGTGGGCTTCCATTACATGGACGAGCCCGTCCGGGTGCGCCGCGGCGAGCTGGTGCGGATCTATCTCGTCAACACGCTCGAGTTCGACCCGATCAACTCCTTCCACATCCACGCGAACTTCTTCCACTACTACCCGACGGGCACCTCGCTCGAGCCGGCCGAGCTCACGGACACGGTCGTGCAGGCCCAGGGGCAGCGAGGGATCCTGGAGGTGCGCTTCCCGAAGCCGGGCCGCTACATGTTTCACGCGCACGTCAGCGAGTTCGCCCAGCTCGGCTGGATGGGCTTCTTCGAGGTGGGCCGCTGATGGAGGCACGCGGCACCACCGAGCGCCCGCCTTTCGTCGCGCGCGCCCCGGCTTGGGCGTTGGGGCTGATCCCCCTTTCCCTGATCGCAGGCGCCGCGGCGCTGCTCGCGCTCCTGGGCGCTCCGGGGCTCGGTGACCGCACCGGGCCGCCCGTCGAAGAGCTGGCGATCGAGCGCACCGTGTTGCGCCCGGGCGAGATCGAGCTCAGCGTGCGGAACGACGGCCCAGACGCGGTGGACGTCGCCCAGGTCATCGTCAACGACGCCTTCGTCCCATTCACGGCGAGCGACGGCCATCGCGTCGGCAGGCTCGGGGCGACGACTCTCGGCATCAACTACCCATGGATCGAGGGCGAGGCCTACGAGATCTCCCTGCTCACCTCGACGGGCGGCACGATCGACCATCAGATCCCCGTGGCGGCCGAGACGCCCGAGGCCAGTTCGAGTTTCTTTGCGCTCATGGCCCTGCTGGGCCTCTACGTCGGCGTGATCCCAGTGGCCCTCGGGATGCTCTGGCTGCCCTTCGTGCGGCGGATCGGCGAGGGCTGGATCCGCGTGCTGATCGCCTTCACCGTCGGCTTGCTCGTCCTCCTCGGGGTGGACGCAGGTCTCGAGGGCCTCGAGATCGGGAGCGCGGCGCCGTCGGCGTTCGGCGGGCAGGCGCTGGTCCTGCTCGGGGCGCTGGTCGCGTACTTCGCTCTCTCCGGTGTGGACTCGTACCTGTCCACGCGCCAGGCGCGATCGGCATCCGCCGACCCGGCCCAGTCGCGGGCCTCGGCGCCTACGGGCGCGGACAGGGGCGGAGCCTATCTCGCCCTGCTGGTCGCGATCGGGATCGGCTTGCACAACCTCGGCGAGGGCCTCGCGATCGGCTCCGCCTATGCCGTCGGAGCGCTCGCTCTCGGGACCTTCCTGGTGATCGGCTTCGCCCTTCACAACACCACCGAGGGCCTCGCGATCGTGGCTCCGCTTGCCGGGAGGGCGCCCGGTCTCAAGCGCCTCGGTGCGCTCGGCCTGATCGCGGGTGCCCCGGCGATTCCCGGTGCCTGGATCGGCTTCGCCGCCTTCAACCCGAGCATCGCGGCGCTGCTCTTTGGCGTCGGCGTGGGAGCGATCGCCAGGGTCGTGTGGCAGCTCGTCCCGGCGATGCGCGACGACCAAGGACGTGCGCTTCACCCCGGCACGGTCGCGGGACTCGTGGCGGGGATGCTGGCGCTTTATTTGACCGGGCTCCTGGTGCCCGTCTGATGGCAAGTGAGACGCATCGGAGCGGAAAGGCCGCGCGGGCGCACGGCGGTCGGCACTCGGGCTTTCGACACAGTCCCGCCGCCGCGAACTCGGAAGCGGTCGAGGACTACGCGAAGGCGATCTATGCGCTTGCCCCTCGCTCGGAGCGGCCCGTGACGACGACGGCGCTCGCGGCGAGGCTTGGGGTGTCGCCTGGCTCGGTGAGCGCGATGCTGAAGCGGCTCGACGAGATGGGCCTGGTCCGCTACGAGCCCTACCACGGGGTCGCGCTGACACCGCCGGGCGAGAAGGTGGCGCTCGAGGTGATGCGGCATCACCGCCTCTTGGAGGCCTTCCTCACCGAGGCTCTCGAGATGCCGTGGGACCGAGTGCACGACGAGGCGGAGGTGCTCGAGCACTACATCTCGGAGGACCTCGAGCGCCGCATCGCCAAGAGGCTCGGCAATCCGGCACTGGATCCGCACGGCGATCCGATCCCCACGCCGGAGCTCGACCTGGCTGCCGACCGGACGACTGGCCTAGCGGAGCTCGAGCAGGGCCGGGCAGCGACGTTCGCGCGGGTCTCGGACAGCGATCCCGAGATGCTCCGCTATCTCGCCGAGCGCGGCATCCGCCCGGGGGCTCGGCTGCGGATCACCGGCGCTCAGCCCTTCGGGGGGCCGCTGTTCGTCGAGGTGGAGGGGCGCGAGCACGTCCTGGGCGGCGAGCTCGCGGAGAAGATGCGGGTTCAGGTCGAGGAGGCGGTGTCCTGATCTAGGAAAGCCAGGGCGGTCGGCGAGCGGAACAGAGCCAGGATCGCGGAGCTGAACTGGTTGGAGATGATCCGGGCGTGGTTGATCTGGGTGCGCGTCCAGGGCCGCTCGAACTTGCTGTACGCCTCCACGATGCCGAGGCTCTCGCCTTGGCTGACAACCGGAACGATCAGCAGCGAGCGGTGGCCGAGGGACAGCATGAGCTCGACCTCGCGCCGGTCGGCTTCCGGATCGCCGACCAGGACCTGGACCGCCTCCTGGTTTCGCAGCACGCGGGCGGTGAGCGGGTAGTCGTCCAGCGAGAAGCGCTCCTCGCCCGTCCTGACGGTTTCGGCCAGCGTCTCGACCACCCCGTCCGCCGGGTGCCACTGCGAGAGGCAGACCACGTCGGCATTGAGCTCGGTCGCGATCATGGCCATTGCGTCCTCGAGGTCCGTCCGGGAGCGGGCGCCGGCCAGCCGGGCGCTGAGGTGCTCGAGCCTCCGGTCGCCGGCGGCGATCCTTTCGTCGTCCGCCGAGCCGGCACGCAGCGCCTCCGCCAGCGCCGCCCGGCAGACCCCGGCGGCGATCGGCGAGACGAACGCCCAAGGCGGCGCCGGACGGCCAAGGGCGAAGCCCTGTCCCCACTGGACGTCGAGGTCGCTGATGACCGAGAGGTCGTCGAGACTCTCGATTCCCTCGGCGCACACGGTGGCGCCGATGCGTCGCGCGAAGCGTACGAAGGATTCGACCAGCGCCATCCTGGCCGGATCGGCATGGATGCGCTTGGTCAGGTCGCAATCGAGCTTGACGATGTCGGGTCTCACCCGCATCATCTGCTTCAGTCCGGCGTAGCCGGCGCCGGCGTCGTCGATCGCGATTCGGGCGCCGCGGTTCCGCAGCTCCGCGACGGCCCCCGCCAGAGTCTCGTCGTCCGGCACGAACTCGTGCTCGGTGATCTCGATCACGAGGCCGGTGAGGTCGGCCGGGAGCGCCTTGACCACCGGCTCCGAGGTGAGGGCCGAGGGGCTGACATTCAGAGCCAGGTGGGTGTCCATCGGGCGGCCCACCGGCTCCAGCGCGGCGCGGATCGCCGCCGCGTCGAGCTCTGGCCCGAGGCCGCAGCCGTGAGCCCGTGCGAACCACGCCTCCGGCGAGCGTTCCGGCGAGCCCTTAAACCGCGCCAGCGCCTCGTATCCGACCAGGTGCCCGCTGGCCAGGTCGACGACCGGCTGGAAGGCGGACTTGATCCCTCCCGGCTCCGCGATCAGGGCGGCGATCTCGGCCGCCTGCTGGTCGGAGGCCAACGCCACGTGCTCGGGATCGAAGCGGCGCGTGCGCTGCTTGCCCTGACGCTTCGCCCAATACAGGGCGCCGTCGGCGAGCTTGCAGAGGCTGGAGGCATCCTCCGCGTCGGCCGGGTAGGTGGCGATCCCGGCCGAGCAGGAGAGCGCCAGGTCGCGGACCGAGACGTCCGCAACCGCTTGTCGGGCCCGCTCGGCGATCCGGTACGCGACCTCGCCGTCGCTGCCGGGGAGGATGAGCGCGAACTCCTCGCCTCCGACCCGGGCGGCGGTGTCAGTGGCGCGGACGACGCCCCCCAGCTTCTTGCCCACCGCGCTCAGCACCTCATCCCCATGCGGGTGCCCATGGGTGTCGTTCACCGCCTTGAAGTTGTCCAGGTCCAGCATCACCAGGGCGACTGGACGGTCAGCGCGGCGGGCGCGCTCCAGCTCCGCCGCCAGGACCTCCTGAAAGCCGCGATGGTTGGTGAGGTCGGTGAGCGCGTCGGTTGCCGCCAGGCCCCGCAGCTTCGTCACCTGCTGCTGGTGAGCCACGGGGAGGAGCGCCGCCGTCCCCAGCAAGCCGATGCCGCTGAGGACCAGCAGCGGCGTGCCCTCGATACCGGTTGCGGCCAACGCGACCACGCAGAGCCAGAGGACGCCCAACCCCAATGCTGCGGCGAGCAACACGCCGCGGCGAAGCGGGCGAGCGGGCCGGGCCTTTGGCGGTGCCCGCATGAAGCGCGTCAGAATCGCCCGTGTAAGCAACGAATCCCTCCCGGTAAGGGGATCGGCGCGAGGGGCGATTCCCTTGAGCGGCGCCTCGGAGTGACAGTGTCCCATTCCGTTAGCTGCTCTCAGCGCGCCGCCACCGGTACGCTGTCGTCGATGGGGCTCGCCGAGGCCTTTCAGGGGATCGTCGATTCGCTTCCCGACGACTGGACCGATCTGGAGATCGACCTGCGCCTCGTGGACGAGGAGCGCTACATCGACGCCGCGGTGCTGCTCACCCAGGTCAACGCGCAGCCCTACTCGAAGGCGGACTGGCACTGGCGGCTGCTGGTCGCCCACCGGTTCGGCCACGCCGCGGCGGCCGAGACCGTGAAGGGAACGCTCGCCCTGCTCGACCGGGAGGGAATCGATGGCGAGATGGTCGTGCGCGACGTGCGCGAAGGCCGCGCCGAGGTCGTCCAGATGTGGGGCCGGCCGGAGTCGGTGCGTCGTGAGTTTCGCCGCAGCCGAAGCCTGTGATCCGGTGGCGCGCGTAGTTGCTCTGGTCCCCGACCTGATGCTCGCCAGCCGTGTCGAGGCGACCCTCGCCGGCGCAGGGCACGAGGTCACCCTCGCCTCCGGCCATGGGGCCGAGCCGAACGTCGATGCCGACCTGATCGTCGCCGACGTCGGTGAGGTCGATCCCGCGTCGGTGGTGAAGCAAGGCAAGCCGGTATTGGGCTTCTACCGGCACACGGACCCTGAGAAGCGCCGGCGCGCCGAGGCGGCGGGCGTGGACGTGGTCGTGCCGCGCTCGCGCCTGGCCCGGGAGCTGCCCGAGCTTGTCGAGCGGCTACTGCGCGACGCCTAACCAGCCGCCCCCTGCTCAGGCGTTCACGCGCTGGGCAGGGGCCGAATCGCCGCCCCTGGCGCTTTTGTTGCCACATGAGCAGGTGGTCTCCACCGGTCATCGCAACACTGACCCGTTCCGCGATGGCCGAGAG
>JBBPIL010000068.1:0-9294 GCA_038040365.1 Actinomycetota bacterium
TCGCGGTCGATGTAGCCGACGCACGGCGCCTGGCAGCGCTTGATGTAGTAGTCGAGACAGGGAACCCCCGATCGCCGCCCGGGCTCCGGCCCCTCGCAGGTCCGGTATTGGAACAGCTTGCCGAGCAGGTCGAGCGTTTCGCGCACCCGGCGTGCGCTCGAGAACGGCCCGAAGTACACCCGCCCGGAGCGGTGGCGCTCGCGGGTGAAGTAGACCCGCGGAAACTCCTCGTCCAGGCTCACCCCCACGTAGGGATAGGACTTGTCGTCGCGCAGGCGGATGTTGAAGCGGGGCCGGTGGCGCTTGATGAACTGCTGCTCGGCGAGCAACGCATCGGCCTCCGTCTCGGTGACCAGGAAGTCGATCGAGCCGACCTGGTCGATGAAGTCGAGGCCGCCGCGGTGGGGTCCGGAGAAGTGCGAGGCGACGCGCTTGCGGATCGACAGCGCCTTGCCGACGTACAGCACCCCACCGTCGGCGTCCTTGAACACGTAGACGCCGGGCTGGTCGGGCAGCCGCTTGCGCTGAGCGTCAAGGCCCGCCGCCTCCTCGTCTACGACTCCGGGGTCTGTGTCTTTCCGCTGCTCTGCCATCTCAACAAGGTTAGGCTCCTGGCCCGCTGGCCAAATGCAAACAGGGAGTAACGATGAGCACCACGACCGTCCCCAGCCCGCCCGAGTTGAAGAACGTCCGCCTGGAGATCGACCGCGAGATCGGCACTCTGACGCTCGACCGCCCCAAGGTCCTGAACGCGATGAGCCCCGAGTTGATCGCCGAGCTGGTCACGGCGGCGGCCTGGCTCGCCGACCGCGCCCCGCTCCGCGCCCTGATCGTCACGGGCGAAGGGCGGGCGTTCTCGGCCGGGGGCGACGTGACCTGGTTCAAGCGGGGGCTCGAGGAGTCCGGCGCATACCTGTCGGCCGACGTGCGCCGCGGCGCCGACGTCCTGCATCAGGCGATCGTCGACTTTCGCCGCATCCCCTATCCGGTGATCGCGGCGATCAACGGAGTCGCGGCGGGCGCGGGCTTCTCGCTGGCATTGATGTGCGACACCAGGATCGCCTCCGATGAGGCGGCGTTCGTGTGCGCCTACGGGCGGATCGGGGCCTCGCCCGATGGTGGCATGACCTACTTCCTGCCCCGCGTGGTGGGACAGGCGAGGGCGTTGGAGCTGCTCCTCCATGATCCTCTGCTGAGCGCCGCGGAGGCGCGCGAGGAGGGCATCGTCGCCGAGGTGGTGCCGGCGGACCGGTTGATCGAGGTCGCCCGGGAGCGGGCGGAGGAACTGGCTGCGAAGGCGCCCCACTACGTGCGGATGTCGAAGTTGCTGATCGGGCAGAGCCTCGAGAACACGCTCGCCGACCATCTTCAGGTCGAGCGGCACGGGATCGCCGACAGCATGGCGACCGAGGACCTGCGCGAGGGCGTCACCGCGTTCCTCGAGGGACGTCAGGCGACCTTTACCGGACGTTGATGCGGCGGGAGATAGACTCGCTCCCACCTGCACGAAAGGGGATCCCCGGATGAGAAAGCTCGTACTCCTGGTGGCGCTCGGCATCCTCGCCCCGCTGGCGCTGGCGGCCTGCGGCGGGGACGACGACGAAACCACGCCGGCACAGACCACACCGACCACCACCCCGGCCGGTGGCGGCGGGGGTGGCGGTGGCGGCAGTGAGACGATCAGCCTCTCGGCCGATCCGAGCGGCGCCTTCGCCTTCGAGCAGACGTCGCTCTCGGCCCAGGCCGGAAACGACACGATCGACTTCGACAACCCCTCTCCGGTCGGTCACGACGTCTGCGTGGAGGACTCGAGCGGCAACGAAGTGGGGTGCAGCGACGTCGTCACGCAAGACAAGACTTCGCTGACCGTGGACCTGAAAGCCGGTAGCTACACCTACTACTGCAGCGTGGACGGGCACCGGGCCGGGGGCATGGAGGGAACGCTGACCGTCGAGTAGCGGGCGCGGCCTGCTCTTAGGCGACCAGCGCCCGGCCGACTCCCTCGGCCACGCAGACGGGCTTCTCCGACTGCTCGCCCTCGATCGTGAACTTGGTGACCACGTGCCACCAGCCGTCGCCGAGCTCCTCGACGGTGAGGATCTCGGCGCGGGCTCGCACCCGCGTCCCGGCGGGCACCGCGGCCGGGAACCGGACCTTGTTGAAGCCGTAGTTGATGCCCATCTTCACGCCGCGGTTCTGGATCAGCTGGGGGCGGAAGAAGTCGAGCAGCGACAGGGTGAGGTTTCCGTGCGCGACGGTGGTGCCGTAGGGGCTCTCCTTGGCCGCCCGCTCCGGATCGACGTGGATCCACTGGTGGTCCCGCGAGACATCCGCGAACCGATCGATGTCCTCCTGGGTGACCTCCACCCACTCGGTCGGCCCCAGCTCCTGGCCGATCAGCTCGCGGAGCTCCTCGATTCGCTCGACCTGCACCGGCTCCATCGGGGAGGGAGCTTAGAGCGCGCAGAGCCGCCTAGTGCGAGGGAGCAGCCGTAACCTGCATTCGGATGCGTGAGATCTTCGGCCCACCACTGCGGGCGGCGGCCTTCACCGCCCTCATCACCGGCCTCGTTCTGCTGCTTCTCAACCCGCCGTCGCTCTCAGGGGTAGGCGACCTGCTGACGATACTCGTTGGTGCCCTCGCCATCGTGCTCGTCACCGCCTGGGCGATCGTGGCGCTGATCGGCCCGGAGATGCCCGAGCCCGAGTTCCGGCGGCTGGTCGACCGCAGCGACGCTCTCGCCTCGCTCCCGCCCCCCGACCGGCCGCCGAGCGAGTTCGACGAGCTGGTGATGCGGGCGCTGGACGACCTGCCGGAGCGGTTTCGCGAGCTGGTCGAGCGAACACCGGTGATCGTCTCTAGCCGCGGTCACGAGCACCACGCCTACGGCCACTACATCGGCGGCACCGTCGCCCGCGACACCTACCCAGACCGCATCGTCATCTACCAGGACACGCTGGAGCGGGACTTCGGGCACGATCCCGAGTTGCTGCGGGCACAGGTCGAGCGCACCGTGCGCCACGAGCTGGCCCACCACCTGGGGTGGGATGAGCGCGGGGTGCGCGACCTCGGTCTCTGAGCACCACGCGCTAGGAAGCGAACCGGTTCGCGGTCCTGCGGGGAGCGCAAGTCAGAGTCAGCCACGTAATCGAACCTCCTTTACGGGATCAATGGCGCTGCCGAAAAGCGTCTCATGCTCAGGCCGGCCTCTGAGCGCAAGCGGGCCCGTTAGCGCGCGCGCAGGTCGCAGCCCAGATCGCCGCGGCGGCCGAAGTGGCCGGCCTCGAATAGAGTCGCGCCCCCTTGAAGGCGGCGGTGATCCACGAGAACGGCGGCCCGGACGTGCTGCGCTACGAGGACGTACCCGATCCCGAGTGCCCAGACGGCTGCGTGGTGATCGACGTCGAGGCGATCAGCATCGAGGGCGGGGACCTGCTGGCCCGCGCCGGGTCGCCGCCGCCGTCGGTCCCGCACATCGTGGGGTACCTCGCCGCGGGGACGGTCGTCGAGGTCGGCGCCGGCGTCGAGGACCGCGCGGCCGGCGACCGGGTCGTGACTCTGAACATGGCGGGCTCGCACGCCTCCAAGCGGGCGGTTCCCGCCATGTCCACGTGGCCGATCCCCGACGGGTTGGACGCGGCTCCCGCCGCGTGCGTCCCGGTCGCGTTCGGGACCGCCCAGGAGTGCCTGTTCACCGCCGGCAACCTCGAGGCCGGGCAGACGGCCCTGATCCACGCGGGAGCGGGAGGCGTCGGGATGGCCGCGATCCAGCTCGCCAAGCAAGCCGGCGCGACCGTGATCTCGACCGCGTCCAGCGACGAGAAGCTCGAACGCCTGAGGGAGTTCGGGCTGGACCATGGCATCAACTACGCCGCCGAGAGCTTCGTCGAGCGAACCCGCGAGCTGACCGACGGGCGCGGCGTTGACGTGATCCTCGACTCGGCTGGCGGCCAGACCCTGGTCGACAGCATCGGCGCGCTCGCCTACCGCGGGACGCTCGTCAGCGTGGGGGTGGCGGGCCGCGCCGGCTCCAACGTCGAGGCCAGGGATCTGTGGGCGCAGAACAACACGCTGCGCGGCGTCTTCCTCGGCGGGGCGCTACTGACCGAGTACCCCCGCGTCCACGGTATGATCGCCGACCTATTCGAGCGGGTCGCGAGCGGTGGTGTGCGCGTCGAGATCGACCGGACGTTCCCGCTCGCCGAGGCCGCCGCCGCACACGCCTACATCGAGAGCCGCCAGGCCTTCGGTCGCGTCGTGATGACGCCGTAGGCCTCGCCGACCTGGCTCGGGTTTTACCCCACGGGCTTCGCGATGAGATTCGCGAGCCGGTGCTCGAACTCAAATTCTTGCGTGGGCCCCTGGGGGGCAGCGGCGGTCACGGGTAGCGCAGCTGCTCATCCCAGTCGGTCGGGCGCCCCTCCCGC
The DNA here is from genome assembly GCA_038040365.1 of Actinomycetota bacterium. Lineage (GTDB taxonomy): Bacteria > Actinomycetota > Thermoleophilia > Solirubrobacterales > 70-9 > AC-56. The sequence goes on from JBBPIL010000068.1 coordinate 4,429, forward strand.
GTGAGGTCGAACAGGTTCCAGACCGGCTCGAGGGTGCCCACGTGGCGGGGATCCTGTCCGGGCTCGGTTGGTGCGTAAAGAAGCTCCGAGCCCCAGAAGTGGCGGATCGTCTCGCCGTCGCGGTGAAACACGTTCAGCATCGGCCTCTGTGATCCCTCCGCGGTCTCTCCGAGGTAGTCGCGGTTGTAGGTGTTGGCGGCCGAGGACAAGAAGCGCAGCCGCAGCCAGCCACGCTCCTCGGCGAAGGCGAGGGTGCGTGCCAGCGGGGATTTCGCGACGACTGCGAGGTTGATGCGCTGGCTCGCGTGCTCCGCGGCACCGTCGAGCTGGTCGAGGAGGGCTACGCACGATGGGCACGGGCCCTCCGCGAGCGGCAGGCGGGCCGTCCGTCCGCTCGCGGGCCCCGGCCGCTCGTCGCCGGGGTCACGCGGGAACATGAAGCTGTAGATCACGAGCGAGTCCTTGCCGGGCGCGAACAGCTTCGACAGCCGCACGTCGGTCGGGGTGCCATCCGCTCCTGCTCCCTGGAAGACGTAGTCCTCCGGGACGGCTCCGCCGGCAGGGAGGTCGCGCCTGGCGGCAGCCACCGCCTCCATCGCCTGGCGCAGCTCGATCTCCCGCTCGAGCAGCCGATCGCGCGCCGCCCTGTATTCCGCTGACTCTCCTGAAAACGTGATGCTCATGGTTCTCCTCTCGTCGAACTCCTTGCCGGTGGCCCCGGCAGGCCGTGAGCTGCCCGGCGAGTCCATTGACCGGCCAAAGTCCCGGAACTCATCGGTCGCCGATCGAGCTTCCTTGGTCGGAATGGCTGACCCGGCCGCTTCCCCTTTAGCGCGAGAAGCGAGAGCCGAAAGACCCACCGAACAGCGAGCGGGCTTGACGACGTATCAATTGTTTGCGCCGATTGCCGTTGGCATCGGCGAAGCGGACGGCGGCGCTCCCTAAAGGCTCAAGCGTTCGCTGTCACACGACGTGCAGGTCAGCGCGCCAAGCGTCGCTTCTATTCTTCGTCCTGAGGAGGCGTCTCGTGGGCGTCGGCGGACACGACCGCAGTCAACGCGAAAGCGGAAGCCCGGTCGACTCCGTATCTAGGAACTGCTGAGCCACGCCAGCCGGATCGACAGGTTGTCTCAAGGGCGGGCTCCTGATCGGGCTGCTGGTAGCGACTCCCCGGCGACCGCGAGGGCGTGTCCGTGCCCAGCCGCTGATTGTCGAGTGGGGAGCGGCCACATAGGGTTCGCAGGAGAGTCGAATGGACCGGCAACAGCATCTGGACGCGGCGATCGTCGGCGCGGGCTTCGCGGGCTTGGCCCTTGCCTGCCAGCTTGCCGAGCACGGGCGCGCGGTCTGCGTCCTCGAGCGGCGGCCCCACCTCCGCGGCGGCGGGGCGGCGATCATGCTCCAGCCGAACGGGCTCGCCGCGCTCGACCGGCTCGGCGTTCTCGAGCCGGTCCTCAACGCGGGCTCGCGCATCGACCGGTCCAGCCTGCGTGACGTGCGGGACCGAGAGCTCGGCTCCTTCGACTGGGGTGAGCTTGCCCATTGTCACCCCTTCGTGGTGGCGATCCGGCGGATCGACGTGCTGGGCATTCTCGCGGAGCGGATGGCTCAGCTTGGTGCCGGCGCGCCACGCACCGCATGCGAGTTTCGGGATCTCGTCCGCGAGGGGGACCGTGTCTGCGGTCTTCGCTACCGCGGGGCCGACGGCCGCGAGCAGGAGCTCCGAAGCGCCTGCGTGGTCGGCGCCGATGGGGCCTGGTCGAGCGTGCGGAGCGCGCTCGGGATCCGGGCGACGCGGGTCTCCCGCCCGGATTCCTACGTCGCCGGCCTTGGCCGGCTGCCGTCCGAGGCGACGCCGAACGAGTCCGTGATCTACTGCGGACCCGGCTTCGGCGACGGCGTCGTGCCCGTGCGCGGGCAAGCTCTCTTCTGGGACCACGTGACCGCTCAGAACCGAGCCGCCGTCGAGGCGCAGGACCTCGCGCAGTGGAGGACTCTCTACGGGCAGCGGGTTCCGGGAGGGCTCGACATCACGGAGGCGATCGCGTCCTGGGACGAGCTGACCGTCTTCGCCGTCCGCCCTCAGCTGGCTCGCAGGCGTACGGCCGACGGTGCCGCGCTCGCGGGCGACGCGGCGGCCACGGTGCACCCCCACACAGCCCAGGGCGCGAACCTGGCCCTGGAGGATGCGGTGGCCCTCGGCGAGCTGCTGTCAGAGCGCCGCTCGCGCGAGCCCGTCACGCGAGCAGAGCTCGCGCTGTACGAGCGCGGCCGGCACCGCAAGGCATTCCGCTACGTGCTGTCGTCGCCGGTCGCCGCGGGCTACATCGACGCCCCCAACGCGGGCTGGCGCGCGATGCAGGCGGTCGGCCGCTACGTGGCCCGCGTTCCGCCGCTGCGGCGCGCGGCCCTGCGGGCGACGGCGGGACTCGTCGGCGCGACCACGCCGTGCGCCGATCCCAACCCGCCGGGCGGGGTTTCTCGGCGGTCCGCCAGCCCCCGGTGACAGCAGGCGCGATACTAGGGGAGCGGTGTCTCAGGAGGGAGTCGAGATCGTGCGGCAGCCACTCTCCGCTCGCGAGCGGTCGCGCCGCGCGCCCGAGGAGTGGCTCGTGCCCCGCCTGCCGTGGCTCTTCGATCTTGGCGGTCGCATCCTGTTCCGGCTCTCGCCCCGCTCGCGCATTCGGCGGGTTGTGCTCCGGCGCAGCGTCTGTGTGGGGCAGGCGGCGTACAACCGCAGGGACTTCGAAGCTCTCCTTCCTCTGTATCACCGCGATGTCGAGGTGCACTCGCCCAAGGAGTGGGTCCGACTGGGGGACTTCGATCCCGTCTACCGCGGGCACGAGGGCCTCCTCCGCTTCTACCGGCAGTGGGCCGATGCCTGGGCCGACAACTGGGCGGAGCCGCAGGAGCTGATCGACCTCGGTGACCGGCTGGTGCTTCTCGGAGAGATAGGAACGCGCGGCGAGGCCAGCGGTATCGAGGTCGGGCGGCGCTACGCCATGCTCTGGCACATCCGCGGCGGAAAGGTGACGCGCGAGCAGGTCTTCAACGACCCGGCAGAGGCGCTCGAAGCCGTCGGGCTGCCCGTGGAAGGCTAGGAGCATCAGCGCTCGCTTGTCCGCCACAGCGCGGAGCCATGACGCGCTTGCGTCGTCATGTCCGCAAGTTCGGTCGAGTCTCGGCGAACGCATCGTCGAGCGTGATTCAGGAGGTCAGCTGCATCGCGGGGCTCGGGCCGCCTGTGGTGTCCATGAACCTGTCCCGCGGCGGTGCGAGGATGGGCTCGGTGAGGCGCCGTCGACTGAGCTTCTGGATTGCTTTGGCCTTTGTGGTCGGGGTGGTCGCTCTAGCTGTCGATCGGACGACCGGAGATGAGACAGGGCCGCCGTATGACGATCCGCTGATCAACAAGCTCGCGTTCTACGTCTTCATCGCGGCGGCGCTGGCGCTCGTCGCTCTCTCCGTCATCGCCGTCGTGCGGCAGATCCGCATCAGGCTTCAGCTCCGGCATCGCTCGGATTGATCACGCGGCGCGCCGGAGTTCGGCTCCGCGCGGTTCGTGACGGTCGCGTCATCCGCATGGAGTGGCTCCGGGACTCCGGGAGGCGCCGTCGTGGGCCGGGGTCGATGTGCAGGGCCAACCGGGCTTAGGGGCGCTCGGCGAGAGGCCCCCGGCCCTCAATGCGAACGAGCAGTCGGCTGTGGGCAGGCGATCGCGGCTGCCGCCTAACGCGACGAGCGAGAGTCTCCGCGAGGGTGGCCCTGACGCTCGCTCCGGACGACAAGTAGAAGCGGGGCTACCTTGCCTTGGCGCTTCCGCAACGCGCGATAAGGAGTAGCGGCTCGGGTTGCCGACGCATTATTTGTTTGACGCGATCCCTGTGAGCGGTGGCCGGTAAGTTCAGAGCGCAGATCTAACGCCCACTCTCCACTGCCACCAGCGCGCTGCCCCCTGCACGCGAAAGCAGAAGTGATCCGGGTTGCAGCCACCATCCTGGGAGCCGTTGCACTCTACGACCAGCACAGCGAACATCCGACCGTATGCTCCGGGGATATGACGATTCAGCGGATGGACAACGTTCTCATCGTTGTCGACGATCTCCAGGCTGCCAAAGCGTTCTTCGCCGAACTCGGTATGGAGCTGGAAGGCGAGACGACGGTCGAGGGGCGTTGGGTGGACCGCGTCGTCGGGCTCAACGACGTCCGTGCCGACATCACCATGATGCGGACCCCGGACGGCCACAGCCGGGTTGAGCTGACGAAGTTCCACACACCGCCGGCGGTCAGAGCCGAGCCCGAAAACGCGCCCGCGAACGCGCTGGGCATACGCCGCATCATGTTCGCTGTCGACGACATCGACGACGTCGTTGCCCGCCTGCGCAACCACGGTGCCGAACTCGTCGGCGAGATCGCGCAGTACGAGGACATCTACCGGCTCTGCTTCCTGCGTGGCCCTGAGGGCATCATCATCGGACTGGCCGAGCAGCTCAGCTGAAACCTCCATGAGTGCGGCCGGGGGCCGCCCCTCTTCGTTGCGGGTTCACGCGCCCCCTAGCACTACGGCTACACCCACCTTGCCGATTCGCTGCTTTGCGCGAAAAGCGCTAGCAAGGGAGAGGCCACCGCCTCATGTAGCGGTGCTGTTCCTCGCGCTGTCCTGACGAGTTTCTTTGCGGTAACTAGTCAAGCGCCGGACCGCTCCGCGGCCGGCGACGGAGCTGTGGTGGCGAGCGCCATGCGGGCGATCCGGGCGCGTGACGTCCCCGCGGCACAGTCGACGTGAGTCGACGAAAGCGGGCTGCTGCCCGCTAGATGATTGATTCCTAATTCCCGCCGCCGCGGCTCCGCGGAGCCGCCTGGGGC
>JBBPIL010000069.1:0-9200 GCA_038040365.1 Actinomycetota bacterium
CCCCGACGGGGCCCCCCCGCGGGGGGGGCCTCCCGGCCCTTCTCCAACACACCCCACCCCCCCCCCCCCCCCCCCCCCCCCCCCGGGGGGGGGGGGGGGCCCCCCGGCCCCCCCGCCTCCTCTGTTGCTCTCGGATCAGGACGCGCAGTGAGAGTTCTGAGCCGATGGGGGACGGGGAGCGGCCGTGGTCGTGAACCCCCCAGGTCTCGGAGAAGGACGCCGTGAGCGTGGCACCGGCGGGCGGGGCTTCAAGGCGCGCGCTTCGCGCGGCCTCGCCTTGGCGGCGCCCTCGCTTCGCTCCGGTTCCGCGCCGCTCGTCCGGTGCCTTCTCGCTCGGCGTCCTTCACCAGCGACCTAGGAGGTACGCCATGATCCCGACCGATACCCGCCCTTCCACCGGCACAGCCGTCGAGCTGAAGCGGTACGTCACCGAGCTGCGCGAGCAGCGGATTCTGCTCGGGCGGCGGATCGACAGCGTGGTTCACATCTACGACGCGCCGCTCGGCACCGGGCCGGGCCGCACCTACTTCGTCGAGCGCGGCTTCGAGACGCGAGCAGAGCTCGCGATGCTCGTGCGCGACTACTTGCGTCAGGCGGAGCGGCTCGGCTGCTGCCCGATGAGTCGGCGGGCCGTGCGACTCTTCATCGAGGCCTCGCGGGAGGTGGTCGAGTGAACGCGGCTACGCGCGCGAGCCACGTAGGTAGCGCAGGACAATCCAGACGCCAGCGCCGACGGCAAGGGCGCCGGGTCCTTCGTTGGGGTCGTTGCTGAAGACGAGCATGGCCACGATCAGGCCGATCCAGGCAGGCGGCCCGGCGCGGAGCAGAGCGGCGAGCCCGATGACGGCGAGCCCGATGACGGCTCCTCCCAGCACGCTGCTTTAACCCCGCGGAGCGGCGGCGCGCCCCCCGGTAGTCAGGCCTGTCGCGTGTGCCGACGGCCAACTAGACCCAGGCGCCCCAACCGGCGCGGGTTCCGGATTAGTGCTCGCGGTCCTTGGGCGGATTCGGGTCTCGGGCCGGTGGGATTGTGTCCTTGCTCCGGATCTTGCCGTCTCTCCCCTGGGTGATGCGCTCACCGCCACCGACGTTGCGAAGGATCTCGCCCGCTCGGCGAGCCGCATCGCGCTGGGTATCGAGATGCGCGCTTGCACGGTCAGCGTCCGGCTTACGCACGTCCCAGCCGCCCTCAGGATTCGGCGACACGATCCTCTTTTCGGGCTTCCTGGCCATGAGATCAAGTTACTGCATGCCTGGGAGAGCCTAAGTCGGGGACGCCGGCGGTGCACTTTGCCTAAGCAGATTGCGTTCGCTCTGGAGGTCGCTGGCGCTTGAGGGGAGACGCGAGGGGGCCTAGTGGTTCAAGAAGATCTCGATCTTGGGAACGGGGGTATGCGTGAGAGCGGCCACGTCGCGGGTGCCGTCGCCGTTCAGGTCTGCGATCGCGAACCGCCCGCCCCTGCCGTCGAGCGGCTGGGCGATCTGCTGAGTGAAGCCGCCCCTTCGGCCTCGGAGGACGTAGAGGAAACCGGGATTGTTTCCTCCACCCCCGGGATACCCGATGGTCTCCACGATCAGGTCCTTGCGAGGGCCGCCGACGAGGTCGGCGAGCGCGATCTTCGTGGGAGCTGAGTCGAAGCCATAGGCGCTCGGCGCCTTGAAGGTTCCGTTGCCCCTGCCCCTGGCGACGTAGACGGACCAGTTGTTGCTGACGTCGCTAAACACGAGGTCATTGGCGCGGTCGCGATTGATGCGGGTGGCGATCACCTCGGAGTCCAAGAGCCCGATCAGGACGTCACGGCCGCGCCGAAAGGTCCCATCCCCCCGCCCCTTGAGGATCGCCACTTGGCGAAAGCCGGCGACGGCGAGGTCGCGCTCTCGGTCGCGGTTCAGCCGGGCGATGGCGACGTCTCTCGGGTTCTGAGCGGCGCCGCGATCGCGCTTTGGCCCAAAGGTCCCGTCACCGCGCCCCAGCCGGATGGAGACGTCGTCGTCAAACAGGTTGGTGACCGCGAGGTCGGGCTTTCGGTCGCCGTTCAGCTTCCCGACGTCGACGCCGCTCGCACCGTCGCCGGCGCGGTAGTTGACCCTGCGCCTGAAGGTCGCGTCGCCGCGGCCGATCAGGACGGAGACGTTGTCGCTGTCGAAGTTCGAGGTCACGAGGTCCTTGTCGCCGTCGCGGTTCAGGTCGGCGACAAGGAGCTTCGAGGGCAGGCTGCCGACCGAAAAGCGTCCCGCCTGCCTGAATGTGCCGTCTCCACGGCCTTTGAACATCACCACCGAATGGTGACGCGTCAGCGCCAGGTCCTTGGTCCCGTTCTCGTTGAAGTCCGCGGCCGCGATCTCGAAGACCGGGTAGTCGAGCAAGACGTCGTCTCCTGCGCCTGTGGGCTTATCCGTCCAACGGCGGCCCGCTGGCCGGCGCCGCGGTTGGCCAGCACCGGGTTACCGACGTCCCGGGCTGCAGTTGGGCAGCCAACTCGGGCAGCGGCGGCCAGGGCGGCGGATACACCGGCGGCCGGAAGCGCTTCGAGCAGGCCTTCCAGCCAGGCCCTGACACGCCGACAGGCCGCAACCCGTTCTACGGCGTCTACCCGGTGAAGGAGTACGACTGGGGCAACACCCACTCGTTTCGGACCTGTGAGGGCAACTGGGTGGCCAGCGACGGCAACGTGGCGATCATCCGGCCCAAGGACAGCTTCGGTTACCAAGACCACTGGCCGGAGCCGGCCTTTACCGGCGACTCCTCGAACCTCGTTGACCGGGCCGAAGACGGAGGCGTCACGGTGGCACGCTACGGCGTCAGTTGGGGAACAGTCGGCGTGACCGACAGCCAGCCGGGCTCCTGTGAGCGCCCAGCCGGAAACTGGAATGACACCGTCAACCACCCAAACGCTCTCTACGACGCTATCTACTTCAAGCTGACCGGCAGCCACGCCTGCACGGCGGAGCCGCTACGGGCCGGCGCGATCCGGCCTTTGATCATCGCCTCGGGCGCCGCCGAGCAGTACGACAAATGGCGCTGCGACAACCTGAACACCCAGGACTGCACGGGGGCGGTCGGGTCGTGCACCGCCGAGACCAGCCCCAACCCGGACATCAACGGCCCGGCCACGATCACCGGCAGCGCCGCAAACCTAGATTGGCAGGACTTCGTGCGAAGCCTCGCGGAGCGCTACCCGTGGGCGAGGGGGATCGAGGTCCGCAACGAGCCCAACCATCGGAACTTCTGGGGCGGCTGCGCTCCCGAGCCGGCCCGCTACGCCGCCCTCCTTCGGCACGCCGACGCCGGCGTGGATCAGGCTGACCCTCTCTACTCAATCCCAAAGGTCCCGGTCGTCCTGGCCGGGATGTCGCCTCAGGAGGACCCAGAAGACGACGGGATGGAGTGGCGCACGTACTTGGAACAGGTCGCCGCCACCGCCAACGCCAGCGCAACGCCGCTTGCCGAGCAGTTCGACGTCCTGGGGCTTCATCCCTACCGAAGCAGAGGAGACCGAAACCGCGGCGAGGACTTCCAAGAGGCCGTGATGACCGACGTCCGGCAGGCGCGCACATTGCTTGCGGACCCAGGCGTCGACGCCGCGGGAAAGACGGTCTGGGTGACCGAGGTGGGTGTAAGGACGACCGGGGACTCCGACTTCCCGACGTGGGTGTCAAGCGCGGACGCTCAGGCCAATGCCCTTCGGAACATCTACCAGGTGCTCCGCAACGACTCCAGGGTCCCGGTTGTGATCGTGCACCGCTTCGTCGATTCAACGTCGGACGAGGATGTGGACGGGATTGGGTACGGCGTTCTCCGAGCCTGGAATCATCCCTATCCGTTGAGCGCGAAGATCGCCTACAGGTGCCTCGCCCTGGCGCGTGGCGTTGCGCCTCCGATAGGAGACTGTCCGTAAGCCGTGAGGCGCGTTCGCCCGACGGTGAGGTGCATCGGTTGGGGAGCCGTCCCTTGACCAGCGGGACCCTGGGTGCGATCTTTACTGGTATGAGGGATCGCAGCGCCGTCAGGCACGGTGTCGCCCTGATCGCACTCGCCGCGGCGATCGTCGCGTTCGTGTCGCCCGCAGCCGCCCGTGCCGCCTTTCCGGGGAGCAACGGACGGATCGCCTACATCGGCGTCCCTTCCTACGCAACGATCCACACTGACATCTTCACCGTCCTCCCGAACGGCTCAGGGTTCGAGCAGCTGACGGACAACGGGGTAAGCGAGTACGAACCCTCGTGGTCTTCGACCGGGCGGCGCCTCACATTCATCCGCGGCGTGGCGGGCACCGTGGGCGGCTACCAGGTGTTCAAGATGAACGCCAGCGGCGGAAACCAGACCCGGGTCACCCATGACGATGGAATCGACAGCTCGCCGGGCTTCTCGCCGAACGGACGCCGGATCGCCTACGCGAAGGACAACCTCGAGTCGGCCGACGAGGACACGCCCCGCAGGGTGTCGATCTTCAAGATCCGACCCGACGGCGAGCGCAAGCGGCGCATGGTCACGGGCCTCGTGACAGCCCCGGAGTACTCGCCGAACGGCGAGCGGATCGTCTTCAGTGGCATTCCCAAGGGCAAGCGCCACGGCGGCATCTGGACGATCCGCCCGGACGGCTCGGACCTGAGCCGGCTCACCGCTCCGTACTCGAATGGGTACAGCGACCAAAGCCCATCCTGGAGCCCCGACGGCCGCCACATCGTCTTCCTGCGTTGCCACATCGACTCCTCGATCCACGCCTGCTCCGGCGACGTCTACGTGATGCGGGCAAACGCTTCCCACAAGCACCCGATCGAGCCGATCTATGGCAGCGTTTCCCCGACCTACTCACCGGCCGGCGACAGGATTGCGCTGTCGATCCACGGGGAGCAGTGCGTCGACATCTACACGATCAACGTGTGGGGCTCTGACCCTCGCCTGGTCACCCACAACTGCGACGCCGCCCAGGGCGGCACCGCGCGTCAGCCCAGCTGGCAGCCCGTCGCTGGCGACTAGTGGCTCTGGTTGCACTGGATCAGCCCGGCTGAGCCGGCGCTACGTGCGTCTGAACCCACAAAACGAACTCCTCCTCGCCAACGGCACGTGCAGCAAGCCGTTCGATCATCTCCGCGACCTCATCGTCGCCGCCCTTCGGCGGCTCCCATACCAGGTCCGAGCGGGCGAGTAGCTCGCGCATCGCCAGGTAGGCGACCCGCTTGTTGCCGTCCGGCAGCGGGTGATTTCGGACGATGCGAGAGCAGAGGATCGCCGCCCGCTCCGCTGGGTCCGGATAGAAGTCGATACCGCCAAAGCTCGCGAACGGGGCCGCCAGCGCCGATTCCGCTTCGGGAATGCGAGTGACGCGCTGCAAGTCCTCGGCCCGTATCTCTAGGACTACTTCACCGATCAGCAGGAAGTCGGCGAGCTCCAGCCTTCCATGTGGTGTCATGATGGCATGATATCGAGATATCACTTCAGTTGACATCGCGCCTTTTGTGAGCTATATTTCTGAAATCAACACACGGCTCGGGAGGTTCATATGACGAAGACCCTCACTCTTCGGCTCGCGGCCGAGAAAGCCGCCGAGCTGGAGGCGGTGGCCAAGGCGGACGAGATGCACGTCTCGGAAGCTGTCCGAGAGGCCATTGACCGACACATCCAGGATCGACGGACAGATAAGGAATTCCAGTCCCGTCTACAGCGCCTAATCCGCGAGGAGCAAGGCGTCCTGAAGCGCCTGGCAAGTACCTAGCGCCGCGGGGCCGAGGTCTCGCGGCGTTAGGCGCACCTGCCGAACCCTGATCCACGGTTCCTCCGAATCCCGCTTGGCAGGGGCTTCGGGAGGGGTGGCGCTGTCTATCCCTGGCCGGGAATGATCTTGCCCAGTGCGACGTTGACGGCGGTCGCGCTCAGACCCCAGAGGAACAGGGCGCTGTAATCCAGGGCCGGATCGGCGCCAAACGTGGTGTTGTCCAGATAGAGCTCCTTGAGGCCGGCTAGGACAAAGAAGATCACCAGCAAGGCTCGCAGCATCCATGGCAGCACATACACGCTCAGCCAGAGCACGGCATGGACGAAGCCGTGCCAGACCGCTTTCGCGACACCCCAGGTCGCGCGGAAGAGCCAAACAAGGGCACCGGCGATTAGGGCCAGAATGTTCTTGAGCATGCGGAGGGCGGACTCGGCTGCCTTCGAGGCGCGACCAGGGCTCGCCGCTCTTTGCCGCGCCCCTGGTCGCCCGCGATCCGCAGCACCTTGGATCCCGGCGGGCGCGGCTTCGTCTTCACGGGCGCGGCCCCTAAGCCTCCCGACCGCCCGGCGTAGGTCGGTGAGCGCATCGTTCGCTATCGCATGCTCGCCCTCGGCCGCAGCGCTACGGAGCCGTTCGAGAATCTCTTTGATCTCGGAGGGCACCGTGCCGTCGCTCTTTTCCCGGGCCTCTTCCTCCAAGACCAGGGCCTGCTCGACCAGCGCCGCGTCCTTGACGATCGCTTCGCGGCTGCCCTTGGAGCCTTTGACATCTCCGTGTAGGGCGTCTTCGGCGGCCATCGCGAGCCGCGACTGGAACAGGCGCCAGTCGTCGCGCAAGTCGACCTTCAGCTTCTTGCGGAGCCGATTCACCTCGTCTCTCTCCTCCTTGCGAGGCTTGTGACGCGTTGCCACCCAAACGAGGAACTGAACGAGCAGCGACAGCACCAGGGCAACGATTGCCCACACGGGGCCGCTCTTGACATCGATCTCGAGCGGGAGCACCGTGCGCTTCTCGGCGCCCTCGAGGGCGAGATAAACCGAACCGATGTAATGACCCGGTTCCAGTTGTACGCGACTAACGTTGATCTCCGGCAGCGGGTCCACGGCTTGAGCGCCGAGCTGGAAGGTCTGGCTCTTGAACATCACAGCTTCGGTCGGCGGTATGAGCTCTCCCGGCTCGCTGCGCAGGCCTACCTCGGCGCCGATTCCGGTGACGGGGCTTTGCGAGACATTCGCGACCTCCACCGTCACCGAGTCGCGACGTTGTAGATCGTCGGTGAACCAGTCATCGAGCGGGCCCCAGCACTCGCTTGCACGACACTGGACGAGATTGATCTTCATCGGTTTGTCCGCAGGGCCGACCAGGCTGAGTTCGGGAGCCCCGGTCGCGACGAGGGTCAGCCCGATCTGACAATCGGTGCCGGCGAGTTCGAGGGCGCCGACATACTCGCCGGCGAAGCGCACGTTCTTGACGCTCACACGGATGGTCCGCGCTTCACCGGCTGGCAGCGGGTCCCCCGGATTAGCGACGTCGATCTGGCTTGGGCGAATACTCGGGCCATCCACGTCAGAGCTCGCCAGGTTCCCAGCAGCGAAAACGAACGGCTGCTTGTCCTTGTCGGCGACGACATGCAGGACACCGGCGAAGCTCTCCGCGTCGGCAAGGGTCCCCTGAATCGTCAGCGAGGCCGGCTTGACTTCGTAGATGCCGCACGTGACCGGTTGTGCGCCTGCGACCGATGGCCATAACCAGACGCACCCCGTAGCCACGACCGAGGTCGCCAACGAGCACCAGACGGGGCGAAACCGTCTACCCCCCCGTCCCTCGCATCGAGAACGAGCGGCCAATCGAGGCATAGGCCGACCCTAACTGAAATGCGTACGTAAACCAGCCTCATGGAGTTGCTCCAGCGCGGTGGTCAGTGATCCATCGGATCGTTGTCCACCACGGGCTTGAACGATCTCTTGCCCGCAACGCCTCCTCGGTATTAGAAGCGCGCCGTTGACGAACTGGATCTGCTCCTCGCTTGAGCGTGAAGCACTTCCTGATGGCGCGGCTCGTTACGAGATCCGAAGCAGCCCGCAACGGCCGCGAGACTCAGGCCAGCGTGGAGCAAGCGAGTGGCTTTCACGATGGCGCTACTTTTTGCTTTTCGGTTTCAAAAGCGGGAGCGGCGCATCGCCCTCGATCCCGATGGGCTGGCCGCCCTCCATTTGCCTCCTAGCTATAGCTGGGGTAGGGTCATCCTGTGGAGCGGGGTTCCCACACCCCGGCCGCCGGTGCCGGCCAGCCAGCCGCTGAGATTCGCGACCTCCTCATCAAGGCGCTCGGCGCCGTTGCCGGCGGCCTTTCCCTGGTCGGCCTCATCGTCGTCGTTGGCGGGGCGGTGACGTGGGTCCGACTCGAGGCCGCCGGAGTCCCGACCGCTCCCTCCCTGGCTTTGATCGCCAAGGAGGAGCTCGTCGCCATCGGCCTAGTCAGCCTGATCCCGTTCGTCGGCGTGGCGCTCTTCGTCGTCTTACTTCTTTTCATCATCGATCCTCACGCCGACGTCAAAAAGAAAAAGGCCTCGGCCGGGGAGCCGCGCTACCAACAGCTGGGGAAGAGCTTTGGCCGCGGCGCTAAGGACACCGCTGGTCGGGCCAGTCTCTTGGTCGGACTGGAGATGGTCCTGCTCTTCGTCATAGTCTGGGGGTGGCCGGGCTGGCTGGTCCTGGGTCTCGCCCTCTTGACCGCCCTGGGGGGCGCCGTCATCTCCTTCGGGGTCGCGGCACACACCGGGAACCGGTTTGCCTGGTTCGCTGTGGTCGCCTTCTTCTCGGTCGTCCTCTTCGGCGCGGTGGTCAGCTTCATCCGCTCGGCTCACTCCCCCAAGCTCCAGCGGCGGCGGTTCTCAAGCGCGACGGCCGGGTGATCGCCGGCCTCTACATCGCGCAGACGACAGACCGCATCTACCTGGCGCGGCTGCAACCGGATCAACGTCTCCGTGGCCGCCACAAGGCAGCGCGCCGCCAGCCGCTCGGTCCGACCCGCTGCTACGTGCCTGGCAGTAACGTCGACGAAGATCTGACCGGGGTCAAGGGCAGAGCCCGCTCCGGCCGGATTTTCTCAGTGAATGCGGATGGCGTCAGGGCCGTTTCGATCGGCGAGCTGCAGTCGGTCTGCGGTGCCCTGGAGCAAGGCCCGAAGCTGGCTCGCGAACTTAAGGCCGAGTACGGCAATAAGCGGAACGAAGCGGCCGAAGATTCGTCGAGTGAGGCTGCGCCACGTACCGGGACAGCTTCGGCACGCTGACCCGGAGACGTCGACCCTCTACTGGACAAACAGCGTCCGCTCGAGGTGCTTCGGCGAGTCCGGATCGAAATAATCGGCCGCCCACTCCTCCGATCGGGTCCTAAGCCGTAGCGGCGCCTGGCTCGTGGCCCGGCTCTGCAGGGCCCGAAAGCGGTAGTGGTCGATCAACCGAACCGCTTCGACGGCGAA
>JBBPIL010000070.1:0-9131 GCA_038040365.1 Actinomycetota bacterium
CTCGATGAAAGAAGGAACCACCTAACACGGTCTCCGTGGAACTTGGTCCGGCTCACTATCCCCAGCATCGATGTACTCGTTGGGGATGGAATCGCAGGTCCTCATAGGGCGCCATCCAATCGCTGACGAACTCTAGGTATCCCTCCAGACCGTGGTAGGTCTTCGGGTCGATCAGGGGAGCGACGCGGCAGCAAACAACGTCCTCGTGAATGAGCCTCAGATGCGCTTCCAGATCTCCCTGCTCCCAGCTGGCAAATCCCCGACGCGCAACCTCTACGTTCTCCTGCGACATCGCGTTGCTCAGTATCTCGCGCCACGGGGGGCGGATATGGAACCCGTGGGGAGGCTCGCTCGACCCCCCGCGTTCGCGCTCTTATCGCCGCCGCTCCAAACGCTCCAAGCGTTCGCGAATAGCCCGCAGTTCTGCGAGCACTTGATCCTCGCGCGCCTCGACCAGCGGTTTCTACAGGATGTACACCGTCGTGTAGACGATGATCCACATCACGCCGCCGTGGCTTCACTATGCGAAGTTTCGCTTGTCCAAGCGGTTTATCGACCCGCCGGGACCCGCTAGGACCCGCTGACAACACCCCTGACTGGGGCGCAACTGGGGCGCACCCGACCCCGAAAGGAGGCAGCTAAGGTGGCGACGACGTCGTCAGACTCGCGCGCGCAACACGCGATGCGCCATGCACGTAAATATCTCTCAGAGCATTACGGAGCGCCGCCGGACGAACTGGCGGCCGTTCACGGCGAGGACTCGGAGCTGTATGTGATCGCTGTACGAGGAGGCGGACTCGCGTTTCTCCGGTACCGGCCGCGGAGCCAAACCTGCCATAGCCCACGCCGTTGATGGCGCGTGTGGCATGCGAGCGCCACTTGTCCCGCCCTCGCTTCACCGCAACCTCGCCGAGCACCTTCTGGAGCGCGTCGAGAGCCTTATGGCCGGCGACGATCTGCTTGGCCTCCTCGGCGTCATCCTTCTCGGCCCAAGTCCGGGAGAGCGATCCCGCTCCGCTTTCCGGGTCTTTGGGCTCGGCCCGCTGCTCCACGGTCGTGGTCGGCCAGGTTTCCTACCAAACGGATCAGATCCTCGACCTGCTCCGCGCCCATCTCGCCGGAGAGGCGCCGTGACCCGGCCCGTGGGACCGGCAGGTGTTAGACGCTCGCTGCTATCAGGCAGACGAGCACGGCGAGCCAGAAGGCGGCGGCTACTCCCGAGCTCAGCAGCTGACCGACGAGGGCCAGCCAGTTGTCGGGCTGATTATTCTGAGGACGCATCAGGATTCAACCTCCTGGTGTCGGGCCCCGGCCGTGGCAGCGGTGCGGGGCCATTTTTCGTCGGGGGTTTCCATTGTGTCACGGTTATCTGCGGCGCGGGTCTGCGCGCCCCGTGCGACAGGGGTGGGGTAGGACCTAAAACGTTTTCTACTCTGGGACCGGCGAGGACGTGCTCGGCAAGGTGTGGACGCATCCACAAGATCGCTCCTAGGCGCACTGAGGCCGATTTGATGGCGGCGCTGCCTACCCGACTACTCCCGCAGCCTGGCGGCTTCGAGGCTCCCTCAGCTCAGATTCGAAGTCACGGCGGTGCCGTAGAACTCGCACCGGTCAGTAGCCCCCCCGACGACGAGGGCATGGAGATCGATCGTGGTCACCCGCCCCGGAGTCTGGAACACGACCTGGCCCTCCACCCGTTCGAAGTTGCCGGTGGCGAGGTATCTATTCGGATCGGAGTCGACATCGTCCAAGGTGACCTGGGACCCAGGGCCGACGACCTGACCCGTCGTGTCGAGCTCGACGGCACCGTCGGCCGTAATTTGGCTCGTGAGCAGAGCGTTCATGGTGCCCGACTGGCCGGTGAGGTTCTTCAGGGAGATGAAAAGCGAAGGCTCGACTGCAGGCTCGACTGGGCATCGACCACCCACCAGCAGATGGCCCAGCGTCGCGATCGTCGTGAACCCGGTGTTCCCGGGTACCGCGAACTCGAGCTTGTGGGGTCGCGAGGTGGCGTTGAGGTCCGAGAGGGTGAGGCTGTTGTTCAAGACGTCGGACCCGTTTACTGCGTTGGCGGCGACGTCCGGCGCCTTCACCTGCGAGCCGGGACCGAGGTCGTCCGACTGCACGGTGTTCGAGCCGCTCAAGGCGACGGCGGTACCGCCACTCAAGAGCAAGAAGAGGCACAGGGTCGAGATGACGTTCGCATAGGTCAGGTGGCCTCGGATGCGGCGCATGGTTCCCCCCTAGATCAGCTCGTGCAGAAAACCCACCCGCGCAGTATCTCGCGAAGGGGTGGTGATGGCGCCCGCTGCCTAAGCCCCGTGGCCAGCGACGGCGGGAGCGCCCGACTCAGGGCCGCTGGCGCACCCCTGCTGGCGGGCCGGGCCGTTCAAGCGCCAGCCCCCGAGCCTTGGAGGGGCCATGACCCCCTCTAGGCACTCATGGGGACCGGAGAGGGCTGCAACTCGCTGTGCGCGCATGCCCAAACGTTCGGGTTTACAGGGGTCTGATGGCTAAGGCCAAGCGCCCAGTCGCCCCGAAGGGACTCGCCGACGCCGGCAAGTCGCTATGGCGCTCGATCCTCGCCGACCTCGACCCCGGCTGGGAACTCGACGCCCGCGAGCTCTACTTGCTGGAGCGTGCCTGCCGCTGCGCCGACGAGCTGGCCGCTCTTGAAGCGGCGGTCGATCGTGACGGCACGACCGTGACCGGCAGCCGAGGGCAGACGACCGTGCATCCGGCGCTCTCAGAGGCGCGACAGCTTCGACTGGTGCAGCTGCGGCTCTTGACGGCGATCGAGGTCGCCGACCCCGCGGTTCGCACCGCGACCCCGGCTCAGGCCCGAGCCCGCCATGCCGCGGAGTCTCGCTGGGGCACCCTCAATCGGAGGGCGGGTCGTGGGTAGACGCCGCGAGCTGATTCCCTCCTCGCCAGAGCTGTCCCGGCTCGGCCTGCGGTGCAGGCGGCGCATCCTCCAGCGCGTCCTACTCGAAGCCGTGTCGCTCGACTCCGACGCCTACCGGCGGCACGCCGAGCGGCTGCGGAAGATCACAGAGCGCGGTGGCGACGAGGCCGAGCGCGTCGCTGCCTACGAGCGAACCATCGAGGAGCTCGGGCTGACCGCCCGCTACGCGGAGCTGGCGCAGCGGCGGAATACCGCCAAGAGGGGTGCTACCTCCGCATGAAACGACGCAGCGTAGAGAGGGGGAGATGGAAAGGGGGGCGAATCCCGTGTCCCGCGGGTTATCAAACAGGACTATCGCCCCCCTGCATACCCCAACGCTTTGGTTGCTCCGAAGTTGTGGCAAACGGTGAGCGGGCTACTCCCGCAGCCCGGCGGCTATAGCCTGCGGCTGTGGCGCTCCCCCCACCCTCCGAGTCGGCAACCGCGCTGGTCACGGGCGCCTCCGCCGGGATCGGCGAAGCGATCGCGCGGCAGCTGGCATCGCGCGGGCACGGCGTCACCCTGGTGGCGAGGCGCGAGGAGCGCCTCAGCACGCTGGCCGGCGAGCTGAGCGAGCGCCACGGGGTTCGCGCCGAGGCGATCGCCGCCGACCTCGGCGATGCGGCCGCACGCGAGCGGCTTGCGGCGCAGATCGAGGGTCTCGGCCTCGAGGTCGAGATCCTGGTCAACAACGCCGGCTTCGGCGGCGCAGGCACGGTGGCCAGCTCCGACCGGGAACGGCTCCTCGCCATGGTGAGGCTCAACTGCGAGGCCCTGCTCGACCTCCAGGCGCGCTACCTGCCGGCGATGGTTGCGCGCCGTCGGGGCGTGGTGATCAACATCGCCTCGACCGCCGCCTTCCAGCCCATCCCCGGCACCGCCACCTACGCGGCGACGAAGGCATTCGTGCTCAGCCTCAGCGAGGCGGTCCACGAGGAGCTGAAGGGGACCGGGGTCACCCTGACGGCGGTCTGCCCCGGCCCCGTGAGGACCGAGTTCACGCGGGTGAACGGCATCGAGCAGGCGGAGGAACAGCTCCCCGGCGTTTCCTGGATGCGACGGGCAGCACTCAGGGGTCGTGGCGTAGCTGTTTGGTCGTCCGAGGCGGTTGCGAAGGCGGCGGTTGACGCGGCGGAGAATGGGAAGCGGGCCATCGTCCCGGGCCTCTTGAACCGCGCCGGCGCGCTTACCGGCCAGCACGCTCCACGCATGCTGGCGATCGCCAAGCGGCTCTGGAGGCAGGCGCTCTAGCCTACGGTCACCGCCCGTGACCGCGGCCGCCGCGATCGCCGAGCGGGCCAACGAGGCGCGGATGCGGGTCGGCACCCCCGCGGAGCACATCTCCGGCGGCGCCGGGAGCCTCGATGTTCGCGCCGTGGAGCTGCACGAGGCCGTCAAACGGGCACTGGGATCCAGTGGACCGAAGCAGCCATCGAGAGGCCAACTAGACTTCCGGCCAATGGCGACCGTGATCGCACTCCGTCCTGACACGGAGCGAGGGCGGGAGATCCTTGACCAACTCGAGCAGCGAATCCACGTGCGGCCCGAGCGGGTGGTGGACGATGGCACTCGCCGCTTTCTCCTCGACCCGAATGCCGACGTCGATGCCTTCAATTCGACGCTCGACGCAATCGACTCGGACTGGCGCAGCCATTTAACGGACTGGCGCAGCCATTTAACGAGCTGGCGCGACAACTAGGAGGCTCGGGCGAAACGGCTAGCGAAACTCGGCCGGCGACCGCTGCCAAGCCTCGCGCATCGGCTCGCGGTAGAACACGAACAGAATCGGTGCGATGAGGAGCAGGATGACCTCATCGACTGGCCCCGGGATCGGCAGGAGCGCAAGTCCGGCGATCCATCGCAGAGGCTTTGGAATCCGACTGTCGCGGGCCAGGAGCTTCATTGCCCGGATCGTTCTGGTGGCGAATGCGCGTGCGCGCCGCACGCCACCCAGTCTAGGCGGGGCGGATGTGCCCCTATTTGACCCGCCGGCCGCCAGCGGGTGTAGAGTCGCCCCAACGACAAAGCGGGGCCGGCGTGCGCTAACACCCGGCCCCTGGCACCGGGCCAAGCAACCGCAGTCCCGGTGCGGGGGAAGGGTATCCCGCCCTCGGCTCCTCGAAACAGAGGGAGGCCCACCTGTGGGCGAATCAGCAATCACCGAGCCGGCGCGGGGGCTTGCGGCGCTTGCGTGCCCATCCCCGCGATCGGCCGCCGGCCGACCCCACCCGACCGGACGATCACCCGGCGTTCAGGAAGAGCACAACCACGGTGATCGTCAGCATGCCCACAACGGCAACCAGCAGCAGCGCTCCCAGCCCGATCATGACCTGCCCAAGCCAGTTCCCAAAGCCCACGAGCGAAGCCTACTCGGGCGTGCCGGATCAAGCGCCCCTGCAGGCGTTTCGCGGATACATCAAGAACATGCCCCGACCGAAGGAGGTCAGCTAGATGGCAACCGGGATCACCAAGAGGCACTCGCGTCGTTGCCGCTCTCGCGACGGCGGCCGCTGCAACTGCGATCCGACCTACGAGGCATGGGTCTACTCAAAGCGCGACGGCAAGAAGATCAGCAAGAAGTTCACCCGTGAGGCCGAGGCGAAGTCATGGCGCGGGGATGCGATCTCGGCGCTGTCAAAGGGCGGGCTGCGCGTCCCGAAGGCGACCACTATCCGCCAAGCGTGGGAACAGTGGTCCGAGGGCGCCAAGGCCGGCACCGTCCGCAACCGCTCCGGCGATCCCTTCAAGCCATCCGCGCTTCGCGCCTACAGCGGTGCGATGCGGCTCCGCGTCCTGCCCGAGCTGGGCGATGTGCGACTCGACGAGCTACGCCGCTCCGACCTACAGGAGTTCGCCGACGGGCTGCTCGCCGGTGGGTTGAGCCCGTCCTATATCCAGACGACGCTGCTACCTGTGCGGGCGATCGTGCGACGGGCGCTTGCCCGCGACGAACTGGCCGCGAATCCGTGCGCCGGCTTGCAGCTCCCGGCCGTCCGTGGACGTCGCGACCGTTACGCATCTCCCGACGAGGCCGAGGCGCTGATCGCTGCGGTAACGGTTGAGGATCGGCCCATTTGGGCGACCGCCATGTACGCCGGGCTACGCCTTGGCGAGCTGCGGGCCCTCCGCGCCGAGGATGTTGACCTGGCCGTTGGTGTGATCCGGGTCGAGCACGGCTGGGATCCGAGCGAGGGCCAGATCGAGCTCAAGTCGCATGCCGGTCGTCGCAAGGTGCCGATCGCGGCCATCCTGCGTGACTACCTGGCCGAACACTTGGCGCGCTGCCAGCGACAGGGTCCCGAGCTGATCTTCGGTCGCACGCCGACGCTGCCGTTCATCGCCAACCGGATCCAGGAGCGAGCGGACGAGGCGTGGAGGGACGCCGGACGCGAACGACTGACGCCGCATGCCTGCCGTCACACGTTCGCCTCCCTGATGATCGCCGCCGGCGTGAACGCGAAGGCGCTCTCGACCTTCATGGGCCACGCCAACATCTCGATCACGCTCGACCGCTATGGCCACCTGATGCCGGGGTCCGAGGAGGAGGCCGCCGGGTTGCTCGACGTCTATCTGACGGCCCAACGCGAGCGGGCCGAGGAAGCCGCTCGCGGAGCTGGCGGCGAGCTGACTGGGGCGCAGAGTGGGGCGCAGTTGGGGCGCGATACCTGAAAACCGCTTGCCCAAGCGGTTTCTACAGGATGTACACCGTCGTGTAGACGATGATCCACATCACGTCCACGAAGTGCCAGTAGATCCCCGACACCTCGACCCCGAGATGCTCCTTCGGCTTCGATGCGAAGTGGCCGCGCCAGGCGCGGATGTTGGCGGCGGCCAGCAACCCCAGCCCGACGGTCACGTGGGCGCCGTGCAGGCCGGTCAGCGCGTAGAAGATCGACCCGAAGGCGCCGTCGCGGGCGCTGAAGCCGATGTGCCAGTACTCATTCATCTGGATGAACAGGAAGGTGGCGCCGAGCAGCCAGGTGGCGGCGAGGCCCATGATCAATCCGCGGCGGTTGCCGCGGCGGATCGACTCCAGTGCCCAGTGGACGGTGAAGCTCGAGGAGATCAGGATCGCCGTGTTGACGCCGGCGACCGCCTTCGGGAGCTCGATGCCCTCCGGCGGCCAGGGCTCGACGTTGGCGACCACCCGGAGGAAGAAGTAGGCGGCGAAGAAGGAGCCGAACAACATCACCTCGGAGACGATGAACAGGAGGATGCCGAGCGTCTGGCGGTCGATCCGGGAGCTCTGGTGAGCCTCGGGCGGGCCGTGATGCTCGGCGGCTGCCGCGTGCGCCTCCATCAACTCACCGCATCTTCCGCAGCGCGGGGGGAGCCGCTGCCGGAGGCAGCGGCGAGGGGGGCGGAAGCCCCCCTTGCTTCGACGTGCTCGACGGGCTTGTCGGTCATCGCCCGGACCTGGTCGATCAGCCCCTCCTCGAGCCACTTCGACTGCTCTCCGGCGAGGGTCGAGATCAGGACCTCGTCGACCCGGTAGTGCTCGATCGCGTTCTGGATGGCGGCGAGCGGCGCCGGGCTCATCGGCTGGCCGGTGGCGTCGATGTCTGAGCGGTAGAGCTCTGCCAGGGTACGGGCGAGACGCTCGCACACCTGTTCACGGCTCAGCTGGCCCGAGGGCGGGCTGATGAACGTGTAGCGGTGAGGACGCTCGGCGGCCTTCCGCTTCAGGTGGGCGACCAGGTCAGCGCCGGCGACGGTCTGGGTGGCGACTACCAGCGTGTGGGTCACGTCCCAGCGGATCGCGTCGTCCTCGATCCGGACCGGGATGTGGGTGATTGGGACGTCGAAGCGCTGCTTCGCCCACTCGACCAGGTCCTTGCGCGTCAACCCGAAGCGGGTGTCGTACAGGCACGAGAGCAGGACCTCGCGGGGCGAGAAGGCGCGGATGGCATCGTCGAGGGCGAGGGCCGGGTCAGGCTCCATCACCGCACCCACCGCCTCGATCCCGAAGTCTTGGAGGACCGCCTGGGTCACCTCGACGCGGCTCTGTGCCGCCTCGCGCACCTCGTCGCGGTCGACGATCTGGCCGGCCATCGGCTGGTTCTGCGGAGCCGCGAGCGCGACCCCCTCGGCACCCGCCTCGAGCCGGTCGCGGATCGTCTCCAGCAGCTTTCGCCCCCCCGCGACCTCGTTGAGGAAGGCCAGCACAACTCCGCCATCGCCTTCGGCGCTGGCTAGTCGCTGATGGGACGGCTCCTGGTTGGTCACGGGCTCCGGGCTCCCGCCGTTCCGGCCACCGCGGGCTCCGCGGCCCCGACCTCGGCCTCGGCCGGGCCGATGATCGCGTGGCGGGCGCCCGGCACGCCGAACTCATAGGGGCCGCCGACGACGCGGGGGATTTGGTCGAAGTTGAAGACCGGCGGCGGCGAGGAGACCAGCCACTCGATCGTCTTCGCGCGCCATGGGTTGTCGCCGGCCAGCGGCCCCCACTTCCAGCTGACGACCATGTTGTAGAGGAAGACCAGCTGGGCGACGCCGAGCAGGAAGCCGAAGCAGGAGATCAGGAGGTTCCAGTCGCCGAACTGGGCCGAGTAGTCGGCGACCCGGCGCGGCATCCCCTCCATCCCGATCCAGTGCATCGGCAAAAACGTGCCGTACATCCCGACCAGGGTCAGCCAGAAGTGGACCCGGCCGAGCTTCTCGTCGTACATCCGCCCGGTCATCTTCGGGAACCAGTGGTAGATGCCGGCGAAGATCGTGAACACGGAGCCGCCGAAGAGCACGAAGTGGATGTGGGCGACGATGAAGTAGGTGTCGGAGACGTGGATGTCGAGGGGCACCATGCCCAGCATCACGCCGCTGATCCCACCCATCGTGAAGGTGACGATGAAGGCGAGCGCGAACAGCATCGCGGTGGACCGCATGTGGAGCTTCGAGGCGAACAGGGTCCCGAGCCAGGAGAAGATCTTGATGCCGGTCGGGACCGCGATCAAAAGCGTGGTGATCATCATCGGCACCCGCAGCCAGCTGAACATCCCCGAAACGAACATGTGGTGCGCCCAGACCGTGTAGCTGAGCACCACGATCCCGATCAGCGCCAGGGCCATCAACCGGTACCCGAAGATCGGTTTGCGGGCGTTGGTGGAGATCACCTCGGAGACGATCCCGAAGCCCGGCAGCATCATGATGTAGACCGCCGGGTGCGAGTAGAACCAGAAGATGTGCTGGT
>JBBPIL010000071.1:0-9036 GCA_038040365.1 Actinomycetota bacterium
GCTCGCGCAGGGCGGTGTCCATGTCGGTGAAGATCACGCCCTGCTTCTCGAGGGCCTCGTTCACCTGGTGGTAGACGACCTCGGACTCGTACTGGGCGCCGACGCCGGACAGGAACTTGCGCTCGGCCTCGGGGATGCCGAGCCGGTCGAAGGTCTTCTTGATGTCCTCCGGGACCTCGTCCCAGCTGCGGCTGTTCTTCTCCGAGGCTCGAACGAAGTAGTGGATGTTGTCGAAGTCGATCTGGCCGAGGTTCCCGCCCCAGTTCGGGGTCGGGCGCTGCATGAAGTGATCGAGCGCCTTGAGCCGGAACTCGCGCATCCAGTCCGGCTCCGACTTGTACCCGGAGATGTCGCGGACGACCTGCTCTGAGAGGCCCTTCGGCGCCTTGTAGGCGTAGCCGGCCTCGGGATCGTGGAAGCCGAAGCGCTCCGCATAATCGGCGCCGATCTCCTTCAGCGCGCTCTGCTCGTCGCTACGTGCCTTTGTCTCGGGAGTCGCCATCAATGATCCAGCTTCACTTCGCCGTTCTCGATCCAGGCCTCGAACGTCTCAACGGGCAGGAATGCGGGGAGGGTCTTTGGCCTCCCGGTGCGGACGTCGAACAGCGAGCCGTGCCGGGGACACTCCACTGTACAGGCGGCCGCGTCGAACTCCCCCTCGGCCAGCGGACCGTCGTCATGCGAGCAGCGGTCCTCGATCGCGTACAGCTCGCCGCCGTCGCAACGAAAGACGCCGATCTTTCGCCCCTCGGCCTCGATCAGGCGCATCGCTCCCTCGGGGAGCTCCTCCGCCCGGCAAACGGTGATGCTCTCGGCCACTGCGGTCTCGTCGTCGGTGCTTGTGCTCGTCATCACATTAATCCTACTTCTGAAGTCGGATTTTAGCGAGAGTGGGCGGCGGAACCCTCGCCGTCGCGGTCGCTGGGTGCGATCGAGCCGCTCTATGCGGCCGGATATCACCCAGTGGGATCCTGGAGATTCCGGCTCCCCGGCTGAGCAGCCGAGAGGCTCAGACCGCCGTTGCCTCGGCGGGATCGCCCCGCTCGCCCTCGTCCTCCCAGTCGGCGGGCTGGCCGAGGCTGGCGCCCTTGACCACCTTCAAGCCGAGCAGGGCGCACTTGATCCGGGTCGCCGAGATGTCGATCCCGAGCAGGTCGAGGACGAAGTCCTTCGGCAGCTGAAGGAGCTCCTCGCGGCTCATGCCCTGGAGCTCGTCGGTGAGCATTGAGGTGGCCGCGGTCGAGATCGCGCAGCCTTTGCCCTCGAAGGCGACCTCGGCGACCTGGCCGCCGTCGTCGAGCCTGATGAACACGTGCTGTTCGTCGCCGCAGAACGGGTTCGAGTCCTCGAACTCGAGGTCGTAGCGATCGAGGCGGCCGAAGTTGTGCGGGCGCTTGTAGTGCTCGAGGATCTGTTCTCGATAGAGGTCGTCCATCTCGGCGCTCAGTCGAGCTCGAACACGCGGCGTACGTCGTGGAGCGCCTCCACCAGGCGGTCGACTTCCTCGTGCGTGTTGTAGACGGCCAGGCTGGCGCGGGCAGTCGCCGGCACCCCGAGGCGGTCCATGAGGATCTGGGCGCAGTGATGACCGGCGCGGACGCAGACCGCATGGCGGTCGAGGATCTCCGAGACGTCGTGGGGGTGGACGCCGTCCAGGGCGAAGGAGAAGATGCCGACCCGGTCGTCGCCCGCCGGCGGACCGAATACCCGCAGCCCCGGAACCTCCGCCAGGCGCTCCAGCGCATAGGCGCCAACCTCAGCCTCGTGGGCGTGGGCGGCTTCGAGGCCGATTGCGTCCAGCCACTCGACGGCGGCCGCGTAGCCGATCGCCTCGCCGATCGCCGGCGTGCCGCCCTCGAACTTCGCCGGCAGGTCGGCCCAGGTGATTTCGTCCCGGCGCACCTGGCGAATCATCGAGCCGCCGCCGATGAACGGGGGCATCTCCTCGAGCAGCTCGCGCCGGCCGTAGAGCGCCCCGATCCCGGTCGGCCCGTACATCTTGTGCGCGGTGAGCGCGTAGAAGTCCGCCCCCAGCTCGGCCATGTCGAGCGGCAGCTTGGGGCCAGCCTGAGCGCCGTCGACGACCACCAGCGCCCCGGCGTCGTGCGCGAGGCGCGCGATCTCGACGATCGGGTTGATCGTGCCGAGCACGTTGGAGACGTGGGCGACGGCGACCACCCTCGGCCGTCGCTCGAGCAAGCTCCCGAACGCCTCCAGATCGAGCCGGCCCTCGTCGGTGACCGGCGCCCAATCGAGCTCTGCGCCCCGCTCGGAGGCGAGCTGGTACCAGGGCACGATGTTCGAGTGGTGCTCCATCTCGGTGAGCAGGATTCGGTCACCCTCCGTGATGTTCGCCCGGCCCCAGGAATAGGCCACAAGGTTGAGCGCCTCGGTTGCGTTGCGGACGAAGACGACCTCCCGCCGGTCGGCGCCGAGCCGAGCGGCGACCACCCGCCGCGATCGCTCATACGCCTCGGTCGCCTCCTCGGAGAGGCGGTAGACGCCGCGGTGGACGTTGGCGTTCTGTGTACGCCAGTAGCGGTCCAGCGCCTCAATCACGGCCAGCGGCTTCTGCGACGTGGCGCCGTTGTCGAGGTAGGCGAGCGGCTTGCCGTCCTGCTCCCGGGCGAGCAGCGGGAACTGACCGCGGATCTCCTCAAGGGCCGGCGGGGTGGCGGGCGCCGCTCGCGCTGTTGTCGCGGTGGTCGTCTCCATGCCCTTGCGACGGCTACGCCACCGCCGCCTCGACCTCCTCGCGAATCCAGCCGTAGCCGCGCTCCTCGAGCAGCCCGACCAGCTCGGGGCCGCCCTGCTTGACGATCCGCCCGTCGTACATCACGTGCACGAAGTCGGGCTCCACCAGATGAAGGATGCGCTGGTAGTGGGTGATGATCAGGATTCCTATCTCGGGCCCCGCGAACTTGCTGACGCCCTCGGCCACTGTGCGCAGGGCGTCGATGTCGAGGCCGGAGTCGGTCTCGTCTAGGACGGCGAACTCGGGTCTCAGCATCGCCAGCTGGAGGATCTCCATCCGCTTCTTCTCGCCGCCCGAGAACCCGTCGTTCAGATAGCGGCTCGAGAACTCCCGGGGGATGTCCATCAGCTCCATCGCCGCCTCGGTCTGCTTGCGGAAGTCCTTCAGCTTGATCTCGCTCTCGCCCCGGGCCTCGCGCTGGGCGTTCACCACCATCCGCAGGTACTTGGCGACCGTCACGCCGGGGATCGCTACCGGGTACTGGAAGGCCATGAACAGCCCGCCGCGAGCGCGGTCCTCGGGGGCGGACTCGGTGATCTCCTCGCCCCGCAACCGGATCTCGCCCTCGGTCACCTCCAGTGTCGGCTGACCCATGATCGCGTTGGCAAGCGTCGACTTGCCGGAGCCGTTCGGACCCATGAGCGCGTGGATCTGGCCCGCGGACACATCGAGGTTGAGCCCCTTGAGGATCTGCTTGCCCTCGGCGCTCACGTGCAGGTTGCGTATCTCAAGATCAGCCATTGGTCCTCGTTGTCGTGTTGGCGGGAGCGGGACCCTGGCCGGCTCAGCCGGCGACCGGTTCCCTGGCGGCGTGCTGGTCGGCGAACTCGACCAGGTCGGCGAGCGTGGTGCCCGCGAGCGCCTTCGTGATCCCGCCGTGAACGCGGGTCCAGAGCAGCTTCGTCGCGCAAGCACGATCGCCGTCCGCCTCATGCGAGCACAGCACCCGGCCCTCGCGGACCTCGTGGAAGCACTCCATCGGTGCGATCGGCCCCTCGAGCGCCTGCACCACGTCGAGCATCTGGATCTGCGACGCGGGCCGCGCAAGCCGGTAGCCGCCGTGGGCACCGCGCACCGAGGTCACCAGCTCCGCCTGGCGCAGCTTGGCAACCAGGTGCTCGAGGTAGGAGAGGGGAAGGATCTCCGCCTCGGCGACCGAGCTGAGCGCGACCGGGTCGGCCTCGTCGGCGAGCCCGTCGCCCGCGCGGCGGCCCAGCTCGACCATCAATCGCACGCCATACTCCGCTTTGGTCGAAAACAGCATCTCGATCAGAAATCCTACCCCACAGGTCGGATAAGGGCCCGGAGACTTTGACCGATGGCCGAGTTGCGATCGCCTATCGAGCGCAAGTCGGCCATCGACGTATTAGTCGCCTCGGAGTCGTCGGATCGCGTCGCGCGTCACCCGGTAGGGGTTGACGGTGACAGCGCCACGGGCGACGACCCGCAGCACGCGGGCCAGAGTCGAGTCTCGGAGGCGGCCCGGCTCCGGTAATTCGATCAACAGCTCGAGATGGCCCGAGGCGCTTCGACGCGGGCGCGCACGGCCTGGCACCCGGTGCTCAAACAGCCTGATCGCCTCGACGTTCTCGTCCAAGACGAGGGCGACGAAGTGCGTGATACCTGCCTCGCGTGCCCGCTCGACGAGGCGCTCGAGCAGGGCGGTGGCGACGCCGCGCCGCTGCCAGGGATCGCCGACGGCGACCGAGACCTCGGCCAGTTCGGGCTCGGCGCCGCGCACGTAGCGGGCGACGCCCACCAGGTCGCCGCTCTCCGGGACGATCGCGGCGAGGGCCTCGTGGTTCGTGTGGTCGATCTCGGTCAGGTAGACGAGGTCGCGCTCCGAGAGGCGATCGAGCGGCCGAAAGAAGCGCCGGTAGCGGCTCTCGGGGCTGAGACGCTCCATGCCCTCGGCGATCAGCCGCTTGTCGTCGGGCCGGACCTGGCGGATCAGCAGCTCCGTCCCGTCGCGGGTCCTCGTTTGCTGCGTCTCGACCAACCCGGCTCTCACACCTCCAGACCCACCGCCTGTAGCTCCGGATGGAGCTCCCGGGTGAACCGCTCCGCTGTGTCGGGATCGAGCTCACGGCGCCAGCGAGAGCCATCCGCCGCTGACGACCCGTGCCGGGCCTCGAGCTCATCGCCGCGCAGAGCGTCCGGAGCGAGCTCGACCTGAAGGTGCTCCTCCATGCGGCGCACCACGCTTGGGAGATCCCCGGTCAGCTCCTCGTAACGAACCACCGGCACGCGCCCGGCCTCGAGCAGCCCTGCGATCCATCGCAGCCGCCGACGCTGGCGGTCGATGATCCCCCCGAGCCGGTCCGACCCCCTCCACGCGTAACGGACCCCGAAACTGGTCGAGGGCTCCTTGTCCTCGAAGGCCTGAATCGAGGCGTAGGTGTCGCGGGGGTCCCGCAGCAACGCGATGAGCTTCAAAGGAGGAAGCTCGCGCCTCTCCACGAGCCACGTGTTGCCGTGCTTCTCCGCGTAGAACCGGGGCGTCGGCGCGTCGCCTGCCAGGGAGCGTGCTCGCTCTATGGCGCGGAACGAGAGCTCCCTCCAGACCAGCTCGAAGCAGCGGCTGGAGATCGGCGCGCCGTCTCGCCCCGGCTCAAGCAGCTCACGCGGGAGCCACGGCGGGGGCCCGAGCAGCGGGAACGCGCGCTCCTGGGCGATCGAGACCACGTCGTCCTTGCCCCACAGGGCCCCCGGCCAGTCGGTGCGTGAGAGCAGCCTCGACCAGCGCCACAGGTAAGTGAAGTAGCGACGCTCGTAGGGGTATTGATCGTCGGTCACGATCGACGGCGAAGTGGCGAGCAGTGCCATCATCAGCGTGCTCCCGTCCCTCCCGAAGTAGTCGACCAGGATCGGGGTCAGCCACTCCCCGGACGGGGTGGGGGGTGCTGCTGAGCTCCACTGCGTGACGCCTCGCCGCCGGCGATGCTTCGCCAGCCATACCAGCTCGGACCCGGATAGACGTGGCGCCAGGCGGCGAGTCCGGGCGGCTGGACGTCGCCCCTCTCGCCGCCGCAGCCTGGTCTGCCCCCCCCGAACCCTGCGTCGCAGCCGCCACAGGAAGCGCTCCAAGATCGAGCGCAGGGTGCGGGCGGGGTCGATCAGCCGACCCAGCGGCGAGAGCCGAATCTGCTCCAGCTCTGAACGAAGCCGGAGGCGTTCCAGGTCGACGGCCCTCAGCTCGCGCTGGAGTCGGGCGATCCGCTCGTCGGCTCGATCGGTGCCCGCCCCGGCCACCTCCCGTCCGTGCTCTGGGCTCCCTTCATGCCCGGACACTGCCTCCAGAGCCTACCCCCCGGCATGTGAGGACCCTGGTCTCCGGCGTGCCACCGAGAGGATCAGCACGGCCATCCGACCGTCGCTGCGCCATGGGCTATGCTCGGAGCCTGCGTGACCCTCGCGAGCTCGGTGAAAGGTCTGGCACGGCGCAGCAAGCCCGCGTGGATGGCGCGGAACCTCCTGCACTACCCCGCGCTGCGGGGTAATGCGCACCTCCACCGCCGCTACGGGATCCGGCGGCCTGTGATTGGCCCGATCTGCCATCGACATATCAAGCAACCGGCAGGGGAGGTTCCCTGGCTGGATCGGCCCGACGCCAAGACGGCACTCTCCGCCCACCCGGATCTGCCCTCGTTCCCCGAACCGACCCAGAAGTCGCTGCTGAGTTGGATCGACGACGGCTACATGATCTTGCCGAAGTTCTTCGACGGCGCCGGAATCGACGCGATCAACTCATCCCTCGATGACCTGATCGATCGCGGGGAGGCAAGCACCAATCCACGGGACAGAAGCCGCATTATGAACCCGTTCCTGCAGTCGAACGAGGTCTCGGACGCACTCACAAACTCGGAGTTGCTGCGCCTGCTGAGCTTCACCCTCGGGAAGGAGGTGAGGCTCTTCCAGGGCATGCACTTCTTCGTCGGCAGCCAACAAGGCGCCCACTCCGACTTCTTTCACATGAGCACCGAGCCGGTCGGTTATCTGATCGCGATCTGGGTCGCGCTGGAGGACGTCTCGCCCGGGAGCGGCCCGGTCTACTACTACCCCGGCAGTCACAAGCTCCCGTACCTGATGAGCGAGGACCTCGAGGTTCGCAGCGGGCCGCTCTTCGTCGCCAAAGGAAAGGACGAGGAGTACAACCGGCGGCTCCTCGCTGCCGTCAAGCAGGCCAGGATCGAGCCGGTTGAGTTCTTGGCCGAGAAGGGAGACCTTCTCGTCTGGCACGCGAACCTGGTTCACGGGGGCAATGCGATCGCGCGGAACGGCGGCACGAGACGGAGTCTCGTCGCCCACTATTTCGCGAGGGACGTGCTCTGCTACCACGAGGTCACGGAGCGGCCTGCCCTGTTGTCGGTCTAACTGGAGCCGGACCTGATCCCAGGGGTCAGCGGCGTCTGCTGGCCCTACGGCTCGATCAGGCCCTTGCGGATCGCGTAGCGGACCAGCTCGACGCGGTCTCGCATCCCGAGCTTTCGCATCGCATTGGAGCGGTGGTTCTCGACCGTCTTCTCCGACAGATGCAGGATCTCGGCGATCTCCTTGTTCGTGTGGACCTCGGCGACCAGCTTCACCACCTCCTGCTCGCGCGGGGTCAGTTCCTCGTCGCGGGAGGAGCCCTCGCCGAGCACGTCCTGGATCAGGGCCCTCTGCGCCTCCGGGGTGAGGAACGGCTCCCCGCGCTCGACCGCCCGTACGGCCTCCAACAGGTCCGAGTCCGCCTGGGCCTTCAGAACGTAGCCGGAGGCGCCGGCCTTGAGCGCCTCGAACAGGTAGCGCTCGTCGTCGTACATGGACAGGATCAGCACCGCGACGTCGGGCGCTTGAGCGCGGATCTCGCGTGTCGCCTGGAGCCCGGTCAGCTTCGGCATCTTGACGTCGAGGATGGCCAGGTCGGGTCGCTCTCGAATCGCCATGTCGCGGGCCTGGGCGCCGTCCGCGGCCTCGCCGATGACCTCGATGTCCATCTGGCGCTCGAGCAGCATGCGCAGGCCGGAGCGCACGATCCCGTGGTCGTCGGCGATCAGCACCTTCATTGCTGCGGCTCCGTTTCCGCGTTGCTCCATGGCGTCGTCTCTATATCGGCTGACCGTAGCGGTACCGTGAGGCTGACCTGCGTGCCGACGTTCGGTCGTGACTCCACCTCGACGTCGCCCCCGACCAGCAGGGCCCGCTCGCGCATCCCGGCGATCCCCAGCCCGCGAGCCGCCTTGTCGAATGTGAAGCCGGACCCGTCGTCGCCGACCGTCAGTTCGACCCGGCCGCCTTGTCGCAGCAGGCGCACCCTGACGGTTTCGGCGCCCGAGTGACGGGCGGCGTTCGAGAGCGCCTCCTGTGCCACCCGGTAGACGACCAGCTGCACGTCGGCGGGCAGGGCGGAGAAGTCGCCGTGCGCCTCGAAACTGGCCTTCATCCTTCCCTGTCGGCCCAGCTCCTTGACGGGGCCGGCGAGCGCGGCCTTGAGGCCGAGGTCGTCGAGCGCGGTGGGGCGAAGCTGGCGCGCCAGCATCAAGAGCTCCTCCATCGCCTGGTTGGCCAGCGCCTTGGTGTCAGCGAGCTCGTGGGCCAGCTCCACCGGCGCCTTGACGCGCGCCGCCTCGAGTCGGAGCAGGAGAGCGGTCAGCGACTGGTTGACCTCGTCGTGGAGGTCACGGGCGATGCGAGCGCGCTCCTCCTCCTGGGCGGCGAGCGCGGCGCTCGACGTGCGTCGCCGCTCGGCCTCGAGGCGCTCGAGCATGCGGCGAAACGCGACCTGAAGCCTGGCGACCTCCTCGGGATCGGTTCGCCCGTCGGCCGCCGAGCGCAGGTTGGCGCGGGGACGGGATAGGTCCGCCCGCTCCATCTCGTCCACCAGCCGCTCGAGAGGTCGGAAGCGCCGCTGGAGCATGAATACGTTGACCAGGATCGTCATGGCGACCGCGAGCGCGAGCACCAGCGCCGACTCGGGATGCTGGCCGAGGTCGAGACTGGGATTGCCGGCAATTCCGGCCGCGACCACCGCGGCGACCATTAGCAGGAGGTTGGCTACCAGTACCTGGGTGAGCAGGCTCTTGCGGCGCATCTCCACCGTAGTATCGGCCGTCGGGAGGCGAACTTGGAATGAGGCTGGAAGGCCTCACGGGATTTGGGCTTACGGCGTCGAGTCCTCGACGTAGGTGAATGAGCCCGAGCAGGCCGAGACGTTGCCGGCGGCGTCTGTCGCTCTGGCGCGGACGGCCGTGGTCGTGTTGTCGGCGACCGTGGCGGTGATCCCGGGCGAGGCGAACTTG
>JBBPIL010000072.1:0-8754 GCA_038040365.1 Actinomycetota bacterium
GCGGAGAGGGAGGGATTCGAACCCTCGAGAGAGCTTGCGCCCCCTACTCGCTTAGCAGGCGAGTGCCTTCAGCCACTCGGCCACCTCTCCGGGGTCTGAGCAACGATTCTAGTGCTGCCTTCGCGAGCTCACCGGCCGGCACTCGATACGCTCGCGCCGCGGTGAGTGCGACCGGCACCAGCCCCCCAATCGCGGCCCCCACAGCCGACCGCGAGGCGCTCCACGCTCGCTACGAGGCGATCTTCGACTCGATCACCGCGCCATTTGCCTTCGTCGACCTCGACGCGCTGCACGCCAACGCGCGCTTCATGCTCTCCCAGGCGGCCGGCAAGCCGATCCGCATCGCCTCCAAATCGGTGCGCTCGGTCTCGGTCCTGCGTCGCATCCTCGAGCTCGACCCCGGCTTCGAGGGCATTCTCTCCTTCACCTTGCCCGAGGCGCTGTTCCTCGCCCGGCAGGGGTTCGAGAACATCGTCGTCGGCTACCCGACCGCGGACCGCGAGGCGCTCGCCGAGCTGGTCGAGCTGGCCGCCACCGAGCCAGCGAGCGCGCCGGTGCCGATGGTGGACAGCTCGCCTCACCTCGACTTGATCGAGTCGGCGATCGGGGGCGGGCCGGCCGAGGTCCGCGTCTGCCTGGACCTCGACGTCGGCTGGTGGCCGCTGGGCGGAAAGCTGACGCGGATCGGCCCCAAGCGCTCGCCGGTGCGGACTCCGGAGCGCGCCCGCTCCACGGCGGCCGAGATCGAGGGCCGCCCCGGCACGCGCCTGGTCGGCGTGATGGCCTACGAGGGACACATCGCCGGCGTCGGCGACAGGATCCCGGGCCGCCCCTTGCGCAGCGCGTTGATCCGCCGCATGCAGTCCGCGTCGGAGCGCGACATCCACCGCCGCCTGCCGCGGCTCGTCGACGCGGTTCGGGAGCTGGCGTCGCTCGAGTTCGTGAACGGCGGCGGGACCGGGAGCCTGGCGCGCACCGCCGCGGCGGGCGTCGTCACCGAGCTCACAGCCGGCTCCGGCTTCTACGACCCCGTGCTGTTCGGCCACTATCGCTCCCTGGCCCTGACGCCCGCGGCCTTCTTCGTGCTGCCGATCGTCCGCCGCCCCGCCCCGGGCGTGGTCACGGCGCTCGGGGGCGGCTATCTCGCCTCCGGCGTCGCGGCACCAGATCGCCTTCCGGAGCCCTACCTACCCGAGGGCCTTCAGCTCGACAAGCAGGAAGGCGCGGGCGAGGTGCAGACGCCGCTGCTCGGGCTCGCGGCGAGGCGTCTGCGGGTCGGCGATCGTGTCTACATGCGCCATGCCAAGGCCGGCGAGCTCTGCGAGCGCTTCGGCTCGCTCTATCTCGTGGAGGGCGACCGGATCGTCGACCAGGTGCCGACCTACCGGGGCGACGGCAAGGCCTTCCTCTAGGAGCTCGGACCGACAGCCTCGGCTTCGGCGCGAAGCGGAACCGGCGCTACGAAACCCATCTGGAAACTCCCACCAGCGAGTTGGGATTTCTGAATCACATCGATCCAGAACTCCCATCTCGGCGGCACGGGGCGGCCTCAGCCGGACCGGATCGGGCCGAGGACGCGATCCGTGTAGGCGTTCGAGAAGCGGCCCTCGGGGTCGAGCCGGGCGCGGACCTCGTGGAAGTCGCGCCAGCGCGGGAAGAGCTTCTCCAGCGTCTCGGCGCTCTGGAAGTGGCGCTTGCCCCAATGCGGGCGCCCCTCGTACTCGGACATGATCCGCTCGACGGCCCGGAAGTAGGGCTCCCAGGCCGCGCCCTGGTACTGGTGGACCGCGACGTAAGCCGTCTGGCGCTCGTGGGCTGGGCTGAGCAGCGCGTCGTCGGGGGCGACGAGCCGGAACTCGATCGGGAAGCCGACCGGGAGCTCGCGCTCTCGAACCAGGCTCAGCACCCGGCGCACCGCCTCCGGCCCGTGCTGGCGCGGGATCGCATACTCCATCTCCGTAAACCGGACGCGGCGCTCGGAGGCGAAGATCCTGTAGCTGCGGTCGGTCCTCTCGGTGTGCGAGAACTGGCGGGCGGCGAAGCCGACCAGCCGCGGGATCGTTGAGGGAAGGCGGCGCCCGACCCTCGAGAGCAGGTCCATGGCGTAGTTCTCGAGCACGATCTCATTCACATAGGCGCTGACGCGCCCGCGAGGGCGCGGGGGGCCGTCGACGCGGTTGCGCTCGATCGTCAGCGCCGTGTCGGTGTAGGGGAAGACGAAGAACTCGAAGTGGTCGTTGCGCGCCGCCAGCTCGTCGAGGCCTGCCAGGGTCTCCTCGAGCGGGCGAGGCGAGTCGACGCGATGCAGGGTGAAGCCGGGAACGGCGCGCAGGGTCACCGAGTAGATCACCCCGAGGGCCCCGAGCCCGACCCGGGCGGCCCGATACGCGTGGCGATCGGCCTGCTCGGAGACCTCGAGCACGCTCCCATCGGCCAGCACCAACTCGAGCGCCTCGACCTGGGCCGAGAGGTTCCGGAACTCGGCGCCGGTGCCGTGCGTCGCGGTCGAGATCGCCCCGGCGAGGGTCTGGCGGTCGATGTCGCCGAGGTTCTCCATCGCCAGGCCACGGTCCCACAGCAACGCGCTGAGGTCTCGCAGGGTGATCCCCGCCTCCACCTTGACCAGGCCGGAGTCGGCGTCGGCGTCGAGGACGCGGTTCAGGGCCTCGATCCGGATCATCGCTCCGTCGGTGAGCGCGGCCTCGGTGAAGGAGTGGCCCGAGCCGGCCGCATGGACCCTGAGGCCCCGGTCTGCTGCCCGCCGGACGGCTTGAGTCAGCCCCTCGAGGGTCCGGGGCCGCTCGACCACCGCCGGCGAGCAGCGCTGGTCGCCGGTCCAGTTTCGCCACTCACTCGCCATGACGGAGGAAGCCTATGTTGAGGGGTTTGCCCGTGCGGGCTACGCTCTCGGCCAGGGCACAGACTTGGAGCGGTGGCAGAGTCCGGTTTATTGCAGCTGCCTTGAAAGCAGCCGGTCCGCAAGGACCCGGGGGTTCGAATCCCTCCCGCTCCGCTACTCGAGCTCCAGCTCGTACTCGAGCCAAGTGTCGCCGGTGGCGCCGACGCGCTCGTACACGGCCTGGGCGCGGTGGTTGTCGGTCGCCGTCTGCCAGCTCAGGACCGGCGCGCCCAGCTCGCGGGTTCGGTCGGCGCAGGCGCGGATCAGGGCGTCGGCGGCTCCCTGGCCGCGCGCCTCGAGCGCCACGAACAGGTCCTCCATGACGGCGATCCGCGCGGCCCGCAGGCTCGACCACTTCCAGCCGACGGTCGCGAAGCCGATCGGGGCCCCATCGCCGTCGCGAGCGACCAGCAGCATCCCGTCGGCGTCCGGCCCGGCGATCAGCGCCCTCGCCATGGCCACCAGGCCATCGTCGGAGGGCGAGGCCTCGTAGAACTCGCAATAGCCGCGCAGCAGGGGCAACAGCGGCGGCAGGTCGCGCTCGGTGGCGGAGCCGATTTCCATCGCTCTCAGTATGCAGCGAGGCGGCACCGGTGGCCTCGCGCTGCCCGTTCAAGCCGGCGGCGGTAGGGTCCGATGGCAAGACAGATGGTGGGTACAGGCTCCGTCCGCAAGTGGCCGCGATCAGCGCGGATGGTGGCAACCGGCATCGTGGCGGCTGCCGTGCTGTTGCTGACCGTCGCCGGCTCCGCGGAGGCGCGCAGCTTCACCCCGCGCCATCACCGGATCTTCCACGGGGTCTCCGATACCACCAACAACGAGGACTTCCGCCGCTTCGCAAAGCGGGTCGGGGCTCACCCCGCGGTGCTCCAGGACTTCTACCACTGGGACACGCCGCTGACCTCGGGTGCGTTCCAGCGCTGGCGCCAAACCAGAACGCGGGGCGTGCTCAGCCTCTCGACCGCCCCCGGCGGGCAGCCGGAGATGATCAGCCCCCGCCAGATCGCCAGGGGCCACGGCGACCACTACATCGTGCGGCTCAACCAGACGATCGCAGAGTCGAAGCAGGTCGTCTACATCCGCCTGTTCCCGGAGATGAACGGCCACTGGAACCCCTACTGCGCCTTCAACGCCGACGGCACCAGGAAGGACCGAAGCCACTCCCTCAACAGCTTCCGCCGGGCCTGGCAGCGGATCGTCTTGATCATCCGCGGCGGGAAGCGAAAGGCGATCAACCGGGCGCTCCGCCGGCGCCACATGCCGCGCATCCTGCGGGCCTCGTCGAACCAGGACCCGATCTACCAGCCGGCGGGCGTGTACGAGCACCTCGAGCGCCCGAAGGTCGCCTTCATGTGGTCGCCGCAGACGATCGGCTCGCCCTACGTCGCCGGCAACCAACCGGGGTACTACTGGCCTGGCAAGCGCTTCGTCGACTGGGTGGGCGCCGACATCTACTCGGCCTACGCGTCGCCCGGAGTGTGGTCGGCGTTCAAGCGCTTCTACCGCAAGTGGCGCCGCTGGCCGTTCGTGGTCGGCGAGTACTCGCCGTGGGACAACGACTACCGCGGCCGCTTCACGCGCAAGCTGTTCAAGTTCGCCCTGCGGCACCGCCGAACGAGGATGCTGATCTACTACCGCAGCGTCAACCCCGATACCCCCTTCGACATCGACAACTTCCCTCGGGCAAAGAGGGTGCTACGACACATGCTCAACAGGCACCGCTTCGCCCCATACGCGCCTCACCTGCGCCCCCGGGGACACCACCGGCACCGGCGGTAGACGAAGGCCTCAGCGCGCAGCGTAGAGGCGCCAGGAGCCCGGGACGCCCTTGAGCTCGTGCTCGCCACGCGCCTCGAACTCGATGTCGGAGCCCACCGTGAGGTCCTTCACCGTGTTCGACACCAGCACCTCACCGGGTCCGGCCTGCGACATCACGCGGGCGCCGATGTGGACGGCGATGCCGCCGATGTCTCCGTTGCGGCGCTCGCATTCCCCGGTGTGGATGCCGGCGCGAATGTTGATCCCGAGCGCGCGGATCGCCGACGTAGCGGCCTTGGCGCAACGAATCGCGCGCGCCGGGCCGTCGAAGGTGGCGAGGAACCCGTCACCCGTGGTCTTCACCTCACGCCCGCCCTGGCGCTCGAGCTCGCGCCGGAACGCCTGCTCATGCTCCTCCAGCAGCTCCCGCCACCGGCGGTCGCCGATCTCGGAGGCCCGTTCGGTTGACCCGACGATGTCGGTGAACAGCACCGTCGCCAGCACGCGGTCGGTCTCGGGCTCGTGGCGGCTGCCGGTGACGAACTCCTCGACGTGGCCGCAGACCTCATCAGGGTCGATCATCCACGGCCAATGGTCGTCCCCGTCCATCTCGATCAGCCGGGCGCCCGGGATCCGCTCCGCCATGTACCGGGCCCCTTCGATCGGGTTGATGTCCCCCGTGCGATGGAGGAGCAGCGTCGGGACCCGGATGGTCGGCAAGATGGCGCGGATGTCGAGCTCCAGGTTTGCCGCCATCATCGGGATCAGGACGCGGCGGCTGATCGCGGTGCGCTCGAAGCCTCCCCACCACTCTCGCTCGCCGTCGTCCCCAAGGAAGCTGGGGGCGAGGACCGTGAGCATGATCCCCTCTCCCCAGGCTTCCTCTGCGGCCTCAATGAGGTCGGAGACCATGAGGTGGGTGAAGCCCCAGGGATAGTCCGGCGGATCGGGCGTAGACCGAGCGAAGCTGCCGTAGAGGACGGCGCTCGACACCCGCTCGGGGTAGGTGGCGGCGAAGAAGGCCGCCAGGGTGGCGCCCTCCGAGCACCCGAAGACCGCCGCTCGATCGCTGCCGACCGCGTCCATAACCGCCCGCGTGTCGTCGATCCGTTCCTCGACGGAGGGCGGCTCGATGACCGGGTCGGACAGCCCGGTGCCGCGCTTGTCGTACACGATCACCCGAGCGAACGAGGACAAAAGGCGCATGAAGCGCACGTACTTCGGATGTGTCCAGGCATGGTCGAGGTGGGAGACGAGGCCGGGTATGTGGACCAGGTCCAGCGGGCCGTCGCCGACGACCTGGTAGGCGATCGAGAAGTCGCCGCTGCGGGCGTACTGCGTCTTCGGAGGCTTCATGGCTTCCATCACCCCCCGAATCTAACGCGCTCCAGGGTTCCCGCGTGAGATCCGACGCTCGCCACCGAGAGCGCGGGGCATGGCTGCCAGCGTCTCTCAGTGCCGCGTCGGTATCTCGCAGCCGCTGACCGAGGAGTCCATCGGGAGGACGTCCATGTCGGCCTTGTCCGCGTTGCTGCCGCCGCAGTCGATCGTCGTATCGGACGCGAGGTCGCGGGCGAAGAGCTCATCGTTTCCGTTCATCCCCATGAACACGTCGGCGCCCGTTCCCCCGGTCAGGGTGTCGTTGCTCGGGCCGCCGATCAGCGTGTCGTTCGCCGCCCCGCCGTCGAGCGAGCTCTCGATCGTGGTTGAGTTGACCACCTTGTCGTTTAGACCCAGGGAGGCGACCTGGATCAGGGTGATCCCGGTGGCGCTGCAGTTCGCGCCGTAGTCGCCGCTTCGGTTGCATCCCGCCCAGGCGTGGACGCCGGAGCCCGTGTAGGCGCCGCTGGCGACGTCGGTTACCCGCAGGAGCGAGGCGGAGGGACGGGTGATCTCGAAGTTGTCCTTGGCCCCCGCCGCGGCCGTGACTATGAGGGTCGAGCCCGAGACGTGGACCGCGGCGGTCCGGAGGGTGAAGGAGCGCGAGGCCGGCGTCGGGTCGGCGTTGCCGGCCTTGTCGATTGCCCGGACGTAGAACGTCCGGGAGCCGTCCGAGAGGTGGAAGGTGGTCTTCGGCGAGCTACAGCTCGTGTAGCCGCTCGAGTTGAGTTTGCACTGGAAGCTCGAGCCCGCCTGCGAGGATTGGAAGCTGAAGGTCGGGGTCGGGTCGTTGGTGAGACCCGAGGGGCCAGAGTCGATCGTGGTCTCGGGGGGGGTTGTGTCGACCGTGAAGCTCTGGGAGGCGGCGGTGGTGTCGATGTTGCCTGCCTGGTCGATGGCCCGGACCCGGAAGATGTGGGGGCCGTCGCCGAGGGAGCTGTAGGACTGCGGCGAGCTACAGCTCGTGTAGCCGCTCGAGTCGAGGCTGCACTGAAAGCTCGCCCCCGGCTCGGAGGAGAAGGCAAATGACGGCGAGGCGTTGTTGG
The DNA here is from genome assembly GCA_038040365.1 of Actinomycetota bacterium. Classification (GTDB taxonomy): domain Bacteria; phylum Actinomycetota; class Thermoleophilia; order Solirubrobacterales; family 70-9; genus AC-56. The sequence continues at coordinate 7,084 of JBBPIL010000072.1, forward strand.
TGAAGCCCGAGGGGCCGGAGTCGATCGTGGTCTCGGGGTCGGTGGCGTCGACCGTGAAGCTCTGGGAGGCGGGACTCGGATCCGGGTTTCCGGCGGCGTCCACCGCCCTCACGTAGAAGGTATGGAAGCCGTCGGCCAGGGCGCTCGCCGTGTGGGTGTCACCGGGGCCCGAGCATGCCCCGAATGGGTCGGAGTCGAAGCGGCACTGAAAGCTCGCCCCCGGCTCGGAGGAGAAGCCGAAGGTCGGGGTCGCGTCGTTGATCAGCCCGGAGGGGCCGGAGTCGATCGTGGTGTCGGGGGGGGTGGCGTCGACCGTGAAGCTCTGGGAGGCGGGACTCGGATCCGGGTTTCCGGCGGCGTCCACCGCCCTCACCTGGAAGGTATGGGCGCCGTCGGAGAGGCTCGAGTACGCCTTGGGGGAGGTGCAGCTCGCCCACTCCGCGGCGTCCAGGCTGCACTCGAAGCCTGGACTCAGCAGCGATGGATCCGTGGACGAGAAGGTGAAGCTCGGGCTCGTGTCGTTGGTCAGCCCGGAGGGGCCGGTGTCGATCGTGGTGTCGGGCGGGCTCGTATCCGTCTCGTGGAACTTCTGGATCCGGTTGTTGACTCGGTCGACGACGTACACGTGGTCTGTTGACGCGACGGCGACCCCGGAGGGGCCATTGAACTGGCTGGTCCCGGTGCCCAGGCTTCCCCAAGTGGTGATGAAGGTGCCCGACGGCCTGAACTTCTGGATCCGGTTATTGGTCCCGTCGGCGACGATGACGTTGCCGTGGGAGCCCGTGGCCACATCCAGAGTGGTGCCGAACTGGCCGTTCCCGGCGCCCGCGCTGCCCCACTTGGCGATGAAGGTGCCCGAGGGGTCGAACTTCTGGATCCGGCTGTTTCCCGCATCGGCGACGTAGACGTTGCCCGAGGAGTCCGTGGCGACGCCGGACGGGAGGCTGAACTGGCCGTCCCCCGCGCCCGCGCTGCCCCACTGGGTGATGTACGTGCCCGTGGAGTTGAACTTCTGAATCCGGTTGTTGGTGGTGTCGGCGACGTAGACGTTGCTCGAGGAATCCGTGGCGATGCCCTGCGGGCCGTTGAACTGGCTGGTCCCGGTGCCCAGGCTTCCCCACTTGGTGAGGAAGCCGCCCGTGGAGTTGAACTTCTGAATCCGGTTGTTGGTGGTGTCGGCGACGTAGACGTTGCTCGAGGAGTCCGTGGCGACGCCGGACGGGAGGTTGAACTCGCCGTCCCCGGTGCCCGCAATCGGCACTCCAAGCAGGGTGGCTCCCCACTTGGTGGTGAACACGCCCGAGGTGGTGAACTTCTGAATCCGGTGGTTTCCCGTGTCGGACACGTACGGGTTGCCCGAGGAGTCGGTGGCCACCCTGGTCGGAAGGGTGAAGTTGCCATTGCCGATGCCGACACTTCCCCACGTCAGGTCGAACGTGATCGACGCCGATGCCGACCCGGCTGGAGCCGAGAGAAAGGCGGCGAGCACGAGGGGCGCCAGCAGCCCGCGCACGATAGTTCGCCGCCGCGTCCGTCCCACGCCCGAAGCCGTCGGCGGATCGTCGACGGCGGTCCTGGGACGAAACGACTCGGCACACACAGCGGCCTCCCTTGTCCCCCCTAGATGGTTGATTCCAAATCAGGCGGCGTAGGCGGCGAAGGACCGCCCGG
>JBBPIL010000073.1:0-8728 GCA_038040365.1 Actinomycetota bacterium
TTCCTCCAGGACGGAATCCTGGGCTTGGGGTCTCCGTGAAACCCGGCCTGGCTCAGAACCGATCCGGATTTGTATGGGTCTATTCCGGGTCGGCCTGGTCTCGAGCGGTCGCCAGCGCCGCATCAGGATCGCGGTAGAAGGTGAGGGAGAGCGCTCTGCCCTGGTCGACGCGCCACAGCATCGCGCTGTGCCGATCGAGCTCAAGTCCGCTGCCGCGCCCCTTTCCCCTCGAATGCAGCACGGCAACGACCAAGTTGTCGAGCTCATGCATCTCGATCGGCTCCCAGGTAAAGCTCTCCCATACGTCCAACACCTCGGCGTAGAAGGCTCGGATCCCGTCGTGCCCTTCGTATACCGCAGGATTGAGGACGCGATCGGACATGTCGAGGCGGAAGTCCCCATCGCATAGGGTCACGAACGCTTCGACATCGCCAGCGTTCAATGCTTCGAGGGCACGCCGCACGATTTCAGTCCTTGCCGACATCAAGGCTCCGCCAAGTATCCCGGCTGTGATGAGACTGGAAACGGAAGCCGGTGTCCTCCGACACCTGTTAGTTAGTCGGGCTTCGTCGCCAATATCGAGACGCTCTTCACGCCGTACTTCTCGCTGGCGTTCCGCGCCTGGTCTGAGATAAACCGATAGGGGTTCTCCCGCAGCTCCTCGACCCGGAGGCCGGAGCCCTCGATCGCGGCCCGATAGGCGTCCTCCTGCGCAGCGCCGCCGATGCAGGAGGCCCACAGGTCCGCGTCGCAGACAATCGACTCCTTCAGCTGACTCTCGCTGACGATGTCCGCGATCGCCAGACGGCCGCCGGTGCGGAGGACGCGTACCGCCTCGGCGAAGACCCGCTCCTTCTCCGGCGACAGGTTGATCACGCCGTTGGAGATCACACAGTCGAAGGTGGCGTCGTCCGCAGGCAGCTTCTCGATCCGCCCCTCGCGGAGCTCGACCTGGTCAAAGCCGGTCTCGCCCGCCAACCCACGCGCCTTGTCGAGCTGCTCGGCAGTGAAGTCGATGCCCACCACGCTCCCGCCCTTCCCCACCTGTAGCGCGGCGAAGAAGACATCCATCCCCGAGCCGCTGCCGAGATCGATGACGCTCTCGCCCTCGCGCAGTTTCGCGAGGTCGAAGAAGTAGCCGACCCCGGCGAACGACTCGATTGCGCCACTGGGGATCCGGTCGAGAACCTCCGCCGGATACGCGAGCCGCTCGGCGAGCGGGCGTCCCATCTCGAAGTGGTACTTGCCCTTGGGCTCGTTGGCGACGTGCCGGTACATGTCCTTGACCTTCGCCTCGAGCTCCTGTGTGTCGACAGCGGTTGTCATCTCTCCTCCTTAGTCGATGCTCCTAGGTGATTGCGGGACCGGCCCGCGACTGCGCCACCAGAGGCCGAGCAGGGTCGAGGGGACGCAGAAGTTCGTAGTGGTGACCAGGCCGCAGACCGCAACCAGGACTGCTCCCAAGACCAGGCCGGCCGTCATTTGGCCAATGGCGAAGAGGAGACCGACCGCGAGCAGCCACACCGTTGCCAGCTTGAAGGCGTGGCGGCGGGGCGTCGGGTTGGCCGGCAGCTCCGGCGCTCCGCTGAGATGACGGAGGCCGTGGTTCCAGATCAGGTCGAACGGGTGACGAGGCGTCCATCCCGCGACGAGGCCGATCGGCACCAGCGCCAGGATCAGCACAGCCGACTGCAGCGCGAGGCCGGCGACGGCCAGGGCCAGGCAGAGAGCGGTCGGGAAGCGAAGACCCCAACGCAATGCTCGATTCTCCTCCTGCCCAAGGCCGTAGCCCTGAACCTCGAGGTTGGCTTCCATCCATCCGGGGGTCATGCGGAGGGAACTGCTTCCGGCTTGGACTCAGCCAGCCTCCACTCGGGCCAGCCCTCCTTTAGCCGACGCGCGTTGCGACCGGCGGCGTGTAACCGCCGGACCGCCTCGTGCGCGTAGGCGCAGAATGGTCCGCGGCAGTAGGCGACAACTTCGGTGTCGACCGGCAGCTCGTCCAGGCGGCGCTCGAGCTCATCGAGCGGAATCGAGCGCGCCCCGTCGATGTGGCCGGCGGCGAACTCCTCGGGCGGGCGGACATCGACCAGCACGACGTCCCCCCTCTGGAGCCGCCCGACCAACTCCTCGCGTCCGACCTCCTCCACCTGCCCACCGAGGTAGCTGCGGGCCGCGCGTTCCACCTCAGCGAGCTGCGCGGCCGCGGTGTCCCGGAGGGTGAGCCATACATCCAGCGGTCGCTCGCCCGCAAGTCCGTAGCGGACCCGGTTGCCATCCTGCTCCCGCTCGACGAGGCCAGCGGCGTAAAGGGTCTGCAGGTGCTGCGAGGCGTTGGCGGTCGACTGGCCGCTCGCCTCGGCGAGCTGGTCGACGGTGCGGGGCGCCTGCGCAAGCAGCTCAAGCAACTCCAGGCGACGCGGGCTCGCAAGTGCCTTGCCCATCACGGCGATGGCCTCGAAGACCGCTTGCTTGGTTCGCTCGGATCCCATATCTGCTATTCAATAGACTACTTGATTAGGCGTGCCCGTGATCCTCGACATTGGAGGCCCGCATGTACTTCCGCCAGCTGCTGAATGATGAGAGCGCCTGCGCCTCATACCTGTTCGGTTGCAACACCGCGGGTGAGCTGGCCGTGGTGGACCCCCACGCCGATCTCGTCGACGACTACATCGCAGCCGCTGAGGCGCAGGGCAGCCGGATCGCGGCGGTGCTGGAAACGCACCTGCAGGCCGACCACATCTCCGGGTTGCCCGAGCTGGTCGACCGCACCGGGGCGACCGCCTACCTCCCGGCGGGATCCGGCGTCGAGTTCGACCATCGTCGGCTTGGCGATGGCGAGCTCGTCGAACTCGGCAACACCGCCATTCAGGCGATCGCCACCCCCGGCCATGCGACCGCCCACCACGCCTACCTCGTCACCGACCGCCGCCGCGGCGAGGAGCCCTGGATGATCCTCACCGGCGATGCACTCCTGGTCGGCGACGCTGGCAGGCCTGACCTGCACGCCCATGGAGACCAGACGGTCGAGGAGATGGCGAGGACGCTATACCGGTCCCTGACCGAGCGGCTGCTCGCGCTGCCCGACGATCTCCTGCTGTTTCCTGCTCACTACTCGGGCTCGGTCTGCGGACGTGGCCTTTCGGGCAATCCCACCTCGACGCTCGGCTTCGAGCGCCGCCACAACGACGCTCTCGCCTACGAGTCCGAGGACGAATTCGTCGCCGCCCTGATCGAGGACATTCCGCCCGCGCCGCAGCACCAGGCCGAGATCATCGCCGCCAACCGCGCCGGCCGCCGTCCGGCAGCCTCTGTTTGACTCAACGCCCCGTTGAGCTAGGGCTGGGCGAGAACCTGCCGCAGTTCTCGCTCCTGGTCGCCCTCAACGCGCTGGTCGGCGCGATGGTCGGGCTCGAGCGCTCGACCTTGCCGCTGATCGGCGAGACCGAGTTCGGGCTGGGTTCAAGCGCCTCGGTGCTCTCCTTCATCGTCGCCTTCGGGCTTGCCAAGTCCTTCACCAACCTGGGCGCCGGAGCGCTGGCCGCGCGGGTCGGTCGCAAGCGCCTGCTGGTCCTCGGCTGGGTCCTCGCTCTGCCAGTGCCGTTGCTCGTCGGCCTTGCACCCAGCTGGACCTGGATCGTGATCGCCAACCTCTTCCTCGGCGTGAACCAGGGACTGACCTGGTCGATGACGGTGGTGATGAAGATCGACCTGGTGGGGCCTAAGCGACGCGGACTGGCCCTCGGTTTGAACGAATCGGCCGGCTACGGCGGGGTGGCGCTGGCCGCGGCACTCAGCGGCTGGCTGGCAAGCGAGTTCGTCGCCCGCGACGTGCTGGTGGTCGGTGGGGCGGCAGTGGCAGTCGCGGCTCTCTTGATCTCGCTTCTACTCGTCCGTGACACCGGCTCCCACGTCGCCCTCGAGCAGGCCCGGGATCACGATCAAGACCAGGGCGCGCCCTCCATGCGGACCGTCTTTCCGGCCGCCTCCTATCGCGATTCCGCGCTGCGCTCCTGTTCGCAGGCGGGGCTGATCAACAACCTCAACGACGCCCTGGTCTGGGGGCTCGTACCGCTCTTCCTGGCCGCCGAGGGCGCGAGCGTGGGTGAGATCGGCCTGGTCGCGGGGCTCTACCCCGCAGTGTGGGGCATCGGTCAGATCGGCGCCGGCCATTGGTCCGACACCCTCGGCCGAAAGCCGCTGATCGTCGCCGGGATGCTGATCCAGGCCTTGGCACTGGCGCTGCTGGCCGCATCCGACGGCGGCGTCGCCCTCGCCGCCACAGCCGCAGTTGCCCTCGGGGTCGGCACGGCGTTGGTCTACCCGACGCTGATCGCGGCCATCTCGGACGCGGTCAGCCCCGTGGCACGAGCCCCGACGGTCGGCGTCTATCGGTTCTGGCGCGATATGGGCTATGTGCTGGGCGGCCTGATCGCCGGGGGCCTCGCCGACGCTATCGACTTCACCGGCGCGATCGCCGTCGTCGCCGCCCTCACCGCCTTGTCGGGGCTCTGGGTCGCTTTGGACATGCCCCGGAGCCCGCGGCTGCCGGGCTAGCTGCGATTTCGCAACAGCTTGCGATGCCGGACGAGCAGCAGCAGCGTGCGCCAGACGCCGAGCTGGCGTGGGATCTCCATCGTGTCGCTGGCGGCCCAGTCCTCGATGATCCTGCCGTCTGCGAAGCGGCTGATCACGATCCCGCGGAGGGTCACGCCTCGCCCGCGGTGAGTGCCGTGCAGGGTCCAGCGCGAGGCCACGCGATCGCCCTCGCTCACCTGCTCGTCGACCACGAAGCGGAGATCAGGGAAGAGCTCGAGGTAGAGGGCGACCGAGCGCCGAGCGCCCTCGTGCCCGCGGTACTCGAGGGCGTTCACGTGGTCGACGAACTCCGGGTGATAGACGTCGGGGATCCCGCCCAGGTTCTTGCCGGAGCAGACCTCCTCCAGCGCCCGGCGGGCCGTTGCGGTCTGAGCGGACTCGATTACCGTGTCGCTGGGCATTGGTGGCTCCTTGTCTCTATGCGGGCTTCCGCGCCGCTTCTGTCTCGCCCATCCGGCGTGAAGGGGTCATCGCGTGACCTCTCTCCTTGGTCTCTACCCCGGCTTGTGGGCGATCACTCGCTCGACGATCCCCCACTTTGAGCGCTCCACGCGCTCGAGTTCGAAGCCCGCAGCGTCGAGGTGGTCGAGCGGCTCACGTACCAGGTGATCGGCGGCAAAGCGCACCGCCGGGGGATCGAGCAGGCGCTGCACGGCACGGACCGGCAGCCTTGGGCTGCGAACGTGCTCGAGCATCAACAGGCGCCCGCCCGGTCGCAGGACGCGGTGAGCCTCTCGAACCGCCTGGCGGTCGTCAGGGATCGTGCACAGCGCGAGGGTGATGACCACGGTGTCGAAGCGTTTGTCCGGGAACTCAAGCGCCTGCGCGTCGCCGAGGCGGAGATCGGCGTCGAGCCCCAGCTCGACCGCCCGCTGCTTGGCGATCGCGAGCATTTCAGGGCTGAGCTCGATCGCCGTCAGGCGAACGCCCTCCGGATAGTGAGGGAGGTTGCGACCCGTCCCCGCGGCTATCTCCAGGACCTCGCCCTCGGCCTGCGAGCACACCCACTCGCGCCCGCCGCCGAAGAGCAGCCGTTCGAAGAACGAGATCCGACGGTCGTAGTGCGGTGCCTCCTTGTCTTGGAGGGCGCGCACGCGCTCCGTCTCCTCGGCTCTATTGGCGAGTGGTCCGGCCATCTAGCATCGTGGGGCCTGTTGGTGATCCTAAGAATCGCGGACTACGTGAATGAATGACGAGCGAGAGCGTTCATCCGGCGCCGACGATCCGGCTCGACGGCGCCTCGTCCCTGGCTACTTCGTCGCCGTGGTACTGGTGGCCGCGATGATCGCCGGGATTGTCGTCGTCATCGCGGGCGGCGGTAACGGCTCACCCGTCTCGGACGATCCCTTCGCGCCTCAGTACGAGGGCCTCGAGGATCGTCGGACCGAAGCCGGGGTGCCGACGATGGCCGAGGGTGGCGGGGAGCACTTCCATCCCCTCCTCGAGGTCTATGTTCGTGGGGAGCAGATTCCAGTTCCGGCCAACATCGGCATCGATCCGGCGCAGCCACCCGAGCCGATGGCCGGGTTGCACACCCACGACACTACGGGGACGATCCACAACGAGGCTGGTACGGGCTCGACCCTCGGCCAGTTCTTCGAGGTCTGGGGCGTCGAGTTCACGCGTTCGCGCCTCGGCCCCTACGAAGCGGACGGCGAAGAGAAGGTGAGAATGTGGGTCGACGGCGGACCCTCGCAAGACTTCGGTGACCTCGAGCTCGCCGACGGCCAGCAGATCGTCGTCTCGTTCGGGAGTAACGCCGACACCCCATCGGGCCTCGGCTCCTAGGAGGGTCTAGCGAAACGGCTAGTGAAAGTCGCCAATCAGGTGCTCTGAATCCCCACGGATGACCCGATAAGTCCCGCGACGACCAGAGCGACGGTCGCGAAACGCAGTCGGCGAGGGGTCATCCAAGAGAAACCCCTCGCAGCGAGCCATGCCCGCATGCCGGTGACGCCGACAGCGGCAGTTGTCGCCCCCATCATGCATTGGGCGCACACGGGGATAGCCTAGCCCTTGCCTCCGCTTTAGCCCCGCCCGGTAGCGTCCGCTTTCTCCCTGATGGCGTTGCTGCCTGTCACTTCGATCGTGTTCCTCTTGCTCCTCTTCGCCACCGGGTGCGGCGATGAGGGCGGGGGCTCGGACCCGCCCAGCCGAAGCGCGCCGCCGGCATCGGAGTTTCCGGCTCCGGGCGCCTCGCTCGACGACGTCCTTGCCGAGGGCGCCAGCACCGACGAGATCGTCGTCTCGCCCGCCGGCGCCGTCTACACGCCGGGAGATAACCGCTTCGGCTTTGGAGTCTTCACCGTCGCCCGCGAGCAGATCACTGACGCTGAGGTCGCGATCTACGCGGCGCCAGGTCCAGACGGCAAGCCTCGCGGACCGTTTCCCGCTCGGATCGAGACCCTCGAAACCGATCCAGCGTTCAGGTCTCGGACCACCGCTGAGGACCCCGACGCTGCCCTGGCGCTCTACGTCACCGAGATCCCGCTTGATCGCCCCGGAGAATGGCGACTCGTCGCCTTGGTGCGAGATGACGATCGCCTCTTGGCCTCGCGGCTTCACAGCATCGAGGTTGCCCAGCATCCGGAGATACCGGCAGTTGGGGAAGCGGCGCCGCGCGTGCACACGCCCACCGTTGAGGACGTAGGCGACGTCTCCCAGATAGATACCCGGGTTCCCCACGACACGATGCACGAGGAAGACCTCGCCGATGTTCTGGGCGAGAAACCAGTCGTGCTCGTCTTTGCCACCCCCGCCCTCTGCCAAAGCCGCGTTTGCGGGCCGGTCGTCGACGTGGCGGAACAGGTGAAGGCCGAGACGGATAACGACGTCGCCTTCATTCACATGGAGGTCTACGAGGACAACAATGCGAGCAAGGGCCTTCGCCCCCAGCTGCGCGCCTTCGGCCTGCCAACCGAACCCTGGCTGTTCGCAATGGACAGCACCGGGAACGTCGCGACGCGGATCGAAGGCGGCTTCGGCGTCGAGGACGTCCGACAGGCCGTGGACACGGTCTCTGGCTCGCCCGCGGGCTAACCTTCGGGCGATGGACAGCGACGTCGGGGTCGCCGCCGCCTTCGCAGCTGGGCTGGTGTCCTTCCTCTCCCCCTGCGTGCTGCCGCTCGTGCCCGGCTACCTGTCGGCGGTCTCCGGAGCGAACGTGAGCGAGCTCGAACGCACCGACTGGCGCCGGATCCTCGCGCCCAGCTTGATCTTCATCACCTCCTTCTCGGCGATCTTCGTCCTCCTCGGCCTCGCCGCGACTGGCGTCGGCTCGGCGCTGCGCGAGAACCAGGAGACGCTGACCAACGTCGGCGGCGTGGTGATCATCGTCATGGGGCTGCTCTTCGTCGCCAGCGCCTTCCTTCCCCGCCTCAACCGCGAGTGGCACGTCGACGCGCTGCTCAAGCGCGCCGGCAGCGGTGGTCCGGTTGTCGTCGGCCTCGCCTTCGCGATCGCCTGGTCGCCCTGCATCGGACCGACGCTCGGTTCGATCCTCACCTTGGCTGCAATCGATGAAACCCCAGGCGACGGGGCCTTCCTCCTCTTGGTCTACTCGCTTGGACTGGGAATCCCGTTCCTGCTCACCGCCGTCGCGTTCTCACGGATGACGACCGCTTTCTCCTTCGTCAAGCGCCACTACTCGGCCGTGATCGCGACCGGTGGAGTGATCCTGATCGGGATGGGGATCCTGTTCATAACCGGGGAGTTCTTCCGCCTCAACATCGAGGCGCAGAAGCTCACCTCCGAGCTGGGACTCAACCTGTAGCCGGCAACCGATTCCGCTCTGCCCGAAACGCATCGGTCAAGCCGAGTGGGGGTGGACAGGCTCGGAACCGATAGCCCGGACCTACACTGAGGCCCATGGAACGCGCAGCCGCTACCGGTCGGCAAGAAGCCGCACAAGCTGACGCAGGCTTGGGTCCTCCTCTCGATCGACTCGCCTTCAGCGCAACCCTGCATTGCCTCACCGGCTGCGCAGCTGGCGAAGTCACGGGGATGGCGATTGCAACCGCACTCGGTTGGAGCGACGTAGGTCAGATCGCCCTCGCGGTCGGGCTCGCGTACCTGTTCGGCTTCGGACTGACGGCCCTGCCGCTTGTGCGCGCCGGCCTCGCCGCCGGGG
>JBBPIL010000074.1:0-8464 GCA_038040365.1 Actinomycetota bacterium
CCGAGCAGGATGTGCTCGGTGCCGATGTAGTTGTGCTTCAGCGTCCGGGCCTCCTCCTGGGCGAGGACGACCACCTGGCGGGCGCGTTCTGTGAATCGCTCGAACAATTGGGACTGCCTTTGCTCTAGATGAAACCCTTCCGCCTCGAAGAGTTTCGGGATCGAACCCTCCGGTTCAGTATGGCCTACTCGGTGGCGGCCTCCGGAAACCCTACGCGGGGACGCAAGATCACCGGAGTCCTATCCACCTTTTCGGCTGGGCCTTGCCGACGGATTAGACCTCCGGTTTGTCGCTTACGGCGAGCACAAAGTATATCGGCGCCCCTTCCGGGCCCAGCCGGTCGAATCCCTGTCGCACCAATCCCGCTGCAGTTTGCGGGAAGCTGGGACTTCGAGGCCCGGTATTCAGCTCCGCATCGCCGGGAACAGCACCACCTCGCGCAGGTTCCGAGCGCCGGTCAGGATCATCGTCAGGCGGTCGATTCCCAGCCCCACCCCGGCCGTCGGCGGCATCCCGCGCTCGAGCGCCTCCAGGTAGGCCTCGTCGAAGGGCTGGGCCTCCTCGTCGCCGCGCTGAAGCTCGTCGCGCTGCTGCTCGAAGCGGCGGCGCTGCTCGTCCGGATCGTTGAGCTCCGTGAACGCGTTCGCGATCTCCATCCCGCCCACGAACGCCTCCCAGCGCTCCACGAGGCCCTGCTCGGAGCGGTGGCTCTTCGCGAAAGGCGACAGCTCGACTGGGTAGTCGAGCACGAACGTCGGTTGGATCAGCTCGGGCTCGACAAGCTTCGAGAGCAGGCCGTCGACCAGTTTCCCCCAGCCCTCGGCGGGGTCCGGCTCGGAGCCCATCGCCGCCGCGAGCTGATCACGGCTCGGCCGCTCCCGGAGGTCGATCCCGGTTCGCTCCTCGATCGCCTCGCTGAGGGCGACCCGGCGCCAGGGCGGCGCCAGGTCGATCTCCCTTCCGTCGCGCTGGACGCGGGTCGTGCCGAGGACGCGCTCGGCAACCTGAGCGACCAGCTGCTCGAGCCGCTCGGCGGCGTCGGCGTAGTCGGCGTATGCCTCGTACCACTCGAGCATCGTGAACTCGGGGTTGTGCTTCGGCGAGATGCCCTCGTTGCGAAAGTCCTTGCCCAGCTCGTAGACCCGCTCGATGCCCCCGACTACGCACCGCTTGAGGTAGAGCTCGGTGGCGATCCGCAGGTAGAGGTCGCGGTCGAGGGCGTTGTGGTGGGTCGTGAAGGGGCGCGCCAGGGCGCCGCCATAGAGGGGTTGCAGCACCGGCGTCTCGACCTCGAGAAACCCCCGCTCGTCGAGCCACTCGCGGATCGCGCCCACCACCCGCGCCCGCTTCTCGAACAGCTCCCGGACCTCCGGGTTGGCAATCAGGTCCAGCTCGCGATGGCGGTAGCGGAGCTCCACGTCCTCGAGCCCGTGGTACTTGTCGGGTGGCGGACGAAGGCTCTTGGCGAGCAGGGTCCATCCCTCCAGCCGAAGCGACAGCTCGCCGCGCTTGGTGGCGAACACGCTGCCCTCGGCGCCGACGATGTCGCCGAGGTCGAGGCCGATCAGGAGCTCGAACGACTCGGGGCCGAGCAGATCCTCCCGCGCGTGGAGCTGGATCTTCCCGGAGCGGTCGACGAGGTCGATGAACGCCGCCCTCCCGTGGCCGCGCCGGGCGGCGATCCGTCCCGCGACCCGGCGGCGGTCCTCGGTCTCGGTGCCGGCGGCGAGCCCCTCGTGCGCGGTTCGAATCTCGGCGATCTCCGTGCGTCCCTCGAACGTATGCGGGAACGGCTCGATCCCTGCTTGGCGCAGTCGCTCCAGCTTCTCCCGCCGCTCGGCGAGGATGTGGGACTCGGGGGCCTCGTCACCGCTCACATCAACGGGCGAGCCTATCGCCGGCCGGCTCAGGCAGCTTCGATCTTGGTGATCTTCAGCCTGCGCTTCGGCCCGCGCGGGACCTCGACGCTGACCACGTCGCCGCGCTTGTGGCCGACCAGCGCACTGCCGATCGGCGACTCGTTGGAGAGCTTGTCCTCCATGGGGTCGGCCTCGGCCGAGCCGACGATCTGGAACTTCTTCGAGTCGCCCGACTTCTGGTCCTTGACGTGGACGCGGACGCCAACCGAGACCACGTCGGTGTTGACGTGCTTCTCATCGACCACGGTGGCGCGGCGCACCCGCTCCTCGAGCTGCGCGATCCGCTGCTCGAGCAGCGCCTGCTCATTCTTGGCGTCGTCGTACTCGGCGTTCTCCGAGATGTCGCCGAACTCGCGAGCTTCCTTGATCCGCTCCGCGACCTCGCGACGCTTCACGGTGGTCATGTGCTCGAGCTCCTCGCGGAGCTTCTCCAGACCCTCCTGGGTGATCAGTGATTCACGAGCCACGTGTCTCGAACCTCATCGTCATATTCGTGCTGACCCCTGATGATCAGGTGCTCCCTCCAACTACGAAATAAACGCCCGAACGCGGCGCCTACGGCGCTCGCTGGCTCGGGCAGGCGCGCGATTATAGCGAGGAGCTCAAGGGGCTCCGTCGCGAGCTTACGCGGCGATCGCCAGCGGCTTGTTGAGGGAGGCGAGCAGCTCCCTCGCCTGGTCGAGGCACTCGGTGCGCTGGAAGGCGTCGGCGTCGCGGCCGCGGATGCCGAGTCGCTCCAGGTACCAGGGGTAGAACTTGCGCGCGTAGCGCGCCGCGCGCCGCGCGCCGAGGTGCTCCTCGGCGCGCTCCATCGTCCACAGGAGCTCGTCGACGATCTCCGAACGTGTCGGGGAGCCGCCGCTCGTGCCGGCGCGGCGACCACTGAGCTCCTCGAAGATCCACGGATTCCCGAGCGCGCCGCGGGCGATCATGACGGCGTCGGCGGCCGACTCCCGGTAGGCGCGGCGCGCCTCGTCGGCTGAGTTGAGCCCGCCGGAGACGATCACCGGCACGCCCGTCCCCGCCAGCCGCCCTACGAGCTCGCGAACGAGCGCGTAATCGGGGCTGCCCTTGTGCCGGACGGCGGCGCTGCGCGGGTGCAGGGCGAGCGCGGCGACCCCCGCCTCCTCCACCAGCCGCACCGCCAGATGCAGCCCCGAGCGGTCACCCGGGTCGATCCCGGAGCGCAGCTTCACGGTCACCGGACGGCCGGAGCCCTCTCCAGCGGCTCGAGCGAGCTGCAAGGCGAGCTCGGGCCGCTGCAACAGCGCCGCCCCGGCGCCGGCCGCACGTATCTTGCGCACCGGGCAGCCCATGTTGATGTCGATCAGGTCGGCCCCGGCGCCGGCGGCGATCGCGGCGGCCGAGCGCATCACCCCGGGATCGTGGCCGAACAGCTGGATCGAGACCGGGTGCTCGGCGGGGTGGATGCGCAGCAGCTCGCGAATGGTCCGCTCGTTGCGGTGGTGGAGCCCGAAGCTCGAGACCATCTCCGAGACGGCGAGCCCGGCGCCGTGGCGGCGGGCTTGGAGCCGCACGAACCAGTTGCCGATCCCGGCCAGGGGCGCCAGCAGCACACGGTTGGCGACCGTTACGTCACCGATGCCGAACGGAGTTGTCAGAGACGGCTGCGTCAAATGTTCCTCTGGTAGACCAGCCGCAGGCCGGTCAGCGTCAGCAGGTCGTCCACCTCGTCGATCATCTCGCAGAAGGGGATGATCGCGGCAGCATGGCCGCCGGTGGCGACGAAGTCGGCCTGCTTCCCGAGCTCGCGTTGCACCCGGCGCGCGATCGCGTCCACCGCTCCCGCGAACCCGTAGACGATCCCGGACTGAAGGCTGGCGTGAGTCGTCTTGCCGATCACGCCGCCGGGCTCGCCCAGGGGCTCTCCCAGCTCGATCGGCGGTAGCTTCGCCGTCCGCCTCGCGAGCGCCTCCATCGAGATCTCGACGCCGGGTCCGATCACACCGCCCAGGTACTCGCCATCCGATGAGACCACGTCGAAGGTGATCGCGGTGCCGAAGTCCGCGACCGCGCACGGCCCACCGAACCGTTCGTATGCGGCCACCGCGTTGACCAGCCGGTCCGCCCCCAACTCGAGCGGGTTGTCGAGCCGGATCGGCATCCCGGTCTTGACCCCCGGGCCGACGATCAGACAGCCCCCATCGAGGTAGCGCTCACACATCCCGGCGTACTCGGGCGTGAGCTGCGGGACGACTGAGGAGACGACCGACCCTTCCACCTGGCCGGGCCGCATGCCGCGGAGCGCGAGCAGAGTCGAGACCCGCACGGCGAGCTCGTCGGCGGTCTCCTGGGCTTCAGTCGCGAATCGCCAGTGCTCGGCAAGGTCATCGCCGTCGAAGATGCCGAGGTGGCTCTGCGTGTTGCCTACGTCGATCGCTAGCAGCACTCGCTGATTATCCCGTCCGGGCCAGCCACGGAGCCGAGGGGGAGCCGGCGGCGTGACGTAGGATGCTTGCGCCATGGCCCAGGCCACCGAGGCGACGCTCTACGTGATACCCGGCTCGCATCCCGCGATGGTCGCACGGCGGATGCTGGAGCTGAAGGGAATCCCCTACAAGCGCATCGACCTGATGCCGGTGATCTCCCGCGGCGCCCTGCGCGCCCTGCGCTTCCCCTCGAACACCGTGCCGTCGCTGAAGATCGACGGGCGGAAGCTGACGGGCTCACGCGAGATCGGGCGCGAGCTCGACCGCATCCGACCCGAGCCGCCGCTCTATCCGCCGGACCCCGACCAGCGGGTCGCGGTCGAGGACGCCGAGCGCTGGGGCGACGAGGTCCTTCAGGCGCCCGTGCGCCGGATCCTCTGGAACGCACTGAAGCGCGATCGCGCGCCGCTTCGCAGCTACGCCGAGGGCGCCAGGCTTGGGGTGCCGATTGGGCTCGCCATCCGGACCGCCACACCAATCGTCGCCGCCGCCGCCCGAATGAACAACGCCGATGACGAGACGGTCCGCGCAGACCTGGCGGCACTCCCGGGCCAGCTTCAGCGGGTGGACGACTGGATCGCGGAGGGCGTGCTCGGGGGCGATCCCCCCAACGCGGCCGACCTCCAGATCGCAGCCAGCCTTCGCCTGGCGATGACGCTGGACGATCTGCGGCCGGCGCTCGAGGAGCGTCCCGCAGGGCAGCTGGCGCTCCGCGTCGTCCCGGACTTTCCGGGCCACGCCCCTCCGGTGCTCCCGCCTGCCTGGCTCGAGCCCTTGAGAGCGGCACCCACGATAAGCGCCTAGCCCTCGCTGGTGGCGTGGTATTGGCGCCCCGCGGAGCCTGAGCCACCTGCCGCGTGACTCACAACATGTGGCCACAAACGCAACGGTGACCCCCTCCGAAGCGCCTCCCGTTTTGTGACCACATTTGTGGTCACAAACCGGGAGGGCCTCGAGGGGACGCTCGCCCGCGCCCCCCGATCTGTGGCCACGACGGAACGACTGAGCGATTCGGTACCTATTACGCACGCGGCTCAGTAGGAAGAGGCCCTAGCTTCTCCACTTGCTGCCCCGGGACAAGCTCCGCCAGCGCCGCGGCAAGCCGCGTCCCGTCCGGCAGTGCCAGCTCGGGGTCGAGCTCGAGCAGCGGCTCGAGCACGAAACGGCGATGAGTCACCTGCGGGTGGGGGAGCGTCAGCCGGTCGGTCTCCAGCTCCAGGTCACCGAGCAGCAGCAGGTCCAGGTCGAGCGGGCGGGGGCCATGCCGCTGCCCGCCGAGCATTCGCCCCTGCTCGACCTCGATCGCCTTGCAGAGATCGAGCAGGGCCTCGGGCTCCAGCTCGGTGCGGATCCTGACCGCGGCGTTCAGGAAGTCGGGCTGGTCGAGGATCTCCCCAACAGGCTCCGTTTCGTACAGCGAGGAGATGGCCTCCACCTCCACCCCGTGCTCGCGAAGCGCCGCGACGGCGGCCCCCAGATGGGCGGCCCGGTCGCCGACGTTGGAGCCGAGGCCCAGGTAGCCGGCCTTAGTGGGGCCTCTCACAACGTTGCACCCAAAACCGCGGCCCCAGTCGCCGCCATGCGGCGTCCTCGGTCGCCCGAATAGCACACTGCTATTCGGGCTCCCTGCGTCCTTGCCTGGCGACGCCTGTGCCTCGCGGTTTCAGGCACAACGTCATGAGACACCCCACTCGTGCTCACCGCCGCAGGTGCCGCCGCGTTGGGGACCACTCAGTCGGGCTCCTCTTCCTGTTGCTCGTCGGGGATCGGGCGCTCGTGAACGACCTCGACGGCCACCTCGCTGACCGCCAGCGGAAGCGGCGGCTCGGGCTTGGCGGAGCGAACACGGACCGACTCGCAGGCAAACCGCTCCATCAGCCGCTCCCCGATCACGTGGCAGAGGCGCTCGAGCGTCTTGTAGCTGCGCTCGGTCGCGGCCAGCGCGACGATGTCGCAGACCTCGGCGTAGTCGACCGTGTCCTCGAGCCTGTCGGTGAGCACCGCATCGCAATCCGGCACGTCGAAGCTGACCTCGATCTCGAGGCGCTGGCCGACCTCGCGTTCGGCTTCCGTGACCCCGTGATGCGTGTAGATGGAGAGGCCGCGAACCTCGATCTCGACGGCGGAGTCAAGCCCGTGGCGGTGCGCCTCCACAGGCGGGGACCGTACCAGCGGAGCGGCAACCCGCGGTCCTACGCCGCGGTCAACGGCGCCCGCCGCTCCCAGGCACGGCGGCCCAGGATCGCCTCGGCGACGTCGAGCGCCTGCCGCAGCTCGGCGACGTCGTGCACGCGAAACACCTCCGCTCCGCCGAGCAGCGCCAGCACGTTGGAGGCGATCGTGCCGCCAAGCCGCTCACCTACCTCGCGGCCCGTGAACTTGCCGAGGAAGCTCTTGCGGGAGGCGCCGACCACGATCGGTCGGCCAAGCTCGCCCAGCTCGCCGAGTCGCCGCAAGAGCTCAAGGTTGTGTTCAACGGTCTTGCCGAAGCCGATGCCGGGATCGACCCAGATTCGTTCCTCGGCCACGCCCTCCGAGATCGCGAACGCGATCCGCTCCGCCAGGAAGGCCTTGACATCGTCCACCACGTCGTCATAGCCGGGGTTTTCCTGCATGGTGCGCGGCGTGCCCTGCATGTGCATGAGCACCAGGCCGCAGCCGCGCTCGGCGCAGAGCGCCGCGAGCTGAGGCTCGGACCGGAGCGCCGTGACGTCGTTGACGATCTCCGCCCCGATATCCAGCGCCACTTCAGCGACCGCGACCTTGGAGGTGTCGATCGAGATCGCGATCCCGGCGAGCCGGTCCTCTGCGGCCCGCACGCCCTCGAGCACCGGCCCGACCCGGTCCAGCTCCTCGGCGGCCGAGACCGCGCCGGCCCCTGGCCGCGTCGACTCGCCGCCAATGTCGAGCAGGTCGGCGCCCTCGTCCACCAACCGCCGGGCGTGCTCGATCGCTCTCTCGGGCTCGAGGAAGAACCCCCCGTCCGAGAACGAATCGGGGGTCACGTTGACGATCCCCATCAGGCGGGCCATTGGCGGCCAGCCTACTCCCCGTTCTTGCCCTTCTTGGCCTTCTTGCCCCCGGCCGCCTCGGCCCTGGCCGCCGCCAGCTCTCGCCTCACGGCCGGAACCTGGTTGGGGATCTCGAGGCGCTGCTCGAGGATTGGGATCGCCTCTTCGGGTCGGCCGGCGAGGCGCAGCGCCTGGCCGAGGTTGTAGAGCGCGTACGCGTAGTCGAGATCGCCGGTTCCCTCGGGGAAGGAGTCCACGGCGCGCCGCAGCGCCGGGACCGCCTCCTCGTAGCGCCCTGCCTGGATCAGCGCGTAGCCCTGGTCGTTGAGCTGTGCCCCGGAGGCGCCCTCGGACGCCGGCGCAGCGGTCGTTGTGGTGGTGGTCGTCGTGGTCGTGGAGCCCGCCTCGGTCGGCGGACCCGAGCCCTGGCTCGAGCGGTTCGGGCCGGCGTTCGCGGCCGGCCCGGGGGCGGTCGGCGAGCCGCCGTCACCGCTGGCCACAAGCAGCGCGATGACCGCCGCCACCGCCGCCAGCAGTGCCCCGATCAATGTCGCCCGCAGGAGGCTCCTGGAGGGGACCGTGATCGTCACCCGCTTGGCGGGCCGGGCTGCTGCCGTGACGGCGCCGCTTGGCTCGAGTGCCGCTTCGAGCTCCTCGATCAGGCGGCCAGCGCTGAGCGGACGCCGATCCGGATCCGGATCGAGGCCGCGACCCAGGACCGCGGCAGCCGCCGCCGGGGCATGTGGCCAGGCCTCTCTCAGGTCCGGTGGCGGCTCCGATGCGGAGCGACGGAGGGCCGCGGCGGGGGTCGCGCCGTGTTGGGGCCTCTGCCCGCTGAGGACCTCGAAGGCGACCGCGGCCAACGAGTAGATGTCGGCCGGGGGCCCGCCGGCCTCCCCGTCGAAGCGCTCCGGGGCGATGTAGCCCAGGGTGCCGAGAACGTCGTGAGTGGCGGTGATCCGGCTGACGTGAGCGGCGGTCGCCACCCCCAGGTCGGTCAGCTTCACGACGCCGTCGTCGCGGACCAGGATGTTGGCGGGCTTCACGTCGCGGTGGACCACCCCGCGGAGATGCGCGTAGTCGA
>JBBPIL010000075.1:0-8159 GCA_038040365.1 Actinomycetota bacterium
TCGTCGCCTTCTCGTCTTTGGCCTCGAGCCTGGTCGAGGGCGACCGCTTTAACACAGCCGACACCTTCGTCCGCGGCCCGCTGCGCCCCTCTGGGCGGCCTTGACGGCCCTCTGGGCCGCGGCGCGGACGTTTCCCGGCTCTCCCGAGCCGCTTTCGCGTGAACGCGAGAGGCGAGATGGCGTGGTGCGACCTAAATAGATCGCGATGTTAGGGGCGCTACCCGCAAACAGTCGGCGGCGCCTACCCTTCGCCTGGACAGGGGAGCCCTCGAGCTTGCGCTGCCGGCTTTCGCGCACAGCAGCAGCGCAAGGGGCGACGGGTCTCGCTTTCGGTCCTCGTCCGAAGCTGAAGCGACGTCACGATCGCCCGGTAGGCGCCAGCGGCCCTTGTCATCGCGGGCTCTATCCACTCATCGGCTCATCCCGCCCGCCGGTAGCGGATGTGTGTGGCCAGCGGCGAATGCAAGACCTCAACGGGCTCAAACCCGAACGACTCGACGCCGTCGAAGATCCGCTCGCCGGAGCCGAGCAGGACCGGCGCGACGTCCAGCGTGAGCTCGTCGACGACCCCGGCAATGAGGGCCTGGCGCACAGTCGAGGCGCCGCCCGCGATGTCTACGCCGCCCTCCCCGGCCGTCTCGCGCGCTTGTGCGTAAGCGGCGTCGAAGCCGCCGGTGACGAAGTGGAAGGTCGTCCCGCCTTCCATCTCGATCGGCTCGTGAGCGTGATGGGTGAGCACAAACACCGGCGCGTGGTAAGGCGGCTCGGGACCCCACCAGCCACGCCAGTCCTCATCCCACTCGCCGCGGATCGGCCCGAACATATTCCGCCCCATGACGTACGCGCCGCGCGGGCGCATGAGCCAGTCGGTCGCCGTCGCGTCGGCGTCGTTGGCGCGCTCGTCGCCGAGATGCCAAGCATGGAGCTCGCGCCCACGCTTACCGAGTGGATTCTCGCGGCTCTGGTCGGGCCCAGCGACGAAACCGTCGAGCGAGATCGACATGTGGCAGGTGGTGTCCGGCATCGGCGTCCTCTCGTTAGTTTGCGACTTGCAAGTGGCGACAGCACCCCTGGAACCGCCGCCAAGCCACCGTATTGTGAAGCCGCCTGGGCCTGCGACGCCTGGGTTTCGCGCATTGCGATAGTGAGCCGACGTCGGAGAGCCACGCTCGCTGGTCGTGCTGAGCCCTGACGGGACACCGCGACTGCTCTTCGACCGGATGCGGAACCTATCGCCGCCGATCAGCGCTTAGCGCCTTCGAGGCCCGCGCGCCGTTCTTCGCGAGCTCGTCGGCAACTCCGTTCTGCTCCCTGGGAATCCGAGCGAACGTGACCCGCCCTGGATACCGGGCCTTCTGCGCTTCGACCTCCTCCTTGAGCTGGATCAGGTGCTCGGCCCGCGCACGCGATGCCCCAGAGAGGTGGCCGAAGACCACCGGCGAGTCCATCCGCACGTGAGCCGACGTCGCGCCCGCGTCGGCCGCGGCCCGCAGCGCGTTCCGAACCGCCGTGTACTCGGCAACGTTGTTCGTCGCGTCGCCGAGCGCTTCCGAGCCGAGCAGGTGCACGCCGCCCACGACGACGTACCCTGCCCCGGCGGGACCGCCGTTCGGCATGGCAGCGCCGTCGCACCAGATGTAGACCTTCATCTCTGTCTCCACTCGATCGTCACGCGGTCGGGGCGGAGACTACCGGTAGGGCTCAGGGGACATTCGCGAACGCTGGCGCACGACGGCGTTCTGGCCCTGCTCTCCAAAATCGTCCGGACCGGGCATCTCTTGCGCGCCTGAGGAGACGCTCGCTTTCGCGTGTGAGGGGTAGCGGTCTGTGCCCCCGCATCCAGCGCAAGGGAGGAGCGCCCGGCCGGGGCCCTCCCCCGGCCGCACATGGGTTCAGCTGAGCTGCTCGGACAGCCCGATGATGATGCCCTCAGGGCCGCGCAGGAAGCAGAGCCGGTAGATGTCCTCGTACTGCGCGATCTCGCCCACGAGTTCGGCACCGTGGCTGCGCAGGCGGGTGACGACGTCGTCGACGTCGTCGACCATGAACATGATGCGGCGCATGCCCAGCGCGTTTGCCGGCGCGCTTTCCGGCTCGGCTCTGACCGCCGGCGGCCTGTGGAACCTCGACAGCTCGACCCGGCCGTGGCCGTCCGGGGTTCGCATCATGGCGATGTCGGCACGGACGTCGTTGAGCCCCACGGTCTGGTCCACCCAAGGCCCCTCGACCGTCGTCTCGCCTTCCAGCTCCATACCGAGCTCGGCGAAGAACGCTTTGGCAGCCTCGAGGTCCTCGACGACGATGAGCACGTTGTCCATTCGCTGAATCATGTTGTCCTCCTGGCGTCGTGGGCCGTGTCTGTCGCGGCCCTTTACCTGGTGAGCGGAGCCCGTCACAGCTTCTCGACATAGGGCCCTTGATCTGCTGCTGCCTTCGCGTGAAAGCGGCAGTGACCAGGGGTCGAGGCAAGCCCCTTGAATCGATCACCGGCTCACTCAATAGATCGCGACGTTAGGGGCGCTACCTGCCAACCGCGGCGCTTGGTCCCCAACCCCGTCGGGACCTAGTTTCGCGGTCACCGGCTCTAGCCCCGGATCAGGCCCAGGCGCGTACCAGGGCCGCGCATCGCAGGGTCATCAGCCGGCGCAGCCCTGCGGCGCAGGGCTTCAGGCGTCGTCGGGCGCCGGCTGCCCGTCGCACGGCCCCGTAGCACGGCCGCCCTCTCAGGCACGACTTGAACCGATGGCGCTCACTGTGCAAGCAGCCCTGCGCTTCAGGCGTGGGCGGCGGCCCGATGCAGAGTCACGAGCGGCCCAGCCCGGACGATCCGATGCCTGCGTCCCTGCGCTGACGCGACGCCAGCCCTGCGAACCAGTAGCACGGGGAAGCGGCCATGATCGGGGCGCGCAACCGAGCCGCGTAAGCGGGGTAGGTCTACCTGTGAGCCGAGTGTTGCCTGGGATCGTCGCTGGGATCGTTTATCTCGCCGCTGCCCTCGCATACGTGATCGCCGTGGACTCGAATTACGAAGCGGATCGCGGTGTCTGGGTGGCCCTCCTGGCGGGCGCATCGCTCGCTCTTGGCTGGGTAGCGGGCTCGTGGCGAGCGGCGCTTCTGGCCGTGGTTCTCGCTCCCCTGGCGACGCAGTTCGGCTACCCAGAATCTCGTTTTAGCGAGCCGTTTCCAACCTGGCACGCGGCCGCCATCGCTACGCCGATCTCTGCGGGGCTCATTCTGCTTGGCGTTTGGGCGCGCAAGATGAGAGGCCGCCGCCGCGAACGGGCGGTAGGGCCGCGCGTGTAGCCCTCGCCAGCCGAGGGCAACCCAGAGACCCTGCGCCACCGCACCGCTTCGAGCGCCGCAGCGCAGGGCGTAAGCCAACACCGTTACCCGTGGTAATTCGCCCGGTGGAGTTCGATTCCGAGCGGCGCAGGGTCGCGGGGCCGCCCCGCGTCTGGAACCCAACGCGCCGGATGGGTCCACAGAATCCCGAGACTCCGCTACAGCACGGGGGATCGGCTGCCCCGCGACAGCCCTCCAGCGGCGTACCCTGTTGGGTGCTGCATCGCCGATGCTCGTGACCAGTTCGGATCGGTCACCGCAACCCTGCGGACGTTGGCCGCGAGCGCCCCTGCGAGCCGGCCTAGCCCCGATCACGCCCCGACCCGTACCAGGGGCCGCGCATCGCAGGCTAATTCAGCCGGCGCAGCCCTGCGCCCCAGCCCCGCCGGCTACGCAGGGTTGCAGGGTTGCAGGGTTGCGGCGCCCGTCGCCCGGTGCTTGACGCCGGGGCGCCACGCACGGGCTGCCCGTCGCACGGCCCCGTAGCACCGGTGCTCTCTCAGGCACAAGTTGAACCAATGGGGCTGATTGTGCAAGCAGCCCTGCGCTGAGGCGAGGCTAGCGGCGCGCAACGGAGCCGGGTAAGCGGGGTAAGTCCTACTTGTGAGCCGGTTGTTGGCTGGGATCGTGGCTGGGATTGCGTATTTCGCCGCTGCACTCGCCTATGTGGTCGCCGTGGATGCGAACTTAGAAGGGGGCGCTGTTGCGGAGTGGGCCTTCGTGAAGGGCCACGGTGAGTGGCTCGCCCTTCTGGCGGGTGCCTCGCTGGCTTTTGGCTGGGCAGCAGGGTCGTGGCTAGCAGCGCTCTTGGCCCTGGCCCTCGTGTTTGTTGGCATGCCGTTTGATTACCCCGAGTCCCGCTTCGGCGAGCCGTTTCCTACGGCGTTCTACGCCCAGATATTGACCCCTGTCTCCGCCGGGCTCATTCTGCTTGGCGTCTGGGCGCGCAAGGCGCGAGGCCGCCGCCACGGACGGGCGGTAGGGCCGCCCGCGTAGCCCGCAGCGCAGAGCTGCCCCGGAGCTGGCGCCCCGCCGATGCCGGCGGCGCTGGCGAGGCTGGGATGCAGGGCCGCGTCACCAACACTGTTACCCGTCGAAAACTCGGCCTGTGGAGTTCGATCCGAAGCGCTCAGCCGGCGCGGGGGGCGTGGTGGACCCGAGCCTTGCTTCCAGACTGGGAGGAGCTACCCACCGATGCGCCCACCCGAGACCCGGATGACCAGGTGCTCGGAGAACCTGCACCGGCTCGTGGTCGGGGGGCGCCTGCCCCGCCCCGGCGTGGCCGACCTGGACCGCCACGTCGCCAGCGCCATCGCCGTCCCCACCGGGCGCGGGTGGCGGATCGACAAGGCGGCCCATGACGCCCAGGTCGATGCGGTGATCGCGTTGATGGCCGCCCTGGAGGGCGCGGAGCGCCAGCCGGTCCAGACCAGGCTGGTGGGATGGTTGTGAGGGGCCTAGTCCCGTTGGACGGGGACGGAGGTCGTCAGCGTCCCTGCCTGTGGGCGATGGCGAACAGGACGGCGCTTGCCGCGAACAGGGGTACCGCAACGATTGCCCATTCGGGAAGCACGTCTACGATTCCGAGGTCGTCCGAGTTCCCGGACCCATTCGCAAGCATTGCGAGCAGGACCGTCCAGAGAGTTGCCGGGACGACCATGATCCAGGCTCCCAGGCGAACAAGCGCGCCCCGCGTCTTGGAGGCCATCCGGTGGACGAGGGAAACCAGGAAGGCAGAGATCGGGATGAGGATGGCTGCGGCGGCGGCGCAACCTGCAAGCACATTCTGGATGCCGAGACTGTCATCGGAGTTCCTCGGCACAGACTCCGCGACGTAGGTTCCTGCCCATACGGCCCCGACCGTTCCCGCAATCGCAATCGTGATGGCTGCCGCCATCGCCAGGTTGCTATTCGCATTCATGGACATTCACCCCAGGTACCCCCCGCAAGTGCCCCTGTTACGGCGCGCCCGACGGCGGAGGCGCGCGTGAAAAGTCCAGGCTGGGCATAACCGCTGGCGCAGGGTCAATAACGGCCTACACTCGTTGAATGAAGCCGATCCGGGGAGGTCTGCTTTCAGCAGTGGGGGCCGCTCTCTTGCTGCTCGCGATCTCCCCCGCGATCTCCTGGGCGGCCTATCCGGGCGCCAACGGGCGGATCGCCTATGTCGGTCTCCCCAGGGCCACGAGTTGCTGCTTCAACGTCTTCACTGTCCTCCCAAGCGGTGCAGGCGTCCGGCAGCTAACCCACGACAGGGGAGGGGAGGGCGATCCCTCGTGGTCGGCCGACGGTCAACGCCTCGTCTACCTTGACGGTGCCCCAGGGGCGCTCGACTTCCAGGTGTTCACGATGAGCGCCGATGGATCGAACCAGACGCGGGTCGTCAGCGACAACGGGGAGGACAACTTTCCCCACTTCTCGCCGGGCGGGGGTCGGATCGTTTATGCGAAGGACAACCTTCCGGTCGCTGACTCTGACACTCCCCGCAGGGTCTCGATCTTCACTATCCGCACCGACGGCACGAAGAGACACCGCATCGTGCGCCACTACGCCGACCGCCCGGTTTGGTCGCCGCATGGCAGACGGATTGCCTTCGATGGATCGCCCAACGGCGCACGCAGGAACGGGATGTGGACCGTCCGTCGCGATGGATCGCACCTGCGGCGGCTGACTCTTCCCGATGAGGGCTACTGGGATGAGACCCGTGATTGGAGCCCGGGCGGGGGCCGCATCCTCTTTCGGCGTTGCCACGGCACTGGTGGCAGGCATATCGACTGCGAGGACTGGGTGATGTGGGCCGACGGCTCGCATGAGCAGCGCCTAGGGTGGGGTAATCGCTACATCTACTCGCCGGCTGGCGATCGGTTCGCCTACTGGGCTGGTGAGACAGACGACGCCATCGGCGGCTACCTCTGCACCGACATCTACACGAGTCCAATCAACGGGTCTGACTCCGAGCCGGTTACTCACAACTGCGAGACCGACTACGGTGATGCCTATCTTCCGGGCTGGCAGCCGATACCCCAGCCTTGACGAGTTGTGGTGGCGCCCAGGCTGGCGTCGTGAATTCGTCTTTGAACCACCCGCTCACTCCACCATCTGGCGGATTAACCCCTTAGCGATCTCGGCCGCGACGGGCGCGTAACGCCGGCTTTGGTCACTGGCGCGCCCTGGAAAGCGATCATGGACCGACGCGAGATAACCCGTATCCCCGATCCGCCAGTAGATGATGACGTGGTCGCTGCTCACGAGTCCTGCGCCTGTGGTCTTCCCTGTAAGGACGGTCGCCCGGACGCCGTTCACGGTGATGAAGTGCCGTTGTTGACCGAAATGGCGCCCGGCGTGCGGGTAGCGAACGCGTAGGTCCACGTTCTTCCCAACGAGCCGCGCTGGCCTAATTGCAACGACTGCCCAATGTCCCTCCTCGGGCCTTTGCGCGAAGGCCCTCTCGGAGTGGGCTAGCGATTCGCTTCTGAGGGACAGCCCGTAGGAGAACTTCTCTCCCCAGGTCCCATTGGCCTGGATTTGAACCGGGCCTTCCGGCGCGACCGGCGGGCAGTACACCGTCAGCTTCGTCTGCCGCGCGACCTTCTTGCACTCCTCGATTAGGTTCGCGGGAGGGCCGCTCACGACCCCGGCCAGCCGGTCCCCCTGGTCGTCGTCCCCGCCGCACCCGGGCAGGCCGAGGCTCAGTAGTGCGATGAGACCCGCTGACAGCGTCAGCCGCATGACCCAGGTACGAATGTACTCGCCCTAGAAGTCCGGGGCAAACCGCGCACGCAGCCTCGCCTCTACCACCCGACGTGCATGAAACCGGTGCTAGCGCATCCCAGCGCGTCTGGTCGGAAGGGCTGACAGAGCCGCCGGGTACCAGGGCTGCGGGGGGCGGATGCTGGATGTGCTACGGGTTTGCCGATCCGTGCTACGGGTTCGTGCTACGGGGGGACGGGGGGACCGTGCGCGGAGCGGTGCGGGGCTGGTAGGCGCCGCTGAGCGCATATCTCCGCACCGCCCCAACGCCAGTGACAGTGGGCGCGGCTGGTTTCGAACCAGCGACCTCTCGTATGTGACGCGAGATTCGGCGATGCACGCGGTATCGGTTCTCGCTACTCGCGACCAGTGCTTCCCTGCTTAGACGAGGGTTCTTGAGTGAGGACGATGTGCACTCGATCACCCGCTCGCTCAATAGACCGCGCAGTTAGGGGCGCTACCTGCAAACAGTCCCTTCGCATAGACGCCAGGGTGACCCCGGCCGGCACTCCCGCCGCGGCTGGGGATCGATAAGAGCGAACACAGAGCAGCGCCCGGAGCCGGCCCGCCTCGTCGGCGGCCTCTAATCCGATTACCCGAAAACCCCGCCACCCTCGACCCAGCCACCCCGCATGGGCGTATGCTCGCCTCCCATCCTTCCAAGCAGGAGGGCAGGGAGGGGAACGAAAAATGAGGCGGTCCAAGTACCTGTTTCTTGCGCTCACGGTCTCGGCCTTGGCGCTCGCCGCCGTCCCAGCCTCGGCGGGGGTGGCGGTGACGACGACGCGGGTCAGCGTCAACTCCGCCGGGGCGGACGGGAATCCCACGTCGGGGGCCTCCTCGAATTTACCGATCTCGATCTCGGCCACCGGGCGCTTCGTCGCCTTCTCCGACAATGCCCCGAACCTGATCAAAGAGGACGGAAACTACTGGTATGACATCTTCGTCCGCGACCGAGTGCGGGGGGAGACGACGCGGGTCAGCGTCAGCTCCGCCGGGGCGGTGCCAAATAACGACAGCGGCTTTCCCTCGATCTCCGCCAACGGGCGCTTCGTCGCCTTCGCGTC
>JBBPIL010000076.1:0-7705 GCA_038040365.1 Actinomycetota bacterium
GATGATTCACCCAAATTGCGGCCAGCCGAGATGCTGGCCTTGACATAGGAGCAACGCATGTGCGGGATTTGCGGCCTCGTTTCGCTCGACGGAGCCTCCAGCCCCGACCGCGCCGCCCTCGGGGCGATGAGCGAGACGATGGTTCATCGGGGTCCGGACAGCCACGGCACGCTCGTGGACGGTCCCGTCGGCCTCGCCGTGCGACGGCTCTCGATCATCGACCTGGAGGGGGGCGACCAACCGATCGGCAACGAGGACCGCAGCGTCCAGGTGGTCCAGAACGGGGAGATCTACAACTACCGGGAGCTGCGAGCCGAGCTGGAGCGCCGCGGCCACCGGTTTTCGACCCGCAGCGACACCGAGGTGCTCGTGCATCTCTACGAGGAGCAGGGTCCCCGCTTCGTGGACGGGTTACGGGGCATGTTCGCCCTGGCCCTGTGGGATTCGCGCCAGCGCCGCCTGGTGCTCGCTCGGGACCGATTCGGGATCAAGCCCCTCTATTACCGGATCGCTGGCCCGACGCTCTCCTTCGCGTCCGAGCTCAAGGCGCTGCTCGGCCAGCCCGGCTTTCAGCGCCAGATCGATCTCGACGCGCTCGAGGCCTTCCTCGCCTTCAACTCGATCCCCGCCCCGCTGACGATCTTCTCGGGGGTGCGCAAGCTGCCCGCCGGGCATCTCCTGACCTGGGACGGCAGTGAGCCCCAGGTCGAACGCTACGCCCGCCCCCGCCCGGTCCCTGCCGCGGAGGTGCGCGCCGAGGGGGACGAGGAGCTGGCCGCCGAGCTTCGTGAGCGCCTTCGGGACTCCGTGCGGGCGCACCTGGTCGCCGACGTGCCGGTGGGCGTGCTGCTGTCCGGAGGCGTCGACTCCTCGGCGCTCACCGCCCTGGCTGCCAGCGAGAGCTCCGAGCGGGTGAGCACCTTCTCGATCGGCTTCGAGGAGAGCTCCTTCGACGAGCTGTCGGCGGCGCGAGTGGTCGCGGAACGCTACGGCACCGATCACCACGAGCTGGTGATACGCCCGGACGCAGTCGAGCTCTTGCCGCGCCTGGTCGAGGCGTTCGACGAGCCGTTCGCCGATTCGTCGGCCTTGCCCACCTACCTGGTCTCGGAGCTCGCGGCCGGCTCCGTGAAGGTGGCCCTTTCAGGGGAGGGCGGCGACGAGCTGTTCGGCGGCTACTACAC
This sequence comes from Actinomycetota bacterium, assembly GCA_038040365.1. Lineage (GTDB taxonomy): Bacteria > Actinomycetota > Thermoleophilia > Solirubrobacterales > 70-9 > AC-56. Next base: position 1,185 of record JBBPIL010000076.1, read on the forward strand.
CTACGTCGCCGACCAGATCGCCCCGCGGTTGGCACCCGCCGCAAAGGCGCTGCGGGGGGTGGTCGAGCGGCTCCCCAGCTCCTCCGCGAAGGCCAGCCTCGACTACAAGGCGAAGCGGTTCGTGCGTGGTGCGCACCTCCCGCCGCTGGAGCGGCATCACGCGTGGAAGGAGATCTTCTCCGACGAGGCCCGGGCGGAGCTCGTGGCTCGCCGGCGAGACGGGATCTCGAATCCCCTCGACGTGTATCGCGCCCGTTATCGGGAGACCGAGGGGGCCGAGCCGCTGGCGCGCCTCCAGGACCTCGACCTCGGGATCTACCTGGTGGACGACCTGCTGGTGAAGACGGATCGAGCGAGCATGGCCCACTCGCTCGAGGCCAGGGTGCCGTTCTGCGACCCGGCGGTCGCGGAGCTGGCGCTCGCCTTGCCGACGGCGAAGAAGGTCCGTGGCTTCGCCAAGAAGCGGCTCCTGCGCCAGGCGGTGGCCCCGCTGTTGCCGCGCTCGATCGCCCGCGCCCGCAAGCGGGGCTTCTCGGTGCCGATGGCGGCCTGGCTCCGCGGCGAGCTGGAGCCGTTCGCGCGGGAGGTCCTGGCCGCGGATACCGTGGGCCGCCAGGGATACTTCCGCTCCGATCAGGTGTCCCGCCTCATCGACGCGCACGTGGCCGGCCGCGAGGACCTGAGCCGCCAGATCTGGGGCTTGATGGCGTTCACGCTCTGGGCGGAGCGATACGCCTCATCCACGGTGCCGATCCCCTCTTAGAGCTCGGGAGCGTGGGATACCCTCGCCGCCAGGTTTACCGCGATGCTGGTTGATGGAAGACCCGACCCGATCGATGGCCTGTTCGCCTTCCTGGTGGCCTTGGCGATCGCCTGGCTGCTGGTGCCCCTGACCGAGACCGCGGCGCGGCGGCTGAACGCCATCGACGAGCCGCGGGAGCGCAGCCTGCACGACGCGCCGACGCCCAAGCTGGGGGGTTTGGCGATCCTCTGCGGAGTGCTCGTCGCCGGGGTCCTGTTCCTGCCCTGGGCGCCGCTGACCAGGGCGATCCTCTGCGGCGCCGCGGTGATCGCCGCCGTGGGGGTGCTGGACGACGCCTTCGACCTGCCCGCCGGCGCGAAATTCGTCGGGCAGTTCGTCGCCGCGATGATTCCGGTATTCAGCGGCGCCTGGGTGGTTGACTTCACCCTGCCCTTCCTGGGAGGCGTCCACCTCGATCACGTGCTGTTCCGTGACGTCATCGTGCTCGGCAACGTCAAGGTGGGCCACATCCTGACCGTGCTCGGCTTCGTTGCCGTGATGAACGTGATCAACTTCATCGACGGCGTCGATGGGCTCGCCGCGGGCGTCTGCGTGATCTCGGCAGCCACGTTCGCGATCATCGCCCTGTCGCTCGACCGCCCGGGGGCGGGGGTGCTCGCTGCGGCCACCGCCGGCGCCTCGCTGGGCTTCCTGCGGCACGGGTTCCCGCCCGCATCCAGCTTTATGGGAGATACGGGCTCCAACCTGCTCGGCTACCTGCTCGCCACGGTAGCCGTCCTGGGCGCTCTGAAGACGAATGCGGTGGTCGCGTTGTTCTTCCCGCTGATCGTGCTCGCCGTGCCGATCCTCGACGGCGGCTTCGTGATCGCCAAGCGGCTCAAGTACCGGCGCCCGGTCTATGAGGCCGACCGCTGGCACTTCCACCACCGGATGGCGAACATCGGCTTCTCGCGGCGCCGCACCCTGGTCTACCTCTACGGCTGGGCGTCGGTCCTGGCCGCATTGGCGCTCGCGCTTCGCTTCGTGCCCTACAGCGACAACCACGGCCACTTCGACGCCGCCTGGACGGTCGTGATCGTGGCCTGCGGCCTGACCGCGCTCGCCGCCAGCGTGTATCTGGTGGTCCTGCTCGAGATCCTCAAGCTCCGCCGCTTCCGGTTCCGTCAGCTGGTCGGCTTGCGGGGCCCGGCCGCGCCCGCGCCGGAGGAGGTGGACGCGGGCGTCGCACGTGAGCTGGAGACGGGCAGCTTCGCCGCGCTCAACCCAGAGACCGGCGAGCTCGAGGTGATCGACCCCGACACGGGGGAATTCGAGGCCATAGAACGGAGGTGACGCGCCGATAAGCGCTTCGCGGCCGGTCATGGAACGCGGCCGACCGGGGATGGGGGCCTGATCGAGCGGGCCCGGAATCACGCAGTTTCGGATATATTCGGCGCGCGCCGCCTGCAACCGGCCTGCGCCGGGGCTGAGCGGCCACCTGTTCCTTTGGCGCCAGGTCGACCCAAATTGTCCCGCCCCGAGTTCGAGAGCCCGGATGACCGAGAGCCCTCCTGGGAGGGCGGATGCCGCCGCCGCTGGAGCCCTCCTGCTGGGCGCGATGATTGCCTGCGCGGCGGCCGGCTTCGGACTCGGCTCGCTCGTGGACCTTGCCGTTCCCGCCGGACTGGTTGGGCTGTTCGCGGGGCTCGTCGTGGGTTTTGCGCTTGTCTACGCTCGCTATAGAGGGATCTAGCCAACTGGAGGGTGGCCGGCGGGCCACCCTGGCGGTTAGCTACGCCGACTTGGCCCTGCTGGCGCTCGCCTTGCCCAGCTTCCTGCTGGCTGGCTGGCCGCTGCTCGGCTACGCGGTGGGCGCCGGGGCGTGGCTTTCACAGCGCGGGATCCAGATCGCCGCCACGCGGCGCGTCGCGCGCGTCGAGAGGCGCGGCGACCGCCGGGCGGCGCTCGGGATCCTGGCGGGCGCGACGCTGGCGCGGGTGTGGCTGATCGCGCTCGCCGTGCTGCTCGTCGGCTTGGCCGAGCGCGAGGCAGGGCTTGCCGCGGCGCTGCTTTCAGCGGCGCTCTTCACCGTCTACCTGGCGGCCCAGTTCGCGGTCCGGCTGCTCGCGCCCCAGGGACCCCGTTGATGAGGACCCGCACCAAGGTGCTGCTGGGCGTGGTCGGGTATCTGCTGGTGGCCATCCTGCTCGTGGTGATCTTCGGCAACGACGGCAAGAACGAGGAGTTCAAGCCCCAGAACGAGTTCAAGCTCGAGCCGTGGCTCAGCATCAAGGTGGGCGGCATCGACTTCAGCATCAACCGGGCGGTCTTCTACCTGGTGCTGGCCAGCGCCCTGACGATCTCGGTCATGGTCTGGATCTCGCGGCGCATGCAGCAGAAGCCCAACCGCGTGCAGACCGCGATGGAGCTGGCCTACGACCTGACACGCAACAACATCACCGGCGCAAACCTGGAGCAGCGGGTTGCGACCAGGTGGTTCCCCTTCCTCGCCACCCTGTTCTTCTTCCTCTGGTTCTCCAACGTGATCGGCTATCTGCCGCTGCCCACCAACACCGCCGAGACGGTCAACATCTTCGGCCTCGAGCTGCCGACCTTCGCGATCTACGCCGCCACGGCCAACATCTCGGTGCCGCTGGCGCTCACTCTCGTGGTCTGGATCTCGTACAACGTGGAGGGCATCCGCGCCAAAGGCTTCCTCCCCTACTTCAGGAGCTGGCTGCCCCCCGGCCTGGAGGACATGAACCCGTTCGGCAAGGGGCTGATCTTCGTGATCGAGGTGATCTCGCACTTCGTGCGCCTGATCTCCCTCTCGGTCCGGCTGTTCGCCAACATCCTCGCCGGGCACCTGCTGCTGCTCTTCATGGGCGGTGGGTTGGCCGTGCTGCTCGGCCTCGCCGCGCTGGGCGCGCTGACCTTTCCGCTGGCCTTCCTGTTCTTCGTCCTGGAGCTCGGCCTGATCGCCACCCTGCAGGCGTTTATCTTCTCGATGCTCACCGCGATCTACATCGGCGGTGCGACCGCCGAAAGTCACTAAAAAGGAGCCCTTCATGGATCTGTTGCTTCCGATTGCCCAGGCCAGCCAAGGAATCACCGACACTGGCATCACCGACGCCGGCAAGGCGATCGCCCTGGGGGTGGGCGCCGGCCTCGGGTCGATCGGGGCGGGCATCGGCATCGGCATCATCTTCGGCAAGGAAATCGAGTCGGTGGCCCGGCAGCCGGAGATGAAGGACGAGCTTCAGGCGATCCGCTGGCTCGGCTTCGCGCTCACCGAGGCGGTCGCCTTCTACACCTTCATCTTCGGCCTGATCGCCTTCTTCCTCTAGGCCTTGGCCGAGCTGGGCGACATAGCCGCGGTGCTGCTCCTCGCGCAGGCCGAGGGCGGAGGAGACGAGGGAGGCAGCTTTCTGGTCTCCCCGGCTCTTGGGCTGATGATCTGGACCCTGCTCCTGTTCGGGTTCACGATGTGGGTGTTGAGCAGGGTCGCGCTGCCGAGGATCGGCGAGGCGCTGGAGAAGCGGGCGAACGCGATTCGGGAGAGCATCGAGGCGGCGGAGCGACAGCGCCAGGAGGCCGATCAGCTGCTGAACGAGTACCGCGAGCGCCTCAAGGAGGCCCGCGAGCAGGCGGAGGACATCGTGGCGCGGGCGCGCAAGGCAGCCGAGGCCGCGGCGGCCGAGGCGGTCACCGAGGGCAAGGAGAAGCGCGAGGAGCTGGTGGCGGCGGCGCGCCGCGACATCGAGACCGAGACTCGCCGCTCGCTGGAGCGGATCCGCAAGGAGGTCGCCGACCTTACGGTGCTCGCCACCGAGAAGGTGACCCGCAAGGCGCTCGACTCGGAGGACCACAAGCGCCTGATCGAGGAGGCCCTCGCCGAGGTCGACTTCTCGGCCCTTGCCGGTAACGGCAGTCAGGAGAGCCAGTGACCTCGTTCGGACTAGCGACGAAGTCGCGGTGCAAGCGCATGGGCCTGCCGCCCCGTTGGCGCCCTAACCCGGCGGCAGCGCAGGCGAAGCCGAGCATGCCGACGGAGGTGTTCTAGTGGAAGGAATCGCGCGCGTATACGCCGAGGCCCTGTTCGAGGCCGCACGCGACAACGACAAGCTCGATGCGATTCACGAGCAGCTTGACGAGTTCGCCCACGCCGTTGCGGAGAATCGCGACCTCCAGGTCTTCCTCTTCAGCCCCTACTTCTCCTCGGCCGAGAAGCGCGAGGGAATCTCGCGCGCGGTCTCAGGCGCCGAGCCCGAGCTGATCAACTTCCTCGAGCTGCTCGCCGAGAAGCACCGGATGCCGGCGATCTTTCGCATCCGCGATCGGTTCGACGAACTCTGGGCGGAAGCGAACAGACGCCTCGAGGTGACGCTGACGAGCGCCATCGAGCTCGACCCGAAGCTGGTTGAGAACGTCGGCGCCGAGATCGAGCGTCAGACCAAACGCACGGTCGACCTTCGCACTGAGGTCGACGAAGGGATCCTCGGCGGCCTCCGGCTGCGGGTCGGCAACATGGTGCTCGACGCCAGCCTCCGCAGCAAGCTGGAAAGACTGAGAAAGGAAGTCGCTCAGGCGGCATAGAAAATGGTGAGGGGCTTTAGCCCCGAAAGCAGCATGTAAGGCCGCCGCAGGCGGCCGCAAGAGATTCAAGGAGCTAGGCAAACCCCGAAAGCAGCACCCAAGGCCGCAAAAGGCGGCCGCAAGAGATTTAAGGAGCAATACAACCGTGGAAATCAAGCCCGACGAGATAGCCAAGATCCTGCGCGAGCGGATCGAGGGACTGGAGACCGACGCCGCCGACCTCTCCGAGGTCGGGACGGTGCTCTCGGTAGCCGACGGCATAGCCCGCGTCCACGGGCTCGACAACTGCATGTCGCTGGAGATGCTCGAGCTGCCGCACGACGTCACCGGGCTCGCCCTCAACCTCGAGCAGGACAACGTCGGGGTGGTCTTGTTCGGCGAGTGGGACAAGGTGGTGGAGGGCGACACGGTCAAGCGCACCGGTCGCCTGCTCGAGATCCCGGTCGGCGACCAGCTGCTCGGTCGCCTCGTCGACCCGCTCGGACGCCCGCTCGACGACAGGGGCGACGTGAACACGACCGAAACGCGGCCGGCCGAGTTCAAGGCGCCGGGTGTCGTCCAGCGACAGCCCGTGAACACGCCTGTTCAGACGGGGCTCAAGGCGATCGACGGCATGATCCCGATCGGCCGCGGCCAGCGCGAGCTGATCATCGGCGACCGCCAGACCGGCAAGACCGCGATCGCGCTCGACACGATCATCAACAACCGCGATAAGGACCTCGTCTGCATCTACGTCGCGATCGGCCAGCGGATGTCGACCGTGGTCCAGGTCGTCGAGCTGCTGGACGAGCACGGGGCGCTGGACAACACGATCATCGTCGCGGCGCCCGCCGACGAGGCGGCGCCAATCAAGTACATGGCCCCCTACGCGGGCTGCGCTATGGGCGAGCACTTCCTCTACAACGGCCGCGACGCGCTTTGCATCTATGACGACCTCACCAAGCACGCGTTCGCCTACCGGCAGATGTCGCTGCTACTGCGGCGCCCGCCGGGGCGCGAGGCGTACCCGGGCGATGTCTTCTACCTGCACTCCAGGCTGCTGGAGCGCGCAGTGCGCCTCAACGACGATCTCGGAGGCGGCTCGCTGACCGCGCTGCCGATCATCGAGACGCAGGCGAACGACGTCTCCGCCTACATCCCCACCAACGTGATCTCGATCACCGACGGCCAGATCTTCCTCGAG
>JBBPIL010000077.1:0-6881 GCA_038040365.1 Actinomycetota bacterium
CCGATCAAGGCCAACTTCATGGAGGGCCTCTCGGTGCTCGAGTACTTCATCTCCACGCACGGCGCTCGCAAGGGCCTCGCCGACACGGCGCTGCGGACCGCCGATTCCGGCTACCTGACGCGACGTCTGGTCGATGTCGCCCAGGACGTGATCGTTCGCGCCGAGGACTGCAAGGCCAAGGAGTTCATCGAGATGCCGCTCCGCGCCGAGGACGGCAAGCTGAACCAGAACCTGATCGGGCGCATCGCGGCGAAGAGGTTCGCCACCAAGCGTGGCCGCGAGCTCTTGAAGCGGGGCCAGGAAATCGATCTGCCCGAGTTGGAGCAGATCGACGAGGCCTTCGAGGAGGAGGAGGAGGTGACGATCCCCACCCGCTCGGTGCTCAAGTGCGAGCTCGAGTCGGGCATCTGCCAAGCCTGTTACGGGCGCGGGATGGCGAGCGGCTCGAAGATCGAGCTGGGCGACGCCGTCGGGATCATCGCCGCGCAGTCGATCGGCGAGCCCGGCACGCAGCTGACTATGCGCACCTTCCACACCGGCGGCGTGGCCGGCCATGACATCACGCAGGGCCTGCCGCGCGTCGTCGAGCTGTTCGAGGCGCGGAAGCCGAAGGGCCTGGCGCAAATGGCGACGGTCGCCGGCAAGGTCGCCGTGGAGGAGTCCGACAAGGCGGTGAAGGTGATCGTCACCGACTCCAAGGGGGAGGACGAGTCCTACACCTTCCCGTCGCGGACCCGCCTCTACGTCGAGCACGGCGATCGGATCGAGGCGGGCACGCAGCTCAACGAGGGCTCGCTGTATCCCGCCGACCTGCTCCGGATCCGCGGCCGCACCGAAACCGAGCTCTACCTCCTGGCCGAGGTCCAGAAGGTCTACAAGGTGCAGGGCGTCGACATCAACGACAAGCACATCGAGCTGATCGCCCGCCAGATGATGAAGAAGGTTCGAATCGAGTCGAAGGGCTCCACCACCCTGCTGCCGGGCCAGCTCGAGGATCGCCATCGCCTCAAGCGGCGCAACAAGGACGTGAAGGACGGCGGCGGCACGCCGGCGAAGGCCAAGGAGGAGATCCTCGGGATCACCAAGGCGTCGCTGGCAACCGAATCATTCCTCTCGGCGGCCTCGTTCCAGGAGACGACCAAGGTGCTCACGGACGCGGCGCTCGAGGGCAAGCGCGACCGCCTCGTCGGATTGAAGGAGAACGTGATCATCGGCAAGCTGATCCCGGCGGCGACTGGGCTCAAGCACTACCGGAGCCTCGAGATCGAGCCGGTGGAGCCGGCTCAGCGGCCCGAGGAGGACATCCTCAACGAGGAGGAGCTCGCCGCCGAGCTCGGCCTCTCCGAGGACGGCGAGGAGGTCACCGAGCTGGAGGGCTTCGGCCCCTCGTTCGCCGACGAGCTCGAGGAGCTCGCCCAGGAGATAGAGACCTCGGACGGCGACTCCGACTAGGCCTGGGCGCTGCGCCCCGCCGTGGCGGTCACAAGGGGCACCGAGGGGAGCAGCAGTGGCTGCGCCTCCCACGGGCATGACCTTTTACGTGCTATGGACGTACAAAGTCACGGGCGTCCAGATCCGCTGCCCCACTTGCCCTGAAACGCGCGCGGTTCCGCGCGTTACCAAGCTTCGACTCGGATGGAAGCGCGGCTGGGGCGCTACTGCCTGGCCGGCTCCGCGGAGCCGCGGGCGTGAGCGACCTCGGCGCGCACCGGGGCGGGCGGGGTCAGGACGCGGAAGCGCCCGCCGGGCGGGCACTCGGCAAGCGGCTGCGCGTCGGGCGCGTGGGGGCCGCGGCGAGGATCGCGCGGGCCGCGCGGCTGGAGGCGCCAGCGCCTGAACTCGTGGTCGTCGGCCCCTGGCGGCGCCTCCTCGATCTCGGGTGTCTGATGGACCGCCCACCAGACGAGGTAGAGCAGGCCGGCGACGGGGATCTTCAGGATCACCGCGAGGAAGAAGATCGGCCAGAACCCCTCCACTGCTTCAGGCAGTGTAGCCCGCCCGTACCCAGCTGAGCAGAGCGTCTGCGTGGGCGTCGGTGAGGCCCAGATCCGGCTCGGTGGGCACAAGCAGCGTGGGGGCCGAGCGCTCGACTGCCCACGCCTGGCAGGTCTGGTCGATGCAGTCGTCTACCCAGGCGAGCGGGCGGTCGCCTGCGTAGCGGTCGATGGCTCCGATCTTCCAATGGGCGGAGCCGAAGCGCGCGTTGCCGTCAAAGGTCAGGAAGGGGAGTTCTTCGGGAAACCCGAGGATCTCCGGCAGCCGATCGTTGGCCCGATCCTCCCAGCCGGTGGCCCAGACGATCTCGTAGTGGTCCGCGAGGCGGCTGAGCCGCTCGCCGATGCCCTCTGGAATGCAGTGCGCCATCCCGTCGATCAGGTGGAAGCGCCCGGGCGCCTCGGCCAGGGGACCCTGGAAGCCAAACAGGCTGATGACGCCGTCGACATCCAGGGCGAGGATCGGTCGCTGATCGTCCATGTCCTCAGCGTAGAGGAGAGACGCGCCGGACCACGGACGAAGCGGCCCGCACGCGGAGCTGAGGGGCCGTCGCTATATTGCTTCGCCGTGCCGACGACGAGTCAGCTGATCAGAAAGGGCCGCACGCGACCCCAGAAGAAGACCGCGACCCCCGGGTTGAAGTCCGGGCAGGGGCGCAAGCGGCGGATCGCGGCGCCGCAGCGGCGCGGCGTCTGCACCCGCGTCTACACGGCGACACCGAAGAAGCCCAACTCGGCCCTCCGCAAGGTGGCCCGCGTGCGGCTGACCAACGGCATGGAGGTCACGACCTACATCCCCGGCGAGGGACACAACCTCCAGGAGCACTCGGTGGTGCTCGTGCGTGGGGGCCGCGTCAAGGACCTGCCGGGCGTCCGATACAAGGTCATTCGGGGCACGCTCGATGCCTCCGGCGTCTCCGATCGCCGGCAGTCTCGCTCCATGTACGGAGTCAAGCGCTAACCGTGCCGCGTCGCGCCCGCGCAGCCATCCGCCCGATCGAGCCCGATGCCATGCATCGGAGCCGGCTCGTGCAGCAGGTGATCAACAAGGTGATGACCGGTGGCAAGAAGTCGATCGCCGAGCAGACCGTTTACGACTCCCTGGCGATCGTCGGGGAGCGAACCGCCCGCGGGCCGGTCGAGGTGCTCGACGAGGCGATCAAGGAGCTGACCCCGGTGCTCGAGGTCCGCTCCCGCCGCGTCGGCGGGGCCACCTACCAGGTGCCCGTCGAGGTCCAGGCGCGGCGGGCCCGCACGCTCGCCGTCCGCTGGATGGTCCAGTTCGCGCGCAGCCGGCGCGAGAAGTCGATGGCCGAGCGCCTCGCCAATGAGATCCTCGACGCCACCCAGCAGCAGGGCGGCGCATGGAAGCGCAAGGACGACATCTACCGGATGGCGCAGGCCAACAAGGCCTTCGCGCACTACCGCTGGTAAACGACCGCAGCACGGCCGCTGCCCCCATCGCTGGTCGAGTTGCGACGCCTATGACGTCGCAAAGTCGGCCACCGATGACCTCCGCTTAGTTTCGCGGGGCGCCGGGGGCGCGAGTGGGCTGGTCGGCGGCTGCGTCCGCATTGCCCTGGGCGCTCGGCGGGCCCCCGAGCCGGCGCGGGCGAAGGGTGGCGAGCTGGTCCGGGGTCAGCGTGGCGAGGATCGCGCCGCTGAACGCCAACGCCAAGGCGCCGGCCAGCTCCAGCCAGAAGCCGGCCTGGGGCACCGCCTTGGCGCCTAACGGGTTGGGGATCGACGTGCACGAGTCGCCGAGCGTGCCGACGCTGTTGGCGTCGGGCAGGTCGACGATCAGGAACAGCGCCAGGGCGGCCAAGCCTGCGATCGCGACCGCGATCGCGGCGGGCCGGGAGGCCCCCAGCACGGCGACGACCACCGCACCGATGGCGAACAAGGCGATCACGCCCAGCGCGAAGTGATGACGGTCGGAGGCCTGCTGGTCGCACAGCGCCTCACCCCCCGGGGGAACGAAATGGAAGGTGGTCGTCAACTCTGAAGCAAACAGCGCAACCGCCGCCGCGATGCATGCGAAGGGCAGCAGGCGCTCGGGGTGGAAGCGGGTTCGCTGTGGCGGGCGACCGGGGCTCACGTGGCGGCACCCTCCGCGCCGCCCGCGGAGGCCGGAAACGTGCTGGCCGCTGCGCCCGGCCTTCCCAGCCCTCTCGTCGGGTGTGCGCGGCCGGCAGCGCGCTCACCACGCAGGTGGACCGCGAGCAGGGGGCCGCAGACCGCGAGCGTGACCCCGGACCAAAGCTGGGCCCAGAAGGCGCCGAGCAGGGTCGCCTGGGCGCCCTCGTAGGTGGTCGCGGCAAGGCCCTCGCGCAGCCCCTGGCGAGCGTCCACCAGGAGGCTGATCAGGATCACCGCCACCCCGAGCACGGTCAAGAGGCGGGCGAGGCGCCACCTGCCGCCGACCGCGAAGGCGGTGACGAAGAATGCCGTGATCGCGATCGCGATCACCGTCACGCCGTGGGCGGACCGGGGCGACTTCCGGCCCAGCTCCGGGGCGGACGCCACGCCCTCGACTCCACTGTAGGAGGGAGCGCCGATCTCGACCGCGCGATAGTCCGTGAACTGCGAAGCCCCCAGGGCGATGGTGGCGGCGAGCGCGACAACTGTGAGGCCGCGCGCTGGGGTGACCTGGCGCTCGCCGAAGCGCAGCGCCGCGCGCAGCCCACGCAGCCCGAGCTCCAGCGGCGTCCGAGCGAGTGCCTCCGGCGCCCTCGCGAGCGAGCCGGTCGGCCGCCGCGTGGCCGTCTCGGTGGCTCCCGGCGGGCGGTGGGCTCTCCCGCGTCGAAGCCTCATCCGGGCGTCCTGAGGGGCGTCATGCCTCTGATATATTCAGCCGTCGCTCGTGCGCAAGCGGAGCGCGGCGTGCGAGCGGGATTCCATTCCATGGAGAGCTGCACGATATAGGCGTTTCGGGCTGAGCTGGCAATCGCGCCCAGGCCCGTGTGGGCCTTTTTTGTGCGCGAATACCGATTGACCCCTACGTCTCCACCTATTGCGGCGCCGCGGCGCCGGTTCGCCACAGCGAGAACCAGGACACTTCACGCACAGACAATGGCACGCACCTTCCCCCTAGAAAAGACGCGCAACATCGGGATCATGGCGCACATCGACGCCGGTAAGACGACGACCACTGAGCGCATGCTCTTCTACACCGGCCGCACGCACAAGATGGGGGAGGTGCACGAGGGCGCCGCGGTCATGGACTGGATGGAGCAGGAACAGGAGCGCGGCATCACGATCACCTCCGCCGCCACCGCCTGCGAGTGGGAGGGCCACCGCATCAACATCATCGACACGCCCGGCCACGTGGACTTCACGATGGAGGTCGAGCGCTCGCTCCGCGTACTCGACGGCGCGATCGCGATTTTCGACGCCGTCGCCGGCGTCGAGCCGCAGTCGGAGACCGTCTGGCGCCAGGCCGATAAGTACCGCGTCCCCCGGATCGCCTACGTCAACAAGATGGACCGCACCGGCGCCGACTTCGACAAGGCGGTCGAGACGATGCGGAAGCGCTTGGGCGCCAAGCCGCTCCCGATCCAGCTGCCGATCGGCGTCGAGGACGCGTTCGTGGGCGTCGTCGACCTGATCGAGAACAAGGCTCTGGTGTGGACCGACGAGCTGGGCGTCGAGTTCTCCTATGGGGAGATCCCGGAGCAGTTGGCCGAGCAGGCTCACGAGGCGCGCACGCACCTGATCGAGGCGTGTGCCGACTACGACGACGAGCTGATGAAGGCGTACCTGAACGACGAGGAGATTCCCCACGAGCGGATTGCCACCTCGCTGCACCGGGCGACGCTCGACATCAAGGTGACCCCGGTGCTGTGCGGGTCCTCGTTCAAGAACAAGGGCGTGCAGCCGCTGCTCGACGCGATCGTGGAGCTGCTGCCCTCGCCGCTCGAGGTGCCGCCGGTGCAGGGGGTCGAGCCGCCGGGGGGAGGCCGTCGGGCGAAGACCGACGGCCGCGGGGGCCAGGCCCCCCAGGGCGACGACGGCCAGGGCCGCCAGGCGGAGCGCCCCGCCGACGAGGAGGCGCCGTTCGCGGCGCTGGCGTTCAAGGTGATGGCCGATCCCTACGTCGGCAAGCTCACCTATTTCCGCGTCTACTCCGGCAAGCTCTCCGCCGGTGGCCGCGTGCTCAATGCCTCCAGCGGGCGCACCGAGCGGATCGGCCGGCTGCTGATGATGCACGCCAACCACCGTGAGGAGATCCAGGAGTGCTTCGCGGGCGATATCTGCGCCGGCGTCGGCCTCAAGCAGACCGGCACCGGGGACACGCTCTGCGCGCCCGACGCCCCGATCGTGCTGGAGACGATCGAGTTCCCGGAGCCGGTGATCGCGGTGGCGATCGAGCCGAAGACGAAGGCCGACCAGGAGAAGCTCTCGGCCAGCCTCGCCCGGCTGGCCGACGAGGACCCCACCTTCCAGGTGCAATCGGACGAGGAGACCGGCCAGACGCTGATCCACGGCATGGGCGAGCTGCACCTGGAGGTGATCGTCGACCGCCTGCTGCGCGAGTTCAGCGTCGACGCCAACGTCGGCCGCCCCCAGGTCGCCTACCGGGAGACGATCCGGCGTCCCGCCCAGAAGGTCCAGGGCCGCTTCGTCCGCCAGACCGGCGGCCGGGGCCAGTACGGCCATGTCGTGATCAATCTCGAGCCCGCCCCCGGGGAGGGCTTCGACTTCGTCAATAAGATCAAGGGCGGCGCGATCCCGAGCGAGTTCATCCCCGCGGTCGAGCAGGGAATCGAGGAGGCGCTGGTAAGCGGCATCCGCGCCGGCTATCCGATGGTTGACGTGCGAGTCGAGCTGACCGACGGCTCCTACCACGACGTCGACTCCTCGGAGATGGCCTTCAAGATCGCCGGC
>JBBPIL010000078.1:0-6768 GCA_038040365.1 Actinomycetota bacterium
CGGTCGCGCATCACCTCGAGCTCGAACTCGCCCCAGCCGAGCACCGACTCCTCGACCAGCACCTGGTTGATCGGACTCGCCGCGAGGCCCTCGGAGACGACCTGATGCACCTCGGTCGGGGTTCGCCCCACGCCTCCCCCTTCGCCGCCCAGGGTGTAGGCGGGCCGCACGATCACGGGCAGCTCGATACGCCCGTCGGCGAGCGCCCGCTCCGCGTCTCCGACGCTGTGCACGATCTCGGACCACGGGACGCGGAGTCCGGCGCCCTCCATCGTCTCGCGGAAGACCTCGCGGTCCTCGGCGCGGCGGATCGCCTCGTAGTCGGCTCCGATCAGCTCCACCCCGCAGCGCTCGAGCACCTTCGCCTCGTGGAGCGCCGAGGCGAGGTTGAGCGCCGTCTGGCCACCGAGGGTGGGCAGCAGCGCATCGGGCCGCTCCCGCTCGATGATCCGCTCCACCGAGTCCGGGGTCAGCGGCTCGACGTAGGTGCGGGTGGCGAACTCGGGGTCGGTCATGATCGTGGCCGGATTGGAGTTGACGAGCACCACCTCGTAGCCGTCGGCGAGCAGCACCTTGCAGGCCTGGGCGCCCGAGTAGTCGAACTCCGCGGCCTGGCCGATGACGATCGGCCCCGAGCCGATCAGGAGGATCTTCGAGAGGTCGTCGCGCCGGGGCATCAGAGCGGCGCCTCCTCGCCCCGCGCAATCGCCTCGGCGACCCGCTCGGCGGTGGCGTGGTCGTACGACGCCCAACCCCAGCACTCGCGGCCGTCGCGAAAGCGAATGACGCCGATTGCGATCGCATCGATGGCCGCACCGCTGCTCGTCCCCTCGCCGTGCACCCGGGCTCTGACGCGAACCGCGTCGGGAGCGATCTCGGTGACCTTTTGCAGCTCGGCGCGAACGTCGCCAAGGCTCTCCTGGACGTCCGCGACGTACTGCTCGAAGCCATCTCGGCCGATGTACCGCGCGCCGGTGATCTCGGTGACCGGTGGACGCCACTCGAAGTCGTCGGTGAAGAAGTCCTCGTACCTGAAGACGAGACCGCCCAGGCCCTCTTCGTTCCAGACCTGGAAGTACTCGCGAACCAGCTCGGCGTTGCTCATCTCGCCGCCTCCGCGAGCTCGAGGAAGCGATCGAACAGGTAGCGGGCGTCATGAGGTCCGGGGCCGGCCTCGGGGTGGTACTGGACGGTCGCGCCGGCGACGTCCCCGAGGACCAGTCCCTCGACGGTGCGGTCGTAGAGGTTCAGGTGGGAGAGCTCGGCGGTTCCGAAGTCGGTCTCCCAGCGGATCGGCTTGTCCCCCTCGATCCGCGCCTCCCCGTTCGGCCCCTGGACCGCGAAGCCGTGGTTCTGTGAGGTGATGTCGATCTTGCCGCTCCGCAGGTCCTTGACTGGGTGGTTGGCGCCGCGGTGGCCGAAGGGCAGCTTGAAGGTCTCCAGGCCCACCGCGCGACAGAGGAGCTGGTGGCCCAGGCAGATGCCGAACACTGGCCGCTTGCCGACCAGCTCGCGAACCGTCTGCACGACGTAGTCGAGCGCCGCCGGGTCACCGGGGCCATTGGCGAGCAAGACCAGGTCCGGGTCCCTCGCCAAGACCTCGTCCGCGGTGACTGAGCACGGGAGCAAGGTCAACCGGCAACTTCGCTCGCGAAGTTGCCGAATTATTGACAGCTTGATCCCGGTGTCGATGCCGACCACGTGCGGGCCCCCGGCCTCAGAGGGGGCCGAGGCGCCCAGCTCGACAGGCTCGGCGGGGGTCACCTCGCGGGCGAGGTCGGCGCCGTCCATCGGCGGCTCCGCCTCGATCCGAGCCCGGGCCTCGGCCTCGGCCAACTCGGTGGGGAAGATCCCGCCGCGCATCGCCCCCCTGTCGCGGATGTGGCGCACCAGCGCCCGCGTATCCACCTGGTCGATCGCGGGCACCCCGCAGTCGCGCAGCCAGTCGACCCAGCCGCCCTCGGCGTCGGCGGCGTCCTCGCTGTTCTTGGCCTCGCGCATGATCACCCCGCGCGCCTGGGCGCGATCGGACTCCATCGCCGCCTCCGCGACGCCGTAGTTGCCGATCAGCGGATAGGTGAAGGTGATGATCTGGCCCGCGTATGAGGGGTCGGTCACCGACTCCTGGTAGCCGGTCATCGCGGTGTTGAAGACGACCTCCCCGGTGACCCATTCGCCGCCGGCGCGGAGCTCGCCGTCGAAGCGCGCGCCATCCTCCAGCAACACGTACCCGCTCATGACGGGTTCGGCGCGTAGTCGAGGACCACCTTCTGGACCTGCTTGAACTCGTCCGTCCCGGCGCGCCCGACGAGCTCGAACAGCGCCGTCTCGACGCTGGTGATCACCGCCCCGGCGCGCTCGGCCCTGGTCAGGCCGACCTCGCGGTTCTCGTCGAAGCGCGACCCAACCGCGTCGCGCACCACGTGCACCTCGACCCCCTCGTCGAGCAGGTCGAGCGTCGTCTGATTGACGCAGACGTGCGCCTCAATCCCGCAGACCAGCGCCTGGTCTCGACCGGCGAGGTCGAAGCCCGCGGCCTCCGGGGCCGAGAAGCAGACCTTCTCGATCGGAGCCAGGCCCTGGGGCAGCTGGTCCGCGATCTCGGGCACGGTTTTGCCGAGGCCCTTCGGATACTGCTCGGTGACGACGATCGGGATCCCGACCGCCTTCGCCCCCTCAACCAGGGCGACGGTCGCGCGGGCGACCTGGTCGAAGCTCGGCACGGCCTTCCGAAACCCATCCTGGACGTCGATCACCACCAGAGTGGCCCGCTCCGGGTCGAGCTTCCGCGCGGTCACGCTACCCCCATCGCGAAGCTGCGCTGGCGATAGGCGACGCGGCCGGCGACCACAGTCATCAGCACCCGCCCGTGGAGGGTCCGGCCCGCGAAGCATGAGTTGTGGGAGCGGCTCTCCCAGCCCTCCGCGCCGGCCTCCCACTCGGCCCGGGAGTCGAACAGCACCAGGTTCGCCTCGCTTCCCGGAACCAGACTGGGAAGCTCGAGCCCAAAGGGGGGGGCCCCGGCGCTCATCCGGTCGACCAGGACGGCGAGCTCCAGCACCCCCGGCAGGACCAGGTCGGTGTGCAGGACCGCGAACGCCGTCTCGAGCCCGGTCACCCCCATCGCCGCCTCCTCGAACGGGACTTCCTTCTCGTCCACCGAATGCGGCGCGTGGTCGGTGGCGACGCAATCGATCACGCCCGAGCGCAGGCCGTCGATCAGCGCCTGGCGGTCGTCCTCGGAGCGAAGCGGCGGGTTCATCTTGAAGCGCGCATCGAGGCTCCTGACCGCCTCGTCAATCAGCGTCAGGTGGTGTGGCGTCGCCTCGCAGCTGATCTCGACTCCGGCCCCCTTCGCCGCCGCCACCGTCTCCACCGACTCGCGCGCCGACAGGTGCTGGACGTGAACGCGTGCGTCCTCGTAGGCGGCCAGCGCGGCGTCACGGGCGATCATCGTCGATTCGGCGATCGAGGGGATGCCGGCGAGGCCGAGGGCGGCCGAGACCGGTCCCTCGTGCATCGCGCCTCCGAGATGTGGCTGGTGTGGCCCGGCGGGCCGGGAAAGGTCGTGGTCCTCCTCGTGGAGGGCGATCTGAGCTCCGACCAGCCGCTGGTACTGAAGCGCGCGTCGCAGCACGCGCGCGTTCGAGATCGGCAGGCCGTCGTCCGAGAACCCGACGGCCCCGGCGTCGCGCAGCTCGGCCATCTCGGTCAGTTCCTCGCCCCCCATGCCCCGGGTGACGCAGGCCAGGAATCCCGCCGGGACGGAGGCCTCGTCCGCCGCCCGCTCGCGCAGGGCGCGAATGTCCGCGGCCGTCTGGACGGGCGGCTGTGTGTTCGCCATCGCCAGGATTCCGCAGTAGCCTCCCGCCGCCGCGGCGCGGGTGCCGGTCTCGATGTCCTCCTCATCCTCGTCGCCGGGCGTGCGGAGGTGAACGTGAGGGTCGAAGAACGCCGGGAAGACGGCCCTGCCCTCAGCCTCGATCAGCTCGACGTCACCCGCGGCCGACGACTGCGGCTCGGCGCTTCCCGGATCCGCCAGCTCGGCGATCTCGCCGCCTCGCACGACTACGTCGTAGGTGCCGTCGATGCCCGCCCGAGGGTCGAGCACCGAGGCCCGCCGCACCACCAGGTCGCCCCCGGGTCCGCCGTTTCCGCCGCGCCAATCCAACGACGCGATCGACCTCGATTCGCTCAAGCCGGCTCCTTGATCGGCGTCGGCACAGGCAGCTCGTCGGGGTCGCCGGCGCGGGCACCGCCGGAGCGCGGCCGTCCGCCCGCCAGCAGCTCGTAGAGGATCGCCATCCGCACCACCAGCCCGCTCTCGACCTGCTCGGCAATCAGCGAGCTGGGGCCGTCGATCACCTCGGGCGAAAGCTCGACGCCCCGGTTCACGGGACCCGGGTGCATCAGCAGCTGGCGCGGGCCGAGCCGGCGCGAGTCGATCTGATAGCGAGCGGCGTACTCGCGGATCGAGGGCACGAAGGACTCGCGCATCCGCTCTCGCTGCATGCGCAGCGCGTAGACGACGTCGGCCTCGCCGAGGTCGTCGAGGTTGTAGGAGACTCGGCAGCCGAGCGCCTCTTCGAACCCGCGTGGGATCAGCGTCGGCGGGCCGCAGACCGTCACCTCGGCCCCCATGGCGCCGAAGGCGAGCACGTCGGAGCGGGCGACGCGGCTGTGCAGCACGTCGCCGACGATCCAGATCCGCTTGCCCTCCAGCGAGCCGAGCCGCTGCCGCAGCGTGTAGACGTCGAGCAGCGCCTGGCTGGGGTGCTCGTGCTTGCCGTCCCCGGCATTGATCACCGCGGCCTCGGTCCAGCGGGCGACGAGCTGGGCGGCGCCGGCGTGAGGCGAGCGAATCACGATCGCCTCGGGCCCGTAGGCGCCGAGGGTGGCGATCGTGTCCTTCAGCGACTCGCCCTTGTCGATCGAGGAGCCGGCCGCCTTGATCGAGACCACGTCGGCCGAGAGTCGCTTCGCTGCCAGCTCGAACGAGGAGCTGGTGCGGGTGCTCGACTCATAGAAGAGGTTGATGATCGTGCGCCCACGCAGCGTCGGCACCTTCTTGATGTCGCGCCGCCCGACCTCGGCAAACCCCTCCGCCCGATCGGTGATCCGCTCGATGTCAGAGCGCTCCAGGTCGGCGATCGCCAGCAGGTTCCTCATCGCCGCGCCTCCACGGTGGTGGCGATCGTCACCTCGTCGACCTCGTCCAGCTCCTCGACCCTCACGTAGACTCGCTCCTCGCGAGAGGTCGGCAGGTTCTTGCCCACATAGTCGGGGCGAATCGGGAGCTCGCGGTGACCGCGGTCGACGAGCACCGCGAGCTGCACCCGTTCGGGACGCCCGTAATCGAACAGGGCGTCGATCGCCGCCCGCACCGTGCGGCCGGTGAACAGGACGTCGTCGACGAGCACCACGGTGCGCCCGTCGAGGTCGAAGTCGAGGTGCGAGGCGTGGACCACCGGCCCGGCGCCGGGCTGGCGGTCGTTGACGTCGTCGCGGTAGAACGAGATGTCGAGGTCGCCGAACGGCACCGCGGACCCGGTCAGCTCGCCGACCAGCGCGTGGAGCCTCTCGCCCAGGAGGGCGCCGCGGGTGTGGATGCCGACCAGCGCGAGGTGCTCCGAGCCCGGGTTCTTCTCGACGATCTCGTGGGCGATCCGCACCAGGGTGCGGCGCAGTTCATCGCGATCGAGGACGACCTTGTCTTTGCTGCTCACACTCGCCCCTTCCTGGCCTCTCTGGACCGGGTTAAAGGAACCGACGCGGCCAGCCTAGCAGCCGTCCTGGATGAGAGGATCACACCGATGCGAAGCGGTAAGCCGGAGCGATGAGCAGCCGCGAGGACGCCCGCGAGGCGATCGACGTCCATCGCGCCGCCGGCCGACGCTTTTCGGCCGGGGGCACGACGAGCTTCGTGCGCGAGCAGGGACGAGGGGCGCCGGTCGTGCTCCTGCACGGCGTCCCCTCGAGCTCCTTCCTGTATCGCAAGGTGATCCCACCGCTCGCCGAGCAGGGGCTTCGCGGCCTCGCCTTCGACTTTCCGGGGCTCGGGCTCGCCGACCGTCCCGTCGACTTCGACTACTCATGGTCGGGCCTCGCCCGTTGGACCGGCGAGGCGATCGACGCCCTCGGAATCGAGCGTTGCCACCTGGTCGTGCACGACATCGGCGGTCCGATCGGCTTCGAGTGGGCGATCCACAACCCCGAGCGTGTGTTATCCCTGACCGCGCTGAACATGATGCTCGAAGTGGCGGGCTTCCGGCGGCCTTGGACGATGCGCCCGTTCGCGGTCCGGGGGCTCGGCCAGATCTGGCTGCGCGCCCTCTCCCGCTTCGCCTTCTCCGAGAGCTTCTACCTCCAGGGCGTCGCCGACCGGCGCGCCGTGCCGCGCCATGAGATCTACGCCCACTACGAGCTGCTCAAGCGCACCGACGGAGGGCGCGCCTTCCTGCGGATCATGCGGGGCTTCGAGCTCACTGAGGAAAAGCAGCGCTTTCTTTGGGAGGGCCTGGCGGAGCGGCCGCCCTACCCGGCCCGGATCGTGTGGGGCGAGCGCGACCCGGCGCTGGGGCTCGATCAGATGCGGGTGGTTCAGAGGGTGCTGGGAGTCGACGACCCGATCCTGCTTCCGGCCAAGCACTACCTTCAGGAGGACCAGCCTGTGGCCGTCGCCCAATCGATCGCCGATCTGGCTGCGCCACTGGGCTAGTGGGGTGTCTCATAACGTTGTGCCTGAAATGGCGAGGCGCAGGCGTTCCC
>JBBPIL010000079.1:0-6692 GCA_038040365.1 Actinomycetota bacterium
GCGACCCCTACAAGGACACCGCCGGCCCGGCGATCAACCCGATGATCAAGGTCGCCAACATCGTCGCCATCCTGATCATCCCGATCGTTCACTTCTGACCCTCGCCGTCGGGGCTCCCTGATCACCCTCGACCAACGTAGGGTTGCGGTGTGGGTGCTGTCGAGGAGGGACCTGGGCCGATCAACGTTGCCGACTACGAGCGCCTGGCTTCGGAGGTGCTCGATCCGGGGGCGCACGGGTACTTCGCCGGCGGGGCGGGGGACGAGCGGACGCTGCGCGAGAACGTGGCTGCGTTCGCGCGCTGGCGGCTGCGGCCGCGGGCGCTCGTCGACGTGGCTGAGGTCGATACCCGCACAACGGTGCTCGGTGAGCCGGTGGCGATGCCGATCCTCGTCGCCCCGGTCGCCTTCCAGCGGCTCGCGCATCCGGACGGAGAAGCCGGGATGGCGCGGGCGGCGGCGGACGCGGGGACGGTGATGTGTGTGTCGACTCTGGCTACGGCCCGACTGGGGGAGGTGGCGGCCGCGGCGCCCGATGCGCGGCTTTGGTTCCAGCTCTACTGCTTCCGCGACCGGGGCGTGACCCGCGCGCTGCTCTCCGAAGCGGTCGAGGCGGGGTTCCGCGCCGTGGCGCTGACCGTGGACGCCCCGCGCCCGGGGCGGCGGGAGCGAGACCTGCGGAGCGGCTTCCAGGTGCCAGCCGAGGTCGGCGTGCCAAGCGTCGCCGAGGTGGCCGGGGTCCAGGGGGCGATCAGCGTCGCTGACGTCCTCCGCCTGGTGGATCCGGCGCTCAGCTGGGCCGACCTCGAGGCTCTGGTCTCGGACTCGAGCCTGCCGGTCCTTGTCAAGGGAGTGATGACGGCCGAGGACGCGGTGCTAGCCGCCGAACGGGGCGCCGCCGGGGTGATCGTCTCCAACCACGGCGGGCGCCAGCTCGACGGGGTCGCGGCCACCATCGACGCGGTCGGCGAGGTGGCTGAGGCGGTTGGAGACCGGGTCGAGGTGCTGATGGACGGCGGGGTGAGGCGAGGAACCGACGTGGTAACGGCGCTGGCGCTCGGCGCCCGGGCGGTGCTGGTCGGCAGGCCCGCCGTATGGGGCCTGGCGGTGGCGGGGACCGACGGCGCCAGAGCAGTGCTGGGGCTGCTCCGCGACGAGCTCGAGCTGGCGCTGGCGCTCTGCGGCTGCCCGGCGCCGGAGTCGGTTTCGCGCGCCCACGTGCAGCGCGCCTGAGGAGGGTGCCCGGGCCGCTTGGGCGCGTCCTATAGTCGCGTTTGATGGCTGAGCGGATCCCCAGGGAAGAGTCGCTGCGCCGCGTGCACGGCGTCGGGGCGCTGTTCTCGGCGGCCTACGGGAACGTCGGCTCCTCGATCTACTACGCGCTCGGGGTGGTGGCGAGCTTCGCGCTCGGCCTGACCCCGGTCACCTTCATGATCGCCGGGCTGATCTTCGCCTTCACCGCTGCCACCTACATCGAGGCGACGGTGATGTATCCGGAGGCCGGGGGATCGGCGAGCTTCGCCCGCCACGCCTTCAACGAGGTGGTCAGCTTCATCGCCGGCTGGGGCCAGATGCTCAACTACATCATCACGGCCGCGATCTCGGCCTTCTTCGTGCCGCACTACCTGGGGGTCTTCTGGCCGGCCTTGGGCCACGGCCCCGGCGACGTGATCGCCGGCATCGTCGTGGTCGCGCTGCTGGCGGCGCTCAACGTCAAGGGGACCCAGGAGTCCTCGCGGCTCAACCTGGTGCTGGCGATCGGCGACCTGGCCACCCAGATCCTGCTGGTCGTGATCGGGATCGCGTTGGTGCTGGACCCTTCGACCCTGGTCGACAACGTCCACCTCGGCGTCGCGCCAACCTGGGGCGATGCCGCGCTCGGGATCGCGGTCGGGATGATCGCCTACACCGGGATCGAGACGATCTCGAACATGGCGGAGGAGGCGCGCGACGCGGAGCGAACCGTGCCCCGCGGCACGCAGCTGGTGGTGCTCGCGGTCCTCGGCCTCTACGTGCTGCTGCCGGTTATCGCACTCTCGGCGATGCCGGTGACCCAGAACGCCGCCGGTGAGTTCTCGACCGAGCTGGGGACGACGTTCGCCGGCGACCCGGTGCTCGGGATCGTCGAGAACCTGGGGCTCGACGCGGGCCTCAGGGAGGCGATGCGGATCTACGTCGGGGTCCTGGCGGCGGTGATCCTGTTGATCGCCACCAACGCGGCGCTGATCGGCGTCTCGCGGTTGACCTTCTCGATGGGCCACTACCGCCAGCTCCCCGAGAGGCTGCGCCAGGTACATCCTCGCTTCAACACCCCCTACGTCGCGATCATCGCCTTCGCGGGGGTCGCCGCGCTGACCATGGTGCCGGGCCAGACCGACTTCCTGGCGACCATGTACTCGTTCGGCGCCATGCTCTCGTTCACGGTCGCGCACATCTCCGTGCTCCGATTACGGCAGCGCTTCCCGGACATGAAACGAGGCTGGAAGCCGGCCTGGAACATCCGGTTCCGCGGCGTGGAGCTGCCTCTGACGGCGGTTCTCGGCGGCCTGGGCACGTTCTCGGCCTGGATCGTGGTGATGGCGCTCAACCTGCGTACGCTGGTGGTCGGCGCGGGCTGGATGCTGCTCGGGATCGCGGTCTACTACTTCTACCGGCGCCACTGCGAGCTGCCCCTGGTCCAGACGGTCAAGGTGGTGACGCCGGAGCCGCTCGGGGTGCAGGAGGTCGAGTACCAGAGCGTGCTGGTGGCCTGCGAGGAGGAGCCCTTCTCGAAGGAGGCGGTGGCGACCGCCGCCCGGCTGGCGGCGCGGCGGCGGCGAGGGATCCACGTGCTGGCGATCGTCAACGTGCCCACCAGCCTGCCGCTGGACGCGCCGCTCGAGGAGCAGGAGTCAGAGGCGCAGAGCAAGATCGAGCAGGCCAAGCTGATCGGCGGCATGAGGGTGACGGGTAGCGTGCAGAGGGTGCGCCCGGGCCAGGCGGGCCAGGCGATAGTCGAGGAGGCTCGCGCGATCAAGGCGGCCGCGATCGTGATGGAGCTTCGCTACCGGAACGGGACGCCGCTGTACGGGAAGACGCTTCAGACCGTGCTCGCGGAGCGACCCTGCCGCGTGATCGTGGACGCCCAGCCGGGGGAGGGGCTTCGAGCCGCGGCGTAGCCAGGCGAGCGGTTCACTCGTCCCGCGGGCGTCTGAGCCGGCCTGAGCGGGGGCCTAGAATCTCGCCGCAATGGCGCCACCCGACCAGCTCTACCGCGGCGTCACCCGGCTCTTCTCGGTGGTGATCATCGGACTCGGCGCGGCGATCCTGGTGGTCACCCTGGCCAAGGGGGGCGGTCCGCTCGACACCGGCTTTTTGATCGGCATCTTGTTCACCGCCCTCGGGGTCGCTCGCCTCTATCTGACTATGCGGTCGGGCGGTTGAGCGAGAGCCCGCCAAGCGAGCAGCCGCCCCCCGTGCGACTCGGCAAGGGCCCGCTGACGAGGCGCATCCTGGGCGTGCCGTGGCTGTTCGCCGTCGCCTACGCGGCGGTCGGCTTCTCTCTCTACTTCTCGATCGGGGTCGTCGCCGAGCGCGGGCTGGGGCTGACGCCGCTGATCTTCCTGGCCGCCGGCCTCCTGTTCGTGCTCGCCACGCTCAGCTACCTCGAGGGCGGCGCGATGTTCCTCGAGCGGGGCGGATCGGCGACGCTCGCGCGTCACGCGTTCAACGAGCTGGTCAGCTTCATCGCCGGCTGGGCGATCCTGATCGACTACATCATCGTCATCGCGCTGGCGGCGGTCTCGGTGCCTCACTACCTGAGCCCGATCTGGGACGGCTTCACGCACGGGTGGGCGGAGATCGCCGTGACGGCCGTGGTGATCGTGTTCACGGCGGGCGTCAACATCGCCGGCTTCACCGGGCAGGTCCGCCAGCGCCCGCTGATCGTTCTGGCGCTGGCCGACATCGTCCTTCAGGTGGCCGTGATCGCGGTCGGGGCGATCGTCGTCTTCCACCCCGATCTACTGACCTCGAACGTGGATCTGTTCACGACCCCTTCCGCCGGGCACATCTTCGAGGCGTTGGCGGTGGCGACGCTCGCCTTCGCGGGCATCGAGGCGGCCTCCGACCTGGCTCCCGACCTGGAGTGGGAGCCACGGGACCTGCGCCGCATTGTCAGTTCCACCGCGGTGCTGCTCCCCCTGATCTATGCGGGGATGGCGGCGGTCGCGCTGATGGCGGTGCCCGTCGTTCCGGGCCCCGACGGGCCACAGACCGCGCTCGGGGAGCGCTTCATCGAGGAGCCGGTGCTCGGGGTGGTGATGAGCTACGACCCCTCCTGGCTCTCCACCGTCCTTCAGGTGGCCGTGGTGGCGGTGGCGCCCGCGGTGCTGGCCTGGGCGGCGAGCACCTCGATGCTGGGGCTCTCGCGGCACGTGTACGTGCTGGCCACCAACCGCCAGGTCCCGAGCTGGCTGGGCAAGCTCGGCCAACGCTCGACTCCGTATGTGGCGATCTCGGCCGCGGCGGTGATCGCGTTCGCGATCGCCGTCCCTGGCGACATTCGCCTGCTGGCGGGGATTTACGCCTTCGGCGCCACGCTGGCGATCGCCATCGCTCATCTGTCGGTGGTCCGCCTTCGGTGGACGGACCCCGATCACGACCGTCCGTTCCGGATGCCGCTCGACGTCGTGGTCCGGGGGCGCAGGCTTCCCTTGCCGGCGATCGCGGGCGCCGCGCTGATGCTGCTGCTCTGGGTCGCGGTGCTCACCTTCCATGGAAACGCGCGCTGGGTGGGCGGCGGCTGGATGCTGTTCGGCCTGGTCGGCTACGTGGTCTACCGGCGATTCGTCGAGAGGACGTCGCTGACGAAGCGCGTCTCGGTGCCGGAGGAGGCGCTGCGCAAGGAGGTCCGCGAGGCCGAGTACGGCGCCATCCTCGTGCCGGTCTTCGGGACCAAGCTCGACGACGACATCGTCGGTACCGCGGGCCGCCTGGCCGACGCCGCCGACCAGCCGGGCGAGCAGGCCCCCAAGCTCGAGGTGATCTACGTGCTGGACCTGCCGCTCACCGTGCCGCTCGACGCCCCGCCGCCGAAGGAGCGGCTGGAGGCGGCGGAGGCCGCGTTGGAGCGCGCCCGGGAGGTGGGCGAGGAGTACGAGACGGTCGAGGTCGAGACGGCGCTCGTTCGGGCGCGCAGCGTGGGCGCCGGGATCGTCGACGAAGCCCGACGGCGGAACGTCGAGGTGATCGTGATGGGCGGCGAGCCGCCGACCCGGGTGCGCGGCGGGGCGATACTCGGCGGCATCGGCGGGACACGCCCGCCGGAGGTCGGCGAGGTAACCGAGTACGTGCTCAAGAAGGCGCCCCGCAGGGTGCTGCTCATCGCCCCGCCCGAGGACTGAGAGCGACTTCCACAATGAAGCGCCGCACCCGGATCCGGCCCAGCACCGTCGCTGGATCGCCACCCGGCTCCTCGCCAGTAGGCACGGCTATTGGCTCGTCCCCGTGCGGCGCCCAGCTCGGTCCTGGACCGCCCCGGGCACGCCGTCATTGTGCAAGGCGCTCTGAGAGCCTTCCCCGTCAGTCGGCCCAGAAGTCCTGCACCAGCTCGGAGTCGCGGGCGTGGTGGGGCCCGAAGACGAGCAGTTCGAGGCCGTCCGGCCCTGCCTCGAACGCCCGTGTCACGTGCGGCGCGATACGGATCGCGTCCATGGGGCCGATCTCGACGACGTCGTCATCGAGCTTCACCCGGCCGCTGCCGGAGAGCACGACGTTGACTTCCTCCGCCTGGTCATGGCGGTGGGCGAACGCCTGGCGCCTGCCCGGGCGAACGACGTGATAGGCCAGGCCGGTGGTCTCGGCGCCGAGCTCCTCGCGCGGAAAACGCGCCTCCTGCGTTTCGGAGAAGCCGTGCTTGACGGCCATGTCCTCGACCTCGCGGAGGTTCTTGATCTCGTAGTCGCTCAGCGGGGCCATCCTAATGAACCTGGCCGCGCTGGGGCCGTCGGCGGGCGAGGGGTAGCATCCAGCCGATGTTCATCCTGATCGTCGGTGCGGGTCGCGTCGGCTCGTCGCTGGCCCGGGCGATGCTCCGCGACGGGCATCAGGTCTCGTGCCTGGACGAGGATTCGGAGTCGCACGCGCGGCTGGAGATCGGCCTGGAGAAGCCCTGGGAGGACATGGGTGGCCAGTTCACGGTCGGCACCGGCCTCGAGATCGACGCGCTCGAGGAGGCGGGAATCGAGCACGCCGACGCCTTCGTGGCCGCCACCGACGGCGACAACACGAACATCGTCATCGCCCAGATCGCCAAACGGCGCTTCAACGTGCCGACGGTGATCGCGCGGATCCTCGATCCCTACCGGGCCGAGTGGTACGAGCAGCAGGGGCTGCACACGATCTGCCCGACCCGCGTGGCGATCGAGATGCTGGAGGCCGAGGTCAAGGAAGCCGCCGCGAACGTCGCGGGCGGCGCGTAGGAAGGCGCCGGATGTACGCGATCGTCGTCGGGGCAGGGAAGGTCGGATGGAACCTGGGGCGTGAGCTGCTCGAGAAGGGCCATGAGGTGACCCTGGTGGAGAAGGACCGCAACCGCTACCAGACGGTCGAGCAGGAGCTCGAGCACTCGATCCAGTACGGGGACGCGACCGAGCTGTGGGTGCTCGAGCGGGCCGGGATCTCGCGCGCCGACATGGTGATCGCGGTCACCGG
>JBBPIL010000080.1:0-6502 GCA_038040365.1 Actinomycetota bacterium
GATCCGCAACCGGGTCGAGATCTGGGCCGACGGCGGCTACCGCCACGCCCACGACATCGTGAAGCTGCACTGCATGGGGGCCAACCGGGTCGCCTTCGGGACCCTGGCCATGGTCTCGCTCGGCTGCACGATCTGCCGGGGCTGCCAGCTCGACACCTGCCACGTCGGCATCGCCACCCAGATCGAGACCATCGAGCAGGCTCAGGAGCACGGCCTGAAGAAGTTCACGCCCCAGCGGGTCGACTCGGCGGCCGAGAACTGTGCCCGCTTCTTTACCTCGATGGGCGAGGAGGTCAAGCGGGTGGTCGCCGAGCTCGGCTACGAGCGCGCCCAGGACCTGGTCGGTCGCTACGACCTGCTCGAGCAGATCGCCTACGCGGAGCGCCTCGACCTGGCCGAGCTGATCACGCCGCTGGAGGAGTTCCTCGACTTGGAGCCGGTCGACCTGCCGGTCGCCACGGAGGAGCTGGTCGAGGCCCGCGCCGAGGCGGGCCTGGTACGGGCCCGGCCGATCCGCATGGCGCCCAAGCAGGCCTCCGCGGAGCTCGCCGGGCTCGCCGACAGGGTGTTGTCCGGCGAGCCGATCCGCCAGCAGTTCCCGCGCCCGACCGACGCCCACGACCGCGTGCTCGGCACCGAGCTCGCCGGGGAGATCTCGCGGGCGCGGATCTACGGGGGCGCCCCGCAAGGAGAGCCGACACACCCGCTGGCAGAGCTCACCTTCAACGGCGGCTCGGTCGCCGGTCAGGGCTTCGGCGCCTTCAACGCCTGGGGGCTCGTGGTGCGGGTCGAGGGTGGCGCCCAGGACGGGGTCGGCAAGACGATGCTGGGCGGCACCGTCTCGATCCTCAAGGGGCGCAACCGCGACGGGCAGAGGGTCAACGGGTCGGTGGGCAAGTCGTTCGCCTACGGCGCCCAGCGCGGCCGCCTGTTCGTGCAGGGGTCGGCCGACTCGCGTTTCTGCATCCGCCTCTCGGGGGCCGACGTGGTGCTGGGGGGCGAGCCGGCCGAGCCCCTGGACGATTCGCGTGGCTGCATCGTCGACCGCGCCAACGCCAAGGGCTTCGCCTTCGAGTACATGACCGCCGGGCGCGCCGTCGTGCTCGGCGACCTCGGCCCCTGGGCGTGCGCGGGGATGACCGGCGGCCGCGTCTACGTGCGAGTCAACCCGGAGTGGAACCTCGACCGCGAAGCGATCGCTCGCCGCCTGGGCGAGGGGGCCAAGGTGGAGCTACAGGAGCTCGACGCCGAGGCGATGCTCGACGTCGAGGAGCTGCTGGGCCACTATGCCGAGGAGCTCGAGGCCACGAGCCAGGACTCCGAGGCCGAGCGCGTCGTCGGGCTGGCGGCGAGCGCGGCCGACAACTTCCTGATGATCGTCCCGCACAAGGTCCAGGCGGACCCGAACATCTCGACGGAGTAAGCCGGCCCCGACTAGGTCTGGAGCACGTAGAGCCGGTAGCGGCCGATCTCGAGCTCGTCGCCGTCGATCAGCGGTGCCCACTCGACTCGCTCGCCGTTGATGAACAGGCCGTTCAGGCTGCGATCGTCGAGAGCGCGCAGCTCGTCTTCCGCGGTGCGGACGATCAGCGCGTGGCGGCGCGACACGGTCGCGTCGTCGAGCTGGATGTCGGCCGAGCCGCTGCGCCCGATCCGGGTCCAGCCGTCCTGGAGCCCGACGACCACCGGCTCATCCCCGTCCTCGAAGGCGACGAACTGGTCGCCCGGCTCGAGATCCGTGCGTACCTCGTCGAGCCAGGCCGGAAGCGTGGGCGCGGCTGAGATCGCGTCCGCGTCAACCGTGGGAGGCTCGAACATCGAGGCGCGGCGGAAACGAGACCCGCCACAGGCCGGGCAGCCGGGCAGCTCATCCGAGACCGACAGCGAGATCGAGTACCCGCACTCGACACAAGCGAGAGAGCCGACTAGTGCGAGCTCACCGGTCTCGTGGACGTCGGTTCCTTCGTCTACAAGCAATCCAATACCTCATACCGAATTCCGGTCCCTGGAATTCGTAGTAATGCTGACGGGAAGTCAATGGTAACGGGGGATGCCTGATGTGCAACAACCTCATGGCCTAAACGTCCGCAATTTGGAGGCTTGCCGGCGGATTCAGGCATAGAATCGTCCCTGTATTGGGGCCGATCTCGGTCAAGACGCCGATCGACGCGCCGCGCGAGCGCGTCTATGAGCTCCTGTGCGACCTCGCCAACAGGCCCGCGTTCACCGACCACTTCGTGAGCGACTATCGGCTCCAGCGGCTCGAGTCCTCCGGGGTCGGCGCGGCGGCCCGCTTCCGGATCGCCGAGCCCGGGCTCTGGATGGAGACGATGATCGACGAGGTCTCGCCGCCGCACCGCATCCACGAGCGGGGCGCGGGGGGACGGTGGGATCGGATCCCGATCACCACGTCCTGGGAGCTGATCGAGCCCGGGCCCAGCGGGTGCGAGGTGACGCTTCGCTTCTGGACCGGGCCGTCTCATCCGCTGGACCGCCTGCGCGAGAAGCTGGGGGCGGAGCGGTACTACCGGCGCCAGTGGTCGATCGCCCTGTCGAGGCTGAAGCAGTTGATCGAGTCGGGGCGCCCGCCGACACGTGTGGTGGTCGCCGGTGCTGCCCGGCTTCCCGTCTGACGCCAGCTTTGGTCTGGTGCCATCCGCGCCGCCTGGCGCGATATAGACTGCCGCCGCCATGCTGCGCGCCGCCGGCCGCCTCACTACGCGCCTGGGTGTCGCTTCGGTGCTCGCCGCCGCGCTGGTCGTTGGGGTGCTCCTTTCCGGCTGTGAGACGAGCCCGGAGAGCGACCTGAGCGTCGAGGAGGGCCAGCCGATGAAGCTCGGCGACCTGCTCTACAACGTCCAGATCAGCCGCTTCCTGAACCCACGCGATCCCGAGGACGAGGCGTACCTGGCGGGTCAGCCGCCGCCGACGAACGACAAGCTCTACCTCGGGGTCTTCATGCTGATCGAGAACGAGGCCGGCACGGCGCAGGATGTGCCGGCCGACTTCAAGGTGGTCGACACCCAGGGGACGGAGTTCAAGCCGATCCCCAGCGACAGCCTGTTCGCGCTCGAGCTCGGCGGCACGGTGGCGGCCAACGAGCAGCTGCCCGAGCCCGAGTCGACCGCCGCCAACGGGCCTATCCAGGGGGCGATGGTGCTGTTCCTGATCGATGAGGCCACGACCGAGGACCGGCCCCTCACCCTCGACATCCCGTCGTCGGCGGGCTCGGTGGGCGAAGTCGAGCTTGATATCTAGCGCGCCGAGCCTCTCACAACGTTGGACGCAAAAACCGCGCTGCCGCCCGGGGCTGGGTAGGGGCAATGTCGCGACCGACATGGCCGTCTGCGACGAGTTGGGACTTTTCGATCAATGTGATTGATAACCGCCATCTCGCCGGAAGGGAGCCAAGTAGATGCCCACTTGGGAATCGATTGCCAGCCACGGCCCGCGCCAGGTTCAGCCCACACCGAGGCCCGCAGCGAGGACCTGGCGAACGATCGGAGCCGCCACGGCACCGCCGTCCCCGTTGGCGTTGACGACCATCGCCGCCGCCGCGAGCTTCGGGTCGTTTGCCGGCGCGAAGCCGGTGAACCAGGCGTCCACTTTCTGCTCGGGCGCCGCGTCAGATGGCCCTTCCTGACCGGGCTCGAGCGCCTTCGGGCCGAGCTCAGCGGTGCCCGTCTTGCCAGCCACCTGGACGCCGGGGAGGGCGGCTGCCGTGCCGGTCCCGCTGACCACCACCTGGACCATCAGGTTGCGCACGGTGGTCGCGACCTGCTGGGAGGTCACCCGCACGGGCTGCGCCGCCGGCCGCAGCTTTCGATCGCTGACGATCCGGGTGGGGCTCCGCGTGCCGCCGTCGGCGATCGTCTGGGCGACCGAGGCCATCTCAAGCGGCGTAGCCAGCACCTGGCCCTGTCCGATCGCGCTCACCCCGAGCTCGAGGTCGTTGGGGATCGAGGCGGGGATCGTGCTCTGAGGCGGGTTCACGGTCCGAATGGCGGCGTGGTGGAACAGGCTCGGGGGCGAGTTGAAGCCGTACAGCTCGGCCGCCTCGACCAGGCGCTCCGAGCCGATCTTGGGGCCGAGCGGGACGAAGACGCTGTTGCACGACTGCGCGAACGCCTCGACGAAGCTGCCGCCACAGGCTTCGTTGTGGGCGTTGGCGACCTCGCGGCCGCCGACCACGGTCGAAGTCTGGATCGGGAACCGGTCCGCGAGCTCGACGACCCGCGCCTCGAGCGCCGCGGTGGTCGTGATCACCTTGAAGGTCGAGCCCGGCGGCTGAGGGCCGGAGAAGGCGATCCCCGCCAGCGCCAGCACCGAGCCGTCGCGGGCGTCCAGCACGGCGACGCCGCCGTACTGACCGCCAAGCGCCGCCACCGCGGCCTGCTGGAGGCCGGGATCGATGGTCGCGTGCACGGGCTTGCCCGGGAGGGGCTTGCTGCTGGCGAGCACCGGCCCGCCGCTGGGTGGATTGCCGCTATGGCTGGCGACCGCGACCAGCTGACCGCCCGGCCGTCCGGCGAGGCGTCGGTCGAAGGCGAGCTCGAGGCCACTGGTCCCGGTCGGCGTGCCGGGCGGGAATCCGAGCCGCGAGAGCTCGCGGTCCCGCTCGGGGCTGGGGGAGGAGACCTCGCCGGCGACGGTCTGGGCGGCCGCGCCGAGTGGGGAGGAGCGGGCCGCGGCCGGCCCCTCGGCCAGCGGCGTCCCGTCGCGGGCGAGGATCGGGGCCCGCTCGGGCACCCGCGCGCGCCGCACGAGACGCTCTCCGGGCCCCAGCCCCGGGAAGACGAGGTTCTCCGACCAGGCGATCCTGTCGCCGGCCAGCGGCAGCACGAGGCGGCCGGGGATCTGCCCGAAGGCGTGGGTCTCGAGGCTGACCGGGACAACCGCCGCCGGCTGGCCCCCGGACTCGGCCTCGGAGGGATCTCCGGTCGTCACCTTGGCCACCGTCGCCGTCTCCTGGGCCTTGCCGTAGCCGTCGGTGAACTCGGCCAGCGAGTAGCGCTTCGCCGCCCGGGGGGAGACCTCCCGGTACATGGCGGCGAAGTCCTGGCGCTCCCAGCCCTGGGCAAAGCGCCGGGCCGCCGACAGCTCGCCGCCGCCGCCCCCGACTGTGACGACGAGGAATGCGACGATCACCAGCAGGGCGATCGGAAGGGCTCTGGTGAGAAGTCGGCGGCGGCGTTCCGCCTCGGGACTGATCGTGCTCAAGTCGATGGAAAACTAGTACCTGGGTGAACTTCGTCGACCTGATCATCGCCGTCTTCGCGCTCGCGCTTGCGGTAATCGGCTACGAGCGTGGCCTGATCGCCAGCGGTCTTCCGCTGGCGGGCTTCGTGCTCGGCGCGGCGATCGGGGGCCGGCTCGGCCCCGCGCTGCTGGCCGGGGGTGGCGAGTCGCCCTATGCGCCGCTGATCACGGTGCTCGCCGGGCTGGTGCTCGGCGCCACCGTGGCGGTCGTGGTGGAGGGCTTCGCCGTGGGGCTCAGCGTCCGGTTGTCGCGCGGGGCATTGGGCGGATGGCTGGACGGGATCGGGGGCGCCGCGCTGCTCGCCGCCTTGGGCTTGCTGCTCGCCTGGGCCTTCGGGGCCGCGGCCCTCAACTCGCCTGGACCCGGGGAGCGGGACCTGCGTGACGCGCTTCAGAGCTCCCGGATCCTGACGGCGCTGAACAACGCCCTGCCGCCGTCAGGGCCGCTGCTCAACGTGCTCAGACACATCGACCCCACGCCCGCCATCAGCGGCCCGAACGCGAACGTCCGAGCGCCCGAGCCGGCGATCGCCGACGATCCCGACGTGCAACGGGCGGGCGACAGCGTGGTCAAGATCCTCGGCACCGCCTGCGGGCTCGGCATCGAGGGCTCGGGGTGGGTCGCCGGCCCCGGCCTGGTGGTGACCAACGCACACGTGGTCGCCGGCGAGGAAGACACCACGGTGACCCTGCGATCGGGCGAGACGCTGGACGCGTCGGCCGTCCACTACGAGCCGCGCAACGACCTGGCGATCCTCCGCGTCGCCGACTTGGATTTGCCGGCGCTGCGACTCGCGCCTCGGGTACCCAGGGGCGCCGCCGCCGCGGTGCTGGGCTATCCGGAGAACGGGCCGTTGACGATCTCCCCGGCGCGAGTCGGAAGCACCGGCGAGGTGATCAGCCAGGACTCCTACGGCCGCGGTCCCGTGCGGCGCAGGATGACTCCGTTTCGCGGTCGGGTGCTAAGCGGCAACTCCGGCGGCCCCGCCGTCGACGCGAGCGGCCAGGTGCTGACGACCGTGTTCGCGGCGGAGCAGGGGCGAGGGCGGCCGGGAGGGCTCGGCGTCCCGGACCCGATCGTGCGCAGGGCCCTGCAGGGAAACCTCCGCCCCGCCGACACCGGCCCCTGCTCGGCCTAGATGGTTGATTCCAAATCAGGCGGCGTAGGCGGCGAAGGACCGCCCGGGTTCGCCGATCTCGGCGTTGTGCCAGAGCCCGGCGGCGAGGGCGAGTAGGCGCAGCC
>JBBPIL010000081.1:0-6468 GCA_038040365.1 Actinomycetota bacterium
GCCAGACGCTCGAGTGCAAGGTGATCGAGCTCAACCGCAGCCGCAACAACGTGGTGCTGTCGCGCCGAGCCGTGCTTGAGGAGGAGCGCAAGGAGGTTCGCGAGCAGATCCTCGGTCGCCTCCAGCCCGGCGCGGTGGTGGAGGGGACGATCTCCAACATCGTTGACTTCGGCGCCTTCGTCGACCTCGACGGGATCGATGGGCTGATCCACATCTCCGAGCTTTCCTGGAGCCATGTCAACCACCCCTCCGAGGTGCTCTCGGTGGGGGAGACGGTGAGCGTGAAGGTGCTCGACATCGACCGCGAGCGCCAGCGGATCTCGCTCGGCCTGAAGCAGACGCAGGAGGATCCGTGGCGCCGCGTGCTCGAGGAATACGGCCCCGGCGACGTGCTCGAGGGCAAGGTCACGAAGGTGGTCGCGTTCGGCGCCTTCGTCGAGATCATTCCCGGAGTCGAGGGGCTGGTCCACATCTCGGAGCTCGCGGAGCACCACGTCGAGAGCCCGAGCGAGGTCGTCTCACCCGGCGACCAGACCTGGGTGAGGATCCTCGAAATCGACGACAACCGTCGCCGGATCTCGCTCAGCGTGAAGCGCGCCGAGCCCCAGAACCTGCCTCTCAGAGACCTGATGCCGCCGGAGCTGACCGGCGAGGCGCAGGCGACGCCGGAGGAAGTGCCCGACCTCGACGTATCCGAGGAGGTCTTCCCGGAGCCGCCACCCCAGCCCGAGGGAGAGCAGGAGGCCCCAGGGGGCGACGGGGCCGGCGAACCGCCCTCGGAGGACGAGGGCTCCTGATCGGCGGGCGGTGGCCCCACCGCCTGACATCAACCGGCACCAGCCTGTCGCGTCGCCTGGCGGCTCCGCGCCAGCATTTATAGGCCTGACCGGCGCGGTCGCCTCGGGCAAGTCGGAGGCCCTGGGAGCCTTCGCGCGGCTCGGCGCTGCGACGCTGTCGAGCGACGCCGTGACTCAGGAGCTTCTCGACACCTCCGAGGTTCGCGAGCAGCTCGTCGAGCGCTGGGGCGAGGCGGTGCTGGCCGACGGCCGCTTGGAGCGCGCGAGGGTCGGCGAGATCGTCTTCGAGCGGCCCGATGAGCTCGCCTGGCTCGAATCGGTGCTTCACCCGCTGGTCGGCGAGCGGATCGTCGAATGGCGCCAGTCGCTCGCCGCGGAGACAGCGCTCGCAGTGGTCGAGGTGCCGCTGCTGTTCGAGACCGGCATGGAGGGCGCCTTCGACGCCACCGTGTGTGTGGTCGCCGACGACTCCACCCGGGCGGCGCGAGCACGTGACCGCGGGACCGAGCTGCTCGAGGGCCGCAGCGGCCGCCAGCTCTCTCAGGACGAGAAGGCTGCCCGGGCGACCCATGTGCTCTCGAACGATGGCTCGCTGGCCGAGCTCGGGGACCAGGTGGCGCGACTGGTGCCAGCGCTGGCCGCGCTCGCCCCGGGAGTGGCGTGAGCCGGGCGAGGACGGCCGCTCCTCGCCGCCGGTCCCGAGCCCGCGCGGCGACCCGCCCCAGGTCCCGCCGGCGCCGGTGGCTGGCGATCGCCGCCGCGGCCGCACTCGGGGCTGGGGCCGCGATCGGGATCAGCCGGATCGACTTCGAGGAGCTGGCCCGCGAGGTGACGTTGCCACTGCGGCACGACGACATCATTCGCCAGCAGGCCGCCGAGAAAGAGCTCGATCCGGCGCTGATCGCGGCCACCATCTACGCCGAGTCCCGGTTCCGCGAGCGGGCGCAATCCGAGGCCGGAGCCCGCGGCCTGATGCAGGTGACGCCGGCGACCGCCCTCGAGATCGCCACGAAGAGCGAGGGGACCGAGTTCGTGGTCCACGATCTCTTCGACGCCGACATCAACATCCGCTACGGAAGTTTTCACCTCCGCGAGCTGCTCGACCGCTACGGCGGCAACGAGGTCGCAGCCCTCGCCGCCTACAACGCCGGACCCTCCCACGTCGATGAGTGGGGCGGCTCGAGCCTCGAGCTCGACGGGATCGGGTTCCCGGAGACTCGCGCCTACGTGGAGGAGGTCCTCGACAAGCGTCAGGAGTACCGCGACAATTACGCAGATGACCTGGGGCTCGGTTGACCCCGATCGTCCCCGCTGAGTGACTCTGCTGGTCGCCTGGGCGGTCTTCCCGCTGCTGTGCTTGGCGTTGGCGGCGGGATGGGGTCTCTTGGCGGAGCTTCTGCTCGGTGTCTCGTTGCCGCGAGCGCTCTTGCCCGGGCTCGGCCTCGCCGCGATCATCGTTGTGACCCAGCCGCTGCTGGAGATCGCCTCCGTGTGGGGGCTAGCAGTTCCGATGGTCATTGCTGGGGCGTTGATCGGCTTCGCCGGGGCGGTGCGCGGGCGGCGCGCCTGGCGCTTGCCGCGCCCGGCGGTCGTCGCCGTGGTCGGAGTGTTCCTGGTCTTCGCCGCGCCGGTGATCCTCTCCGGCGAGGCGACGTTTCCCGGCTACATCAAGCTCGACGACACCGCCACCTGGCTGGCGCTGACGGACCAGGTCTCGGAACGTGGTCGCGATCTCGGCGGCCTTGCACCCTCAACACATGAGGCGACGCTTGCCTTCACCCTCGACAAGGGCTATCCGGTGGGGGCTTTCCTTCCGCTCGCGATCGGCTCGGGGCTGGTGGCCCAAGATCCAGCATGGCTGATCGCGCCCTACATGGCGACGCTCGCGGTGCTTCTGGCCCTCGCCCTCTGGAGCCTCTCCGGCTCGCTGCTGGAGTCGCACCGCATGCGGGCGATCGCCGCCTTCCTCGGCGCGCAGCCCGCGCTCCTCTACGGCTACTACCTCTGGGGAGGCACCAAGGAGATCCTCGCCGCCGCCCTGATTGCCACTGGCTTCGGTCTGGCTACGGCGTCGTTCGGTGTCGGCGGGGTGCGACGCGCGCTGCCGAGCGTGGTCGTCGCCGTGGCGGTGGCCGATTCCCTCAGCGTGGCCGGGATCGTCTGGCTCGCGCCCGCACTGGCCGCGGCCGCGGTTGGCGCGTGGAGAGGGTCGAGTCCTCCCGCCAGGCGCAGGGCCGGCGTCGCCGCGGTCGTGATCGCATTCGCATCCGCGCCGGCGCTGGCCATGGCGAGCTTCGTGTCCCCGTTTCGCACCGTGTTCACCAGCGGCGCGGAGCTCGGCAACCTGATCTCGCCGATCAGTCCGTTCCAGCTCGCCGGGGTCTGGCCCGCCGGCGACTTTCGGCTCGATCCGGTGGTGCCGCTGGTCTCGATCGGCCTCATCGGAGTGGTGGCCGTGGCCGCCGCGACGGGGATCGCGATGGCCGTGCGCCGGAGGGCGCTCGGGGTCGCCCTGTATGCCCTGGGCGTGCTGACGGTCGCCGTCGCCACGCAACTCATTGCTGCGCCATGGCTGGCGGCCAAGGCGCTCGCGATCGCGGCCCCCGCCGTCCTCCTGGCAGCCGTCGCCGCAGCCGCACGGTTGACGCTCGCGCGGCGTTCGACCGGGACCGCGCTACTCGCTGTGGTGGCGGGAGGCGTCCTGTGGTCGAACGCGCTCGCCTACCGGGATGTCAACCTCGCCCCGCGAGAGCAGCTCGCCGAGCTTCAAGCCATCGGCGGTGAGATCGCCGGACAGGGCCCGACGCTGATGACCGAGTACGAGCCGTACGGGGCGCGCCACTTCCTCCGCGACGCCGATCCCGAGGGAGCATCCGAGCTGCGCCGGCGCCGCGTACCGCTGCTCAACGGCCGCACGCTGCCCAAGGGGGCGATGGCGGACACCGACCAGCTCCGGCTCGGCGGCCTGATGACCTACCGGACCCTGGTGCTGCGCTCCTCGCCGGCCCAGAGCCGGCCGCCCTGGCCGTATCGGTTGACCTGGATGGGGGAGTACTACGAGGTCTGGCAGCGGCCACCGGCCTCGGAGCGATCGGTGATTCGCCACCTCGGGCTGGGAACCGAGTTCGATCCCGGCGGTGCGCCACGGTGCGCCGCGGTGCACAGCCTGGCTCGCGCGGCGGGCCCGGCCGGGGTGCTGGCGGCGGTGCGCAGGCGGGCCGTGCACCGGATTAGGCTCGAGCGAACGCGACACCCTCGCGCCTGGGAGGTGGTTGGACGGCCGGGGAGGCTCCTGCCAGCCACGCCGGGGACGCTCGAGGCCAGGCTGCGGGTCGCTCGCACGGGCGATTACGAGGCCTGGCTCGGGGGATCGGTGCGGCCGCGGGTCGACCTGGAGGTCGACGGCCGAAGCGCCGGGCAGGTGAGAGAGGAGCTCAACAACCTCGGCGGGTACGTGCGGCTCGGCGGCGCTCGTCTCGACGCCGGCCCCCACACGTTGGCTATCCACTTCGGCGGCGCCGATCTGCATCCGGGCAGCGGCGGCACGCCGGCCCCGATCGGACCATTGTTGGTCAGCTCGCAGGGCGCCGCGGAGACCCGGATCTCACGCTTCAGCTCGAGCCAAGCGCAGCGGTTGTGCGGCGGGCGCTGGGACTGGATAGAGGCGACGGCTCGCTAGTCCAACCGGCGACGTGGTCGACGCCCGCTATCGTGGCTCGGTGCCCGATTTCCGGCTCAATCCCGCCTACACGGCGACCGCGGACCAACCGCAGGCGATCTCGGGGCTCGCCGAGGGCCTGGGGACCGACGAACGGTTCCTGACCCTGCTCGGCGCCACGGGTACCGGGAAGACGTTCACGATGGCCGGAGTGATCGAGCGGGTCCAGCGGCCCGCGCTGGTGATCGCCCACAACAAGACCCTGGCGGCGCAACTCTGCAACGAGTTCCGCGAGTTCTTCGGGGACAACGCGGTCGAGTTCTTCGTCAGCTACTACGACTACTACCAGCCCGAGGCCTACGTGCCGGCGCAGGACCTCTACATCGAGAAGGACTCCTCGATCAACGATGAGATCGACCGGCTCCGCCACTCCGCGACCGCGGCGCTGCTTGCCCGGCGCGACGTGGTGATCGTCGCCTCGGTGTCGTGCATCTATGGGATCGGGTCGCCGGAGCTCTATCGCGAGCAGATGCAGCTGTTCAAGGTCGGCGAGTGGGTCGAGCGCGACAAGCTCCTCCGAAAGCTGATCGGGATGCAGTACGGGCGCAACGACACCAACCTCACCCGCGGGACGTTTCGGGTCAAGGGTGAGCTCTTGGAGGTCTTTCCCGCCTACGCCGAGACCGCCTATCGGATCGCGCTGTTCGGCGACGAGGTCGAGGGGATCCAGCATTTCGATCCGTTGACCGGCGAGGTGCTCGACGAGATCGACCACGTCGCCGTGTGGCCGGCTACCCACTACGTGACCAAGGAGGAGACGATCGAGCGGGCGGTGGTCGAGATCAAGCAGGAGCTCGGCGAGCGCGTCGGGTGGCTCGAGGAGCGCGGCAAGCTGCTCGAGGCCCACCGGTTGCGGCAGCGGACCGAGTACGACGTCGAGCTGCTCAAGGAGCTCGGCTTCTGCCCGGGGATCGAGAACTACTCGCGGATCATCGACGAGCGAGCGCCCGGGAGCCCGCCGCACACCCTGATCGATTACTTCCCCGACGACTTCGTGGTCTTCGTCGATGAGTCGCACCAGACGATCCCGCAGCTCGGCGGCATGTACGAGGGCGATCGCTCCCGAAAGCAGACGCTCGTCGACCACGGCTTCCGGCTGCCCTCGGCGCTCGACAACCGGCCGCTGCGGTTCGAGGAGTTCCTCAGCCGGGTGGGGCAGCTGGTGATGGTCTCGGCGACGCCGGGCGACTTCGAGCGCGGCTCCTCGGTGCGGACCGTGGAGCAGATCGTGCGGCCGACCGGGATCGTCGATCCCGAGGTGCGGGTGCGCGAGACCCGCAACCAGATCGACGACTTGATGAACGAGGTTCGCCGGCGGGCCGAGGCGGGGGAGAGGACGCTGGTCACGACGCTGACCAAGAAGATGGCCGAGGACCTGACCGCCTACCTCCTGGAGCACGGATTCCGGGTGCGGTATCTGCACTCGGAGATCGACACCCTGGAGCGAATCCAGATCGTGCGCGACCTGCGGCTGGGGGAGTACGACGTCCTCGTCGGGGTGAACCTGCTCCGCGAGGGCCTCGACCTGCCGGAGGTCTCGCTGGTGGCGATCCTCGACGCCGACAAGGAGGGCTTCCTGCGCGGCGAGACCAGCCTGATCCAGACGATCGGGCGGGCGGCGCGCAACGTGCGTGGGACGGTGCTCATGTACGCGGACCGGGAGACCGAGGCGATGCGGGCGGCGATTCACGAGACCGACCGCCGCCGCGAGATCCAGCGCGCCTACAACCGCGAGCACGGGATCACGCCCGAGACGGTCCAGAAGGGGATCTCCGACATCAGCGACTTCCTGGCGATGGAGTCGCGGGGGGGGGGGGGGGGGGGGGGGGGCGCCCCCCCCCCCGGGGGGGGGGGGGGGGGGCCCCGCGCCCCCCCCCCCGGGGGGGGGGCCCCCCCCCACGGGCCGGGGGCGGGCGGGGCGCGCCACGTCGGCCGCACGAGCCGGGGGGGGCG
>JBBPIL010000082.1:0-6390 GCA_038040365.1 Actinomycetota bacterium
GCAGCTGGTCACGCTGCGCAAGGGCGGGATCCGCGAGGAGAACAAGCACTTCGAGGTCGAGCACGACCGCTTCTTCCTCTACCCGACCTTCGACCATCAGCGCAACGACCTGGTGCGCGAGTCACACCATCCCGAGCTGCGGCGCGCACTCGAGGAGGGTGTGTGGCCCGACGAGGAGCCGCCGCCGCGGGCACTGCTTCAGGATGGCGGCATCGCGCAGCCGGACCGGGTACGGATCCGCTCGTGGGCCGAGGTGGCCGACCACTTCGAGACCGCCGACCCACGCATCGTCGACAGCCTCTCCCCCTTCCATGTCTGGACCCATGACTACGCGCACAAGCGCCTCATGTGGAAGCCGCGGCACCCGATCCACGTGCTGCTGCTGCGGGTCTACCGGATCCCGCGACCGGTCACGGTGCGCGTCCGGGACGAGTACCACGGCTGCCGCTCCTGGGTGGAGATCGACCGTGAGCTCCCCTTCGAGGGCACGCCGGTGATGGCGGACGAGGAGTTCGTGCGAGCCGACGCCGAGATCCGCGCCATCTGCGACCTTGCCTCGGAGGATCAGGGCCTCGTTCATGCGTGAGTAGGGCTCGTGGCGCCGGCAGCCTCGACCTGATCGCGGTCGTCCGCGCGGCCGAGCGGGCGCTCGTCCTCGGGATCGGGGGCGGCGGCGACGTGGTCGGGGCGCTGGCGGTCGCCCGGCTGTGCGAGTCGCTCGGTACGCCGTTCGTGCTCGGCGGGGTCGCCTGGGAGCGGATCCCGATCGATCCTCATCCGGGGCCGCGCCCGCTGGCCGAGATCCGGGGCGGGCGGCCGCTCGGGGATGCGGCCGTGCTCGCCCGGCCCGAGACCAGCACCCCGGAGGGAGTCGCGTTCTCCGAGGCGCGGATGGCGGCCCACCTGGGCGCCGAGACCGTGCTGGTGGACGTGAGCGGGGGGACAGCGGGCGCCGCGGCCGGGATCGACGCCGCGGTCACGGAGCTGGGCTGCGACCTGCTGGTCTGCGTCGACGTGGGCGGCGATGTGCTCGCCCGCGGCGACGAGCCCGGGCTGGCGAGCCCTCTGTGCGACGCGGTGATGGTCGCCGCGGCCCTGCGCGTCGCCGCGGGCGACCACATCGCCCGCGGCGATGGCCGCGTCAAGCCGCTCCTGGCAGTGCTCGGACCGGGCTGCGACGGCGAGCTGACCGCCACCGAGGTGCTCGGGCGGGTCGCCGAGCTGGCCCGCGCCGGGACATGGCTCGGAACCTGGGGTTTGACGCCGGAGATCGTCGCCGAGCTCGCCGCCGCCGCGACCCTGGTGCCGACCGAGGCCAGCCTCCAGGTCGTCCGCTGCGCGCGCGGGGAGGTGGGCAGCGCCTACATCCGCCGCGGCCGGCGCCGCGTGGAGCTCGGACCGGTGGGGGCTCTGACCTTCGTCTTCGACCCCGTCGCCGCGCCGCCCGATGCCCTCCCCCTGGCCCACGCGGTAGCCGATGCCCGCAGCATCGAGGAGGGGCGCGCCGCCCTCGCGGCTCGCGGCGTCCTCACCGAGCTGGAC
This sequence comes from Actinomycetota bacterium, assembly GCA_038040365.1. Classification (GTDB taxonomy): domain Bacteria; phylum Actinomycetota; class Thermoleophilia; order Solirubrobacterales; family 70-9; genus AC-56. The sequence continues at coordinate 1,543 of JBBPIL010000082.1, forward strand.
TACGAACGCAGTCGCGCCGGCGAGGGCCCATAGCGGTCCGGTGCGATGGACACTTGGGTTCCCGGGAAACCGGCGCGTGGGCCGCGCGACCGCGTTAGATTCGGCCCAAGTCCAGAGCACGGAGGAGGTGCTCTTGACCGTTGCGAGCCGCCGGCGCGATGCCCGGCGGCTCGCTGTTTAGAGACCTGACGGAATCAAACGCCGCGCCCGGATGCGGGGTAACAACCCGCAAATACCGGGTACGCCGCACCGGACCTCCACCGGGCGTGGACTAACCTCGATGGGCGATGGCATGGATAGAGACGGAGTCGCTGAGCTTCGTGGCTCGGCACGAAGCCGAGGACAGCGATTGCGCGCAGCGCACCCTCGACGCGCTCGAGGACCTGCGCCTGCGCCTCGAGGAACGCTTCGACGAGGCGCCTGCCGGGGTCACGGTCATCGTGCATCCGACCCCGGGCTGGCTTGCTGCGGCGCACCCCTTCCTCCCCGCCGCTCGCCTGGCAGCGGCGTCGGCGGGGCGCCGCTATCTGGCCGGCTGGGCGATGGCCAGCGAGCTGCACGTGCTGAATGACGAGTACCTCGACCGCCGGGCAGCCGGCGACGACTCGCTCGCCGCGCTGCGCGGCACGGCCGAGCGCCTCTACGTCCAGATCGTGGTCGCCGCCAACAACGACCGCCTGCCGCCGCCCTGGGGGCCCCGTCGATTCCTTCGCTACCTGCGGTGGACCTGGCTGATCGAGGGGGCCGCCCAGTACTACGGCGGCCAGGTGCCACTGTTCCGCGCCGCCGTCAGCACGCGGCTTCGGGAGCGAACGGCGCCCAACTTCCCGCCCTCGGCCCGCGACGCGATCATCCTCGGCGGCACGGTCTTCGACCTGCTGGAGCGCGAGCGCGGCCCCGACGCCTGCGACGTGCTCGCCTCGCGCCTGCGCCGCGACGGCCCGCGCGGCAGCCTGGAGCTCGCCTTCGACACGCGTTTTCGCGACATCGAGCGCGCCTGGCGCGACTACCTGCGTAAGCTCAGCGAGCGCCGCCTCGAGAGCTCCGAGGGGATCGCGGAGTTGGAGCTCCAGGACGAGCTCTCTGTCTAAATAACTGATTCGATCGCCAGGCGCATTCGCTAGTTTCCGCGCCCCCGCATGAAAGTGCTCGGCCTCAGCTTCTCGGGTCACGGCAGCTCCATCTGCCTGGTGGAGGACGGCCGGATCGTCGCCGCGATGAACCTCGAGCGCCTGACTCGCGTCAAGTTTGCGCTCGCCACGCTGCCGCCCTACGCGCCCGTACTCACTGCGGTGCTAAAGAGCGAATTCGGCCTCGACCGGCCGCCGTCGTTCGCCGACTTCTATGAGGTGTTCCCCGAGATGCTGAAGTCGGTCTGCGGGGAGTCGGAGCTGGCCAAGGCGGAGATCGATCTGGTGGTGAAGACGCACGAGAACATCCAACCCGACCCCGAGAACCCGCGGCCATACGAAGAGTTTTGCGATTACTTCGCCGGCACGAAGACGCTGTTCGACCTCGAGCATCATCTATGCCACGCCTACCAGGCCTATCTCTGCAGCCCGTTCGAGGACGCGGCGATCCTGACGATCGACGGCCGCGGCGAGAACCTCGCGCGGCTCAACGGACGGGCGATTTCGACGAGCCTCGCCGACGGGCAAGGCGACCGGGTGAAGGTGCTCTCCGAGGTGCTGGCACCGGACTCGGTGGGGGGCATGTACTCCACCGCGACGCTCCACCTTGGCTTCCGCGATGAGCAGGAGGGAAACACGATGGCGCTCGCGGCGTTCGGCACCGACCGGTTCTACCGCGTGGCCCGCGAGGACGCGTTCGATCTACATGACGACGGCACCTTCAACCTTCGCCCTCGACCGACAGGGGATGGGCACAACTATGTCGATCAAATGGTCGAGTTTTGCCCGCGTCGAGAGTCGGGGGCGCCCCTTACGCAAGACCACTACGACATCGCTTGGGGCATTCAGAAGTTCACCGAGGACATCGTCCTCCACGTCGCGCAAGCGCTCCACGCGCGCACAGGCAAGCCCCGGCTCGCGATCGCCGGCGGCGTCGGCTTGAACTGTGTCGCGAACGAGAGGATCCTCCGCGAGACCCCGTTTCGCGAGCTCTACGTGATGCCCAACGCCAGCGATCGAGGGCTGGCGGTCGGCGCAGCCCTGTACGGCTATCAGGTCGTCCTCGGCGGCAAGGAGCGCCATCCTGCGGCCCACGACTACCTCGGTCCAACCGCGTCCGAGACGCAGATCGTCGCCGCGCTCCGCGCCGCCAAGAACACCGCGTTCCGCAAGAGCGAGGACATCGCGAGCGAGTGCGCCGCACTGATCGCCAAGGGACGCATCATCGGCTGGGTGCAGGGCGGGGCGGAATTCGGACCGCGCGCGCTCGGGCACCGAAGCATCCTGGCGGACCCGCGGAGCGTCGAGAGCAAGGAGCGGCTCGACCGCGAGATCAAACGACGCGAATGGTTTCGACCGTACGCCCCGAGCGTCCTCGCCGAGCATGCGGACGAGTACTTCGAGATGCTCGGGCCAAGCCCCTACATGCTGCTGGCTGTGAACACGCGGGGGGCGGTACGGGACAAGGTTCCAGGGATCGTGCACATCGACGGGAGCGCGCGCGTGCAGACCGTCGAGCGCGAGATCGAGCCGCTCTATCACCGTCTGATCTCAAGGTTCCATGAGATCGCCGACGTGCCACTGGTCCTCAACACGAGCTTCAACGGCTACGGCGAGCCGATGGTCGAAACGGCGGAGGAGGCGCTGGACGCCATGCACTCGATGGGCCTGGATGCACTCGCCGTCGGCGACCACCTCGCGTGGAAGGAGGGCACGCCGCCGTGAGCGGGCACCAGGGCGATCATCCTGGGCAGGTCTTCTAGCTCGACAGCTGATAGAGGACCCAGATCAGGCCCGCGGCGCCGGCGAGAGCGATCAACAGCCCCGCCGCCAAGCGCAGGGGGCGCTCGCCGTCGGCAGGCGCGGCGGCCTCGGGCTCGCCCGTCCGGAGGTCGGCAAACAGCTCCCGGGCCGCCTCGGCGCCTGCCTCGGGGACGAGGATGTCGCGCGGCCCTGCGGCGAGGAAGTCGGGAACGTCGAAGCCGCGCATTCGCCGCTGGACGCTGGGAATGCCCTCCTCGAGCAGCATGCCCTGGATCAGCTCGGCCTCGGCCTGATTTCGGGCGCTGGCCACGCGAACCTGGCTGCCGCCGGTGTATTGGGGCTTCACCTTCCGCGCCCGCTCGTGGGCCTCGGTTTTCGGCTGCTCCTCGCCCCTTCCCATGTAGACGAGCGGCATCCCGCAGTCGGCGCAAAAGCGCTCCTCGAGCGGGTACTTGCGCGCGCAGCGAGGGCAGGCCAGTGGACGGACCTCAGCGCTCATCGACATCGAGCTCCACCTCCTCGACCCGGCAATCGCGGATCGAGAAGCCGCGAACGCTCGGAGCCTCCGGCTCGGCGAGCGAGCAGATCAGGTAGAGCGGATCGGGCCAGTTCTCGGCCAGATTGATGTCGGTCTGCGAGGGCTCGGCGGGGCTCGAGGTGTGCGAGTGGTAGATCGCCGCGATCTCCTCGCCGCGCTCCTCGATCTCCATCGTGATCCGGAACTGGTCGGAGGGATGGATCGTGTACCGCAGCGGACTCGCCTCCGTGTTGCGGGCACGGTAGACCCGGGTCGCCCTGCCGTCGCTGCCGGCGACCATCCCGCAGCACTCGTTGGGCGCCTCCTCGCGGGCGTGGGCGACGATCTCGTCGAGGAGCTCTCTGGCGATCGTCAAGGTCGGCTGAGGCTAGCAGCGGGCCTGCGCGCGCCTGATCGTGCCCGTTGACAGGTCCTGCCCGCGAGTGCTAGTGTGCTAGCGCAATGGCACAGTCTCCCGGGCCACCCACCCGCGACCTGGCTCCCGACCTCGAGCGCGCCGACGACCTCCCGGTCGGCGCCCAGCTCGCCTGGCGGCTGCGGGTGCTGATCGCAAGCGGGGATCTGGGGCCCGGCGACCGCCTTCCGGGAGTCCGGGAGCTGGCCAGCGGCACCGGCGTCAACGTGAACACCGCCCGGGCGGTCTACCGCCGCCTCGATGAGGACGGCCTGATCGTCTCGCGCCACGGCCTGGGCACGTTCGTGGCGGAGGGCGCCCCCGCCTCCCCCGACTTGGAGCGCCTTGCGGCCGAGGCCGCTGACAGCGCCCGGGCAAGCGGCGTCGACCCTCGCGACCTGGCCCGGGCGATCTACGCGGGCAGCGGGCCGAGCGCCGCCCGCGCCGAGCCCCCCGGCCCGGCCCCGGTCGAGCCCCCAGAGGTCGAGCCCCCAGAGGTCGAGCCCCCAGACACTGACGTCGACGAGCGGCTCGGCCGCCGCGAGCTGCGCCGGCAGATCGCCCGCCTCGAGGCCCAGCTCGCCCCGTATCCGGCGGAGGCCCGAAGGCCCGGCGAGCCGACCCACCCGCTGCTTCGCCCCAAGGGGCACGTCGCCGACATGGCGGAGCTGGAGGCGATCCGGGACGAGCTGATGGAGCGGCTGAGGCGAGCCCGCGAGGCGGCGGAGCGCCGAGGCGAGCGGCAGCAACGCGCCCGCTCCCGTCTCGAGGAGATGGTCAGCGACCCGGCCGCCCACAAGTGGGAGACGGTGTCCAAGCAGGATGTCGGCGAGCCCGGCTGCGCGAGCTTGGAGGTGCAGCCGCGCTGGGGACCGGTCGGGGCGCTGATGAACTGGTGGCGAGTCAAGGTCTCGTCGGGGTGTCCGTTAGCCGCGCCGCGTAGGCGGCCCGTCGAAGGAGGCGAGAGTGGTCCGATCAGTTGCCGATAGGGCGTTCTTGCCCGCCAAGTCGTTGTTCGAGCA
>JBBPIL010000083.1:0-6268 GCA_038040365.1 Actinomycetota bacterium
CGCTTCGTCTCCAACGTCGACGACACCGACTTCGTCGAGGCGACCCGCGACCTCGACCCGGCGGAGACGCTGTTCATCGTCTGCTCGAAGACCTTCACCACCCTGGAGACGATGACCAACGCCCGCACGGCGCGCGAGTGGGTCCTGAGCGCGCTCGGGGACGAGGCCGCGGTCGCGAAGCACTTCGTCGCGGTCTCGACCAACGCGGAGGGCGTCTCGGAGTTCGGCATCGACACCGACAACATGTTCGGTTTTTGGGAGTGGGTCGGCGGGCGCTACTCGATGGACTCGGCGATCGGCCTCTCGACCATGCTCGCGATCGGGCCGGAGCGGTTCGTGGAGATGCTCGCCGGCTTCCACGCCATGGACGAGCACTTCCGCGAGGCGCCCATCCAACGCAACCTGCCGGCGTTGCTGGGGCTGCTCGCAGTTTGGTACGGGGACTTCTTCGGCGCCCAGACGATCGCCGTCCTGCCCTACGACCAGTACCTGCACCGCTTTCCGGCCTATCTCCAGCAGCTGACGATGGAGTCGAACGGCAAGCACGTGACGCTCGACTCCAGAGCCGTGGACTACGAGACCGGGGCGGTTTGGTGGGGGGAGCCCGGGACCAACGGCCAGCATTCCTTCTACCAGCTGCTCCACCAGGGAACGAAGCTGATCCCCTGCGACTTCATCGGCTTTGGCCGCTCGCTCAACCCGCTGGGCGAGCACCACGACCTGCTGATCGCCAACGTCCTCGCCCAGACCGAGGCGCTCGCCTTCGGCAAGACCGCCGACGAGGTGCGCCAGGAGGGCACGCCGGAGGCCCTCGTCCCGCACGGCGTCTTCGAGGGCAACCGGCCCTCGAACACGATTCTCGCCGAGCGGCTCACGCCTCGCACCCTCGGCTCGCTGGTGGCGCTCTACGAGCACAGCGTCTTCACCCAGGGCGCGGTCTGGGGCATCGACTCCTTCGACCAGTGGGGAGTGGAGCTCGGCAAGGTCCTCGCCAAGCGGATCGTCCCCGAGCTCGAGGCCGATACCGAGCCAGAGCTCGCCCACGACAGCTCCACCAACGCCCTGATCCGGCGCTACCGAGGACTGCGAGAAACCTGATCGAGCGGCGATTTTCACCGTCGCCTCGGTGCTGTAGCGTGGATTGTTGAGCGGCATGATCGCCCGCGGCGGCATCGACCTCGGTGGCACCAAGATCCAGGCCGTCGTCGTGAACGGCAGCTGGAAGGTGCTCGGCGAGGCGCGCCGGCCGACCCCGACCAGCGGAGGCCCCGAGGACGTCGCCGAGCAGATGGCGGAGGCGATGCGGGAGGCGGCGCAGGCGGCGGGGGTCGAACCGGGGAAGCTGGCTGGAGTCGGCGTCGGCTCCCCGGGCAACGTGAACGAACGCACCGGAGCCGTTTCCCAGGCGCGAAACCTGCCCGGCTGGGAGGATGAGTTCAAGCTCGGAGCGTGGCTCCGCGAGAGCCTCGGGGCCCCGGTTCGGGTCGGCAACGACGTGCAGGTCGCCACCGAGGCCGAGTTCCGCCTCGGCGCCGGTCGTCCCTACGAGTCCCTGGTCGGGGTGTTCTGGGGCACCGGGGTCGGCGGGGGGCTGATCCTGGACGGCAAGCCCTGGCTGGGCCGGGGCGGGGCGGGCGAGATCGGCCACATCGTGGTCAAGATGGGCGGCGCGCACTGCCCCTGCGGGCGGCGGGGCTGCCTCGAGGCCTACGCGGGTCGAGCGGCGATGGAGGGGCGGGCGCGGCGGGAGCACGAGGACGGCCGCAGGACCGACCTGTTCAAGATCATGAAGAAGCACGGACACGACCGGCTGACCAGCGGGATCTGGGAACGGGCCCTGAAGGCCGACGACTCGCTGGCGACGGAGCTAATCGATCGGGCCGTCGTGGCGCTGGGAGCCGGGATCGCCTCGGCGATCAACCTGCTCGACGTCGAGGCGGTCATCATCGGCGGCGGAATGGGGACGCGCCTCGGCGAGCCATACGCCGAGCGGATCGTCGAGGAGATGGGCAAGAACCTCTTCAACGACGACAATCCGCCCGCGGTCGAGGTCGCCTCGCTCGGCGACCTCGGCGGCGCGATCGGCGCCGCACTCCAGACCAAGCGCTAGGTCTAAACAGCCGGCGCGAGCATCGCGGCGACCACCCCGAGGCTCTCGGGATACCCGCGCGCGAACGACGGCGTCGGTTGGAGCGCCTCGGCGAACAGGTCCCGTAGGCGGCTGGTTGCGGCACCGCGGCCGATCCCCACCTCGTCCGTTTCGGTTCGGAAGGTCAGCTTCTCGATCCCCCCGCATCCCCGCGCTTCGGGGTGGCGCACCAGCGACAGCGCCACCGTGCCACCGTCGGGCCGCTCGGCCTTCGCGCCGGCTCGCCCATCGTCGCGCTCGAGCGTCCCCGGACGCCAGCCCGCGCGCGCCGCCACCCATCCGGCCAGCAGCAGCCCGGCGGACAGAGCGTCGCCCCCATAATGGACGTCGAGGCGCGCGACCCGGGGGAGCAGGGCCCGGCGCTCGGGGGGCTCAAAGGCAGCGGCGGTGGAGGCCCGCCAGAACTCCAGCCGACCCCAGGCGAGGTCGTGGACGCGGGCGCTCCGCGTCAGCTCGCCGAGCCGGTGAAGGGCGGCGCCGTCGCCGGCCGTGGAGTCCACCAGGACCTGCTGGGCCCGATCCAGCAGGCGCGGGTCGGCGATGGTCGAATCCGGCTCCGGAAGCCACAGGACGGTGGGCAGGTCGCTGAGCAAGAGCGGCGCGAGCAGCGAGGCCGCGTGCTCCAGACGGGAGTCGTCGGCGGTCAGGGTCACCCGGTCGTGGCAGACGCCCACCCGGCCGGCCGCGTCGGCCAGCTCGCACTCGATCACCAGCTGGGCGTCGAGCCGGTCGGACCCGTGCCGGCGCAGGACCAGCGTCCGCGAAGGGCTGTGGACGCCGAGCCCGGCGAGAGCATCGTCGACCGCCTTCGAGGCCACCGAGGAAGCGGGTGCGACGATCAGATTCAGGGTTCGGGCCATGGCGTGTCCGCGACCGTCACTCCGGTGGGCACGGTGCAGTCGAGCGAGCTCGGCTACCACGTCGTCGGGCTGGACCTCCTCGCCCTTCCACCGGCTGCGCTCCCCCACGGCCCTCACAACTGCCTCCAGCTCCGTCCGCGCACGGCGAGGAGCTCGTCGGCCTCCGGCGGCCCCTGGCTCCCGGCCTCGTATACCGAGGGCCCCGGCCCGGACTCCCACGCCTCGAGGATCGGCTCCACGATCCGCCACTCGGCCTCGACCTCGTCCGCCCGGGTGAACAGGGTCGCGTCGCCGCGCAGGGCATCGTGGAGCAGCCGCTCGTAGGCCTCGGGCGAGTCCCCCAGGAACGAGGTCCCGTAATTGAACTCCAGCTGCACGGGCCTGACGCTCATCGTCTGGCCGGGTACCTTGGCCACCAGTCGCAGCGAGACTCCCTCGTCCGGCTGCACCGACAGCACCATCTCGTTGGGCTCCACGTCACCGATCTCGGAGCCCGCGAAGGGCAGGTGCGGGGCGGGGCGGAAGCGGACCGCGATCTCGGTCACCCGTCGCGGCAGCCGCTTGCCGGTGCGGACGTAGAAGGGCGTCTCCGCCCAGCGCCAGTTGTCGACCTCGACCCGCATCGCGACGTAGGTTTCGGTGCGCGAGTCGTCGGCGACGCTCTCCTCGTCCAGGTAAGCCGGGACCTCCTCGCCGCCGATCCATCCGGCCCCGTACTGGCCCCGCACCACGTAGTCCGGGACATCCTCCGGCTTGTAGCGGCGAACCGACTGGAGGAGCTTCACCTTCTCGTCGCGAATCGTGTCGGCGTCGAAGCGCACGGGCGCCTCCATCGCCACCAGGGCGAGCAGTTGCATGACGTGATTCTGGATCACGTCCCGAATCGCGCCGGCCGAGTCGTAGTAGGCGGCGCGATGGCCGATCCCGAGGTCCTCGGCGACGGTGATCTGGACGTGCTCGACATAGCGGCGGTTCCAGATGGGCTCGAGGATGCCGTTGGCGAACCGCAGCACCTGGAGGTTCTGCACCGTCTCCTTGCCGAGGTAGTGATCGAGGCGGAAAACCTGCGACTCGTCAAATGCGGAGGCCACCTCGGCGTTCAGCTTCAGCGCCGACTCGAGATCGTGCCCGAACGGCTTCTCGATCATCAGGCGGGTCGGCGGGTCGGCGCCGGCGCCCAGGCCGACCGCCGCAAGCCCCTTCGCGATCTGGCCGAAGAAGCGGGGAGCGACGGCCAGGTAGAAAACGCGCTGGGTGGGCCCCAGGCGGGCGTCGTCATGGTCGAGCCGCTCGGCCAGGTTCTCGAACAGCTCCGGATTGGAGAAGTCTCCCTGGACGATCTCCAGCCGGGGCTCGATCGCCTTCCATGCGTCCTCGTCGAAGCCGGTGCGCGAGTGGGCCTCGATCGCCTCGCGGGCGACCTTGCGGAACGAGTGCAGGTCGTGGCGGCGTGCGACGCCGAGCACGCGCATTTGGTCGGGGAGCAGCCCGGCGAGCGACAGGTTGTAGACGGCCGGCAGCAGCTTTCGCGCCGCCAGGTCCCCCCCGGCGCCGAAGATGACCAGCGAGGTGGGATCGGGAAGCAGCTGGGCGACGTCCTGGGCGAATGGATTCGCCGGCGCCGTCTCCACGCTCATGCGGGCTCCGCCTCCCGCGGCGCCACGAAGGCCTCGTCTCCCCTCGACAGCTCCAGCCCGGCGAGCAGCGCGGCGCCGCGAACCCCCGCCCGGCTCCCGTGTCGGGCAAGCCGGATCTTGGTGCGCTCGCCGACCCCCGGCAGCGCGAAGCGCCGGGCGACCGCCGTCGCGGGCTCCAGCAGCAGCTCGCCCGCGATCGAGACCCCACCCCCGATCACGACCTCGTGGGGATCGAAGGTGTTGAGCGCGTTGGCGATCCCGATCCCCAGGCGCTCCCCGAGTGTGCGCACCGCCTCGATTGCCTCGGGATCGCCGCCCTTCGCCGCCTTGACCGCATCGGTGCCATCCACCTCCCTGCCCCGAGCGGCCAGCTTCCCCAGCGCCGACGCGGGGCTGTCGGCCGCGATCTTCGCCGCCAGGTGGTCCAGGATCCGGCCGGAGGCCAGCGACTCGAGCGTGCCGCGCTGCGGAAACTCGAGCGACGGTGGAACGCCCTGGCCGAGGTCAACGCCCACCAGGGTGTGGCCGAGCTCACCTGCGGCACCGGTCGCCCCCCGATACACCTTCCCGCCCAGCACCAGCCCGCCGCCGATCCCGGTCCCGACCGTGAACATGACCAGGTTCTCGACCACCGGCCGGCCCGACTCGTCGAATGCCTCGGCGAGTGCCGCCAGGGTCGCGTCGTTGTCGACGAACACCGGCAGCCCGAGACGGTCCCGGAGCGTGCCACGGATGTCGAAGTCGGCGAGGTGGATGTTGACGCTGGAGCGCACCCGACCGGTGGCGAAGTCGATCACCGATGGCATCCCCACCCCGACCGCCGCCGCGCGAGCGTTGCGCACCTCGTCGACGCCAGCCACGATCTCCTCGACCAGCTTCTCGCCGCTCGAAACGTCAGTGGGCCTGACGAACGAGTCGCTGAGCCGGGCGTCCTCCAGCGTCGCGACGGCCACCTTCGTGCCGCCCACGTCGACGCCGATCAGCTGCCCATCGAACACCGTCGCTCAATGTACCTGGCGCAGTCCTCGCAGCTGATCCTCGGGCCGTTACCCGGTCCCGCCGGCCTCGTATTCGTCGTGGCGGCGGATCCAGAACTCCTCTGAGTCGCCCTCGTTCCGACCCTTTGGGACGCGGTCGAGCAGTGGATAGAAGCCCAGCATGATCTCGAGTCCGCGCGCGTAGGTCGAGTAGGTGTGGTAGACGACGCCGTCGGAGAGCGCGAAGGCGCTCAGTCCCGGCCCCTCCGCCAGGTATCCCGCCGGATCTGTCCCGCACGCGGTCGCCAGCTGGGCGACAACTGGAGGGATGTCGCCCTTCAGGAATTGCGCCAGCTCCTCCTCTGTGTGCGAGACGTCGAAGTCGAAATTGAAGTCGCTTCCCTGCGACGACATCCAGGGGAACGCCCAGCCCATCCGCCGCTTGTAAGCCTGCAGCCTCTCAAGCGGCGCGCGTGAGACGCACAGGAAGGTCACGTCGCGCGCCTTCAGGTGCGGAACAGCGCCGTCGAAGGTGTCCGCCCCGGACGAGCAGGTCGGACAGCCCGCCGTGTACTCAGGGCCGAACATGAAGTGGTAGACGAGTAGCTGCGAGCGCCCATCGAAGAGCTCCGCCAGCGTCTTCGT
>JBBPIL010000084.1:0-6252 GCA_038040365.1 Actinomycetota bacterium
ACGCCCTGCCGGCTTTGAAGGCCGGATGAGTCACCAGACCCGTGCCGCCCCGCGCCTAGCGTAGCTTCTACGGTGCAACCGACGCCAAGCTGAGGAGGACTATGCGGGCCAAGGAATGGATCGCCGGTTTCGCCGAGGAACTGGGCACTGAGCCGCCGACCGCCGACGAGTTCAAGGCGATCCTCGATCTCGCCGCCGAGGCCGCCCACGGGTCCGAACGCATGGCCGCTCCGGTGGCCTCCTGGCTCAGCGCAAAGGCAGGCCATTCGCTGGAGGAGTCGATCGCCCTCGCGCGGCGGGTGACCCAGGATCCAGGGGCTTGCCAGGATCCAGGGGCTTGACTGGCCCCGATCCGGTAACTAGGATGCTGCCGTCGTCCGGGCTGGCCGAGAGCGCTACGAGCACGGGAGAGGGAGAAGCGGTGACAGACTTCACTCGACGCGACTTCATGAAGGTCGGCGCTGCCGGTGCAGCCACTCTCGGCGTCTCAGCACTGGGCTTCGACGTGGCCGAGGCCCGTACGGTCAAGCAGGAGCTGCGCATCGAGGGCGCCAAGGTGTCCCATTCGATATGTCCCTACTGTGCGGTCGGCTGCTCGCTGCTCGCCTACACGCGCAAGAACGGCAACGGCGTCGAGTTGCTCCAGATCGAGGGCGACCCGGACAGCCCTATCAACGAGGGGACCCTCTGCCCGAAGGGCGCGAGCGCGATGGAGCTCGCGGTCTCTCGACGGCGGCTCCAGAACCCGCTCTACCGGGCTCCCGGCGCGAGCGACTGGAAGCGGGTCTCCTGGGAGTTCGTGCTCGACAGGCTCGCTCGCAAGATCAAGGCCGGGCGCGACCGCACCTTTGTCACTAAAGACGACGAGGGTAACGTGGTCAACCGCACCGAGGGCATCGCCTTCGCGGGCGGCGCCGCGTTCAGCAACGAGGAGGGCTACCTCACCACCAAGCTGATGCGCGGCCTTGGCCTCGTCTACCTGGAGCAACAGGCCAGAGTCTGACACGGCCCCACGGTGGCCAGTTTGGCCGCCACGTTCGGGAGGGGCGCCATGACGAACCACTGGCGGGACATCAAACACGCCGACCTGATCCTGATCAACGGCGGCAACCCCGCCGAGGCGCATCCGGTCGGGTTCCGCTGGTTCATGAAGGCGAAGGCCGAGCGCGGGGCCAAGATGATCCACGTCGACCCGCGCTTCACGCGCACCACCGCGGTCTCCGACGTCCACCTGCGGATCCGGGTCGGCACCGACGCCGCCTTCTTCGGCGGCCTGATCAAGTACGTCCTCGAGAACGACCTCTTCCACGAGGAGTACGTGCGGGAGTACACCAACGCCGCCTTCGTCGTGGACAAGGGCTACTCGTTCAAGGACGGGATGTTCAACGGCTTCGACCAGGAGACGGGTGCGTACGACCCAACGACCTGGAAGTACGAGACGGCAAGCGCCGGCTCGGGGCGCACCGAGCAGTCCCCCGGCGGGCTCGGCCGCGGCGCGGGAGCCGCGACTGGACTGAGCGTCGCGAGCTCTGGCCCGAGCACGACCTTCGCCCGCCTCGACATCGACCACCCCCGCTCGGTCATGAACCTGATGCGCGAGCACTACTCGCGCTACACCCCCGAGATGGTCGAGCGCATCACGGGCATCCCGCGGGAGCAGTTCCTCGAGGTCGCCAAGCTCGTGGGCGAGATGGGCCGGCCGGACAAGGTGATGACGCAGGTCTACGCGGTCGGCCTGACCCACCACACCACCGGGTCGCAGATGATCCGCGCCGGTGCGGTGCTCCAGCTGCTGCTTGGCAACATGGGCCGGCCCGGCGGAGGGATGAACGCCGAGCGCGGGCACGCGAACATCCAGGGCAACACCGACAACGCGATCTCGTGGGAGGTCCTGCCCGGCTACCTCAAGGTCCCCGCCCCCGGCCAGCGCACCGTGGCCGACTACGTCGAGGAGAGCGCGTCCAAGAAGGCCCACCCCAACGCCATGAACTTCTTCGGCGAGAACTACGGGAAGTTCCTGGTCAGCACCCTCAAGGCCTGGTACGGGGACAAGGCCACGAAGGACAACGAGTTCGCCTTCAACTACCTCCCCAAGCCGGCCGGGAACGCGTCCTGGATCACGATCTTCGACCAGGCGCTCCAGGGCAAGATGGAGGGCGTGATGCTGAGCGGGATGACCGCCTCGAGCATCGGCCCGGACTCCAACCAGATCCAGGAGGCGCTCGGCAAGCTGGATTGGCTGTGCGTCATGGACTCCTTGCCGACCACCAGCTCAGAGTTCTGGCACGCCCCGGGCGTCGATCCGTCGAAGATCGAGACCGAGGTCTTCGCGCTGCCGGCCACGCACTGGATCGAGAAGTCCGGCTCGTTCACCAACAGCGGCCGCTGGCTGCAGTGGAAGGACCAGGTCCTGCCGCCGGAGCACGAGTCACGGCACGACCACTGGATCCTGGCCGAGCTCTTCCTGCGGGTGCGCGAGCTCTACCGTCGCGAGGGCGGCAAGTACCCGGACCCGGTGATGGATCTCACCTTCCCCTACCGCGATCCGGCCAAGCCCGAGTTCGATGAGATCGCCAGGGAGGTCAACGGCAAGGACCTGAAGTCCGGTAAGCGGCTCGAGACGTTCGCCGACCTCCTCGACGATGGCAGCACGAGCGCGGGCAACTGGATCTATACGGGCTCGTATCCCGAAAGCGGCAACCAGATGAAGCGCCGCAACGGCGTCCAGGACCCGAAGCGCAACGATCCCACGGGCATGGGCTTCTACCCCGAGTGGGCGTGGTCATGGCCGCTGAACCGCCGCGTGCTCTACAACCGCGCCTCGGCCGACCCCGCGGGCAAGCCCTGGGACCCCGAGCGCCCGGGCATCCGCTGGGACGCGGCGCAGAAGCTGTGGGTCGGTGACGTGCCCGATTATCCGCCCGACGCGGACCCCCGCGACCCGGCCTCTCCGCTGCCGTTCATCATGACCGGTGAGGGCACCGGCCGCCTGTTCTCGAACGGGCTCGCCGACGGGCCCTTCCCCGAGCACTACGAGCCGGTCGAGTCGCCGATCGAGAACCCGCTGCACCCGAAGGTCTCGGCCTCGCCCGCGACCTTCTTCTACGACGAGGCGGCCGGCCGACCCAACCGCATCGGGACCGTCGACGAGTTCCCCTACATAGCCACCACCTACCGGCTCACCGAGCACGAGCACTACGTCACCCAGCACATCGAGCGCCTGGTCAAGCTGCAGCCCGAGGCCTTCGTGGAGATCCCCGACGAGCTCGCGCGTGAGAAGGGGATCGAAACCGGCGACATGGTGCGGGTCTGGTCGAAGCGCGGCAAGATGGAGGTGCGCGCGCTCGTGACGAAGCGGCTGGGAGGCCTGATGATCGACGGGCGCAAGACCTTCCACATCGGCATCCCGATCCACTGGGGCTATGTGGGCATCAAGACGAGCCAGTACTGGCTCGCGAACGCCCTGACGCCGTTCGTCGGCGACGCCACCGTGCGCACGCCCGAGTTCAAGGCCTTCCTCGTGAACATGGAGAAGATTTGAGCGCCGACCCCGTCCCGAGCGAGATCACGGTGAGTCCCTGGGCGGGCCGCCGGCTGCGGGCCGAGGCGCTGCGCGCCCGCCACCCGTTCGCCGCTGAGGTGCTGACGCTCTACCTCGCCCTGCTGCCCGTACAGGAGGACGCGTGGAGCGCTGTCCGCGAGAGCCCTCCGCCTCCGGAGGAGCTCGCGCGGTGGGCGGCGGCCCGGGTCCTGCCCGAGGTGGTCGAGGCCACCGTGGCGGCCGGTCCCGCCGCGCTTGGCGAGGCCGCCCGCAGCAGCCTCGCGGAGGGGGCCGCCGGCGCTGCGCTGACCGGCTGGCTCGCCGGAACGGAGCTCGACCCGGCGGACCGCTACCTTGCGCGCGCCTCCCTCGGGCCCGTGCTCGAGGCGCTCGGCGAGCAGGCGGGCGCTGCCTGCACCCGCGTGCGCGACGGCGAGCAAGCCCAACTCTGCCCGTGCTGCGGCGGACAGCCCCAGCTGTCCTGTGTCGCTTCCTCCGGCGAGTCGCTCGTGAGCGGGCCGCGCAGTCTGCTGTGCGCCCGCTGCGGCTCAAGCTGGAGCTGCTCGCGAAGCGTCTGTCCGGCGTGCGGCGAGAGTGAGGAGGCGCGGCTCTCGATCTACGCGGAGCGGTGGGACGGGCTGGCGTCGGCCAACGGCGAGGGGGAGGGCGACGCGCAGCCGGTCTTCCGGCACCTTCGCATAGCGAGCTGCTCGACATGCAGCCGCTACCTGATCGAGGTCGACATGGCGGGCGACGCGCGCGCAGTGCCGGAGGTCGACGAGCTGGCCGCCCTGCCCCTCGACCTCTACGCGGCTGACCAGGGTCTGACGAAAATGACACCGAATCTCATGGGGTTCTAGCGATGGCCACCAAGATCACTCCCGGCGAGTCGTACGGGTTCTTCACCGACACGAGCGTCTGCATCGGCTGCAAGGCGTGCGAGGTGGCATGCAAGGAGTGGAACCAGCTCCCGGAGAAGGAGGACGAGCTGGGCTTCCTCGGCCAAAGCCTCGACAACACGGGCGAGCTGAACGGTTCGAACTGGCGCCACGTGCAGTTCATCGACAACGTCCCCGACGAGACGATGAGCGCGGGCAACGGCAGCGCCTTCCTGCTCATGTCGGACGTGTGCAAGCACTGCAAGCACGCGAGCTGCATGGACGTCTGCCCCACCGGGGCGATCATCCGCACCGAGTTCGACACGGTCTTCATCCAGGAGGACGTCTGCAACGGCTGTCGCAACTGCATCGCCGCCTGCCCCTACGACGTCATCGACGTCAACGAGGAGAAGAACGTCGCCCAGAAGTGCACGCTCTGCTACGACCGGCTGCAGGGCGGCATGGAGCCGGCCTGCGCGAAGGCCTGCCCCACCGACTCGATCCAGTTCGGGCCGCTCGATGAGCTGCGGGACAGGGCGAAGAAGCGGGAGGCCACGCTGCACGCGCAGGGCCTCAAGGAGGCCAACCTCTACGGCCATGACGACAAGGTGTACGGCGGGCTCAACGCCTTCTTCCTGCTGATGGACAAGCCCGAGGCCTACAAGCTCCCGAATGCCGCCAACGCCGTCCTGCCGCAACGGAACAACCTCGGCGGCTACCTGGGGATATTCGCGACCGCGGTGCTGGGCCTGTTCGGTGCCGTGATCGCGCGCCGCCAGCGAAACATGGGCGGCGGCGAAGAAGCGGCCGGAGCGTCCGAGGGAGAGCGGCCGTGACGTCGCTCGGCGCGGCGCAGCACTTCGCCGGCGCGCCCGACTGGACCTGGTACATCCTGGTTTACTTCTTCGCGGCCGGCCTCGCGGGGGGCAGCTACTTCCTCGCGACGTTCCTTCGTTACTGGGGCACCCCGGCCGACGAGCCGCTGGCCAGGCTCGGCTTCTACGTGCCGCTGCCGGCCACGGCCCTCGGGGCGGTCATGCTCACGCTTGACCTCAACCAACCTCTGCGGTTCTGGCACATGGTCGTGAACACGACGCCGGGGGAGTTCGGCCTCAACTTCAACTCCACGACGCCGATGTCGGTGGGCGTCTGGGCGCTCCTGGTGGGCTCCGTCTTCGCGCTCGTCGCGTTCCTCGGCGCGCTTGCCCGCGACGGCAGGATCCGCCACCCGCTCGCCGACCGCCTGGCGGCGTTCCTCGATGGCAGCGCGGGCAGGGCGTTCAACGTCGTCGGGACGGTGCTCTACGTCTTCATCGCCGCGTACACGGGAGTGCTGCTCGCCGTCTCGAACCAGCCGATCTGGAGCGACACGTGGGCGCTCGGCGGGCTTTTCCTGGCCTCGGGGCTGTCCGGCTCCGTCGCGCTGCTCCTGCTTCTGGCGCGCTCGCGGCGAGACGCGGCGCCCTCGCGCAGCTTCCTGGAGATCGGCGGGCGGCTCTTTACCGCTCTCGAGCTCCTGCTGTTGGTCGTGGTGTTGCTGACGTTGATCGGCGATGGAACGCTGGACACGGCCCTCGACCTGCCCTGGATCCCGCTCTGGCTGCTGGCGCTGGCCGGGATGCTGCCCGCCCTCCGCGATCTTGCGGTTGGCGGGCTGAGGCCGACGGCCGGGGGAGCGGTCGCGGCCGTACGGGCGCCGGCCTGGGCGGTGCCCGCGCTCGTCCTGGTCGGCGTGCTCGCGCTGCGGGCCGCGTTCATCTTCAGCGCCCAGGCCTGATGGCCGCGCGCCGGTAGCCTTGGTTCGCCGGGATGAGCCAGGTACTTCCTTTCGAG
>JBBPIL010000085.1:0-6198 GCA_038040365.1 Actinomycetota bacterium
GATGATTCACCCAAATTGCGGCCAGCCGAGATGCTGGCCTTGACATAGGAGCAACTCGTGCCTTCGGTCGATCCCAACCTGCACGATCGGTTCTTCCTCGCCCAGCGCATCCGGCCGATGATCAACCAGTACGAGGTCTCGACCCTGGGCGCCGATCAGAAGTCGGCGGGCGAGTCCATCTGTTTTGTCGAGCAGAAGCGCATGAAGCTGAAGGAGGATCTACGGGCCTTCACCGACGACTCGAAGACCACCGAGGTGTTTCGGATCAAGGCGCAGCAGGTCTGGGATCCCCGCGCCCGCTACGACGTCACGGACGCGAACGGACAGCCCGTGGGACAGCTTGGCAAGGTCTTCGGCAAGTCGCTGCTGCGCTCGACCTGGCGCCTCTACGCCGCCGGCGGCAACGAGATCGGCTGGGCGCGGGAGCGCAGCCTGTTCGTTGCGCTCTTCCGGCGGCTGGTCGGGCTCGTCCCGTTCATCGGCGAGTTCGCCGACTGGCTGCCAATCCCCTACCACTTCGATTACTTCGTCGGGGACGAGCGGATCGGCGGCTTGGAGCGCATCCTCGGCGTCC
The DNA here is from genome assembly GCA_038040365.1 of Actinomycetota bacterium. Classification (GTDB taxonomy): domain Bacteria; phylum Actinomycetota; class Thermoleophilia; order Solirubrobacterales; family 70-9; genus AC-56. The sequence continues at coordinate 575 of JBBPIL010000085.1, forward strand.
GTGACCGCTATCGCCTCGACGTCTCAGGCAATGGCGAGCGCACGATCGACCGGCGGCTTGTACTCGCTCTGGCCGTTGGGATGGACGCGCTGCAAGCGCGCTAGGCAATGCGCCGCTCGGCGGCGAACCAATCGACAGCACTCGCGGCTGACCACAGCAAGTGCAAGTCGGCGGGTTATCCCCAGCTATATATAGTGAGGCGACGAGCATCCCAGCGGCTTTGACTGCCCCTGGTAGACGAGCGCTTCCGCTGGGGTGAAACCGCTCCGCGGCGGAGGGCCGGCCATGGAAGGTCATCCCCGATACGAGGATCCAGGAGCAACCCCCGCTCCCGGCCGGGTCGATTCCTCGGACGCCGCCAGGAAGCGGATGTTCCTTTTGCTCGATACGGAGCGTAGATCGCTCACGGCCCAACTTCGCCCCTCGTGGCGCCTGAGAGGCCGCTACGAGGACCTGAGCCTTGTGATGATCTTGGCTCGCTTGGAGCGCGATTGGCTGTCTCAGCCGAGGCCGCATCTCTCGGGAGGCGACCACCTGAGGGGACATGGCGACCAACCCGGGCTCTGGCTGGCCGACTGGGCGAGGCCGTGGGGCGCGGCTCCGCGGATGACGCTCGAAGCCGATATTGGCCGCGTCGATGGTGCTCTGAAGAGACTTGGTAGATGGCTACCTAGGCGAACGGTCGCGAAGGCGGAGGGCAGAGCGCGGGAGCGTTGGGAAGCGATCACGACCGAGGTGGAGGAGCGGGATCCGCACGCGCAGGCGGCGGCGGATGCCGCGCACGTCGCGGCCACGAAGACGCGAGGCTTCGAGCGCCCTTCGCACACACGAGTCGCGGCGATCGCCGGATTTTTCTTGCTCGTGGGCGGCGCCGGCGCCTTCCTGCTCGCCTCCCACACGGGCAGTGGCCCCGGGGATTCCGTTGGCCCCCGGGGCGCAGTGGAGGGCGTACGCCAGCATCCGGGGGCGCTCGACGCTCACATCCATGGCGGATCAGAACAGCGCAGTCGAGGTGCGCGCCAGTCCGCGAGCCCGTCAGGCCACCGCGAGACTCAGGGCAGCGCCCGGGCGAGGTCGCGGGGGCCCGGTCAGAGCGCTCCGGTGGCCTCCGAGACAGCTCCCCCAGCGCCCGAGCCGGCTCCCGTCGCGCAGCCGGTTGCGGCGCCGCAGCCGGCTCCCGTCGCGCAGCCGGCTCCCGCACCGGCGCCGCCTAGCTCGACCTCGAGCCAGGCAAAGAGCGCCGGAGGGGGAGGGGGCTGCCCACCCGAGTTCGGCTACGAGTGCTAGCCGTGAGGAAACACATGTCAGCGAGCGAACCGCCGAAGGCGACCAGCGCCCGGGTCCCATACCTCGCGCTCGCCTTGCTCGGGGCGGCAATCGCGTTCGCGCCCCCGGCGAAGGCCGGGCCCTACCTGGCGGTCCAGTGCGCGGCGCACCTCGGCGCTGGGCACGGCGGGTTTCACTTCTTGCGCAGCTCCCCGGACTTTCACGGCGTCAGGGCGTGTGGGTCAGGGGACGGGCTGGGCGTGACCCACGAACGGAGTCGAACCGGGGCGGGGGGCTACGGGGTGTGGGTGGCGAAACCGCCGGCCGGCACCTACTTCACCCGCGGCCGGATCGTGGCACGGGGAAGGCGCGATGGCGCCTACCGCCCCCGGCTCCTGCTGGACGCTCCGCGGCGGAGCGCGCCCGACGCCATCGGCTCGCCACGCAGGGGCTTCAGGGCCTTCGAGTGGCGAGCCCGCAGCAGGGCGGACCGCCTGATGGCCGAGCTGACCTGCACTCGCCGGACCAAACGCTGCGGCAGGACCGACAAGCCGAAGCTGTACGTCAAGTGGGCACGGTTCCATCTCTTCGATGCCTCGCCGCCGGCCGTGACCGGGTTGGGCGGCGCGCTGCTCGGCGCGCCCGTCCAGCGCGCCACGCAGGCGCTTACAGTGAAGGCTCGCGACGCGGGCTCCGGCGTCCGGCTGGTCTCGGTGCGCACCAACCGCAAGCTCTTTGACTCTGTGGGGTCGAGCTGCAACGTCGGCGCACATCAGCTCGCTCTCGGACTCAGCCCCTGCCCCAATTCGACGCACACCAGCGTCTCCGTGGACACGCTCCTGCCGGGCCTCCATGAGGGGCAGAACTCGATCACGGTATGCGTCCACGACTACGCGGACGCGAGCCCCAATGAGCGCTGCGCACAGCGGAGCATCCGCGTCGACAACGACTGCCCGATCTCCGACGTGACCCCAGAGCTCCGCGCTCACCTCGCCTTCGCGGGCGGCAAGATCGTGAAGAGGGTGAAGTTCGGCCGGCGCCCCCGGGTCGTCGGCAGGTTCGCGCTCCCCTCGGGTGGGCCCGGGCAGGGGGCCTTGGTCTGCGTCTCTGAGCGGGTGGCGCTCACCAACTCGACCGAGAGGTTGGTCGGCCAGCCGCTGCGCACAGACGCCCGCGGGAGGATTTCCGCGCGGCTTCCCGCCGGCCCTTCACGGCTCGTCTACCTGACCTACTGGCGCGGGACGGAGCAGGTCGTGACCCGGGCGATCCGCCTGCGTGTGAAGCCGAGGCTGAGGCTTCGAGTGCGCCCGCGCGGGAGGCTTCACAACGGGCAGACGATGATCTTGCGCGCCCGGCTGCGCGGGCCGTTCCACGCACATCGTCAGGTCCGGTTCCTGGCCAAGCCCCCCGGCGGGCGCTGGGTGCCGTTCTCGATCAACTTCGTCAAACGGACCAATCACGACGGCGTGGCACGCGTCTCGCACACATTCCACCACGTTTCTGGTAGGCAGAAGTTCCGTTTCAAGGTGAGGGTCCCGCACCAGGCCGGCTACCCCTACCTCGCAGGGCGCTCTCACGTGAAGAGGAAGACGGTGACGGCAGGTTGAGGGCGGCCATCACCGCACGGCGGTTCCGCTGGGCGTTCGGCGATGTGTGCGTCACCTACATGGTGGCTCCCGCGGGTGAGTAGGACTGTGCCGCGCCCCGCCCTTCCGGGAGGAGAAGCGCGGATAGACTCGTCGCGGGCGATGAGGACTCGACTCTCGGCGCGCTGCTCTTCCTGGCTGCCCTGGCTGCCCTGTTCGCCAGCGGGTCGGGCACCGCTGCGCCGCTGCAACCGATCGGCGCCGTTGCGGGGCATCCCAGGACGGGCTCTCAGGGGATCACGGAGAGCGTCGCCGAGATCGTCGCCCGCCAGAAGCGCGAGGATCGCCGCACCGGCGGCAGGCCCCGGGGCATCCGCCAGAAGCCGGAGCCTGGCGGGCGGCAGCGGGCGCCCGAGCTTCCCGGGCCGGCCGCGTTGCAGCCGCCCATACGGGCACCGGTTCGCAACGCCGTCGCCCCGTCGGCCCCGTTCCCCGCAGGCACATCCTTCCTAGGCGCTCAGCTCAGCGAGTCCGGCGCCGTCCCGCCCGACTCGATGGGTTCGGTGGGGCCGGGCCAGGTGCTGGTCGCGGTGAACGGGCGCCTCAAGGTTTTTAGCAAGGCGGGAACCCTGGGAGCCCTCAATGTGAGCGACACGACTTTCTGGAGCTCGGTGCGAAACGGCCAGGACGTCACCGACCCCCAGGTCGAATTCGACCGGCTCTCCGGCCGCTGGATCGTCTCCGCGGTCAACCTGGCGCTTAAGAACAACCGCATCATGATCGCAGTCAGCTCGGGCCCGACGATCACAGGCTCGAGCAGCTTCACCTTCTTCTTCTTCCCGTCGAGCAGCAGCGGGTTGTTCGCCGATTACCCGCAGATGGGGGTGGACCGCAACGCGATCTACATAGGCACCAACGATTTCAAGAACAGCTTCTTCTCCAACACCAGCGCCTTCGTGATCCGCAAGTCCAGCGTCACCGGCGGCGGGCCGATCGTGGTGACTGCGTTCCACAACCTGATCGACGGCACCGGCGCCGGGCCCTTCACGCCGCAGCCGGCCCAGGACCTGGACCCGAATGTGAGCCAGGGCTACTTCGTCGGTGTGGACAACGCGGTGTTTAGCCGCCTTGACGTCCGGCGCGTCTCGAATCCGGGCGGAACCCCGACGCTGTCCGGGAATCTCGCGATCTCCGTGCCGACGACCTATTTTCCGCTGGACGTCCCCGCCCAGGGGAGCACAAACGACCTTGACGCGCTGGACGACCGGCTGTTCGAGGCGATGATCGCTCGCAGGCCCAACGGCACCCTGTCGCTGTGGACGGCCCACAACATCAGGGTCAACTCGAGCGGAGCAGGCGGAAGCAGTGGCGACCGGACCGCGGTCCGCTGGTACCAGATCGGCAACCTGTCGAGCACCCCGAGCCTGATCCAGTCGGGGACCATGTTCGACCCTGCGGCGTCAAACCCGCGCTTTTTCTGGATCCCGTCGATCGCCGCCAACGGACAAGGCCACGCCTCAATCAACTCGAGCGCGGCTGGCGCTGGACGCTTCGCGGCGGTCGCCTCGATGGGCCGCCTTGCAACCGACCCATTAGGCACCACGCGAGCGTTCACTATCACGCAGTCCAGCTCCAGCCCGTACAACATTCAGCCGCCGCGCTGGGGCGACTACTCGCAGACGGTCGTGGACCCGACCAACAACATGACCTTCTGGACCTTCCAGGAATACGCCAACGCGACCAACTCCTGGGGTGTCCGGGTGATCAGGCTCCAGGCGCCGCCGCCGGCAAGGCCGAGCTCCGCCTCGCCGGCGAGCGTGCCGCAGGACCGTTCCTCGGTCAGCGTCACGATCACCGGCACTTCGAGCAACGGGTCAGGCTTCTTCGACCCCGGGCCCGACATTGGGGGGCCGGGTTTCTCCAGGCACATTGCGGCCGCCGTGAACGGCGGCGTGACCGTCAACTCGGTCACCTACGCCAACCCGACCCACGTGACCCTGAACCTGAATACCACCGCCGCAAGCGCCGGCGGCAAGAACGTGACGATCATCAATCCCGACGGGCAGAGCGCAACGGCGTGTCTGATCCAGGTCGGCGACGGCGGGACTCCCTGCCCGGGGTGATGACGCGCTGCCGGACAGGCCAAGCCTTGACCGATGAGTTTCGCCGCGCCCGGCGGTCTTACTTTGGAAAACCCGACGCCAGGAGGATGAAAATGGCCGAGATCAAGACCAGGACCCACATCACCCACGTGGGAACGGTGATCGTTCCCGTCGGCGACCAGGACCGGGCGCTCGAGTTCTACCTCGACAAGCTCGGGTTCGAGAAGCGCATCGACACCCCCTACGGTGAGGGCGAGCGCTGGGTCGAGGTGGCGCCCCCGGGCGCCGCGACGACGATCGCGCTCGTTCCCCCGCGTGAAGGGGAGTCTGCCGGGATCGAAACCAGGGTGGGCTTCACGACCGAGGACATCGACGCCGACCACGCGGACCTGCGGGCCCGGGGAGTCGACGCGGACGAAGAGGTCATGCGCATGGGCGATCCCGTGCCGCCGATGTTCTTCTTCAGCGACCCGGATGGCAACAGGTTCCTGATCGTCCAGCGAGACTCCCCTCTTCATCACGATTGAGAGAGATCAATTCACGGCCCTCGCGGTAGACGTCTGGACAACACCGCCTCCGAGCAGTAGTCTTATGAGCCGAGGGGAGCTGGAGGAGATTGCGTTCACGGAGGAACAGGCTGGGGACTAGACGGCTTGGCTGGATTGCCGGC
>JBBPIL010000086.1:0-6065 GCA_038040365.1 Actinomycetota bacterium
AGGAGGACCTGAGCGAGGACTACATCATCCCCAGCGTCTTCGACCGCGACGTCGCGCCCGCGGTCGCCGCTGCGGTGATCCAGGAGGCACGTCGCGAGGGGATCGCGCGGGTCTCCGAGGAGACGGGAACGTTCGCGACGCTCGAATAACGGCTCCGACCGCAGGGAGGTAGCGATGCGCGTACTCGTAACCGGTGCCAGCGGCTTTCTCGGCTCGGCCGTCTGCGACGCGCTGCTGGCGCGCGGCGACGAAACCGTCGGATTGACTCGCGACCCCCAGCGGGCCCGGCAGGGGAATCCGACCGTCACCTGGCACGCTTGGAATCCGGCTGCCGAGCGTCCACCCGGGAGCGCCCTGGAGGGCGTCGACGGCGTCGTCAACCTGGTCGGCGAGCCGATCGACCAGCGCTGGACCGAGGCGGCCAAGCAGCGCATCCGCGACAGCCGCGGGCGGTCCACCAAGAACCTGGTCGATGCGATCAGTGCCACCGGGCCGCGCCCGAAGACGCTGGTCAGTCAGTCGGCCGTCGGCTATTACGGCGACCGCGGCGAGGCGGTGGTGGACGAGTCCACCGGACCGGGGTCGACGTTCGACGCCGAGGTCTGCGTCGCCTGGGAGGCGGCCGCGCGCGAGGCCGAGAAGGCCGGGGTCCGCGTCGTCGTGCTCCGCAGCGGGCTGGTGCTCGATCCCGAGCATGGGCTGCTCAAGCAGCTCCTCCTCCCCTTCAAGCTCGGGGTCGGCGGTCCGCTGGCCGGCGGCGGTCAGTACATGCCCTGGATCCACGTCAACGACGAAGTCCGCCTGCTGCTCTGGGCGCTGGACACAGACGGCGCGTCGGGCACCTACAACGCGACCGCGCCCAACCCGGTCACGAACCGGGAGTTCTCGAAGGCGCTCGGACGAGTGCTGGGCCGCCCCGCGGTCGTCCCGGTGCCGAAGCTCGCGCTCAAGGCCAGGTTCGGCGGCGAGCTGGGCGAGGTCGCGGCCGGCGGACAGCGCACGGTTCCCCGCCGGGCCCTGGACGCCGGCTTCAAGTTCCGCCACCCCGATCTCGAACCGGCGCTGAGCGACCTGCTCCGCTGACTACGGCACACGCAATGCGGTTTTGAAGCGCGGGCGGCCGTCGGCGCGCAGGTATCCCGCGAGCCGACCGAGCGTGGTGTCCCCCACCTCGTCGATCGAGTAGGTGCCGAGCACCGAGTCGCGATCCTGCGTGTCGAAGAAGGCGTCGACCACGGCGTCGCGGTCGTCGCCCTGATCGCCAGCGCGCTGGATCGAGTCGAGCACCACCGACATCGCCTCGTAACCGTAGGCGGCGTAGCGCCCCGGCTGGCGGCCGTAGCGCTTCGTGAAGGCGGAAACGAACCGCTCCCCAGCGCGCGGCAGCTGCGAGGGATCCTCGGCGGCGGAGGTGACGAGGACCCCGCGGACAGGCCCGCTTGGCGAATGCATCAGCAGGGCATCTGACGCCATCACCGTGTCCGTGGAGCTCTGGGTCAAGGAGGCTGGCATGCGCTCCGGCCCACCGCCGTAATAGAGGAGGTCACCGCGCCCACGCGTCAGCCTGGTTCCCTGGAGGCTCTGGCGAAACGCCCTCACCATCGTCTGGCCGAACTCGGAGCCGTCCGAGACCGTGCCCACTCGCCGGGCCCCTAGCCGCTTCGCCCATCCTGCGGCCGCCTCAGCCTGCACCTCGTCGCTGGGGATCACGCGGCCGAAGGTACGCTCGCCGGTCGCCTGGACCTCCTCGGGGACCTGGTCCCCGGCGCCCAGGAACGGCTGCACGAGGTCGACCGCGGCGCTGGCCGGGGAGACCTGGAGCATCCGGGCCTCGTTGGTGATCGGCAGCGAGGCGCGGGTCGCGCCGGAGTCGAAGTCGCCGAGATAGGCGATCGCTGAGGAGTCCTCCGCCGCATCCCGGGCGTTTGCGGCGGCGACCGCCTGGCTCCAGCGAGCGCGGGCGCCGCGGCCGCCCGTGTCGTCGAGATAGACGGCCCGCACCGCGAGCTCCCCCACTCTTCCCTGGGCATCGGCGAGGGCGAGCTTGGCGGCGCGGACCACGTCGCGGCCCTCGACCGCCTCGGGACCGCGCAGGGGCATGCTGACGTAGACCGTCACGTGCTCGCCCGCTTGGATCCCGGAGCCCGGCGTCTCACAACCCGGCGTCGTACCCCCAACGACGATCACCACCAGCGTCGTCAGGGCGATCCGGGCAGTGTGGGAGGTCACCCGAGGAACGGCGCAGCGACCTCGTATTCCTCCGGAGTGACGGTGCGTAGCCTCTCCACTGCCTCGTTCAGGGGGACGAGCTCCACTCGCGTACCTCGCAGCGCGGCCATGGTCCCCCAGTGGCCCTTGTGCGCGGCGTCGATCGCGGCGACCCCGAGTCGGGTGGCAAGCACGCGGTCGAACGCGGTCGGTGTGCCGCCGCGCTGAATGTGGCCCAGGACCACCGCGCGCGTCTCGAAGCCGGTTCTCTCCTCGATCTCGCGCTCGAGCCGCTGGCCGATGCCGCCGAGCCGGACGTGCCCGAACTCGTCCTTCTCGCCCTCGCTCAGCTCGATCGTCTCTGCGGCGGGCGCTGCCCCCTCGGCCACGACCACGATCGAGAACACGCGGCCCCGCGAGTGGCGGCGGCGGATCAGCCGGCAGACGTCCTCGATGTCGAACGGACGCTCGGGGATCAGGATCACGTCGGCGCCGCCTGCGAGGCCCGAGTGGAGCGCGATCCACCCGGCGTGGCGCCCCATGACTTCGACCACCATTACCCGGTGGTGCGACTCGGCGGTGGTGTGGAGGCGGTCGATCGCCTCCGTCGCGACCTGGAGGGCGGTGTCGAAGCCGAAGGTCATATCCGTGGCCGCGATGTCGTTGTCGATCGTCTTCGGCACACCCACCACCGCCAGCTCCTGGTCTTCGTGCAGGCGCGCGGCAGCGCCGAGCGTGTCCTCGCCGCCGATCGCGATCAGCCCGTCGAGGTGGAGGGTCTCCATGGTCTCGCGGACGCGCTCGGGCCCGTTCTCGTGCTTGAACGGGTTGGTTCGGGAGGTGCCGAGGATGGTCCCGCCGCGGGGCAGGATCCCGCGGGTGCTCTCGATCGTGAGCTCCTCGTGCAGGTTCTCGAGCGGACCGCGCCACCCATCGCGAAAGCCCACGATCGCGTGCCCGTAGTGATCGATGCCCTTGCGGACGATGGCGCGGATCGCGGCGTTGAGGCCGGGGCAGTCGCCGCCTCCCGTCAGCACACCAACTCGCACGGCCCGCACGATACCCGTAGCCCTCCCGCACGTCCGGCGTCGTTGGACGCCGGTCAGTGCGTACGACTACGGGCGCAGGCGCTCGATCAGCGGCGCTGACACGCGCGCCAAGACGCCGACGAAGAGGATCGCCAGGAAGATCAGGAAGCCGACCGCGCCGCCGAGCCCAAAGGCGTAGGCGACCAGCATCGTGCTCAGGGCGACGACCGTGAACACCACCAGCTGCACGGCCGGGAATCTACTCGACCGAGCGACCGCGGTCGCTGATCGCCTCGCGCGTCGCGCGGATGAACTTGCTCACCGCCTCGACAGCCGGCCCGGCGCCCTTAGCCTCGGAGACCGCCCGCACCAGCCGGCTGCCGATGATCACCCCATCGGCGATCCGCCCCACGGCCGCAGCCTGCTCCGGAGTGCCGATGCCGAATCCCACCGCGGCGGGCACCGATGCGTCGGCGCGCACCGCGGCCACGAGCTCGGCGAGGCCGTCTGGCAGCTCGTCGCGCTCGCCGGTCACCCTGGTATCGGAGACCACGTACACGAATCCTTCGGCGCGCTCGCAGATCCGGCGGCGGCGCTCGTCGGGCGTCGTCGGGGCGACCAGCGGCACCAGCGCGATACCGGCACCGCTCAGCTCCTTCCCGATCTCCCCCGCCTCCTCCAGGGGCAGGTCCGGGACGATCACGCCGGCGGCGCCGGCGTCCGCAAGCAATTGCGCGAACTCGCTCGGGCCGCGCGCCAGGACCATGTTCGCGTACACCATCGGCACCACCGGGAGGCGGGAGGCGAGGCGCTCGCAGATCGACAGCACGTGCTCGAGCGTCGCCCCGGCCGCCAGCGCCCGGGTGGCTGCGGCGTGGATCACCGGCCCGTCGGCGAGCGGGTCGGAGAAGGGGACGCCGAGCTCGATCACGTCCGCGCCGGCCTCGGCGTAGGACCCGGCGACCGCGAGCGAGGTATCGGCGTCGGGGAAGCCGCCCATCAGGTACGGCATCAGCGCCGCCCTGCCCTCCTGGCGCGCCGCGGCGAACGCCTCCGCAAGCCTGTCCCCCCCTGTCGCCGTTATCTCAGTCACCGAGCTCATCGAGGCGCGCAACCACCTCGGCCAGGTCCTTGTCTCCGCGTCCGCTGAGACAAACGAGGTCAAAGCCCTCGGCCGAATCCAGAGCGCCAGCGGAGGATTCGGCCGACTGAAGAAGCCAGGCGATTGCGTGGGCGGGCTCAAGCGCGGGCAGGATCCCCTCCAGCCGAGCCAGCTCCCGGAAGGAACGCAGGGCCTCGGCATCGGTGACCGCCTCGTAGCGGGCCCGACCGGTGTCGCGAAGGTGGGCGTGCTCCGGACCGACCCCCGGATAGTCGAGCCCGGCCGAGACCGAGTGGGCCTCGAGGATCTGGCCCTGGTCGTCGGCGAGAACCGAGGACAGCGTTCCGTGCAAGACGCCGGTTCGCCCAGCGACCAGCGACGCACCGTGGCGGCCGTCGAGCCCGTCGCCCCCGGCCTCGACTCCGATCAGCTCCACGCCCTCGTCGTCCAGGAAGGCGTAGAAGGCCCCGATCGCGTTCGAGCCTCCGCCGACGCAGGCGATCACCCTGGCGGGAAGGCCTCCTTCGGCCGCCTGCGCCTGCACGCGGGCCTCGTCGCCGATCACCCGCTGGAGGTCGCGCACCAGCGCCGGATACGGTGCGGGCCCGACCACGGAGCCGATGATGTAGTGCGTGGTGCGCACGTTCGTGACCCAGTCCCGAATCGCGGCGCTCACGGCCTCTTTCAGGGTCCGGGCGCCGGCCTCGACCGGGACGACCTCGGCGCCGAGCAGGCGCATGCGCTCGACATTCGGCGCCTGGCGCCGAATGTCCTCGGTGCCCATGTAGACCACGCACTCGAGGCCGAGCAGCGCGCATGCCGTTGCCGCCGCCACGCCGTGCTGCCCGGCGCCGGTCTCAGCGATCACGCGCGGCTTTCCCATCCTGCGGGCGAGCAACGCCTGGCCGATCGCATTGTTGATCTTGTGAGCGCCGGTGTGGGCAAGGTCCTCGCGCTTCAGGTAGACCCGGCGCCCGATCCGCTCCGAGAGACGGTCGGCGCGGTACAGCGGCGTCGGCCGCCCCACGTAGTCGCGAAGCAGGGCGTCGAGCTCCCCCCTGAACTCCGAGTCGTCGCGGGCGACCGCCCAGGCGGCGGACAGCTCGTCGAGCGCGGGGATCAGGACTTCGGGGACGTAGCGCCCGCCGTAGACGCCGAAGCGTTCCTCGATCGCGACCGCGCTCACACCACCACCCGCGGGTCGACGGACCCCCTCTGGGCGCTCTCCACGAACTTCGCCATCAGCGCGTGGTCCTTGACGCCCGGCTCGGCCTCGACCCCGGTCGCCACATCGACGGCGAAGGGCCGGGCGGCAGCCACCCCGTCAGCGACGTTCTCGGGGGTGAGGCCGCCGGCCAGGATCAGCGGCACCTCGGAGCGCCGACCGGCGAGCAGCTCCCAGTCGAAGCGCTCACCGGTACCGCCGGACGTCCCCGGCCGGTGGCCGTCGAGCAGGTGGAAGTCGGTCCGGTATGCCTGGGCGACACGGAGATCGGCGCCGCTTCGCACCCGCAGCGCCTTGATCACCTTGCAGCCCGTCCGCCGGGCGGCCTCCTGGCAGAAGGCGGGCCCCTCGTCGCCATGCAGCTGGATCATGGTCAGCGATTCGTCCTCGGCGGCCGTGGCGAGCTGCCCCAGGGTCGGGTTGACGAACACGCCGACGACCTCGAGTTGGCGCTTGAGCGCGGCGCCGATCTCGGCCGCCACCTGTGGCTCGCAGAAGCGCG
>JBBPIL010000087.1:0-5841 GCA_038040365.1 Actinomycetota bacterium
CGCTCGCGCTCGAGCATGTTGTAGAAGTCCATGTTGCCGCCGACGTTGAGCTGCGAGGTGCGCTCGAGGCGCACGCCGCGGTCGTGGAACAGACGCGCCAGCTGACGGTGGACGATGGTGGCGCCGACCTGCGACTTGATGTCGTCGCCGATGATCGGCAGGCCCGCCTCGCGGAAGCGCCCGGCCCAGTAGTCCTCGCGAGCGATGAACACGGGCAGGCAGTTGACGAACCCGACGCCGGCCTTCAGCGCCTGCTCGACGTACCACTTGGTCGCCTGCTCGGAGCCGACCGGGAGGTAGCAGACCAGCACATCGGCCTTCTTGTCTTGGAGAATGCCGACCACGTCGTCGGTTGGGCCGGGCGCCTTGGTGATCTTCTCCTTCAGATACTTGCCGAGCCCGTCATGGGTCATGCCCCGGTGCACGGGCACTCCAAGCGGCGCCACGTCGGCGAACTTGATCGTGTCGTTCTGGCCCGACCAGATCGCATCCGAGAGATCCTTGCCGACCTTCTCCGAGTCGATGTCGAATGCGGCGACGAACTCGATGTCGCGCACGTGATAGCCGCCGAGGTCGACGTGCATGAGGCCGGGGACCAGCTCGGCGGGGTCGGCGTCCCTGTAGTAGGTGACGCCCTGGACGAACGCGTTGGCGCAGTTCCCGACGCCCACGATCGCGACGCGAACCTTGCCGTCGTCGATGCGGTGGCCGTTGGTGCTGGCGCCATCGTGTCCTGCTTCGTGTTCGGTGCTCATTGCGTGCAAAGTCCTCCTCGCGGCGGGGTCGGGTTCCTACTACCGCCCAAGCCGCTCTTGGGTTACACCTCTTCCAGGGCACTGAGCTGGCGCCGCACGTGCCACACGCGCTGCCCCACAGTGATCGCCGTGAGCGCCCCCATAGCGTAGATGGACGGGGCGAGCAGCTCAATGTCGAGCACTCCCGCCCCCTTTGCGAACACCAGCCCGATCGAAAGGATGACCACCCGGACCGGCCTGGTGGCGATACCCACCTTGCACTCCACCCCAAGCGCCTCGGCGCGCGCGCGGGTGTAGGAGACCATCAGCGAGCCAAGCACCGTGATCACGCAGGCCGACGCGGCGATCGCGTTGCCGCTGTCGGCGAAGTACCAGGCGACGGCGGTCAACACGATCCCCTCCTCGATCCGGTCGAGGGTCGAGTCGAGGAAGGCGCCGAACATCGTCCCCTTGCCCGACATGCGCGAGTACCGCCCGTCGAGCGTGTCCATCACCGACCCGACGATGAAGGAGACGCCGGCGAGGAAGAAAAGCCGCTGGGTAACCAGCACCGCGGCGGCCAGGTTGAGGATCAGGCCGCTGAGCGAGATCGCGTTCGGCGTCAGGCGCGACTCGATCAGCCGGCCACGTGCGTAGGCGCGAAACGACACCACTCCGGCGTCCCCCTCGGCTCCGCCTCTTGGGGCCGCCGGTTCAGGGGGCGAGTGGGGCGGCAGGTCCACACTCATGATTCGCGATTTAGTCGCTAGCCCGGGGCAGCATGGCTTGGGACGCTACTACGGAGAGGCGGCCGGATTGCCGACGTCAGGCGGGCGCCTCGTCAGCCGCCTCGCCCCGCCAGGACCAGGCCTGCGGGCGCAGGCGCGCGAGTTGATGCGCCGAGACCGCCGCCAGGCAGGCCACGGCGGCTCCCGCGGCGGCGTCGAACCAGTAGTGGTTCGCGGTGACCGTGATCACGAAGAAGACGACCAACGGGTACCCGGACCACATCGCGCGCGCCCAGATGCTGCGGACGAGGCTCATCGCGGGGATGGCGATCATCAGCGAGAAGGCGATGTGCATGCTGGGCACGGCTGCGTAGGGGTTGACCATCACGCTGTTGAAGGAGGAGTCCTGGTTCATGTTCGTGAAGGCAGCGATCGTGTCCGTGAATCCCGCGCTCGGGAACATGCGCGGCGGAGCGGTGGGGAACAGCGCATAGCCGAGCAGGGCGATGCCCATCGCGACCATGAACATGTTGCGGACGAAGTTGAAGTTCTCGTTGCGGAACAGGTAGAGCCAGGCCAGGAACGAGATCGTGATCACGAAGTGGCTGTTGAAGTACATCCAGTTGGCGATCTCGATCACCCATTGATGGGGGAGGAACGCCTGCTGGAAGCCCGGCTCGAAGAAGGCGCCCAGCGAGCGCTCGAGCTCCATCACGTGGACGCCGTTGGCCAGGGCCACGGCATCCCGGCCATCGGCGATTCCGCGCACCAGCTGGTAGCCCTGGTAGGCAACGAAGAAGAACGCGAACTGGCGCAGCAGGTCACCCCAGCCACGAGGCAGGCGCCGGCCGAGACCGCGGACCAAGCGGGGCACGGTGTGAACGAGACGGGGCACGGAGTGGTGAGATTGTAGATGGCGACGCGTCGGGTGCCGGGCCACGACTTTCGCCGCCCGCGGGAGCACACCTGCCAAGGTAGGTCTGAGATGAGCTGGAAGCGCCCTGAGAAGCGTCGTGTCCGCGCGATCCGCGACCGGCTGCGCCAGCTCTACGGCCGGCCGGTCAACCATCCACACGGCGACCCCGTGCACGAACTGGTGAACACGATTCTCTCCCAGAACACCAGCGACACCAACCGCGACGCGGCCTATGGGCGCCTGCGCGAGCGGTTCGACACCTGGGAGGAGGTTCGGGACGCGCCGGTCTCGGAGGTCACCGAAGCGATCCGGGCGGGCGGGCTCTCGGTCACGAAGGCTCCGCGAATCCAGGGGGCGCTGCGCAGTTGCGGCGACCCAATCGATCTCTCGTGGCTGCGCGACGCCCCGCGCGACGAGGCGCTCGACTTTCTGACCTCCCTTCCCGGAGTGGGACGCAAGACGGCCGCCTGCGTCCTGCTCTTCTCCTTCGGGCTTCCCGAGATCCCGGTGGACACGCACGTCCACCGAGTCGGTGGGCGCCTGGGGCTGATTCGCGACCGCGCCTCGTTCGACCAGGCGCATGACGAGATCCTGCGTGTGATCGACTCCGAGGACGCCTACGAGCTGCACATCAATCTGATCCGCCACGGCCGCGCCGTCTGCCGGCCGAGGCCGCGGTGCGACGAGTGCGCGCTGCGCCGCATGTGCCCCTACTGGCGACGGCTCGCCACGATGCGGCGCCAGGCCTCCGAGACTGGGGTCAAATAGCTGGGTGCGCCGCCGGCGCGGGTTCCGCGTCGAGAAGTGCTGAGGTTGACGGTGCCTCCTCCAGCCTCAGCGCCTCGGCGCGGAGCTCGGCCGGACGATCGGTGCAGACCGCGTCCGGGAGCGCCAGCTCGGTGACCCGGGCAAGCAACTCGGGGTCGTTCACGGTGCCGGTGCTGACGCTCAGGCCGGCGAGGCGAAACACCGCGACGAGCTTCGGCGCCAGCAGGAAGTGCTCGACCGATACCCCCGTGACCCCACGGCTCACGGCCCACGCGGCGAGGGCCTCCGGCGCGTACTCGGCCCAGACCACGAGGCGCGATCGCAAGCCGTAAGCCGCCGCCGTGGCGCAGGCCGCCGAGTGGAAGCTGATCAGCTCGAGGCGGCGGCGCTCTTCTCCACCCCGGTAGCGCTCGCAGAGGATCTGCGCGGTGTGGCGCGCAAGCTCCGGGTCCGCGTGCGCCTTGACCTCGACCTGGATCGGCAGGTCGCCGGGGGTGGCGGCGAGAAGCTCGTCCAGCGTCAGCGGCCGCTCGGCCGTCGGCTCGCGGTCACGATCGAGGATCCGAGCACCGAGGATCTCGGCGGCGCTGCGCTGATGCGCCCAGCCGTCGAGCGTGGTGCCCAGCGTGAGGAGCGGATCGTGCAGGAGGACCAGCTCGCCGTCCGAGGTCGCGCAGACGTCGGTCTCGAGGCCGTCGACCCCGGCCGCCAACGAGCCGGCCAGGGCCGTGGCCGATGAGTCGGGCCCATAGGCACGGCCCAGGCGGTGTGCGTAGAGCGGGGGGGTTGACATACGAATATGGGACTAAACGCCGGCCCCGCCGGTGTTACGCGAGTGTGACCGTGTCAGGTGTTACGCAATTGTGACCGTGTCACTCGCCGGCGATCAGCGTGCCGATGATCCGTGGGTGACCGTCGATCACCGGCTTGTCGACGATCTCCGCCCGGTCAAACCCGGCGTGGCCGGCGAGGCGAGCCAGACTCTCGCCGGTGAAGCCCCAGTAGACATAGTCGTCGCGGGCGTACACCTCGCCCGCCTCGCAGACGTGCATCGCCGCCTCGTGCTCCAGCTCACGGTTGGCAACCCCGTAGGTCTCCAGGAGGACGTAACCGCGGCCCGCGAGCCGGCGGCGCAGCACCTTGAGCAGGCCGAGCGGGCTCTCGACCCGGTGCAAGATCCCGAAGCAGAAGATCACGTCGAAGGACTCGTCGAGCTGGTCGAGCTCGAACGCGTCGAGTCGCCGGTACTGGACCGCGGAGTCCAGCAGCTCGGCGATCGTGCGGAAGCCCTCGCCGCCCTCGAGCTCGGCGCCCCATCGAGCGAGCACCCAGTCGCGGTACTGCTCGTTGTCGACCGCGACCACGCGCCGCGCCCCCCGAGCCTCGGCGAGGAAGCCATAGAAGCCGTCAAAGGTACCTACGTCGAGCACGCTCTTGCCGCTGAGGTCGTCCGGCAGGAGGGGAATGCGGTAGCGGTGGTCGCGCGCCACCCCCGGCGTGTACAGGGCGCCCCCGTCGAGCGAGAAGGTGTGAAACCACATGGGGACGCGCTCCAGCGCCGCGCGGGCGGTCTCGTCGTCCGCGCCGATCGGCAGCAGGTCGGCCACCGCGCGCTCCGCACGGGTGGGCTGCGGCACTCGTTCGTGGGTAGCCATCTGTACTCGTTCGCGGATAGCGATTCTCCTCTCGCGCTGCTATGACCGGATCCAGCACTCGAACTTAGGTATATCGAAGGCCGCCCGGAATCCCAAATCGACCCTCCACCCCAGGCGCCGGCCACTTTACCGGCGGCGGCGGCGTGGCCGTTAGTATCTCGGCGCCAGCTCCGAGCGGCGTCGGCGGAAGCGAATGAGCAAGCGGCCCTTCGTCATCTTCGGCATCTTCGCGGTCATCTGCCTCGTTGTGCTGCCCTTCTGGGCGCTCGCCAAGGAGGGGTCGAGCGACGCGTCGCCAGCGGGCTCCGTCTCGGCCTCAGATCAGCAGGGCCTCGAGCTGTTCCAGATCAACTGCGGCGCCTGCCACACCCTCGCGGCGGCCGGCACCGAGGGAGTCGTCGGGCCAGACCTGGACCTGTTGCTCGGCAACGCGGCGAAGAGCGCCGACGCGGTGAACACGAACAGGAAGCGCGTCTACATCGCAGTCACCCGGGGGTTCGAGGGCAGGATGCCGAAGGGGATCCTCCAGGGCGCTCAGGCCAAGGCCGTCGCCAAGTTCGTGGCCGACAACGTCCAGTACATCCCCGGTCCCTGAAACCAACACCACTCCGACGGCGGCTCGCCTTCGGCTGCGCCGCCGTCGGGCTGGGGCGCCAACCTGACCCGGCAGGCACCTCCGCATCCACCGCGACTTCGTCGCTAGCCCGGGCCAAGCTAATCCGTACCCTTTGAACCTCATGGGACATCTGCTAGCCTGGGACTCAGATTTCTTGTAGGAGCTATTTAGAAGGAGCGACCAGTGGCAAAGACTATCGGCATCGATCTCGGGACGACCAACTCCTGCGTAGCCGTGCTCGAGGGCGGCGAATCGACCGTGCTCGAGAACGCCGAGGGAGGCCGCACGACCCCATCGGTCGTGGCCTTCACCGACTCCGGTGACCGCCTGGTCGGCACTGTGGCCAAGCGCCAAGCGGTGATGAATCCGGAGAACACGATCTTCTCGATCAAGCGCTTCATGGGCCGCAAGGAGGCCGAGGTCA
>JBBPIL010000088.1:0-5128 GCA_038040365.1 Actinomycetota bacterium
TCGCTGGGTGACCGGCCGCCGATCAGCCGCGTTCACAACGTCCATGGGCAGGACAGCTAGCGGGCGAGGATTCGCCCGTCATCCGGGCGTGTGACTGGGGAAAGCGACCAGGAGCCAGCATCACCTGGTCCAGCAGCGCCTCGGGGTCATCCGAGACTGTGGGCTGTGTCCTCGTGAAGCTTCTCAAGCCGCCGCCGCTGGTCTTCGGCGCGGTCAAGCAGGGTTTGGATTTCCTGCTTCTGAAGACGCGCGTCGCTGTCGGCGACCTCGTGCAAGCATCGCCAGAGCTTCATCTTGCCGGTCACGCCCATGATCAGGCTCTCGAACTGCAGCACCCGGCCCCACGGCGAGGAGGCCCTGAGCTTGGAGCGCGCGAGCTTCTCCCCGATCCAGGCCCCCGCCCGTTTGAAGCGGCTGGGGGGCACGTCGAGGCGATCCATGATGGCGAGTAGCGTTTCCTGATCCGCCTCGATCTCCTCGGCGATCTTCGCCAACTCCCTCGCCTCGCCTTCCTGGAAGCCCGCCGTCCCATCCTGCGCGGTGTCCGCCATCCGCCGGGCCAGCGAAACTCCCCCGGTCGAGCCCGCCAGGTGGTCCTTGAGATAGGTCGCGAACTCTCTGTCGCCTTCCAGGGTGAGGGCATCCTAACCCGGGTGTGCACCCTCTTGAAGCCGGCTTCGAATCAGTCGGGGCGACTGGGTTGACCAGCGACCTTTCGGCCCTGGTTTTTTGGGTCTCCCACAGATCCGATAGACGGCCCGATTCGTTTCTCGCGACGACGCGCGGATAGTCCAGCGGCTAAGTTTTGCGGCATGACGGTCCGACCTTCCCTGTGCCCCGCTGACCCCCCGACCCTCTCGTGGGCGACGTGGCAAGATCAGGCGACCTCGCGAAAGGAACAGATATGTCTCTGGTGACAATTCTTGTGGTGATCATCCTGGTGCTTCTCGTGATCTACCTGGCACGACGGATCTTCTGACGGACCCTCAATCCTGGCCACTTGCTAAGCAAGGCTGGGCGCAAATCGGTTTCTCCCGTGATCCGGCGAGCCTCGAAAGCCGGAATCCAGTGAGAGCCAACCCAGAGGGAGCGATCCTTTCACCCGCCCTAGCGGCCGCTTCCTGCTGCGACAGCTGACCTAGTTTTGGCTCTTGTGGCGGTTAATGTCCGACGCCGCGTGGAGCAGAGACAGGTCCTTCGCGAGCGACTGGCTTCAGAAGCCACCGGAGACCATCAAGAGGCAGACGCCCAGCGCCAAGGCTCAAGAACTGGGCCCGGAAGCCGAGGCTCTGCGTCGGGAAGCCACCGAGCACGCCGCCTTGGCCGAGGAGGAGGCCGCCCGCGCCGAGGAGCTGGGCACGCGCGCCACGCAAGCGGAGCAACAGATTTTCCGCGAGGGCCAAAGCGCCGGCCGTCACGACGTTAAGGCGGCTGAGCTAGAGGAAAAGCTCTAGCTTGAATCGAGTCCTGACCTAGCGGCAGGTAGTCTCGGAGGCCAGGCGCGCCCGTAGTTGCGTTCGCGCCTCAGCGCCGACGATTACTTGCCGCCGCCGATGTTGATGTCCCCGATGTTGACGTTCACGTCGAGCAGTACCAGCGGCCAGAGAAGGACTGCGAGGACCATCTCGGCGGTCTCCTCGAGGGTGCTCAGACCCGAGAAGTAGTTGCCTTCGCTGCCGATGATGCCTGCCGCGACCAGGACACCGACCGCGAGGTAGAGAAGGAGGAGACCGAACCGCATGTCCGGTGAAATATATGCCGTCCGACCGCCGAAAGACTTCTCGGAGACCATTGCCGTGGATTGAGGGTGAGTGAGTATGCGCCTTCCACCCCCTCGAGATCGAGGGCTGTCGTCCGGTCACGATCCATTCCGTGATGACGCGCCATCCCCCGTTCTTTGGACCCGTGCGCATGGCCTCATTTCTTGTCTGCCTCGCCGTCGTCGTCGCGGGAAGGGAGAAGCGTTTGATCGGGCCGCCACGGGAGCGGCGCGTACAGGCCACGCTTTCAAACCTGGCTGCCCTTCCCATACGTGTCGTGAAGACAGACGTGCCCCCTCGAATACCGACACCAAGGGGGCGGATCCCGCTTGGGCCCCATAAGCTGCTCAATACAGTCAATGAAAGGGGACTGAGTCGTGAGCACAATCGCAGTTGTTTTAATCGTGATCGGCGCTGTGATCGTAGTCGCCTTGCTTGCTGCGGCGCTGAAGAGGACCCGCGACCGGAAGCTAGACGACCGCCGCCAGATCGCCGGCGAGCACCGCGAAGAGGCGGAGCTGCGTCAGCTCGAAGCCGACAAGGAGGCCGCAAGCGCTGACGAACAGAGCGCGCGGGCACGCAGGGAGGCGGCTGAGGCCGAGTCGCGATCGCGCAGCGCTGAGCGCGAACGGGAAACGGCCCGTGACCATGCCGAGCATGCTGCCGAGATCGATCCCGACGCGGGGCCAGAAGGGAAGGATCAAGGCGAAGGAGCGCGGGAGCCACCGCGCTAAAACGATCTACGTAGAGCGCATCTCGGAACTTCAGCGCGGGGTCCGCGCTGGCCAGCGGGCACCTATGCTGGCTGTGAAGGCCGCCGCCCGGCTGCGTCCCCCGCGAGCCGCCAGGCTGGTCACCTGACCATCTAGGCTGCTGGCGTGCCGTTGCACCCGGCGACCGCCTTGGACGGCCCCCTTGCGGATCAGCGGGATCTGACCGTGGAGGAGGTCGATCCCCCTGGCGAGTGTGGCAAGTGGCCGTGCGAGGTCGTCTGGCCCGACGAAGCGGGCGAGCGGCACCTCTATCGCTTCGAGATGGTCTCGGTGTCTCGCGGTCCGGGTGTCCCGGAATACAAGTTCGTCCCGCCCGAGCGCGATCCCTTCGCTACCCCGGCTCAGAGCCCGTGAGCGATCTGGTGCATGCCCCGCCTTCGCGGGCCGACCGAGGCCGCTTTCACCAGGCGCGGCGCCCGCGGCGTCGCTCCCCCTTGCGCCAGTCACGGATCTGTGGTCGGATTGACGCGACCACCCGTTGTTGGAGGAGGCGCGTGATGGCCGCGGATCAGCCGAGCGAGACACGCGAGGAGAGGTCGCGCGATGATCGTCCTTGCTCACCTCGGCGCCGGTCACTGGTGGGAGATCCTGATCTACCTCGCGCCCCTGCTGGTAGTAGGGGGCACGATCCTCTGGCAGGTCCGGCGCGACCGGCGGGGTGAGGGCGCCGAACACGAGGCCGCCGCGGCATTCGATCGGGCCCGCTCGAAAAGCGAGGTTGGCGCTGAACAGGCCTGGGAGATTCGGAGCGGATCGCTCCCGCTTTGCGTGAAAGCGGTAGCGCCGGCTAACACTGCTGCTCTCCGCTCAGCTGGTAGCAGCACCGCGGTCAGGTCACTTCACAGAGCCGAATGACGGACTGATTCGACCTATCGTCCGCTTCCCGAAGGAGGGGCAGCTCAGGCCGCGAGGCCCGCGGGCGTGTGATCCACCTCCGCCAGCGAGCTGTGCGTGCCGCTGTGATCGAACTTGACGTCGCCGGTCGATTTCAGCGTGCCCGTCTGGGCGACCTCCATCTCCTTGTACTCGAAGCCCCCAGGCATTTGCACGATCACGCGCTGCACCTCGTCGGTCGCCGGGATCGTCAACGGCTCCGACGTGGTCTCGACATAGCCGGGAACCGACAGGTGCGCACGACGCTCACCCTTGTCGAACTTGAAGTCGATCGGAACGAAATACGGGCCGTGCAGCGTCGTGATGATCGACGCGATGATCTCGAAGAACGTGCCGCCGGCGCTGCCGCTCAGGATCTGACCCAGCGCATCGCGCTGCTCCTCGCTGGCGCCCTCGTCGATGAACACCTCCATCGTGCCGTTGCCCTCGTGTAGAGCGCCGGGCCAATACACCGTGCCCGCCCACTTGCAGCCGCTCAAGTCAACCCCGTCGAAGTGTCCCTCCTCGATCAGCATGCCGACGACGCCCTCGCAATTGTCGTGCGGCGACGGGAATCCAGAGGTGTCGCACGAACAGCTCGGCACGCAGTTGCAGTTCTTGAGGTAATTCCCCTTCATTCGCCAGTCCGGCATGACCCGTCCTCTCCGTCGGTCAACACAATCGTTCCTACGACCCTACGCGACTTTGAGCGTGCGGGCAAGCGAAATCCTCGTCGCAACGAGATGGCCCAGGTCGAATTCCGACGTCCATGACGTCGAAATTCGACCATCGGCGAGGTCCCGTCGAAGAGCGGGTTGTCGCTCGATCCCCGCTCCTCGTCGCGCGAAGGAGAAGCCGCGTCAGGTTGTCTCGTACTCGTCGTGCCGCCGCAGCCAGAAGGGTCGATCGCCGCCCTCGTTGCGACCCATCGGCGTGCGGTCGAGCAAGCCGTAGTAGGCCATCGCCGGCTCGAGTCCCCGCGCGGTGGTGACGTATGTCTGGTAGACCGTCCCGTCCGAGAGCGCGTACGCGCTCAGCCCGGGGCCCTCCGCGACATAGCCCGCGACGTCGGTCCCAGAACGCTCGGCCATCTGCTTCACGGTCGGGGGAATGTCGCCCTCGAGGAAGGGGCGCAGCTCCTCCTCGGTGTGGGTGAATCCGAGGTCGCGATTGAAGTCGCTGCCGCCGGCTGAGGCCCAGTCCAGGCCCCAGCCCATCCGCTTCTTGTAGGCCTGGAGCTTCTCGACTGGGGCCCGGGAGACGAGCAGCATGGTCACGTCAGCTGCCGCTAGATGGACCGCGTTCGGATCGATGGTGTCGGTGATCGAGGAGCAGACGGTGCAGCCCGCCTCGTACGTCGGGCCGAACATGAAGTGGTAGATGAGCAGCTGCGAGCGACCGTCGAAGAGCTCGGTCAGGGTCTTCGTCCCCTCGACGGTCTCGAAGCTGTACTCCTTCTCGACCGGCACCCAGGGAAGCTCCCGCCGCTTCCGCGCGAGCTCGTCGCTACGGCGGGTGAGCTCCTTCTCCTCCGCGAGCAGCTCCTCGCGGGCCGCATCGAACTCCTCCTGGGTTCCGACCTTGTGGTTCGTCATCACATTGCCTCCTTAGGCCTTTCGTGGTTGAAATGCAACTTTTTCGGTCTTGCCCGTTGAGACACCGCCGGTGGCGAGAACGGAACGGCCGATCCATTCCGGGAGGAGGTGGTGTCCTTATTGTTGA
>JBBPIL010000089.1:0-5068 GCA_038040365.1 Actinomycetota bacterium
ATGTTGGCGGGCTTCACGTCGCGGTGGACCACCCCGCGGAGATGCGCGTAGTCGAGGCCGTGGGCGACGCCTCGCAGGATTCGGATCGCCTCATCCGGCTCCACGGCTCCGGCCGCGATCAGCCCCGAGAGCGGCTGGCCGGGGACGTACTCCATCACGATCAGCACCCCGTCCGGGCCGGAGAGCGTGTCGTACACGGCGACGATGTTCGGGTGGTTGAGTGCCGCCCCGAGCTGAGCCTCACGCTTGAAACGCTCGGCGCCCCCCTCCGCGGCCGCCGTATGCAGCCGCTTCACGGCCACCTGCCGGGACAGCACCAGGTCCTCGGCGAGGAACACGGTCGCCATCCCTCCGTGGCCGAGGCGGTCGATGACGCGGTAGCGGTCCGCGATCACGACCCCCGCCCGGATCTGGGTCGTCGTCCCAGCCATTCCAGCTATTGATACCCGAAGGCGGCGGGCTGATGCAGGGGTGGGGCCGCGGCGCTAGTGATCGGGTGGGTCGGCCCGCATCTCGGCGCTGCCGGCGAAGCCCGGACGCGGGCGCGGCACGGGCCGCGGCCCTTCGCGCTGTGTGCCCTTCTCCGGCTCCGCCGGAGCCTCGGGCACCTTCTCCTCCTCCTCGGCCTCGCCGAAGACCTCCTCCTCGGAGCCGCCCTCGAGCAGCTTCACGAACTCCTCGGCGTCGATCGTCTCACGCTCGAGCAGCATCTTCGAGATCCGGTCCAGGCTCTCGCGGCGCTCGGCGAGGATGTCCTTGGCCGTCTGGTGGGCCTCCTCGACGAAGCGGCGGATCTCGTCGTCGATCTCGCGCGCGATCTCGTCCGAGTAGTCGGGCTCGGCGGAGAACTCGCGGCCGAGGAAGGGCATGGAGCGATCGTGGCCGAATACCCGCGGGCCGAGCCGCTCGGACATCCCGTAGCGCATCACCATCTGTTTCGCGGTCTCGGTCACCTTCTCGAGGTCGTTGGAGGCGCCGGTGGTGATCTCGCTGAAGACGATCTCCTCGGCGGCGCGGCCGCCGAGCGTCATCGCCATCGTGTCGGTGAGCTCGGCGCGAGTGGTCAGGAACTTGTCCTCGGTGGGCAGGGAGATCGTGTAGCCGAGCGCCTGGCCGCGGCTGATGATGGAGACCTTGTGGACCGGGTCGCAGTTGGGCAGGAGGTGGCCGACGATCGCGTGGCCGAGCTCGTGGTACGCGGTGACCAGCCGCTCCTTCTCGCTCATCACCCGGCTCTTCTTCTCGGGGCCGGCGATCACCCGCATGATCCCCTCTTCGAGCTCGTCCATGGTGATCTCGCGCTTGCCCGTGCGCGCAGTGAGCAGGGCGGCCTCGTTGATCAGGTTGGCGAGGTCGGCCCCGGTGAAGCCCGGCGTCTGACCGGCGAGCGCGTCGAGGTCGATCTCCTTGGCCAGCGGCTTGCCGCGCGTGTGGACATCGAGAATCTGCTTGCGGCCCTTGCGGTCGGGGCGGTCGACGACGATCTGGCGGTCGAAGCGGCCCGGCCGCAGCAGCGCCGGGTCGAGGATGTCCGGCCGGTTGGTGGCGGCGATCAGGATGATGTTGTCCTTCATCTCGAAGCCGTCCATCTCGACGAGGAGCTGGTTCAGCGTCTGCTCGCGCTCGTCGTGGCCGCCGCCGAGGCCGGCGCCGCGGTGGCGCCCCACGGCGTCGATCTCGTCCATGAAGATGATGCAGGGCGAGTTCTGCTTAGCCTGCTCGAACAGGTCGCGGACGCGGCTCGCCCCGACGCCGACGAACATCTCGACGAAGTCGGACCCCGAGATCGAGAAGAACGGCACGCCCGCCTCGCCCGCCACGGCGCGGGCGAGCAGGGTCTTCCCGGTGCCGGGGGGCCCGTAGAGCAACACCCCCTTGGGGATCCGGGCCCCGAGCGCCTGGAACCGCTTCGGGTTCTCGAGGAACTCCTTGATCTCCTGAAGCTCCTGCACCGCCTCGTCGACCCCGGCGACGTCGCGGAAGGTGATCTTCGGCGCGTCGACCGACATCCGCTTGGCGCGCGACTTGCCGAAGCTCATCACCCGCGAGCCGCCTCCCTGCATCTGGTTCATCAGGAAGATCCAGAAGCCGAAGAAGAGGAGGAACGGGAGAATGTAGGTGAGGATCGAGAGGAAGCCCGAGCCGCCCGTGCCCTCGGCGTTGAAATCGACGTGGTGGCGCTTGAAGGTCCTGATCAGCGTCTTTTCGTAGTTGTCCGGATAGCCGATCGAGTACTCGTCGGCGTTCGTCGGCTTGACCTTGATCGTGTTGCTCTTCGGCTGGAAGATGACCTCGTCGAAGGCGTTCGGGTCGCTCTTGACCTGGGCCTCGAACTCACTCAGTTTCGGCGGCGTCTCCGGCGGGTTGTTGTTGAGCAGCCGCTGCGCGAAGAACGCGAGCACGATCACGATCAGGATCGGGAAGGCGGCGCTGCGGAAGAATCGCCTCATCGCGGATCAGTCAACGAGCGCGGCGACCGGCTTCGCCGGTAGGCACCGGGCGTGTGGATGTTGGCGGGTTTTGCGCATCATCAAGGGGTTGTTTTGCGCATCATCAAGGGGTTGCCTGAGCCCCGGCAACGTTTGAGATCAGCGTACCAGGGTCTTTTCGCCGGGTTGGCGTGCGGCCCCTTCTACTGGTGCTGCTCGTTCAACGCCGCCACGTAGCTCAGGTTCCTGTAGCGCTGTGCGTAATCGAGCCCGTAGCCGATCACGTAGCGGTTCGGGATCTCGAACCCCACGTATCGAATCGGCAGCTCGACCCGACGCCGGGCCGGCTTCGTGAGCAGGGCGCAGACCTCGAGCGAGCCGGGGGTTCGGGCGCGGAGGTTGCGGACCAGATACTGGAGCGTCAGCCCCGAGTCGAGGATGTCCTCGACGATCAGCACGTCGCGGCCCTCGATCGGAGCCTCGAGGTCCTTGAGAATCCGCACCACGCCGGAGGAGTCGGTCGCGGAGCCGTAGCTGGAGACGGCCATGAAGTCGACCTCGCAGGGCACGGTCAGGTGCCGCATCAGATCGGCGATGAACAGCACCGCTCCCTTCAGCACCCCGATCATCACCAGATCGCGTCCCTCATAGTCGCTGCTGATCTCGGCGCCGAGCTCGGTGACCCGACGCTGTAAATCCTCGCTTGAGACCAGCACCTCGCCGATCGCCGGGTCGTCCATCAATCCAATACCCGTGCGGTGAGCACCGCGGCCTCGCGGGCCTGCGGACCGAGGCGGAAGTCCTCCGAGACGGCCACCCCGGCGACCCAGACGACCTGGCCGGCCGCCGTCACCACGGGCAGGTGGTGCCGCAACGAGCGCGGCACGCCGCCGTCGGTGAACAGGTCCTGGAGGCTCTTTGTGCCATTCATGCCGAGCGGCCGCATGCGGTCGCCCTCTCTCCATGTGCGCACCTCGAGCTCCTCGCCGAGGGCCTCTGCGTCGAGCGTGGCCAGGTCCGGGCCCGCCGGCTCGACCGGGCCCGGGCGGACCTCCGCCCGAACCTCCCAGCGCCCGAACCGGCAGCTACCGGGAACCCGCAGCGAGACCGGCTCTGGTGCGGCGTCGGCCTCGGAGGAGGCCAGGAAGCGAATCAATCCGTGCTCGCAGATCGCCCGCACGCCGTGCCCCACGTCGACCTCGCCCCCCTCGGGAAGGGCCGCAAGGCGCATGATCTGCTCCGAGCGCCGCCGTCCAAGCGGGACCGCGCGTCCGCTGGCGCGCTCCGCGAGCGCTCGCAACGCGAGGCGCCGCAAGGCGGGCTCCGAGCCCTCCAGCGCATCGGCCCGGATCGCCACCGCGCCGGCGCCGGCGCCGGCCACCTCGAGCGCCTCCAGCACGACCCGCTCCAGGAGATGCGCCTCCTCGACCAGCTCAGCCTGCGTTTCGGCGATGTTCCGCTGGGCCGCCCCGCTCAGCTCGTGCAGCACCGGCAGCACCTCCGCGCGCACCCGGTTGCGCGCGAAGTCGAGCTCGAGGTTCGTCTCGTCGTCGGCGAATGGCAGGCAGGCCTCGGCTGCGAGGTGGCGCGTCTCGGCACGCTCTAGCTCCAGGAGCGGCCGCACGACGCGCCCGCTGTGCGCCGGCAGGCCGCGGAGCGCTCGCGTTCCCGGCGAGACGGCAAGGCGGTACAGCACCGTCTCGGCGAGGTCGGTCCGCGTGTGACCGGTCGCAATCCAGTCGCCGCCCGTGCGCGCGCGGAGCTGCTCGGCGGCGGCGTAGCGAGTCTCGCGCGCCGCAGCCTGGAGGTTTCCCGCCAGGCCCTTCGGCCGCTCGATGTGGAGGTCGATGCGGAGCCGCGAGCAGAGGTCGCGGCAGACGGCCTCGTCGCGATCGGCCGACTGGCGAAGACCGTAGTTGACGTGCAGCGCATGCACGCTCGCCGGCCCGATCGCACGGGCCAGCCCGGCGGCCGCGCAGGCGGAATCGGCGCCGCCGGAGACCAGCACGACCCCCGAGGACATCGGGTCGATGAGTCCGCTCCGACGCACGACCTCGGCCAGGGCGCCAAGCGCATCGTCTTTGCCCACGGGCCCCATGCGGGCGATCTTACGACCCGTGGCCGCGGATCTTCAGTCGGAGGTGATCCTGTCGGGCGTTACGTCGGACCCCCGGGGCCTGGCGACGAACAGCTCCGCTGGCTGGGGAAAGCCCTTCAACTCGACCTCGCCGATCGGGTCGAACTCGAGGTAGTCCGAGCTGCCGATCCCATCGACGACCGCGGTGGTGATCATCACCTCGCCGCCGAGGGCGCGGGCGACCACGCGGTGGGTCAGGTTGACTTCGGTGCCGAAGTAGTCGCCGTCGCGATAGACCGCACGCCCGTAGTGCACGCCGACGCGCGGCTGGGGTCGCTCCTGGAACAGCGCCAGGAAGCCGACCGCCCACTCCGTGAGCGTCACCGGATCGGGCGAGACGATCATCACCTCGTCTCCGATCGTCTTCACGATCGTCGCCTCGGCGGGCAGGGTGGCCTCGACGGTCTCCACGAAACGCTCCACGAGGTCGAAGGCCTCCTCGTCGCCCTCCTCCTCCGTGTAGCGCGTGAACCCGGTCAGGTCGACGAAGCAGAACGCCATC
>JBBPIL010000090.1:0-4975 GCA_038040365.1 Actinomycetota bacterium
GCGATCCAGCTCCCGGCCTGGAACGAGGCGCTCGGCCTGCCGCGGCCGTGGGACCAGCAGTGGAGCCTGCGGATCCAGCAGATCCTCGCCAACGAGACCGACCTGCTCGACTACCCGGACGTCTTCGAGGGCTCGCTGGTGATGGACGGCCTGGTCGGGGAGCTGGCCGAGGGCGCGCGGGAGGAAATGGCGACCGTGGCGGAGCACGGCGGCGCGGTCGAGGCGGTGCCGTACATGAAGGCGCGGCTGGTCGAGTCGCACCGGGAGCGGGTGGCCAAGATCGAGCGGGGCGAGATCAAGGTCGTGGGCAAGAACTGCTTCACCGAGACGGAGGACTCGCCGCTGACGGCCAGCGCCGACGGCGGCATCCTGACGCCCGACCCCGAGGTCGAGCGCGAGCGCGCGGAGGCGCTCGAGCGCTGGCAGGCCGAGCGCGACCAGGGCGCCGTCGATCGGGCGCTGGAGCGGCTGGCAGAGGCGGCCGGCAACGAGTCGGCGAACATCATGCCGGCGACGATCGAGGCGGCGAAGGCGGGCGCCACGACCGGCGAGTGGGCGGGCGTTCTACGTGA
Organism: Actinomycetota bacterium; assembly: GCA_038040365.1. Taxonomy (GTDB): domain Bacteria; phylum Actinomycetota; class Thermoleophilia; order Solirubrobacterales; family 70-9; genus AC-56. Next base: position 573 of record JBBPIL010000090.1, read on the forward strand.
CGTGTTCGGCGACTACCGCGCCCCGACCGGGGTCGCCGCCGCCGCCGAGAGCGGCGACGGCGAGCTGCTCGCGGCGGCGCGCGCTCGCATCGGCGAGCTGGCGGAGCTGCTCGGCCACCGGCCACGGATCCTGGTCGGCAAGCCTGGCCTCGACGGGCACTCGAACGGCGCCGAGCAGATCGCCGTGCGCGCCCGCGACGTCGGCATGGAGGTGATCTACCAGGGGATCCGCCTGACGCCCGAGCAGATCGCCGCCTCGGCGCGCGACGAGGACGTCGACGTGGTCGGCCTCTCGATCCTCTCCGGCTCCCACCTCCAGCTGATCCCCGAGACCGTGCGGCTGCTGCGTGAGCTGGGGCTCGACGTCCCCGTCGTGGTCGGCGGCATCATCCCCGCGGCCGACGCCGAGGCGCTGCTCGTCGAGGCGGGCGTGGCCCGCGTCTACACGCCCAGGGACTTCGACCTCAACCGGATCATGGGCGACATCGCGGAGCTGGTGAGCGAGCGGGCCGAGACGACAACGACGCAGCCCGCCTGACCACGGCGATCGGTGGGCGATCGCCCGATCCAGTTTCCGGTCGAGGGCCTGAGCGACGGGGTGGTGCGCCTCCGCCTGATGGCGGATGCCGACCTGCCGGCCATCGTCGCCGCCTGCCAGGACCTGGAGATCCCACGCTGGACCAGGGTCCCGGAGCCCTACGGCGAGTCGGAGGCGCGAAACTGGTTCGAGCAGGAGGCCGAGCAGCGCGCCCGGGGGGAGCAGCTCGGACTGCTGATCGTCGATCCCGGCAACGGGCGGCTGCTGGGCTCAGTCGGGATCGTGCACGTCGATCAGCAGGAGGGACGTTGCGAGCTCGGCTATTGGATGGCGCGGGATAGCCGCGGACGCGGCCTCGCGACGCGGGCCGTCCGGTTGCTCAGCGGCTGGGCGTTCGAGAACCTCTCGGTCGACCGGATCGAGATCCACGCCGAACCCGAGAACGCCGCCTCCCGGCGGGTTGCCGAGCAGGCGGGGTTCACCCTCGAGGGGGTGCTTCGTTCGTACCTGGTGAACAAGGGACTGCGGCGCGACGCCGCCTCGTACTCCCTGCTCCGCGGCGAGCTACGCTGAATGAGCATGAACGACGGCTTTTCCGGGGACCAGACCGCCTGGCTGCGCTGCTACCGCTGCTGGTCGCAGCGGCTCGAGGCCCAGGTCCACTACGACGCCATCCTCAAGGTCGATCCCGAGAGCGGGGAGGCGGCCGACCGAGTCGAGGAGATCCAGGAAGCCGTGGTCCAGTGCCTCGACTGCATGCACGACCAGCCCCACCTGACGGTCGAGGACGGGCGGGTCGTCCCGGTCGAGGACCGCTGGGAGCGGATGGTCGCCGGCAAGCCGTTCGTCGCCTCATGCACGGTGACCGTGGACCAGGATCAGATCGAGACCTGCTCCGGCCCCGAGGCCGCCGACAGCCTCACCTTCGGCTCGCTGGGCGGCTCGGGCACGCGGGAGTTCTTCACCCACGTCCGCTTCCACAAGCACGACGAGGAACGGATCGTCGTTCACCTGCTGGTCGAGCTCTACGCGCGCTCCGAGCAAGAGGCCATCGACGTGCTCGAGGATGCCGCCCGGGGGACGCTGGAGATCACCTCGCTCGCCGAGGAATCACGCCCGCCCGCCCACGCCGCCGACGAGGCGCACTAGCTGTACTGCCCACGGAGGTTGTGAACGCCGCTCCTCGGTGGCCGATCCCCCAATCCCGGCCTTCGCGGGCCCCTTGAACACCCTCCCGATTTGTGACCACATTTGTGGTCACATTCCGGGAGGGGGTGGTGTCGGGACACCCCAAGCTTCGCGGGTAGCACCATCAGGGCCGGGTCGCGCGAGCCGCGGCCCAATACGTCGCCAGCCGGCGGTGACGGTGGGCGAACAGGCGGGCGACGATCGCACCCGCGAGCCGGGCGGAGCCGGGAACCACGGCCAGCGGACGGCGCAGCTGGAAGGCGAGCCGGTCGGTGATCTCGCAGCCATCACCCGCGGGGGTAACCGTTCGCTCGTGCTCCCAGGCGCTCATGCTCAGCATCGTCGAGCGCTCCAGGAAGCGGAAGCCGGGGCCCCGCTCGGCCAGCTCGAGGTCGTCGTAGTCGACCGGCACCAACCCGAAGAGCAGGATCCAGCTCCGCCCCAGCGGCTCGCCGAGCGGGACTTCGTCGATCGTCTTGCCCCGCATCGAGGGGGGCATCGTCATCCGCATCAGCGGCCGGAGCTCGTCGTTTATGCCCTCGGCCGTCACCGCTCGCGCCCAGACGGCCTCCGCGGCGGCGGAGAGGGTCGAGGCCTGGACGACGATCTGGGGCACGCGGGCGATCGACCGACGATATAAGTCCATCCGCATGCCGGGCATCGGTGCCTTCATCTCCGCCGGGAAGTCGCTGCAGTCGGCGCTCGACCGAGTGCGGCGGGCCGACGGGCTCGGCTTCGATGCGGCGTACACGACGCAGATCGCGGGCCGCGATGCGCTCAGCCTGCTGACGACCTACGCCTCGGTCAGCGAGCGGATCCGGCTCGGCACCGGCGTGGTGCCGATCTTCGCGCGCACGCCGGCGGCGATGGCACAGGCGGCGGCGACCATCGACGAGTTCTCCGGCGGGCGCATGGTCCTGGGGCTGGGCGTCTCCCACCAGGTCACGGTCGAGAATTGGTACGACGCGAGGATCGAAAAGCCGGTGACCCAGATGCGCGAGTACGTGGGCATCGTGCGCGCGATCCTGCGCGGCGAGGCCCCGCCCCAGGGCGAGTTCTTCAACACCAGGTTCCAGTTCATGGGCTATGAGCCGCGGCCGGCGCTGCCGATCTACGTCGCCGCCCTCTCCCCCAACATGCTCCGCCTCGCCGGCGAGATCGCGGACGGGGTGATGCTGTGGCTCTGCAACCCCGGCTACATCCGCGATGTGGTCGTCCCCCAGGTGACGGAAGGTCGCCAGCGGGCCGGCAAGGCGCTCGACGGCTTCGACGTCGTGGCGGCCGTGCCCGTGGCGCTCACCGACGACCCGGACGCCGCCCGTACCACCATGCGCCGGGACCTCGTCACCTACGCGTCCCTCCCCTTCTACCGCTCGATGCTGGAGCGCTCCGGCTTCGGCGACGAGATCGCGGCCTTCGACGAGGGGATGCAGGCCGGCGACACGGACCGCGCCAAGGCCGGGCTGTCGGACCAGATGCTCGGCGCGCTCGCCGGCATCGGTCCAGCCGAGGAGGTCAGGGCCGCGGTGCAGCGTTACGTGGAGGCCGGCGCGATCTCCCCGTGCGTGGGGGGCGTGCCCGGGACCGACTTCGACGGAGCGCTCGAGGCAGTCGCCGAGCTGATCTAGCGACGTTCCAGCTAGCGAACCGCGTCGATGATCGCCGCGTCGAGGCCTTCCAGCGCCTCGAGGCGCGCGACCCGCTCGCGCTTCAGCTCGGGAACCACCGCGGCGTACTCGTAGACCCGCTCGGTGCGCGCGTAGAGGAAGCGAGGGATGAGCAGGAATCGGTCGCTGCCGTCGATGCCGGGCACTTCGGCGGCCACCCGGTAGCCGAAGTCGGGATCCGGCTCCCACTCGACAGTGCCGTCGAGGACCGCGTTGAGGATCGCCGCCGCGTGCTCCTCTTTGATCCCGATCGAGCCCTTCGGGTCGCTGCCGCCGACGCGACCCGCCTTGAGCAGGTACGGGTCCACGTGGCTCGCCTGGAGCCGCTCCAGGAAGCGGTTGGCGTAGGCCGCGCGCGCGACGACCGGTCCCGTGTCGCCCACAGTCAGCTGGGCGACGGCCTGCGCCGGCTCGAGCGCGGCGACGGCCGGCAGGACACCGTCGCCGCGGGCCAGCACCGCGATGAAGCGAGCGCCGGCCAGCTTCGCGGCGTTGGCGTCGGCGAGCGAGGCAACCGACGTGCCGCCGCGGTCACGGACCAGTTCATCCCACAGAGGCGCCACCCTCGATCGCCTCGGGGCTTCGCGGCACCAGGACCGTGCGCTTGAACTCGGCGACCAGCGTCCCGTCCTGCTTGTAGATCCGGGTATGGACCTTCACGATGCCCCGGTCGGGCTTCGACTCCGAGGCTCGTACGTCGAGGACCTCGGACTCGGCGAACAGGGTGTCGCCGTGGAACACCGGCGCCGGGTGGCTCAGCTCCTCCGTCGCCAGGTTGGCGATCGCCTTGCCAGAGACGTCACTCACCGACATCCCGAACGCCAGCGAGTAGACGAGAGGGCCTGCGACCACGTTTCGCCCCTGCTGGGACTGGGACGCGTAGAGGTCGTTGAGGTGCAGGGGATGGTGGTTCATGGTCAAGAGGCAGAAGAGGTGGTCGTCGCCCTCGGTGACCGTCTTGGCCGGCCAGTGCTTGTAGACGGCGCCGACCTCGAACTCCTCCAGGTAGC
>JBBPIL010000091.1:0-4714 GCA_038040365.1 Actinomycetota bacterium
ACGAACAGCGCCGCCTGACCGTGCTCGGCGGCGCTCCGCCGCGAGAACAGCGAGACCCCGACGTAGCAGCCCACGTTCACCAGCATGCTCCAGAACATGGCGTGCGAGACTCCGTCGAGCCCCGCGAGCCCGAAGAGCTGCTCCGGTCTGAGCGCCTCGACGCCGAGGGGCCCGTCCTCCAAGAAGCTCTCGGGCAGCCAGCCGGAGCGCGCGAACGACGGTAGGAGCATGGTGTAGGCCCAGAGCAGGAAGCCGGCGCTCAGCCCCACGAGCGCGCCGCTCTTGCTCCCGCCCTTCCAGAAGATCCCGCCCAGCACCGCCGGAGCGAACTGCGCGACGGCCGCGAAGGACACGAGGCCGATCGAGACGAGCGCCGTGGCCTCGCCGGCGGCGCGGAAGTACGCGTACCCGAGCAGCAGGACGACGACGATGGCGGCCCGACGGATGCCGAGGATGAGCCGCCTCAGGTCCCTGCGCTCCGTCACGCGCGACGCCTTCGCGCGCAGCAGCGCCGGCATCACGAGGTTGTTCGAGACCATGGTGCTGAGCGCGATCGTCTCGACGATCAGCATCCCCGTGGCCGCGGACAGTCCGCCGAGATAGGCGAACAGCGCCAGGCCCTGCTGGCCCTCCGCCATCGGCAGCGCCAGGACGAAGGTGTCGGCGTCGACGCCCGCGCCCTGGAAGCTCACGAGCCCGCCGAGGGCGATCGGAAGCACGAAGACGTTGATCGCGAGCAGGTAGAGCGGGAAGAGCCAGATCGCCTTGCTCACGTGGCGCTCGTCCACGTTCTCCACCACCGCGACCTGGAACTGCCGCGGCAAGAGCACGATGGCGAGCATCGACAGGACGGTCAGCCACATGAAGTTCATGTAGCCGGTGTCGGGGCCGCCCAGCGTGAACAGCTCGTCCGCCTGCGGGAGTGCCGCCGCGCGCCCGAACAGGTCGCCGAAGCCGCCGAAGACCCCGAACGTGACGAACAGCCCCACGCAGACGAAGGCCACGAGCTTGACGACCGACTCGAAGGCGATCGCCGCCACCATCCCCTCGTGGCGCTCGGTCGCGTCGAGCTTGCGGGTGCCGAACGCGATCGTGAACGCCGCCAGGACCAGGGCGACGTAGAGGCCCGTGTCGGCGAACAGCGACGGGGAGCCGAGCTCGCTCGGGGAGACGATCTCGGGGTACTCCCGCAGGATGCTGAAGGTGTTTGAGATCACCTTCAGCTGCAGCGAGATGTAGGGCACGATCCCGACGACGGCGATGACCGCCACCAGCCCGCCGAGCAGTGTGCTCTTGCCGTAGCGCGAGGCGACGAAGTCGGCGATCGACGTGATCCGATTCTCCTTGCTGATGCGGATGATCTTGCGCAGCACGACCCACCCGAGCGCGAACATGAGCGTCGGGCCGAGGTAGATGGGCAGGAAGCCCACACCGGTGCTGGCGGCGCGCCCCACGCTGCCGTAGAAGGTCCATGAGGTGGCGTAGACGGCGAGCGAGAGAGCGTAGATGGACGGCCTCGCGATGATGCTGCGGCCGGCGGCGGCGCGCTTGTCGCCCCAGTAGGCGATGGCGAAGAGCAGGCCGAGATACGCGAAGGAGACGACGAGGATGACCGGGGTCTCGAGCATCGACTCAGCCGCAGAGGGTCATTCCGACTTGCGGACCACGAGGGCCATGAGCGCGATCAGCACGCCCCAGCTCGTGAACAGGTAGGCGTACAGCACCGGGACGCCGGCGACCGTGCCCTCCGTGCTGAACAGCGACAGGAGCGGATAGTCGAAGAGGAGGAACCCGAGGAACGCCAAGGCGACCAGGCGCTCGCCCTTCCGACCGTGGTTCACGCGCGTCCTTCTCCTTGGCGAAAAAGCGGTGGAAAGGTCATGTTAGCTCCGGCACAAGGACACTCTCCGCTTCTACACTCTCTCACGGGGGCCATGGAACCGACCAGCCAGATCGAGCCGGCCCTCGACGGAGTGGGCGGTCTGGAGGCCGCCCGTCTCGTCGAGGACCTCACCACCCCGATCGGGGCGCTCGTCAGCCGGCCGCCGCTCGCCGTGAGCCCGGAGGCGACAGTGGCCGAGGCCGCCCTGGCCATGCGCGAGGCCGGAAGCAGCTCGGCGCTCATCACGGACGAGCCGCCCGGCATCGTCACCGACACCGACCTGCGCAGCCGCGTCCTGGCCGAGCGCCTGAGCCCCGACACGCCGGTGCGCGCAGTGATGAGCAGCCCGCTCGAGTTGTTTCCCGCCGACACCCCGCTGTTCGAAGCCCTGCGCAGGATGCTGGAGCGAGGCGTCCATCACCTGCCCGTGACCCGAGGCGGGCGGATCGTGGGGATCGTGAGGGACACCGAGCTCCTCCGGCATCAGGCCAGGAGCCCGCTCCTGCTCGTAAACCGCGTCGAGCACCTTGAGCAGCCCGCCGACGTGCCCGCGGACTACTCGCGCGAGGTGGCGCGCATCGCCGAGGCGCTGTTCGAGGGCGGGCTCGGCGTGGTCCAGATCGCCCGGGTGCTCGCGACCGTCAACGACGCGCTCGTGAAGGGGCTGCTGGGGCTCGCAGAGCGCGAGCTCGGTCCCCCTCCCTGCCCGTACTCGTGGGTCGTCCTCGGCTCGGAGGGACGGATGGAGCAGGTCCTGCTCACCGATCAGGACAACGCGCTCGTGTACCTGGAGGACGGGGGCGACGCCCGCGCCTACTTCACGAGCCTCGCCAGCCGGGTCGTGGACGGGCTCATCCAGGCCGGCTTCCCGCGCTGCCCCGGCGGCTACATGGCGACCAACTGGTGCCGGCCGCTCGCGGACTGGGAGGCGCTCTTCAGGCAGTGGCTGGAGGTGCCGGAGCCTCAGGCCCTGCTCGAGGCGCAAATCTTCCTCGACTTCCGCGCCGTTCACGGCGGGCTCTCGCTCGAGCCTCTCGACGAGATCCTCCTCGCGGGCGGAAGGCGCGCGCTGTTCCTGCACCAGATGGCGCGGGCGGCGCTGACGTTCCGCCCGCCCCTGGGCCCCTTCGGACGGATCCACACGGACGAAGGCGCGGTCGACCTGAAGGCCGGAGGAATCGCGGCGACGGTGATGCTGGCCCGCGTCTACGCGCTCGCCGCCGGCGCCGGAGCGCGGCCGACGCTGGAGCGGCTCGGGGCCGCCGCCGACGCGGGGACGCTCAGCCGGAGCGGCGCGGAGATCCTCGCCGAGACCTTCCGCTTTCTCACGCGTCTCCGCCTCCAGGAGCAGTTGCGCAGCCTTCGCGCCGGTGAGCCGCCGAGCAACCGCGTGCTCGTCGAGGCGCTCTCGCCCCTCGAGCGCCGCCGCCTCAAGGAGGCCCTGCAGGCCGTGCGCACGCTGCAGGACGCCACCGCGCTGCGCTATCGGACGCCGGACATCGCCTAAGAAGCGGCTTGCGGCTAGAGGCGCCGACCGGAATCGAACCGGTGTCAACGGCTTTGCAGGCCGCTGCGTAACCACTCCGCCACGGCGCCGGGGCGGCGTCTAGGGTAGCGGTGCGGGCGGTTGCAGCTGGGGGCGGTGCGCTGCACGGTTTGGGGGATGCGGTCCTGCGGTCGAAGGAGGACAATGGCTGACCCCGCACGGGGAGAACCGGCCGGTAGGCGGATGCCAGCGCCCTTCGCCGTCCAGCTACCGTCGGCTCGTGAAGACCATGGACACGAAGACTGTTTCCTTCTGGGTACCCGGTGGCACCCGCGCGGCGGGCCTGGCTCGCCGTTCCATCCTCTCGGTTGAGGCCGACCTCCCCAATTCGGTCCGCCACCGGCTCGCGCTGCTGCTCAGCGAGCTGGTGACCAACGCGATCCAGCACGGCGGCGCCGGCGAGCACGAGACGATTCAGGTCCGGGTCGCCTCGTCCTACGAGAAGGTCCGCGTCGAGGTCTTCGACCCCGGTCCGAACGTCCCCGGCCCCCGCAACCGGCTCGAGCCCGACGGCGGCTTCGGCCTCCTCCTGGTCGACCGCCTGGCGAGCGGCTGGGGCCGCGAAGAGGTCGAGTCCGGCGGCAGCCTCGCCTGGTTCGAGCTCGCGCTCGACCCGATCGACCACATCTAGCGCCGTCCCGCTGGCGGCCCCAGGGCCGAGGCTATACTGACCCCTTCCTGCGGCTGTAGCTCAGTTGGCTAGAGCGTCTGCTTGCCATGCAGAAGGTCGAGGGTTCGAATCCCTTCAGCCGCTCTCAGGAAGGCGTGCATTTGCAGGTCTTTTCGTACCCGGAGTCGGCTGGTGCTTCTGCGTCGCGCCGGACTGAATCCGGACTGGCCGGCTGCCAGGCTCTCCCTGACTCCGAAGAAAGCCGCCATTGCAGGCAATTCCTGCTGGTCGGAAGCAAGACCTTCTGTGGGCATGCGGAAGGTCGTGGGTTCGAACTGCGTCGGGCTCGCGGTCGTTGGCTGCGAGTAGGCTCCGGTTGTGGCCAGGGTCGCGGACTGGACGTTCGATGGGACGTGGCCGTTCGAGCCGAAGTGGTTCGACTCGCCTGACGGTCGGATGCACTACGTCGACGTCGGTCCGACGGACGGGCGACCGGTGGTCCTGGTGCATGGCAACCCGACCTGGGGCTATCTGTATCGCAACTTCATCCCTGCGCTGGTGGAAGCCGGTCACCGCGCGGTCGTGCCCGATCACCTCGGCTTCGGCCGCTCCGACAAGCCATCCGATCCCGAGCTCTATCGGGTCCCCCGACACGCCGAGCGACTCGATGCGTTGC
>JBBPIL010000092.1:0-4392 GCA_038040365.1 Actinomycetota bacterium
TGCTCCCTCCGCCTGATGCGAGCGTGTCCGCCATCAAGCCGCACACGCTCGCTTGGGACGAACACCGCCAGCTTGAGCATTCCTCTCGGCCATCGCCAGACGCCTCGTTTGCAACGAATGCGGTCGTCCGCTCGAACCCGGCTGGTAGAGCAGCGGGATCTATCCGCTGTGCGATGGGAGGAGGATCCCATGACCGTATCCGCTGTTCTCGATGCCGCCGGGCGTCGCCGCTCGCCCGCAACCCGGCCCGACTACCACGCCGGACGACCGCCCCGCAACAAGGGGATGCGTTACCCGGCCGATCCGCCGACCGTCGAGGAGATCGTCGCTGTGATGCGCCAGGTCGGCGCCAACCGCCACGGCGCTCGCCTGCGCGCCCTGATCGTCGTGCTTTGGCGCGGCGGCCTTCGCATCCAAGAGGCGCTCGCGCTCACAGAGCGTGACCTCGACCCCCGCCGCGGCTCGCTGCTCGTCCGCCACGGTAAGGGCGGCCGCCGCCGCGAGGTCGGCATGGATGAGTGGGGCTTCGAGCAGCTCCGCCCCTGGCTGGCCGAGCGGGCGAAGCTGCCGATCGGCCCGCTGTACTGCTGAGTTGTGCTTCCGACTCGGACTGAGCCAGAGAATCAGTCGGCCAAACGCTCGACGAACTTGACGAAAGCCCGGGTGTTTCGGAGCGGGCGACCGTGCCCGAACAGGACGATCGACGGCTCAAGCGGGAGCAGCTTCTTGGCGGATCGGCGATTGAGGGCGAGGTCTGTGCTACCCCACGCCGGCGGCTCGGCCAGCCTGGGCAGGTTGATGAGCACATCGCCGATGAGCAGGACCCGATCGGACTCCCGCCAGTAGACGGCCTGCCCTGGTGAGTGGCCGGGCGCATCGATCACACGAAAGCCGCCCACCTCGTCGCCCTCGTGAAGGCGCCGTGCCACCGGATGACCCGGGCCAGGCAGGATGCGAGCAAGCAGCCTCACCCGCCACGAGTTCCGCCACGCGTCCGGCAGCTGGCGGCGGATCTCCTCCGCGCCGATCTCCGCCGCCTTGGCGTCTCCTTCCGGACACCAAAAGGGGATCCCGAGCTCCTCGCAGATCTGGTGGCTTGAGCCCTGGTGATCCGCGTGGGCGTGGGTCAGCGCATGGGCGTTGACGCGATGCCCGCGCAGCTCCCGAAGGATGCGGTTGCCCGCGCGCCTGTAGGAGGCATCGATCAGGACGTCGCCGACTAGGTAGACGTTGATCGCGTATGGCAGCCGTATTCCGTCGATCTGCCATACGTCCGCGGCGACGTCCCTCACATGCCGAGCTTATCCTCGGCTCAGTCGCTCGCCCGCAAAACCGAGAGGCGGTGGCGGCTTCGCGAGTAACGCGCGTGGCCATCTGGGGAACCAAGGGCTCGGCTTGACTGCCGCTTTTCCCGTGGAAGCGAGCGTGGCGACAGCCGAATTGCTCGTGCCCGCAAGGGACGAGAAGAGCGCATTCGCGAGAACCGAGGATAGGCTGACGCCGATCAGGCAGCAGACAATGAGGAGAGCAGGATGACCGTACGAGGAGTCGACCACATCGACCTTGCAGTCTCAGACGTCGAGGCTTCCCTCGCGTTCTATCTCGGCCTGCTCGGGCCCCTCGGCCTCAAGGTCGAGGCCCGGTTCAAGACTTATCGGGGGACGGAGGACGTCTTCTACCTGGGCTTCGGGCATAACCATGTCCAGGGGGCCCAGGCCGAGACCCGCCTCGGGCTCCGAAAGGCAGATGGTGGCGAGCACCGCTACTACGACGTCGGAGTCGAGCACCTCGCCTTCGCCGTTGAGGACCGCGGCGAGGTAGACGACGCATACCAGCGCTGCGTGAGCATGGGTGCTCAGGTTCACTGCCCGCCTGAAGAAGAGCACGACATGGAGGGCTATTACGCCTTCTTTGCCTTCGATCCCGACGGGATTCGCGTCGAGGTTTGCTCTTGGACCGACCAGGCCCGCGAGCAGTGGGATGCCGCAGAATGGGCACCGCAAGAGTCGTAGTTGCGTGGCGAGTCTCCCCACGACCCGAAGCAAGAGGAGCGGGCTCGGGACGTAGCGCCTTTGGACGAGGAGGAGGCGCGATGCGCGGCGGTCGGGCGCTGTCGCTTTGCGCGACAAGCGAGCCTCCCGCCCCACTGCCCGAGACGCTCGCTCGGGACGACACTCGGGTATCTCTCAACTCCGCCGAATACGCTCGCCTTCGTCAGCCGAAGCGGGGCTCTCGCAATTGGCGAGCTCAGAATGCTGGACGTCGTTGTGAGAGGATCGCGTGATGGTCGATACCGCACCCTTGTCACCCCGTCGCCGGCAGGCGTACATGTTCATCAACGGCTCCTCGGCGCCGGTTTGGCTGGCGATGATCCTCGCCCCCGGCTCGAGCCTCACTCGCTGGCTGGTGCAGCGAGCGACCTTCCTGTTCGTCGGGCTCGGCGTGACGTACGACGCGCTGCTCGCGTCCGGCGTCTTGCGGAGCGGCGAGGTCGTCGACTTCCGCGACCCCGACGCCGTCCGCGGGGCACTGTCGAGTCCCGATCTTTTCCTTGCGGGCTGGACGCACTACATCGCGTTCGACCTTTTTGTGGGTCGCTGGATCTGGGAGGACGCGCTCGCGCGGGGCCGCCGAGCGCGGCTCGCCCTGCTGCTCACGTGGATGGCCGGCCCGGCCGGACTTTCGCTTTACCTCGTCCAGCGCCGCGGTTAGCGACACTGGGCCGATTCGAGCTAGCCGTGGCCGCGCTCGCTGGGGCGTGATCGCGTTTCCCGGCCCAGCGAAGGCCGCCACGCGGACGTCACCGTGTCCCAGACAACCGTCTGATCGCTTCCCGCTCGGTGCTTGGGGGTAGGCTCACCGGTACGGGTCAATGGCGGCTTCGCTCCACCTCGCGCGCTACTCACCTCGGCAAGCGGGACGAATGCTGCGCGCGATGTGGCGCCACCGCGAGGTACTGGAGGCAACGCCGGGTCTGGCCGAGGCCCGGATCTGCTTCACGGCCGAGCTGGACACGATCACGGGCGGAACGCCGACGCCCACCCGCTGGGGACTGCTCTGTGGCTGGAAGAGCGGCGAGGCGCGAGAGGAGTTCCTAAGCGACGCGACCCGGCTGCACCCGTTCCTCGCCCGCGCCCGCGAGTCGTGGAGCGTTTCGCTCGACACCGTCAGGGTCGTGCAGGGCGAGTGGCGGGGCTGGCGTCCATCCGCGGACGGCGTAACGCCGCTTGCTCCGGACGAGCCGCTCGCGGTGATGACCTACGGCAAGCTGCGGGCGCGGTACCTGCCGACGTTCACCTGGAACAACCGGAAGGTGGTGCGCGAGATCGCCGGGAACCCGGGGTTGGTGATGAGGATCGGGCTCGTCGACCATCCGATGGCCCGCTGCACGTTCTCCCTCTGGCGCTCCAAGAAGGACGTGGTTCGCTTCGCCTACGGCGCCGGAGTCCACGATCCGATTCAGCGCCGCTCGCTCGATGTGCCCTGGGGCGGGGACTGGTTGTTTGCGCGCTTTCGCCCGATCGCCTCAAGCGGCACCTGGGGCGGTCGCGACCCGCTCGCCGAACTGCACCTGCAACGGGAACCCGCGGTCACCTGAGGCCGTCGGGCCCGGAGTTCTGCTTTGGTTTGATCGCGAGCGTCTCCGGCGCTCGATCCACACTCCCGAGTCGGACGAGGAGCAGCAGCGACGCCACGGCTGCACTTCGCGCCTCCTTCCGCGTGAAAGCAGCAGGACGGGGGCCGAACGGACGGTCAGGCGGCGAAACGGGCAGCAGCCCGCGCTCGACGCTTAGCCGCCTCGATTTCGCGGTCCTTTGGCGGAGCAGCCGTGCTAAGCCCGGCCAACAAGCGCTTGGTCGCGGCGGCGACGTCATTGACAGCGCGATCGAAGGCTTCGGCGTTTGCTCGAGAGGGCTTGTTCGAGCCACTGACCTTGCGGACGTATTGCAGCGCTGCTGCGCGGACCTCGTCGTCCGTCGTCGGCGGCTCGAAGTTGTGGAGCGTATGGATGTTCTTGCACATGCGGCAGAGCCTAAGGCCTGCGAGGTCCCGCCACGTGCGTGGTCAGCCGAGGCTGACCATGACGTGCTTGATCTCGCAGTAGTCCTCGAGCGCGTAGATCGACAGATCCTTCCCGTAGCCGGACTGCTTGTAGCCGCCGTGCGGCATCTCCGAGGCCAGCGGGATGTGGTCGTTGATCCACACGCAGCCGAACCGCAGGGCGTTGGCGACCCGGTGCGCCCGACCCACGTCGCGCGTCCAGACGGAGGCGGCCAGCCCGTAGCGGGTGCCGTTCGCCCACTCGATTGCCTTCTGCTCGTCGTCGAAGCGCTGCACCGTGATCACGGGCCCGAAGATCTCGTTCTGGATCATCTCGTCGTCCTGCTCCAG
>JBBPIL010000093.1:0-4372 GCA_038040365.1 Actinomycetota bacterium
TCGAGTACGGCTTCAAGGTCCGCTACCTGCACTCGGAGATCGACACGCTCGAGCGCATCCAGATCATCCGCGAGCTGCGGCTCGGCGAGTACGACGTGCTCGTCGGTGTGAACCTGCTGCGCGAGGGGCTCGACCTGCCGGAGGTGTCCCTGGTCGCGATCCTCGACGCCGACAAGGAGGGCTTCCTGCGCGGCGAGACGAGCCTGATCCAGACGATCGGCCGCGCCGCCCGCAACGTGCGCGGCACGGTGCTGATGTACGCCGACCGCGAGACCGCGGCGATGCGCACCGCGATCTCAGAGACCGACCGCCGGCGCGAGATCCAGGTCGCGTACAACCGCGAGCACGGGATCACCCCCGAGACGGTCCAGAAGGGGATCTCGGAGATCAGCGACTTCCTGGCGATGGAGTCGCGCACCGCGCCGGCCCGCCAGCGCCGCCGCCGCGACGACGGCCGCCCGATCTCCGAGCCGGCTCAGCTCGAGAAGCTGATCGTCGAGCTCGAGGAGGAGATGCTCGCCGCCGCCGAGGACCTGCGGTTCGAGGAGGCGGCCCGGATTCGCGACGAGCTGAAGGAGCTGCGTCGCGACCTCGAGGCCCTGCGGGCCTGAGGCGGCAGGGCGTACGCTGGCCTTCGGTGCGATGGCTCATCGACGGGATGAACGTGATCGGGACGCGTCCCGACGCGTGGTGGAAGGACCGGCACGGGGCGATGGTCCGCCTCGTCGACCTGCTCGAGCGCTGGGTTGCCGCCAGCGGCGAGGACGTGGTCCTGGTGTTCGAGCAGCCGCCGTCGCCACCGATTTCCTCCACGGTGATCGAGGTCGCGCATGCCCCACGCCCGCGTCCCGACTCGGCGGACGACGAGATCGTTCGTCGGCTTGCCGCCGATCCTGAGCCCGGCGAGGTCCGCGTCGTCACGTCGGATCGCTGGCTCGCGGATCGGGTTCGCGCCGCCGGCGCCACCGTGGAGCCCGCCGAGTCGTTTCGGGCGCGGCTCGAAGGCAGCTGATCACAGATACTTGGAGGAGAAACTCGAGGAGGCTCTATGAAGCCGAGGCTTGACCACATCGGTCTGGATGTGAGCGACTACGAGTGCAGCAAGGCCTTCTACAAGAAGGCACTCGCGCCGCTTGGGATGACGCTCCTGATGGAGCCGGTTCCCGACGTCGGTGGATTCGGCGACGACTTCCCCTTCTTCTGGATCGCCAAGCGCGATCGGGGACCGGACAGCGGCGCACACGTGGCGTTCACCGCCCAGGATCGCAAAACCGTCGATGTGTTCCACGCCGCCGCGCTCGAGGCCGGCGGGAAGGACAACGGCGGGCCGGGCGTCCGGGAGATCTACCACCCCAACTACTACGGCGCGTTCGTTCTCGATCCGGACGGCAACAACGTCGAGGCCGTCTGCCACACCCCGCTCTAAGCGGCGTCGGCGAGATCGGTCTCATCACTTGGTCACCGAGCCGGACCTGAGAGCGCTTTCGTGATCCGAACGAGCATCGCTTCCGGGTAGTCGACGATCTGCCGCCAGGTCACTCGAATGATCCGGAAGCCCTGGACTTGCAGCTCGGCGTCGCGCAGTCGATCGCGCTCGAAGGCGGCTCGCGACGAGTGGAAGGCGAAGCCGTCTACCTCCACGATCAGGCGTTCCTCGCGCCAAAGGAAGTCGACCTCGTACCCGGCGAGGCGCACGTTCACATCGGGCGCCGGGAGCTGCGCCTTCCGAACCAGGGTAAGGAATCGTTCTTCGGCCTCGGAGCGTGTGAGGACCGCGGCGCTGCCGCGGTTCAGGAGAGCTCGAAGGGCCGCCGTGCCGCGACGGCCGGGGTGACGGGCGAGTAGCGCAAGCAGGTCGCGGCGCGAGGTGAGGCCCCGCGTCTGCGCCTGCGCCACCGCCCGCTCGAGTTCGCGTGCCGACACCTGGTAGGCCAGATCGATGAGGGTCCGCGCCGGGGTTGTCGTCGGGATACGTTGGCAAGTACGGGTTTCGGGACCCAGGGCGGCGCGATGAATTCGGATTCCTGGCTTGCGTCCCGCGTTCCGGCCCCAGACCGTGACGTCCACGGACGCGGGTCGGGGCGGGTAGGGGAGGAGTTGCCAAAGCCATGCGGCGCTTCGGTGGCTCAGCACGGCGTTCGGTCCGACGGCCAGCACCGCCGACATCTCCCGTGCGTGCGGCATGACCACGTGCCCGACGAGATACACGCCGCGGTGGACCCTCTGGAGACGGCCGGATTCGAGCCGCCGATCGATCGCGCGATCCGTGAGGCCCGCCTCCCTGAGCTGCGCGCGCGTCACCACTCCGTGTTGCCTCTCCGCTAGCCCGATCGTCGCCACCTCCCGCCGGCGTTGAGGTGAGACCGCACGACCGCCCTTTCGAGTGTCGTGTTGACGCCCCATACGGTGGTCAATCCCACACTCGAGTCCAGCGCCCCTTCGAGTGTCGTGTTTCCCCCCGCGGTTGAACGGGCCCTGGCGCGCGGGCCAGCGGTGTGGGGAGCCCGGTCCGTGGTCGCGACCGACCAGCCGCTCGCGGCCGGCGCGGTAACCTCAACGCAGATGGCGGGAGAGGAGATCATCAGGGAGGTCACGGATCGCGTCCGCGAGGCGATCGAGGTGGCCGAGAAGCGCGCGACGGAGATCGTCCGGCGGGCGGAAGCGGAGGCGCAGCGCATTCGCGCCGAGGCCGAGGCCGCAGCGAGCCGGCGGCTGGACGAAGTGCAGAAGGCGCTCGACGATCTACAGGGGCGGCTCTCGGGGGCAGCTCGGTCCGAAGTCACCCCGGGCCCGGTGGTCCCGGAGCCAGCGCCACCCGCCACGCCCGACCCGGGCCCCGAGCCCGCGCCGCCGCCCGACGAGACCAACCCTCCCTCGTCAGAGCCGGCGAACGGTGGCGGCGACGGTCAGGAGGCCGCTGCGCGGCTCGTGGCGATGAAGCTCGCGCTCGACGGCACCGCCCGCGAGGAAGCGCGCAGGCAGCTCGCCACGGACTACGACCTGGCCGATCTCGACGCCCTGCTCCAGGACGTCTACTCCCGCGTCGGAAGCTAGGTCCGAAGCCGGAGTGGCGGCCCCCAACCGGAATAGTCCCCTCGGTGACCTGGTTGCGGCCACGGGAAGCGGGGATCCGTCCGTCGCCCTGGCGGCGGCCAAGCGTGGCTACGCAGCGTTTCTGCGCGGCGAGATGAGCCTCGAGGACCCAGCTGTCGATCCAAACGTGGAGTGGATTCCTCCCAAGCACGCCCCGACCGCCGGCGAGTACCGGGGGGCGGCGGAGGCCGAGGAGGAGGTCCGGGCTTGGAGGGAGCCGTTCGACAATTTCAGGTGGGAGCCGAAGGAGGTGCTGCTGGGCGAGGACTGTTTCGTGGTGGTCGGGGACATGGCCGGCAGGGGTCGGAGCAGCGGTCTCGAGGTGCGGACGGAGGAGTCCCACGTGTGGACGCTGCGGGACGGACGCATCGTGCGCATGCAGATGTTCCTTGACCGCGGTGAGGCTCTCGCCGCCGCCGGACTTACTCCGGACGTCTGAACGTTCCCGCCTCGCCGCCCGCGCGTGCACCCGCGCTGTACTGCGCCATGTCCTGCGTCCAGAACTCGACCACGTTGCCGTCGGGATCGGTGACGTAGATCGCCCGGTCGGCGCCGAGCTGGATCGGCCCCTCGACCTCGACGCCGGCCGCGCGCAGGCGCCCGAGCAAGGGGTCGAGCGCCTCGCGCGGGAGCTGGAAGGCGAAGTGGACGTGTGCGCCACCACGGCCCCCGGCGAGGCCGACCTGCGGCGTCCAGAGGCCGAGCCGGGCGCTGGAGCCGATCAGATACCACAGGCGATCGTCCCGCCCCTCGCCGTACAGAGTCTCCTCGAAGCCGAGCAGGTCACGGTAAAAGCGACGCGCCGCATCGAGGTCGGAGACCTCGAGCACCAGCTCGGAGATGCCGCTGACCGGAGGCGCTTCGGGCACGCGCTGAGACTACCCCGGCTCATGTCACCCTAGGGGCACGATCCCGATACAAAGGCGAATGGCGTCCCGCCCGCCCAGACGGGAACGCCCGTTCGCCCCCGTACACTGATCCTGGTGGCCCTCTCGGACAAGATCGTCATCTCCGGCGCCCGAGCGCACAACCTCAAGGGCATCGAGCTCGAGCTGCCGCGCGATGCGCTGATCGTGATCACGGGGCTCTCGGGCTCGGGCAAGTCGAGCCTTGCCTTCGACACGATCTACGCGGAGGGGCAGCGCCGCTACGTCGAATCGCTGTCCGCCTACGCACGCCAGTTCCTCGGCCAGATGGAGAAGCCCGACGTGGATTCGATCGAGGGCCTGAGCCCGGCGATCTCGATCGACCAGAAGACGACCTCGCGCAACCCGCGCTC
>JBBPIL010000094.1:0-4348 GCA_038040365.1 Actinomycetota bacterium
CCGCCCGAGAAGGAGGGCGGCGAGATCATCGAGGACGAGGACACGAACGAGACCGTCGAGAAGATCGTCGCCTGGCTCGAGGAAAGGAAGCTGCTCGCATGAGCGTCCTCGTATACGCACTCCACTACGAAGGCGAGTTCAACAAGAACTCGCTGGGCGCCGTCTCCGAGGGCGCGAAGCTCGCGAAGGAGCTCGGCGGCGAGGCCGGGGTCGTGGTCGTGGGAGGCGACGACCTGACCGACGACCTCTGCGCCACCCTCGGCAAGTACGGCGCGAGCAAGGTCTACCGGGCCAAGGGCCCCGAGGGGCTCTCGCAGCCGGTCGTCGACGCGATGGCGAAGGTCATCGAGGACGAGGGCTACAAGTACGCCCTCTTCGGCGGCGGCCTGCTCGGTTTCGAGATCGGGGCCGGCCTGACCGCCCGCCTCGGCGCCGGCGTGACCATGGAGGTCACCGCCGTCAGGGCGCAGGACGGCAAGCTCGTCGCCGAGCGGCCGATCCTCCAGGACTCCGCCGTCGTCGACGTCGGCTACGTGGGCGAGCCCGGGATCATCATCAGCCGCCTGAACGCCTTCGACATCGCCGAGCCCGGCGATGGCTCGGCCGAGGTCGTGGACGTGGAGGTCCCGTTCGAGGACCACTCGACGAAGGCCGTGATGGTCCAGCGCGGCGAGCAGCGCGGCGCGGACGTGAACATCGAGGACGCCGACATCCTCGTGGCCGGCGGCCGCGGCCTCGGCAAGGCCGAGGGCTTCGAGCTCTGCGAGTCGCTCGCCGAGGCGCTCGGCGGCGCCGTGGCGGCCACCCGCGCCGTGGTCGACGCCGGCTGGTATCCCTACGCCGCCCAGATCGGCCAGACCGGCAAGACGGTCGCGCCGAAGCTGTACCTCGCGGCCGGCATCTCCGGGGCCATCCAGCACAAGGTCGGCATGCAGAACTCGGAGAACATCGTCGCGATCAACAAGGACCCGAACGCGCCGATCTTCGAGTTCTCCGACCTCGGCATCGTGGGCGACCTGAACAAGATCATGCCCAAGCTGACCGAGGCCGTGAAGGCCAAGAAGGGCTAGGTCCGGGCATGGCCACCGCTCCGATCGAGTTCCCGCCCCCCGTCGACTCCGAGAAGGAGTTCGTCGGGCAGCCGACCGATCCGGAGGACGAGCGGATCGAGGTGGGCGTCGCGATCGTGGGCGGTGGCCCCGGCGGGCTGGCGTGCGCGATCCGGCTCACGCAGCTGCTCGCCGAGGACGAGTCGCTCATGGAGTCGCTCGGCGAGGTGCCGGTGGCGCTCGTGGAGAAGGGCAAGAACCCCGGCTCGCACCTGCTGTCGGGGGCGATGATGAACCCCTCGGCGATGCGCACGCTCTTCCCCGACCTGCCGGAGGGCGAGTGGCCGACGTTCGGGCCGGTGGACAAGGACGCGGTCTACCTGCTGCCGAACCGCAAGCGGGCGATCCCGCTGAAGCCGACCCCGCCGCCCTTCCGCAACCACGGCAACCACGTGACCTCGGTCGCTCAGCTTGGCCGCTGGCTCTCGCAGCAGGCGGAGGAGGCGGGGGTGTACATCCTCAGCGAGACCTCCGGCCACAAGCTGCTCGTGGAGGACGGGCGCGTGGTGGGCGTGCGCTCCGGCGACAAGGGCCGCGGCCGTGACGGCCAGGAGCTCTCGAACTTCGAGCCCGGCTCAGACCTGATCGGGAAGGCGACCGTCCTGGCCGAGGGCACCGCCGGACACCTCACCGGCGCGGCGATCCGCCACTTCGACATCGGCTCCGAGGACCCGCAGCAGTGGGAGCTCGGGGTGAAGGAGATCTGGGAGGTCCAGAAGCCGCTCGACCGCGTGATCCACACGATGGGCTGGCCGCTCCACTTCAGCGCCAAGTACCGCGAGTTCGGCGGCTCCTTCCTGTATCCGATGGGCGAGGACAGGGTCTCGATGGGCTTCGTCGTGGGCCTCGACTACCGCGACGCTCGCTTCTCGGTCCACGACGCCCTCCAGCAGCTGAAGTCGCACCCGCTGGTGGCGAAGGTGATCGACGGCGGCAAGCGCGTCGGCTGGGGCGCGAAGACGATCCCCTCCGGCGGCTACTGGGCGCGCCCGCGGCAGCTCTGGGCGCCCGGCATGACGATCGTCGGCGACGGCGCCGGCATGGTGAACGTGCCGACGCTGAAGGGCGTCCACTACGCCATGCACGCGGGCATGTTCGCCGCGGAGGCGATCTACGAGCGCCTGAAGGCGGGCGGGGACTGCGCCGACCTCTCGAACTACCAGGACAAGGTCGAGAGCTCGGAGATCGAGGAGGACACCTACCGCTCGCGCAACATGCGCCAGCCGTTCACGCGGGGCTTCCTCGTCGGCGGTGCCGTCGCGAACATGATGGAGATCTCGGGCGGGCGCGTCCCGGGCGGCCACTGGCCCACCCACGACGACGCCACCGTTCCCGTGTTCATCGGGTCGGAGCGCGACTACCCGAAGCCCGACGGCAAGCTCACCTTCGACAAGCTCTCCTCCGTCTTCGCCAGCGGCAACGCCACCCGCGACGACGCACCGAACCACATCCGCATCCAGGACAAGGTGCCGCTCGAGGTGGCGCTGATGTGGCAGAACATGTGCCCCGCGCAGGTCTACGAGGTGCCCGACGAGGAGCTCGAGGCCGCGAAGGCCGACGGCAACGGCAAGCTCGACGGCAAGCGCGAGGTGAAGCTCCAGATCACGCCGTCCAACTGCGTGCAGTGCGGGGCCATCACTGCGAAGGGCGGCCGCCTGACACCCCCCGAAGGCGGCGACGGCCCGAACTACCAGCTCACCTAGCGGCCGAACAACGGGCATTGAGGGCTGAGGGACCATTCACTTTGTGCCTCTCGCCCCGTTCTGGCTGCCGAGAGTGAGTTTGTCGATGACATCCGTTCACCAGGTCGCTACCCCCCTCCGACGAGGGGTCGAAAGTCACGTTGTGAATGCCACCCATCACCGCCCGTCGTTCGCTTCGCGGAGCGGCGGCGTGGCGCATAGGCCTCGCTCCCGCTAGCTTCTCCCGCCATCCGCTATCCCGGCCAGCATCCACGTCGCGCCACGGTCGTCGGGGCCGGTTCCTTCGGCACGGCGGTCGCCGTGCTGCTCGAGCGGGCGGGGATCCGTACGACGCTGCTGTGCCGCACCGCCGAGCAGGCGGAGGAGCTCGCGGGGGCGCGCCAGAACGAGCGCTACCTGCCGGGCGTCGACCTGCCGCGTGACCTGAAGGTCCTCGCCCTCGGCGCCCAGCCGGACCAGTTCGCGCGCTCGGACCTCGTGTTCCTGGCGGTCCCGTCCGAGGGGATCGGCGACGCCGTGGCTGAGCTGCGGCGGCTGGGCGTGTCCGAGCGGGCGGGGGTAGTCTCGCTCGCGAAGGGGCTCGTGCCGCCGGACGGGTCGCTGCCGACGGCGCTGCTCGAGGCTGCCTTCGGGCCCGAGCGCGTGGCCTGCGTCGGCGGTCCCGCGCACGCGCGCGAGATGGTCGAGTCCGGGGCCGGGCTCGTGTGCGCGTCGCGTTCCGAGGTGCTCGCTCACCGGGTGGCCGAGGCGTTCCAGAGGTCCGGCGTGGTGTGCGAGGTGTCGGACGACCCGGTGGGGGTCGAGCTCGCCGGCGTGGCGAAGAACGCGGCGGCGGTGGCGGTGGGGGCCACGCAGGCCCAGGGCCTGAACGCTGCCGGCATGGCGGCCGCCGACATCTTCCTCGAGGTGCTCTCGCTGTCCGCGTCGAGCGGCGGCGAGGCGCGCACGTTCGTGGGCCGCGCCGGAACCGGCGACCTCGTGGCGACGGCCCTGGCGCCGCGCTCGCGCAACCGCAGCGCGGGCGAGCTGCTCGCGGGGGGAGTGCCCGCGGCCGAAATCCCCGAGCGCGTCGGGCAGGCCGTGGAGGCGCTCGAGACCGTCCCGGTCCTGGCGCGCGCGATCGAGCGGGCCGGAGTGGCGGCGCCCGTGACGTCCGCGCTCGCGCGCCTGATCGAGGGCACGCTCCCGGTGGACGACTGGGTGGCGCTCGTCCGGGCCAAGCAGCCGCCACCCGCCAGCTTCAGGCGCCCGAGCACCTGGTGGGCGCGGCTGCGGGGCTGGTTCGCGCGGCGTTTCGGAGCCCGACGGCTAGACTCGGAGAGGCAATGAAGGCAGACATCCATCCCGAATACGTCCCCTCCCACGTGCGCTGCACGTGCGGCAACGAGTTCTGGACCCGCTCCACCAAGCCGGAGCTGCACGTCGAGATCTGCTCGAACTGCCACCCCTTCTACACGGGCCGCCAGAAGCTCGTGGACACCGGCGGTCGCGTCGAGCGCTTCCGCCGCCGCGCGGCACGCTCGCGCCGCGGCTAGC
>JBBPIL010000095.1:0-1537 GCA_038040365.1 Actinomycetota bacterium
GCGCCGCCGATGCACGATGCCCAGAGGTCCGCGTCGCAGACGATCGACTCCTTCAGCTGGTGTTCGCTGACGATGTCGGCGAGCGCCAGGCGTCCGCCTGGACGCAGGAGCCGCGCCGCCTCGGCGAACACCCGCTCCTTGTCGGGCGCGAGGTTGATGACTCCGTTCGAGATCACACAGTCGGCGCTTTCGTCGTCGGCGGGAGCGCGCTCGATTCGCCCCTCGCGGAACTCGACTTGAGTGAAGCCATCCTCCGCGGCCAGGCGGCGGGACTTCTCGAGTTGCTCGAGGGTGAAGTCGACTCCGACGACGCTCCCGGTGGTCCCTACCTGCACGGCCGCGAAGAACACATCCATTCCTGAGCCGCTGCCGAGGTCGATCACGCTCTCACCGTCGCGGAGCGCGGCGAGGTCGAAGAAGTAGCCGACACCGGCGAACGACTCGATCGCGCCCTCGGGCACCGGGTCCAATACATCGGCGGGGTAGCCAAGGCGCTCGGCCAGGGTCCGGCCCAGCTCGAAGTGATAGTCGCCTTGCGGCTCCTCGGCCACATGGCGGTACATCGTCTTGACCTTGGTCTCGAGCTCTTGGGTGTCCAGTGCGATTGCCATTTCGTCTCCTTGGTCGTCTTGGTCGTCTAGGTCGTCGCTGTGCTCGTCCCGCGCCGTCGCCACCACACACGGAGGAGGGTCGATGGCACGCAGAAATGGGTCACCGTTACAAGGCCGCAGACCGCGACCAGTACGCCGCCGAGGACGAGCGCCACCGTGGGTTGTCCGACGGCATAGAGCACCCCTACCGCCAGCAGCCACACGGTGGCCAGCTTGAAGGCGTGGCGGCGCGGCGTGGGGTTGGGGGGCAATGGCGGCGCTTCCATGAGGCGCCGGAGCCCGTGGTTCCACAGCAGGTCGAAAGGGTGCCGCGCTGTCCAGCCGGCGACGGCTCCGATCGGTACCAGCGCCAAGATCGCCACGGAGGACTGCAGGGCGAGTCCGGTCACCACGAGCGCGAGACAGAGCGCGGTCGGGAAGCGCAGGCCGAGGCGCAGCGCCCGGCTCTCCTGAGGGCTCAGGCAGTAGCCCTGCACGGCGAGGTTGGCGTCCGTCGAGGTCACCGTGAGCCCGACCCGACCGCGGCCGTCTGCTCGGTCTTTTCGTGCGCGAGCTGCCACTCCGGCCAGCCGCCCTCGAGTCGCCGCGCCGCACGGCCGGCGGCCCGGAGTTGCCGCACCGCCTCGTGGGCGTAGGCGCAGAACGGGCCGCGGCAGTAGGCGACGACCTCGGTGTCGGCCGGCAGCTGGTCGAGCCGTTGCTCGAGCTCCTCGAGCGGGATCGAGCGCGCCCCGTCGATGTGCCCCGCCTCGAACTCCTCGGGCGGCCGGACGTCGACGAGCACGACGTCGCGGCGGCGCAAGCGGGCGGTCAGCTCGTCGGGGCCGATCACCTCGACGTCATCGCCGAGGTACTCCCGGGCGGCGCGCTCGACTTCGGCCAGGCGCGCGGCCGAGGCATCGCGTAGAGCCAGCCACAGGCGCAGC
>JBBPIL010000095.1:1637-4240 GCA_038040365.1 Actinomycetota bacterium
CCCGCGAAACACGGCTCTTGGAGGTTGGGATGTTCTTCCGACAGTTCCTGAACGACGAGACTGCCTGCGCCTCCTACCTGTTCGGTTGCAAGTCGAAAGAGCAGTTCGCGGTGGTGGACCCGCACGTCGACCTGGTGGCCGACTACGTCGCGGCCGCGGATGCTCAGGGCATCCCGATCACCGCCGTGTTCGAGACGCATGTGCAGGCCGATCACGTGTCCGGGCTGCCCGAGCTGGTCGAGCGCACTGGCGCTACTGCCTATCTGCCCGAGGGGGCGGGGGTGGAGTTCGACCACCAGCCGGTGGCAGACGACGAGGTGGTGGTGCTCGGCAACACGGACGTGAGGGCCGTCGCTACGCCCGGTCACGCGCAGGCCCACCACGCCTACGTGGTGACCGATCACACCCGGGGCGAGGAGCCCTGGTTCGTCCTCACCGGCGACGCGCTCCTGGTGGGAGATGCCGGCCGGCCTGATCTGCACGCCCACGGCGAGGGCTCCGTCGAGGACATGGCCCGTTCCCTGTACCGCTCGCTTACGGACCGGCTGCTGACGCTGCCCGACGATCTGCTGCTCTACCCGGCGCACTTCTCGGGGTCGGTGTGCGGTCGCGGGCTGTCGGCCAACCCGGCTTCGACGATCGGCTTCGAGCGCCGCCACAACAAGGCGCTCCAGTTCACCTCGGAGGCCGCGTTCGTGGAGGCGCTGGTGAAGGACATCCCCCCGGCTCCTCCCCAGCAGGCTGAGATCGTGGCCGCCAACCGCACGGGGCGGCCACTCGTCTCCTCGACGTGAGTCCGGGCCCCGTGCGGCTCGGGCTGCGCGAGAACATCGCGCAGTTCTCGCTGCTCGTGGGGATCAACGCCTTCGTCGGCGCGATGGTCGGGCTCGAGCGCTCGACCCTGTCGCTGGTCGGCGAAGCCGACTTCGGGCTGACATCGAGCGCGGCAGTGCTGTCCTTCATCGTCGCCTTCGGGCTCGCGAAGTCGTTCACCAACCTCGGCGCCGGGGTCTTCGCGGAGCGGCTGGGGCGACGCCGGCTCCTGATCGTCGGATGGGGGCTCGCCCTTCCCGTGCCGCTGATGATCGGCCTGGCTCCGAGCTGGTCCTGGGTCGTGGCCGCCAACGTCCTGCTCGGCGTGAACCAGGGACTGGCGTGGTCCATGACCGTGCTGATGAAGATCGACCTCGTCGGGCCCAAGCGGCGCGGGCTGGCGCTCGGGCTGAACGAGTCGGCCGGCTACGGCGGCGTCGCGGTGGCCGCCGCGCTCAGCGGCTGGCTGGCCACGGAGTTCGCCGCGCGCGACGTGCTGGTCGTCGGCGGCGCCGCGATCGCGCTGACTGCGCTGGTGATATCCGTGCTGTTCGTCCGCGACACGGCCGGCCACATGGCCCTCGAGCAGTCTCGCAACGACCCGGATGCGAACGAGGCGGCCCCGGCGCTGCGCCAGGCATTCCCGGACGCGACCTACCGGCAGCCGCTGCTGCGCTCATGCTCTCAGGCCGGCCTCGTGAACAACCTCAACGACGCGCTCGCATGGGGCCTGGTGCCCCTGTTCCTGGCCGCCAACGGCGCCTCGGCGACTGAGATCGGGCTGGTGGCGGGCCTCTACCCGGCGGTCTGGGGAGTGGGACAGATCCTCACAGGCCACTGGTCGGACCGCGTCGGGCGCAAGCCGCTGATCGTCTCGGGCATGCTCGTCCAGGCGGCGGCGCTCGCCCTGCTCGCGGGCTCCGATGGCGCCGTGGGCGTGGCCGCAGTCTCGGCCGTGCTCCTGGGCGCCGGCACCGCGCTCGTCTACCCGACGCTGATCGCGGCCATCTCGGACGCCGTCTCGCCCATCGCCCGGGCGCCCGCGGTCGGCGTCTACCGGTTCTGGCGCGACATGGGCTACGTCGCGGGCGGGCTGATCGCCGGGCTGGTTGCCGACGCGATCGACTTCAGCGGAGCGATCGCCCTCGTGGCCGCGCTCACCGCGGCATCGGGAGTGTGGGTGGCGCTCGACATGTCCGAACGCAGGCGGCCCTCGCTGGCAACGGCTCGCGGGGCCGGCTGACGGCGTTCCGGCCCGTGGACCGGCTCAGTGCTCGTGCCCCGGCTCTCCCCGGACGGTCCGCCACGACTGCCAGGTGATTCGCAGGATCACCAGCGTGATCACGATCGCGATCAGGGGATCGCCGGCCGTGAAGCCCAGCGCGACCACCCCGGCGCGCTCGCCACCACACCGAGGCTCACGTAGGCGTCGGCGAGGGCGTGATGGCCGTCGGCGATCAGCGCAGGGCTGTCGAGCCGGCGCCCGGCGCGAAGCCTGACCTGAGCGGCGATCCAGTTCGCCACAAACCCGATCGCGCCGGCCGCGGCCAGAGCCGCGAGATGCTCCGGTGCGGAGGGGTTGATCAGCCGGCTGACCGCCTCGGCGCCGGCCACGCAGGCGCTCGCGAAGATCGCCAGCACCACCGCCAGGCCGGCCCAGCGCTCCGCCCGCGCTGAGCGCAGCGCGAACGCCGCCCCGACCGGGATGGCCGTCGCAGCGTCGCCGAAGTTGTGGATCAGGTCGGCCAGCAGCGCCACGCTTCCAGTCAGGAAGAAGAGCAACAGCTGGG
>JBBPIL010000096.1:0-4156 GCA_038040365.1 Actinomycetota bacterium
AGTGGTAGACGAGTAGCTGCGAGCGCCCATCGAAGAGCTCCGCCAGCGTCTTCGTCCCCTCGTCGGCCTCGAAGCTGTACTCCTTTTCGACGCGCACCCAGGGAAGCTCCCGCCGCTGCTGCGCGAGCTCGTCATTGCGGCGAGTGAGCTCCTTCTCACGCTCGAGCAGCTCGCCGCGGGCGGCAAGCCACTCCTCTCGTGTTCCGACGTTGTGCTTCGTCATCACGTAAAGCCTCCTGTGAATCGTCGTCGTGCCCTTTGCGAGCCTACCCCCGACGGCAGAGGCGACGTCCGAGCTCGTCGACATGGCGGACCAGCGCGGCGGCCTCGTCGCCGGCCCGTCAGGTCGCCGGGACGCCGTCGGCTGCGCTGCGCAGCGCGGCGATGTCGAGCTTGCTCATCCCGAGCATCGCCTGCATCGCGCGCTGGGCCCGCGTCGGGTCCGGATCGGCGAACAACTCCTCCATCCCAGTCGGTACAACCTGCCAGGACAAGCCGTAGCGGTCCTTGAGCCAGCCGCACGGCCCTTCCTTCCCGCCCTCGGACAGCCGTTCCCAGTAGTAGTCGACATCGTCCTGCGTCTCGCAGTTGACCTGGAAGGAGACGGCCTCGTCGAACTTGAACTGGGGGCCGCCGTTGATGCCGACGAACCGCTGACCGTCCAGCTCGAACTCCACGGTCATCACCGTGCCGGCCGGTCGCGGCCCGGCCTCGGTGTAGTGGGTGACGTTCACGATGCGCGAGTTCTTGAAGACGGAGGTGTAGAAGCCCGCGGCCTCCTCGGCCTCGGTGTCGAACCACAGGTTCGGGGTGATCTTCTGCTGCATGCGCTGCCTCCTCTCGTACGGCGGGAACGGGTTTCCCGCGATGGATACCGCACTTCTAGACCGTCGTACGGGGAGAAACTCATCGCCCTCTCGCGGAACCGTGGCCTCCGCCGTACCGGTACCGCCGAACTCTCAGAGACCCGCTTGCTGCAAGGAAGTCGGCAACCGATGAGTCTGGCGGCGCGACGCGGTCTTAGGGATACGTTGCAGTCAGAAGGCGCCGGCGTGCCGGCGCACAACGAAAGGAGACGGGATGGGACAGCCAGTTATCCACTTCGAGATCATCGGCAAGGACGGCGAGAAGCTGCGCAGCTACTACTCGGAGCTGTTCGGCTGGGAGTTCGGCGACGTAATCGGGCCGACGAACTACGCGGTCGTCCAGCGCGATGGGAACACGAACGCCGACGGGGTCGGAATCGGGGGCGGCGTCGGGACCGTGCCCCAGGGGTACGGGGGTCACGTCACCTTCTACGTCGAGGTCCCCGACGTCGACGCCGCGTTGGCCAAGGCGGAGAGCCTCGGCGGGACGCGCATGATGGGCCCAGACAAGGTTCCCGAGGCGGATATCGAGATCGCCCTGTTCACCGATCCCGAGGGTCACGTGATCGGGCTCGTCAAGTAGCGGTCACCGTGTCACCCGAAGGGCCCCCGCGCGGGGGCCCTTCGGGGGCGCGACTAGGCGGCGACCGGTTCGCGGCGTCGCCTGGCAGGCCGGCGGCGCGCGGGACGCTCGGCGGGCTCGACCAGGCTGCGCAGGAACTGACCGGTGTAGGAGGAGGGGCTGGCGGCGATCTGCTCGGGAGTCCCGGTCGCCACCACCTCTCCCCCAGCCTCGCCGCCCTCCGGCCCCAGGTCGATGATCCAGTCGGCCGACTTGATCACGTCGAGGTTGTGCTCGATCACGACCACGGTGTTGCCGGCCTCGACCAGCCGTCCGAGCACCTCGAGCAGGCGCTGCACGTCGGCGAAGTGCAGGCCGGTGGTCGGCTCGTCGAGGATGTAGAGGGTGTCGCCGGTCGCCACCTTCGACAGCTCGGTGGCCAGCTTGATGCGCTGTGCCTCGCCACCCGAGAGCGTGGTCGCCGGCTGGCCGAGCCGGATGTAGTCGAGGCCCACGTCGTGGAGGGTCTGTAGGCGACGCTTGATCTTCGGGATGTGGGCGAAGAACTCGACCGCCTCCTCGACCGACATCTCGAGCACGTCGGCGATCGACTTTCCCTTGAACCGAACCTCGAGCGTCTCGCGGTTGTAACGGCGCCCGTGGCACTGCTCGCAGGGGACGTAGACGTCCGGCAGGAAGTGCATCTCGATCTTGATCTGGCCGTCGCCGCGGCAGACCTCGCAGCGCCCGCCCCTGACGTTGAAGCTGAACCGCCCCGGCTTGTAGCCCCGCACTCGCGCCTCCTTGGTGCGCGAGAAGAGGTCGCGGATGTGGTCGAAGACCCCCGTGTAGGTCGCCGGGTTCGAGCGAGGGGTGCGGCCGATCGGCGACTGGTCGATGCTGATGATCTTGTCGACTTGGTCGAGGCCCTCGATCCGGTCGTGGGCCCCGGGGCGGAGCCGCGCCCGATGCAGGCGGTTGGCCACCGCGCGATAGAGGACCTCGTTGACCAGCGTTGACTTGCCCGATCCCGACACCCCGGTGACGCAGCAGA
The DNA here is from genome assembly GCA_038040365.1 of Actinomycetota bacterium. Taxonomy (GTDB): domain Bacteria; phylum Actinomycetota; class Thermoleophilia; order Solirubrobacterales; family 70-9; genus AC-56. The sequence goes on from JBBPIL010000096.1 coordinate 2,483, forward strand.
AGACCCCGAGCGGCACGCTCACGTCGGCGTTCTTGAGGTTGTGCTGACGCGCCCCGCGCACCAGCAGCTCGCCACGCGGGTTGCGGCGAAGCTCGGGGGTCGGAATGCTGAGCTTGCCGTTCAAGTAACGGCCGGTCAGGGAGCCGGCCTGGCGGGCGACCTGGGCGGGCGTTCCCTGGGCGACCAGCTCACCCCCGTGCTCGCCGGCTCCGGGGCCAAGGTCGACGACGTGGTCGGCAGCGCGGATCGTTCCCTCGTCGTGCTCGACCACGATCACCGTATTTCCAAGATCGCGCAGCCGCCGCAGCGTGTCGATCAGCTTCGCGTTGTCGCGCTGGTGGAGGCCGATCGAGGGCTCGTCGAGGATGTAGAGGACGCCCACCAGCGAGGAGCCGATCTGGGTCGCGAGGCGGATCCGCTGCGCCTCGCCGCCCGAGAGCGTCGCGGCGGCGCGCTCCAGCGACAGGTAGCCGATCCCGACGCTGTCCAGGAACCGCAGGCGCTCGGCGATCTCGCGCACCACCAGGCGCGCGATCGCCCGCTCGGTGTCGGTCAGCTCCAGCGCCTGGATCCACTCCAGGGCGGCCCGGGCGCTGAACCGCGTGTACTCGTAGATGTTGAGCCCGCCCACGGTGACCGCGAGGCTCTCCGGCCGCAGACGCGCCCCGCCGCAGGCCGGGCAGGGCTGGAGGGCCATCAGCCCCTCGATCCGATCGCGGGTGTTCTCCGAGTCCGTATTCTCATAGCGCCGCTCGAGGCTCGCCAGCATGCCGTCGAACCGCACCGTGTAGACGCGGCGGCGCCCAAAGCGGTTGCGGTACGAGACCGTGTGACGCTCGTCGCCGGTCCCGTTCAGGAGCAGCTGGCGATCGCGCTCGGAGAGATCGTGCCAGGGGGTGTCGACGTCGATCCCGTTCGTCTCCGCCACCGCCTCCAGCAGCCGCCGGTGATAGACGGAGGCCGCCTTCGTCCACGGATCCAGCGCCCCCTCTGAGATCGAGAGCGTCGGGTCGGGGACGATCAGCTCGGGATCGATGACGCGCTGGAAGCCGAGCCCGTGGCAGCGCTGGCAGCAGCCATGAGGGGAGTTGAAGGAGAAGATCCGCGGCTCCAGCTCGGGCATCGAGGTGCCGCATTTGAGGCAAGCGAAGCGTTCGCTGAAAAGCATGGCTTCGCCTTCCGCCTCTCCATCGGCGAGCGTCTCCACCTCGACCAAGCCGTCGGCGAGCTGGGAGGCGGCCTCGACCGACTCCGAGAGGCGCTTTCGCACCCCCTCCTTCATCACCAGCCGATCGACGACCACCGAGATGTCGTGCTTGAACTTCTTGTCGAGCTCGATCCGCTCGTCGAGGCGGCGCAGCTCGCCGTCGATTCGCGCCCGCGCATAGCCCTGGGCCCGCATCTCCTCCAGCAGCCGCCCGTACTCGCCCTTCCGCCCCCGGACGACCGGCGCCATGACCATGAACCGCGTCTCGTCGGCCAGGGTGAGGACGCGGTCGGTGATCTGCTCCAGTGATTGGCCCGAGATCGGGGCGCCGCAGTTGTAACAGTGGGGCTTTCCGATCCTCGCCCACAGGAGACGCAGGTAGTCGTAGATCTCGGTCACCGTCCCGACCGTGGAGCGCGGGTTGCGCGAGGTCGTCTTCTGGTCGATCGAGATCGCCGGGCTCAGGC
>JBBPIL010000097.1:0-4077 GCA_038040365.1 Actinomycetota bacterium
CAGCTGAGAAGATGGCGGAGCTGTTGCGTTGACCGCCTGAGGCCGCAGCAACAAAAGCGCCAGGGGCGGCGATAGCGCCTCGACGTTCTCCCTCGACACCACTGGGAAGTGTCGCGTCCGACCGATCCGTAAGATCGGAGGGTTGAGCACGGTGCAATCCGAAACTGCCAAATCCACCCCGCTGACCGCGTTCAGCGAGCCCGTGAGGCGCTGGTTCGAGGCGTCCTTCGCGGAGCCGACCCCCGCCCAGGCGATGGGGTGGCCGAAGATCGTCGCCGGAGCCAACACCCTGATCTGCGCGCCCACCGGGTCGGGGAAGACGCTCGCCGCCTTCCTCTGGGGGATCGACCGGCTCGCGGGCCGTGCCGTGGCGAACCCCGGCGCTCCCGCAGGCGTCCGAGCCTTCGGCTCGGACCACCGGTCGCCTTCGGCTCCCTGCGAGGAGGCGCCGGGCCTTGGTTCTGGGGTGCGGATCGTCTACGTCTCGCCGCTCAAGGCCCTGTCCTACGACATCGAGCGCAACCTGCGCGCGCCGCTGAAGGGAATCGAGGCGGGGATCTCGGTGGGGCTGCGGACGGGCGACACCCCGCAGCGGGAGCGCCAGGCGATGCGCCGCAAGCCCCCCGACATCCTGGTCACGACCCCGGAGTCGCTGTACCTGATCATGACCTCGGGGGCGCGCGAGATCCTCACCGGCGCCGAGGCGGTGATCGTCGACGAGATCCACGCGGTCGCGCAGTCGAAGCGGGGTGCGCACCTGGCGCTGACCCTGGAGCGGCTCTCGCACCTGGTGAGGGCCAACGGCGGCGCCGACGTTCAGCGGATCGGCCTGTCGGCGACACAGCGGCCGCTGGAGCGGATCGCTCGCTTCCTTGTCGGCCCGCGGCGAGATTGCGAGATCGCCGACGCCGGCAAGCAGAAGGAGCTCGACCTGGAGATCATCGTCCCCGTCGAAGACATGACCGAGCCGGACGCCTCGATCGAGAAACGCCGGGACGGTGGCGACGCTGATTTTGATGGGGCGTCGAATTCCCGCTCCATCTGGCCGGCGATCTATCCGGAGCTCTTGAAGCTCGTCCGCGAGCACACCTCGACGATCATCTTCGTCAACAACCGCCGCGGCGCGGAGCGGCTTGCCAAGCGCCTCAACGAGCTGGCGAACGAGGACCATTCGTTTGAACTACCCGCAACCGAGCAAGCGGGGCACACGGACGTCTCTGCCGCGGGTGGCACGGGTGAGGATGCCGGCCCCGAGACCCGAACGACAGGCGGAAGCTCGGGGGCGGCATCCTCGCACGTGACAGGACCCGCGGCCGACGGACTGGTCGAGATTGCCCGCGCCCACCACGGCTCGCTCGCCCACGAGGAACGCCAGGTGGTGGAGGAGCTGCTGAAGTCGGGGCAGCTCCCCTGCCTGGTGGCCACCTCGTCGCTGGAGCTCGGGATCGACATGGGCGCCGTCGATCTGGTGATCCAGGTCGAGTCGCCGAAGTCCGTGACCCGCGGCCTGCAGCGGATCGGGCGGGCTGGCCATACCCTCGACGAGGTCTCCGTGGGGCGCATCTTCCCGAAGTTCCGCGCCGACCTGCTCGAGTGCGCGGTGGTCGTCCGGCGGATGCGCGAGGGGGCGATCGAGGAGACCGTGATCCCCCGCAACCCACTCGACGTGCTCGCTCAGCACCTGGTCTCCATGTGCGCCGACGACGAGTGGCAGGTGGACGACGTCGAGCGCTTGGTCACCGGCGCCGAGCCCTTCTCGGAGCTCTCCCGCGAGCAGCTCGAGAACGTCCTCGACATGCTCGACGGGCGCTACCCGTCCGACCGCTTTGCCGAGCTGCGGCCGCGGCTGGTCTGGGATCGCGCGGCCGGGATCATGCGCGGCCGGCCCGGGGCCAGGCAGCTCGCGGTCACCAACGCCGGCACGATTCCCGACCGCGGCCTCTATGGCGTCCACCTGCCGGACGGCCGCCGGGTGGGAGAGCTCGACGAGGAGATGGTCTATGAGGCCCGCCCCGGCCAGACCTTCCTGCTCGGCGCCACCACCTGGCGGATCGAGGAGATCACGCGGGACCGGGTGATCGTCACTCCCGCCCCGGGGGTGCCGGGCGCGGTGCCGTTCTGGAAGGGCGACGGCATCGGCCGGCCGGCGGAGCTCGGGAAGGCGATCGGCGCCTTCGCCCGCGAGGCCGTGAGCGCGGACCCGAAGGATCTGGCGGCCGAATACGACCTCGACCGCCGGGCGGCCGAGAACCTGGTCTCCTACCTGCGCGAGCAGCAGGCGGCGACAGGTGTAGTCCCCTCTGACGAGACGGTGGTCGTGGAGCGCTTCCGGGACGAGATCGGCGACTGGCGCCTGTGCGTGCTCTCGCCATGGGGCGGACGGGTCCACGCCGCCTGGGGCCTGGCTCTCTCGGCCCGGATCCGCGACGAGCACGGGCTGGAGGCAGACGCGATCTGGTCCGACGACGGCATCGTCATCCACCTCCCCGATGCCGACGAGGCGCCGCCGTCCGACCTCGTCCTGCTGGAGGCCGACGAGGTGGAGGATCTGGTCGTCCGCGAGCTGGGCGGCTCGGCGCTGTTCGGCGCCCGGTTCCGGGAGAACGCCGCCCGGGCGCTGCTGATCCCGCGTGCCTATCCGGGAAAGCGCACGCCGCTTTGGCAGCAGCGGCTGAAGGCGCAGAGCCTGCTCGAGGTGGCGCGGGACTTCCCGCGGTTCCCGATCGTGCTCGAGACCTACCGTGAGTGCCTTCGCGACGTCCTCGACCTGCCGAGCCTGGAGTCGCTGCTGAGGGACCTGTCCACCCGCCGGGTCTCCCTGGTGGAGGTCGAGACGCCGACCGCCTCTCCATTCGCCTCCTCGCTCCTGTTCGACTACGTCGCCACCTACATGTACGAGGGCGACACGCCCAACGCCGAGCGGCGGGCCGCGGCGCTGTCGCTGGACCGCGAGCTGCTGCGCGAGCTGCTCGGCCAGGAGGAGCTGCGCGAGCTGATCGACCCGGAGGCGCTGGCCGAGGTGGAGGACTCGCTTCAGCATCGCGCGCAGCTCGCCCGCGCCAAGGATCGCGACGCCCTACAGCAGATCCTGCGCCGGCTCGGTGACCTGACCCCGTCCGAGTGCGAGCAGCGGGTGGTCGAGGGCTACTCGGCTGACTCGATGCTGGAGAAGCTCCAGCGCGAGCGCCGCGCCGCCCGCGTTCGAGTGGCCGGTGAGGAGCGCTGGATCGCGGCCGAGGACGCGGGGCTCTACCGTGACGCGCTCGGCGTGCCGCCGCCGGCCGGCCTCCCGGAGACCTTCCTGGCCGAGCTGCCGGATGCGATGGTGGCCCTGGTTCGCCGCTTTGCGCGCACCCACGTGCCCTTCCCCACCGGACAGCTCGCCCGTCGCTACGGCACCGACCCTTCGGCGGCGCTGCGCGAGTTGGAGCGGGCCGGCGAGCTGGTCCGCGGAGAGCTGCTCCCCGGCGGCAGCGAGCGCGAGTGGTGCGATCCCGAGGTGCTGCGCCGCCTGCGGCGGGCGAGCCTCGCCCACCTGCGCGCCGAGGCCGAGGCCGTCGACCCGCGTGAGCTGGCACGCTTCCTGCCCAGCTGGCAGAACTTGGACGCCCGCCGACCGGCGGGCGCCGGGCCGGACCGGCTGCGCGAGGCCCTGGTGCCGCTCCAAGGGGTCGCGCTGACGCCCGAGGTCTGGGAGCGCGACGTGCTGCCCCGGCGCCTGGGCGCCTACAGCCCCGCCTGGCTCGACGAGCTCTGCACGGGCGGTGAGCTGGTTTGGATCGGAGCCGGCGCGCTGGGGCGAAGCGGCGGCAAGGTCGCGCTCTACTTCCGCGAGGACGTGCGGTTCGCCGGCCCGCCGCCCGCCAATCTGAAGCTCGAGCGTGCGGCCGGCGACGCGCATGACGCGATCCGCGAGCTGCTCGGCCAGCGTCCAGGCTTTTGGCTCGACCTGCTGAGCGAGCTCGATCTCGCCGCCGAGGAGCTGCACACCGCCCTCTGGGACCTCGCCTGGGGCGGCGAGGTGACCAACGACGCCTTCGCGCCGCTGCGGGCGCCGCGGCTTCGCAGCCTGCAGCG
>JBBPIL010000098.1:0-4025 GCA_038040365.1 Actinomycetota bacterium
CCGTGATCACGGGCCCGAAGATCTCGTTCTGGATCATCTCGTCGTCCTGCTCCAGATCCGAGACCACGGTCGGCTCGAGGAAGAAACCGGGCAGATCGGGCTCCCTGCCCCCGGTCACGACCTCGGCGCGATCGGGCTTGCGCTCCAGGAAGCCCTCGACGCGCTGGCGCTGGCGATGGGAGTTCAGCGGCCCGAGCGTGGTCTCCTCGGACGTCGTGTCGCCCATCTTGTATCCCTTCGCCTCCTCGGCGAGCCCGGCGACGACGTCGTCGTAAACCCCCGCCGAAGCGAGGACTCGCGTCGCCGCGGTGCAGTCCTGGCCGGCGTTGTAGTACCCGGTGCCGGCGATCGTCTCCAGCGCCGTTTCGATCTCGACGTCGTCGAAGACCACCACCGGGGCCTTGCCGCCGAGCTCCAGGTGAACGCGCTTGAGCGTGTCGGAGGCGGCCTTGGCGATCCACTTGCCGGTCTCGGGTGAGCCAGTCAGGGAGACCATGTCGACGTCGGTGTGAGTGACGAGCGCCGCCCCCGCAGGCTCGCCGTGGCCCCCGATCACGTTGAGGACGCCGGGCGGGAAGATCTCGGCCACGAGCTCCGCCAGCTTGATCGTCGTGATCGGCGTCGTCTCCGCCGGCTTCAGCACGATCGTGTTGCCGGTCGCCAGCGCCGGACCGATCTTCCAGATCGCCATCATGAGCGGGTAGTTCCAGGGGGTGATCTGGCCGACGACGCCAACCGGCTCGCGGCGGATGATCGACGTGTAGCCCTCCACGTACTCCCCTGAGGCTCGGCCCTCGAGGCAGCGCCCCGCGCCCGCGAAGAAGCGCAGGTTGTCGACCATCGCCGGGATCTCGTCCTCGAGGAAGGCCTTGCGGGGCTTGCCGGCGTCGGCGGATTCGAGGTCCGCGAGCTCCTCGGCGTGCTCCTCGATCGCGTCCGCCAGCTTCAAGAGCATCAGGGCCCGCTCGCCGGGCGTTGTCGCCGCCCAGCCGTCGAACGCCTCGCGGGCCGCGGCGACGGCGCGGTCGACGTCGTCGGCCGTGGACAGCGGCGCCTCGGCGATCGCCTCGCCCGTAGCCGGGTTCACGACCTCCTCCGTCTGGCCCTCCGCCGGATCGACGAACTCCCCGCCGATGAAGTTCTGGAGCTTTGTCAGTGTCGCTGTTGCCATCGCTTGGTTCCTCCTGATCGATTCAATTCAAGTCGTAGCTTGCTTGGCGCCTTGTTCGGCGCCCACCTTCGCGCCGTCCGCCGACGCCGCCGTCTGCGGCCCGACTCCCAGCGCCTCCTCCGGGGGCACGTAGTCCATTCCAACCGCCTCGGCCACGGCCGGATGGGTCACCCGGCCCGCGGCCACGTTGACCCCGAGCTTCAGGCCCGGATCTCGCCGCGCAGCATCGGCGACACCGTACTTGGCGAGCGCCAGCACGTAGGGAAGGGTTGCGTTGGTGAGCGCATAGGTCGAGGTGATCGGCACGGCGCCGGGCATGTTGGTGACGCAATAGTGGATCACCCCGTCGACCTCGAAGGTGGGGTCCTGGTGCGTGGTCGGGCGGGAGGTCTCGAAGCAGCCTCCTTGGTCGATCGCCACGTCCACGAGCACCGAATGCTCCTTCATCAGCGCCAGCTGGTCTCGCTTGATCACCTGCGGAGCGCGGGCGCCGTGGACGAGCACGCCCCCGATCACCAGGTCGGTGTCGGGGAGGCGCTCCTCGATGGAGAGGGTCGACGAAAAGACGGTCGAGGCGCGGCCGCCGAAGGCGACGTCGAGCTCGCGCAGGCGATCGATGTTGGTGTCGTAGACGAACACGTCGGCCTCCATGCCGATCGCGATGAAGGCGGCGTTCATGCCCACCGCCCCCCCGCCGATGATCATCACGTTGGCCGGGGCCACCCCGGGCACGCCGCCGAGCAGGATGCCGCGGCCGCCGAGCGGCTTCTCGAGCATGAAGGCACCCGCCTGGGTGGCGATCTTGCCGGCGATCTCGCTCATCGGCGCCAGCAGCGGCAGCCGCCCGTGCACGTCCTCGACCGTCTCGTAGGCGACGCAGGTGGCGCCCGACTCGCAGAGGCTTCGGGTCAGGGCCGGGGCCGGGGCCAGGTGCAGGAATGTGAACAGGGTGGTCTCGGGCCCCAGCAGCGAGACCTCCCCCGGCTGGGGCTCCTTCACCTTCAGGACCAGGTCGGCCTCGCCGAACACGTCATCGGCGGCGGGGACGATGCGCGCTCCCTGGGCCTCGTAGTTCGAGTCGGAGATCGCGCTCCCCACCCCGGCCCCCCGCTGGATCAGGATCTCGTGACCGCGCTCTGTGAGTTCGCGCGCACCCAGCGGGGTCAGCGCGACCCGGTACTCGTCCGGCTTGATCTCGGTGGGAACGCCGACCTTCAGGCCCGTACCTCCTCCCGGGTCGTGACCTCAAACCTACAACCCCGCTGCTCGAGCTCCGAGAACATCTCCGCGGGCTCGATGCAGCGCTCGGGGGGAGCGGCGCCGCGGGCCTCGATCCTCTCCCTGGCGAGCAGCCGCACTGCTGCCGCCGCGGGCGCGGCGGTCGACACGACTCCGCCCCCCAGGCCCCAGGCATCCGTTGGCTCGGTGACGGCCCGGACCCGTACCGACCGTCCGCCGCCGGACGCCTCCACCAGATGCACAGAGACTGTCTTGCCCGAGGGCGGGACCGCTTCACCGGCAATTCGCCGGATCTCCGCCTCGGGGGCCTCCGTGAGCTCGCGGAGGGTCGAAAGGAGATCCGGCGACAAAGAAAGCCTGAAGCTCGCCTCGCCGCAACCGAAGCTGTCGCCGAACGTGCGAAGCTCGGAGTGCAGGGTGTGGATCGTCTCGGCCGCGCCGATCGGCTCTTCGAACTCCACCACCCCGCCTGCGTTCAGCGGCTCGATCTCCTCTGGCGCGCCGTCGCGGAGCACCACCGGCCGCAGGGTCAGCTCGTCCAGCAGCGTCTGAAGGGCGTAGGGGACGCTGAAGCCGGGCGGCGGGTCGAGGTCGCGGCCCGCGGCGGAGACGAGGACGGAATCAATGCCCGCCGCCTCCTCCGCTGGGCGTGCGGGGGCGGCGGGGTCAGCTGCGCCTCGCAGCTCTCGGACTGCCCGCAGCGCCATGAGATTGGTCTTGCCTGGCGCCGAGCCGATGCCGAGCAGGGCGAGCAGGCCGGCGCTCTCGAACCGTGGGCCGAGCTCGAGCTGGCGGCCGGTCATCCAGTACAGCCCGCCCAGGTCGAGGTAGTGACAGCCCGCCTTCAGGCAGGCGGTCATCGCGTCGAGGTTGACCCTGTAGCTGGCCGAGTTGACGAGCACGTCGCAGCCCTCGAGGGCGCGAGCCAGCGAGTCGGGGGCGTCGGCGGAGGCGCGGGCGTCGGCGAATGCGGCGCGCGCCTTCGGCCCGCCACAGAGCGACGCGACCTGCTCGGCCCGGGCCTCGTCGATGTCGAGCAGCAGCAGGCTGGCGACCTCGTCCGACTCGGCCAGATCGCGCACGATCGCCGGCGCGATCGTCCCACCGGCCCCGAGAACGGCCACGCGCATGGGCTCGATGCGGCTCATCCGACCAACTCCCTCGCTCGAAGCGCCAACCAGAGCTCGATCCTGTCCGTGGCCCGCGAGAGGTCGCGTCCGGTGAGCTCCTCGATCTTGCGGATCCGGTAGCGGAGCGTGTGGCGGTGGCAGTAGAGCTGCCGGGCCGCCCGCTCCCAGTTGCCGTTGTGCTCGATGTAGGCCTCGAGCGAGCGCAGGAGCTCGCCGCCGTACGCGCCCTCGGTGCGCTCGATCGGCTCCAGGAGGCCGTCGCTGTAGAGCCGCAGCGCGTCCTCGTCCTGGAGCGACAGCAGCAAGGTGAACGCTCCGAGGTCCTGATGGCTGGCCACCTCGGGGGCGTCGCCGTCGGCTAGCGCGGTCGCCTCGAGCGCGCAGCGGGCCTCGTGGAAGGCGCGGCGCAGCGAGCCGACCGCCGTGTGGCGGCTGGCCGCGGCGCGCACCTGGCCGTGCGTGCCCGCGAGCGCCGAGCGCAGGCT
>JBBPIL010000099.1:0-3902 GCA_038040365.1 Actinomycetota bacterium
GCAGCGGGACCAGCAGCGCCGCGGCAGGCGCTTCGCGGCCCACCGCGGCGCCGCCGGCCAGGCCGTGCAGGGCCGTTGGTCGCTGACCGCGCCGCTGTTCCAGAATGCCCCGTCGGCAGGTCCCCGGCTGCGGGCACAGGCGGAGTTGATGCTGGAGCGCTACGGGATCGTGACCCGGGAGACTGTGCTGGCCGAGGGCGTCCCGGGTGGCTTCGCGAGCCTCTATGGCGAGATGTCCAACCTGGAGATGCTGGGCACCGCCCGCCGCGGCTATTTCGTCGAGGGCCTCGGTGGAGCCCAGTTCGCGCTCCCGGGAGCGGTCGAGAGGCTTCGCTCGCTGCCAAGCGCCGACGGGCATTACCTGGTGCTCGCCGCCACCGACCCGGCGAATCCCTACGGCGCCGGCGTGCCGTGGCCGAAGCGCGACCGCGGCGGCCCGGGTGGCCGGCGCCCGAGCCGGACGCCCGGAGCCTATGTGCTGCTCCATGACGGCGAGCCGCTGCTGTTCGTCGAGCGCGGCGGTCGCGGGATCCTGCGACTTCGTGAGCGCGAGGACGAGGCCTTGGTGGAGGCGATCGGCGAGCTGGCGCGCGCCGCCCGCGATGGGCTCTTACCCCGGCTGGCCATCGAGCGCCTCGACGGCGAGCCGGTGATCGGCTCGGGCCTCGAGGAGATGCTGATCGCGGCCGGCTTCTCGCGCCAGCCCCGGCGGCTGGTGGCTTCCGCTTAAAGCGCTAATGCGATGGCGACGCCCGGCCCTCACGAAGGTTTCTCCTCCTCGTCCGCAGCAAGCGTCTGCAGTCCACGGGTGAAGACGCTCGCTTTGCATGGAAAGCGCAATGCGAAGCCACATTGACGACCACTGCAATCAGGCGTAACGTCATTGCTACATGGGGTTTCAAAAGGCCGCGTTCGGCCTCCTATGCATCGCCGCGCTCTTGATCGGCTCGTCGGCCGCCGTCGCAAAGCTGCCTCCTGGCTCAACGTTCGAGGCATGTGGAGCGTCGGGCTGCAAGTCGGCCAGCCAAGATGAAGCGTTCGCGCTTCAGATCAGGCTGATCGAGCCTACGATCGACCACGGGAGTCGACCGGCGCCCACGACTGATCACGCTTGGGTGCGGGTGGACCTCAGGCTCGGCGCCACCGACTCTGGGATGTCCCTGGGCTCGGTGATGCGCAACTTCCCTGTGGTGTACGCCGCCGATCTACTCGGCGTGCCTCGGGCCGATAACACCTATCGCTGGACGACGCTGGACTCAAGGCATTTAGCGGCCTATGACCAGCTTGCGAGCGCCGTTAGTCCCTTCCCGCCGGAAAGCCTCGCTGCACTCACCCCCAGTGGCGTCGACAGGGTTGAGCCTGGCTTTACAGCCAACGCCGCCGATACGGAGGGCTTCCCGGTCTGGATTCTCGCCGCCATCGCCGTTGCGGCCGGACTAGCCGGACTAGTTGGGCTGCGTCGCATGAAACGCCCTTCGATGCGCCACGAGCCTGCTTAGAGCGGAGCCGCGGCCGCCGCAGTTCGATTCGAGGACGGCTAGGGACGACCGAATGTCGCGGTTACGGAGCTGCCATCACGGCCGCACGCCCCAGCTCGGTGTCTGGGAGTTTCTGTTCGTCAACGGACCCACCAGGGCAGAGCCGTCGAGCTTGGTGGTGAAGAGCCCCCAATCGCTCCCCTGTCGTCTGCGTGCGAATACGATCCGCTTTCCGCTCGGCGAGAAGGCCGGGTCGCCGCCGTAGCGGCTCCCGATGTTCCTCAGGTGGGTTCCATTCCGCCTCATCAGGTAGATATAGCCGCTACGGCGACTGCCTTCGGCCAGCGAGCGCTGGAAGACGATCCTTCGTCCGTTCGGCGAGAAGTCTGGCCACAGGTCGTGGCCCGATCCAGGGGCCTCCGTGAGAAAGTGCCTATGGGAGCCATTGGACCTCATGATCGCGATCTTGAAGGGCTGGCCATGCGTGAAGACGATCGACCTTCCGTTCGGGGAGAACTGCGGGCCGAACACGGTTAGCCCCACGAAATAAATGTGTGTCAGCCGCTTCAGGTGCGTGCCGTCGCGTCGGATCGTGTAGACGTCGTTCCGGTCCCTGTTGCTGAAGACGAGGCGTGCGAAGACGATCCTCTTGCCGCTGGGAGAGAAGGACGGCGAATAGTCCGAGGCCGCGCCACGGGTCAGCCGCTTCTTGTGCGAGCCGTTGGCACGCATCACCCAGATGTCACCGTGGCGCTCGAAGGCGATCCTCTTGCCGCTCGCGGAGAAGGCCGGCTCGCGTCCACTTCTTGTCAGACGCCGCTTATGGGAACCGTCGGGGCGCATGGTGTGGAGGCTCAGCGGCTTACCCTCGAAGGCGATCTTCCCGTTTTTGCCAGGAAAGGCCGCCGAGGCTGTTCCTGAAAGGAACAGAAGCAGGGCGAGGCAGCAAGCTATCCCGCAGGCCACTAGCGCCCGGAGCGCGCGGGCTGAAATCCCGATCGGCGGTCGTGCTTGCTTCATGCCAACCAGGATGACAGGCAGTACCCGCCGCTCAACCCACCCTAGGGTGATTTCGGATCACCCTAGGGGTCGCCGGCCACGAGGCCGTCTAAGGGCTATTCGGCAGAGTGTCTGTTCCAGGCACAGATGGAACGATCCATCGAAGGTTCCCTATCGGCGGGTTTCCCTGGGACTGCTACGGATTCTCGCTCCTTCGCCGGGACTACTGCTTTGCATGGAAATTGATACTTCGTGCTCAGATGCTGACTGCCTCGATGAACGTCTGCAGTTCTCTGCGGATATCGGGCCCTGCCGGCTGATACACGATCTCTGTGACGCCTTTGTCGGCAAGGTCGGCTGCCCTGGCGCGGAGCGTCGCCGCGGTGCCGGTAAAGCTGAAGGCCTCGACCATCGTGTCGGCCCCGGCATCCCACGCCGCCTGGTCGGCCGCGTTCAGCCCGACCATGTGCTGGTCGTGGACGGCGAGATGGCGCTCGCCCTCCGGCGCCTCTTCGATCGCCGCGAGCCACTCCTCCCCGCCGGGCAGGTCCGCCATGTTGGCGTTGAGCTCGTAGGCGCCGTGATACATGTTGATCGCGCCTGGTCCGGCCGCCGCGCGAACGCGCTCCGACCGCGGATCTTCTCCTTCATCGAGCACTGTTCCCTCGCATAGATGCGGGACCCAGGCGAACTCGGTGGCGAACTCGGGGACGATCGCCACGGTGAAGAGACCGTCCGCCAGTTCCTTTGCTACGGCCTGGCCCTTGGGTCCCTGCGCTCCGATCAACACGGGCACGTCGATCGGGTGGGGAGCAGCATGGCCGTCGGGATGCAGCATCCGCATCCGTGCGCCCTCCCATTCGACGGTCTCGCCGCGCAGAAGGCCTCGGTAGGCCCTGATGTAGGCCTCCATATAGGCCCACTTGATCGGCCGTGGCACGCCCATCGCCCGACGACCGGTCCACCCGGTCCCGAACGCAACCGCCACCCGGCCCGGCGCGAGAGCCTCAAGGGCGGCGGTCCCGGCGGCGTTGACCATCGGATGGCGAAGCGACGGCACCAGCACCCCCGGGCCGAGACCGATGCGCTCGGTCCGCTCGGCGGCGAGCGCCAGCGTCATCCATACGTCGGGGCTCTGCTGGGGCGTGTCGTAGAACCAGGCTCGCGTGTATCCGAGCTCCTCAGCGATGACCACGTGCTCGGGCGAGTCGAGGGTCGTCGGTGTCGCGCAAGAGACATCCATAGGCTCTGGACCCCCTGCCGTCGTTCATGCGATCGCGGACGGTCCGTGCGAGCAAAGTATCGCTTGGGACGAGGAGCGGCTACGTCGCTCCGCATGGAGAGCGGTACTTCGGGCGGTGGCCCAAGCCACGCACCGACACGAGCGGGATACTGCCCGGGCGATGTCGCCCAAGAACATCGAGA
>JBBPIL010000100.1:0-3685 GCA_038040365.1 Actinomycetota bacterium
GGCGTTCGCTTGGCCTTGCTCTGCGAGCTGATCCGCGACGCGCAACGCAGCATCGACGCCACCTTCCTCGTCTCCACCCACGACATGACGGCGGCGCGCAAGCTCGCCGACCACGCGGCCGTGATACACGAAGGCCGCATCGTCGCCAGCGGAGACGCCGACGCGGTGTTCGGCTCGAATGAGCCCATGGTGCGCCAGCTCATCACCGGCGAGCTGTCCGGTCCTCTTCAGTTGGGCGCCAGGTAACCGCCCAGCTACCGATCACCGGCTAGCTCGCGCTTTCGCGCCAGTCGACCGCTGGCCAATCAGACAGCCCCTCCCGCTCGGATACGCTCGGCCGCGTGAGGCAGCTTGCCGATGGCGTCTGGCACCTGAACACGGTCGTGCTGCCGAACGCGGTCAACGCCTACCTGCTCGGCGACGTCCTGATCGACGCTGGCACCCGCCAGTCGCGCAGGGGAATCCTCCGCCAGCTCCGCGGTCACGACGTCAGCACCCACGCCCTGACCCACGCTCACCCCGACCACCAAGGCTCAAGCCATGCGGTCTGCGAGGCGCTCGGCATCCCCTTCTGGGTTCCCGACCGCGACGCCGGCGCCGCCGAGAACCCCGACCTGATCCGCGAGCGCCAGCCGAGCCACCCGGTCGCCCGCTTCTACGTCAAGATCTTCACTGGCCCCGGCCATCCCGTCGACCGCAAGCTCCACGACGGCGACGAGGTTGCCGGCTTCAAGGTCGTCGACGCCCCCGGCCACTCCGCCGGCCACGTCGTCTTCTGGCGCGAGTCGGACGGGGTCCTGATCATCGGCGACGTATTGACCAACATGGACCAACTGACGACAATCCCCGGCCTGCACGAGCCGAAGCCGTACCTGACACCCGACCCTGCCGAGAACCGCCGCTCGGCGAGGAAACTCGCCTCCCTCGAGCCGAAGCTCGTCCTCTTCGGCCATGGAGCACCCCTCCGCGACACGAAGAAGTTCGTGGACTTCGTCGAAGCCCTGCCGTCGTAGGTCGATCGACCCGCCTCGGTTGACCGCGATCGTCAGCGGTGGACGCGAGACGCGGCCCGCGCGGCGTCGAGCGCCGCACGCGAGCGCTCCGGCATCCCGCGCCCAACCCGCCACGCGGCACCCGAGAAGCCCAGATTCGCCACCTTCGCGAAACCGCGCTCGTCCTCGCGCAGCGCCAGCAGCAGGTGGGCGACACGGTCGCCCCCCGGCAGCCCATCCTGCTCAGCGACCCGAACGCACCAGCAGTCCACCCGGCGGCCTCCGGGCCTGACCAGGAGCGCCCCCCGCTCCCCGACCAGCCACGTGCCCAGCTCGCCGCGCTCGAGGGCCAGACCCGATCGCGCCAGCAGCTCGCGCTCGGTGTGAGCGACCAGATCGGCGAGCAGCCCGAGTGCAATGCCGTCCGCCTCGGGATGGCCGCCGCCGAGCCGGCTCGCGCTGCGCTCGCTGCCGAGCGGGACCACCGAGCGTGCTCCCCGGCGCGCCTGGAGCCAGGGGACGATGTACGCGTGCGCGAAGCAGCCGAGCGCGACTGGGAGCGTCAGCGGGGACAGGAGCAGCAGGACGATCCCGGTCGTGAACGCAATCACGATCCACGCCGTCCACGCCGTCCACCGCCGCCCGTCGCGGCGCAGCGTCCGCTCGCTCGTCTCCTCGCGCCACCAGAGCGCAGCCGCCTCGACGAGGCCGCCGCGCGTCGCCTCCACTAGCGGTACCTCACACCCCTAGCCGCCGGCGATCGGGCGGCGCAGCACCACCAGCTCCGCGTCGAGCGGCAGCGCCCTGACGACCCCGGCGCCGCCGTCCGCGCGAGGGACGCTGGCCAGCAAGCCGTTGTCGAGCTCGCGCCGGAAGGCCTGGGCGGCGGCCTCCCGCGCGGCCAGGTCCCCCTCGGTCCACTCGGCGAGCGTGGTGTGCCCCGTGCGATCGAGCCTGATCAAGCGCGCCATCTGTCCTCCTCGCGGTTGCTCCCGCTCCGATATACGCGCGCCGGTGACTCGTAAACTCAGCGGCAGTGGAGCAGTACGACCCGCAGGAGATCGAGCGCCGCTGGCAGTCGGTGTGGGCCGACGAAGGCACCTGGGAGGTGCCCAACCCCGGGCAGCCGGCGTTCGACGCGACGAAGCCGAAGAGCTACGTGCTCGTGATGCTCCCCTATCCCTCCGGAGAGCCGCACATAGGCCACCTGAAGGTCTATTCGATCGGCGACGCGATCGCGCACTACAAGCGCCGCAACGGCTACCGGGTCATGCAGCCGATGGGCTATGACGCATTCGGCCTCCCGGCCGAGAACAACGCGATCAAGACCGGCGTCCACCCGCGCGACGCGACCGAGCGCTCGATCGCCTCCTACCGGCACTGGTTCCGCCGCTGGGGCATCTCGATCGACTGGGCGCGCGAGGTGTCGACCAGCGACCCGTCCTACTACCGCTGGACGCAGTGGATCTTCCTGAAGCTGCTGGAGCGGGGGCTCGCCTACCGCAAGGAGGCGGCCGTGAAGTGGTGCCCCAAGGACGCGACGGTGCTCGCCAACGAGCAGGTGATCGACGGGCGCTGCGAGCGGTGTGGCACCCCGGTCGAGGTGCGCCAGCTCGAGCAGTGGTTCTTCCGGATCACCGACTACGCCGACCGCCTGCTCGACGACCTCGAGAAAATCGACTGGCCCGAGCACGTGAAGACGATGCAGCGCAACTGGATCGGGCGCTCCGAGGGCGCCGAGGTGACCTTCCGCTGCGAGGAGCTGGGGATCGACTATCCGGTGTTCACCACCCGCCCGGACACGCTCTTTGGCGCCACGTTCTTCGTGCTCGCCCCCGAGCACCCCGACGTGTTCCGCCTCTCGGCCGGCACGCCGGACGAGGAGCGCGTGCACGAGTACGTCAACCGGGCGATCGCCGAGTCCGCCGAGGACCGCAGCTCCGAGGAGCGCCCGAAGACCGGCGTGCCACTGGGTCGCACGGTCACCAATCCCGTCAACGGAGAGCAGATCCCGATGTTCGTCGCCGACTACGTGCTGATGGAGTACGGCACCGGCGCGATCATGGCGGTGCCCGCTCACGACCAGCGCGACCACGACTTCGCCCGCGCGTTCGGCCTGGAGATCCGCCGCGTCGTCGAACCCACCGGCGAGGAGGTTCCGGACGACGCTGCCTTCATCGCCCATTCCGGCGACGAGCGCCTGATCAACTCAGGCGGCTTCACCGGCATGAGCTCGCCCGAGGCGACGCGGGCGGTCACCGAGTGGCTGGCGGAGGACGGTCGCGGCCGGTTCTCCGTCAACTATCGCCTGCGCGATTGGCTGCTCTCCCGCCAGCGATACTGGGGCTGCCCGATCCCGGTCGTCTACTGCGATAGCTGTGGGATCGTTCCCGTCCCCGAGGACCAGCTCCCGGTGCCGCTCCCCGACATCCAGGACTACGCCCCGAAGGGCAAGAGCCCGCTCGCCAGCGCCGAGGACTGGGTCGCCACCGAGTGCCCGCGGTGCGGCGGGACCGCCCGCCGGGAGACCGACACCATGGACACCTTCGTCGACTCCTCCTGGTACTTCCTGCGCTACTGCGACGCCCGCAACGACGAGGCCGCCTGGGACCGCGAGGTGGTGCGCAGCTGGATGCCCGTCGACCAGTACATCGGCGGCGTCGAGCACGCGATCCTGCACCTGATGTACGCGC
>JBBPIL010000101.1:0-3653 GCA_038040365.1 Actinomycetota bacterium
CCAGGTTGGGGTCCTTGACCTGGACGCTGCCGACGTCGGCCGTCCCACGCAGAACGCCGTCGCTGAGGCGAGCCTCGAAGTCGGAGAACGTGCCCTGGAAGGTCCCCGCCAGGTAGGGGACCGCGAACCCGACCGTTGAGTGGACGGTGTCCGCGCTCCAGGTGCCGGTCGGGAGGGCTTGCTGTGTCGTCTGGCTGCTCATTGCCGGTCCTCTCAGGTAGTTGGAAAAGCTTGCTTCGTCAACTACTCTACCACAGAAGCTTGCAGCCTCAACCTTCTACCCCTCAACTACATGGCCGCTGGGCGCTGGCGCGAGCCCCCGCCGCGCCCATTATTGCCCCGTAAACTCGCCTGATGAACAACCCGCCGACGCCACAGCTCGACAGGCGAACTCGCCTGCTCTATGGAGCAGCTACGGTCCTTTTCATTGGCGCGTTGGTGCTCACGCTCACCAGCAGCAGCCTGATCGGCGATCTCATGTTCATTGCGGGTGGTGTCTGTGTTATCTGGGCGATCCTGCTGCGGCGCGGATACTTTCGCTAGCTAGTCGTTTCGCCGGACCCTCCTAGTTGGCGCCTTGCATCGTCGCGACGAAGCCGACCGAGCTGGCGGCGCCTTGGCCGCACCGGTAACTTCAGCCCATGGGAGCCGGAGACCGGGATGCCGCCCTGCGTTTCGGGATCTCGATCGTGCCGGCCACCGAGAGGCTCGATCGCATCCGCGAGCTGGTGCGAACGGCCGACGGGGCTGCGCTCGACCTCGTCGGTATCCAGGATCACCCCTACCAGCGACGCTTCCTCGACACGTGGTCGCTGATCCCGATGCTGCTCGCCGAGACGAAGCGCATCGGGTTCTTCACCGCCGTCGCCAACCTACCGCTGCGACCTCCTGCTGTGATGGCGAAGGCCGCCGCGTCGCTCGATGTGCTGAGCGGCGGGCGGTTCGAGCTCGGTCTTGGCGCCGGCGGGTTCCCCGACGTGGTCGCGGGCTTTGGCGGTCCGCGCCGTACGCCGGGCGAGTCCGTGGAGGCGCTCGAAGAGGCGATCGACGTGATCAGGCTGTTGTGGTCGGACGAACGCTCGGTGTCATTCGACGGGAAGCACTACAGGCTCGACGGAGCGCGCCCCGGCCCGCGACCCGCGCACCCGATCGGGATCTGGGTGGGAGCGTTCAAGCCGAGGATGCTCCGCCTCACCGGTCGCAAGGCAGACGGCTGGCTGCCTTCGCTCGGAGTGCTGACACGGGACGAGCTGCGGGCCGGCAACGAGCGGATCGATGCGGCGGCCGAGAAGGCGGGCCGCGAGCCGCGCTCGATCCGGCGAATCCTCAACCTGCAGGGCGTGATCGGGGAAGGGCCCGCGCCAGCCCGGTCGGAGCTCCCAGTCGGATATCTGGCCGGCGAGCCACTGGCGGGACCGCCCGACTGGTGGGTCGACACACTCGGCGGGGTTCGTCGCAGATGGCTTCGACACGCTCGTGTTCTGGCCCGTCGACACCACGCCCGGTCAAGTCGAGCTCCTGGCCAGCGAAGTCGCACCCCGCCTCCGCGCCTCCGGCTGATCGCTCGCTGCACGCCAGGCCTCACGCCATCCCTTGTTCTCCGCCTAGGGGTCGGTCTCGCAGCTGTCGCCGGTGGGGTCGACGCCCGGCAGCCGATCGAGAAGGGCGATGAGCTGCGCGAGCTCGTCGTCGTCATACGGACCGCCCAGGAGCTCGCGGATCTGCCTGGTATGAGACTTTGAGGCCTCACGTAGCTTGGCGCGGCCGGCCTCGGTCAGGACCGCGTAGCTGACGCGACGATCGCTCGAGCACTCCTCGCGGGCGACGAAGCCGTCGCGCTCGAGACCGTCGAGGACCCGTGTCACGCCGCCGGCGGTCAGCAGAAGACCGTTTGCAAGATCGACACGCCGCAGTCGCGATTCAGGCGCCCTGGCAAGCCGGAGAAGCGCCTCGTAGCCGCTGAGGTTCAGACCGTGATCGGCGCTCAGCTGAGCACTCAGTTGGCGGGTCACAGCGGCGTTGGCACGGACCAGGCGCACAAACGCATCGATTGCCACCGAGGACTTGGGAGTTGTGGCTAAAGGCGGCATCATCAGACTTGCTTGCGCTCTCAAGTATAGTCACACCTATGACCGTTCACACATCCCTTGTCACCGGCGTCGACTTTGTGTCGGTCCCGACCCAGGACCTCGCGGCAGCGATGGACTTCTACGAAAACGTGCTCGGACTTCCTCGTTCCAAGATGTGGCAGCGTGCCGGACAGGAGCCCGTCGGGGCCGAGTTCGAGACGGGGACGGTCACACTGGCCCTATTTGCCTGCGAGCGGTTCGGCATCGAGTTCCAGCCCAACAAGGTCCCGATCGCGCTGCGCGTCGACGACGTCGCGGCCGCACGTGCCGAGCTGGAGTCACGCGGCGTTTCGTTCAGCGGGGACACGATCGACAGCGGCGTCTGCCACCAAGCGATCTTCGAGGATCCGGACGGCAACGTGCTCGATCTCCACCACCGCTACGCGCCACCAGAGCCCCAAGGCTGACAGCCGAAGGCATGCGACCCTGGGGAGCGCTTCCCCACGCTGCCCCAATGCGCGAAAAGGCGCAGCGCACCGTCGCTCAGCCGAGCAGCCAGATCGCGCCGTCGCGCACCTCGACCGGGAACGTCTTCAGGGGCATGGCGCCGGTCGTCGCCTTGACGGCGCCCGCCAGTGGCTTGAAGGCGCCCTGGGGACCCCGGACCATCTTGCCGGTGCCGACGTCGTAGCGCGCCCCGTGCCATGGGCACTCAAGGCATCCGTCCTCGCTCACCTGCCCCTTGCCCAGCGAGGCGAACAGGTGGCGGCAGCGGTTAGAGACCGCGAACGGCTTGCCGGCGCTGATGCCCACGGCTAGGGCACCGTGCGGTGTCTCGTCCACGACGGCGACCTGTGAGGCACCGAGGTCATCAACGGCTACGAGGCGGGCGGCGGACTGCTCGGAGGTGGCCACCGGCCGACTATCTCACACGAGCCACTGCGTTTGGCCTTAGGGTGTGCTGGCCCTGCGGCCCGATCACGACACAGGTCGGTCACGTCACCCGAGCGTCAGCCACAACGACAGGAGGTCCGAAGCGATGGTCAAGCCGATACCCGACGGTTACCCGCGAGTCACTCCCTACCTGATCGTCGACGGCGCCAGTGCGGCGATCGACTTCTACACCTCGGTGCTTGGCGCCACCGAGCGCATGCGCATGAGCGCGCCCGAGGACAAGGTCGGCCACGCCGAGCTCGAGATCGGCGAATCGGTGATCATGCTCGCTGACGAGTCTCCGGAAATGGACGCGCGCGGCCCGAGGACGGTCGGGGGCACTCCGGTGTCCATCCACGTCTACGTCGAGGACGCCGACGCAACCTTCGAGCGAGCCGTAGAGGCTGGGGCAAAGACGCTGCAGCCGGTCGAGGACAAGTTCTACGGCGACCGCTCAGGTTCGTTCGAGGACCCGTTCGGCCACCGGTGGCACGTGGCGACCCACGTCGAGGATGTGCCACCAGGCGAGATGGAGGAGCGGGCCGCGACGGCGATGTCCGGCAACCAAGGTTGAGCCCAGGCCGTCTTATACGCGTCGGTAGCGAACGTAAACGACGCGAGAGCCAAACGTCTGCGTCTCGACCAGCTCCA
>JBBPIL010000102.1:0-3371 GCA_038040365.1 Actinomycetota bacterium
GACCTGGGGCCGCCTCTCAAAGGGCGATCCCTGGTGGCTCGGCGCGGCGGTCCTGTTCGAGCTCGCCTCCTACGCCGGCTACGTCGCATTCTTCCGAGGCGTCTTCGCCGGCGCGGAGTCCCGGATCGGCTGGCGCGGCAGCTACGACATCACGATGGCCGGCGTCGCCGCCACTCGCCTGCTCGCGACGGCGGGAGTTGGCGGCATCGCACTGACCAGCTGGGCGCTGTCGCGCTCGGGGATGGCGCGGCGCGAGCTCGTGAGCGGGCTCACCACGTTCTACGTCGCGCTCTACGGCGTCTTCATGATCGCGTTGGTCCTCGTAGGCAGCGGGCTACGCACCGGGATCCTTCCCTGTTCCGCGCCGTTCGGCGTGACCGTCGTGCCGGCGGCGTTCGGCGGCGCGGTGATAGCGGTGGCCCTTGGTATCGCGCGTCCGCGCCTGACACCGGCCATGATCGGGCCGGCGTACGTGCCGTTCGCTGCCCGCAGGTGCAGGGTCACGCGCGCCGACGGGGGGACGAGCCTGAACGGGCGCGTCGTCGCTCGCGTCGACCTCGCCTTGCCGTTGTCCGCCAGCGCGATCACGGTGTAGCCGGGCTTGCTCAGCTTGCCGGTGATCGGCCTTTGCGCCGCGTCGGCTGAGACCCTCGTCGCCAGAAGGCCGAGACAAGCGACCAGGCACGATGAAACGACGCGGGTTGTGGAGCGCACGGCGAGTCCTTTCCCCGGTCGATCCTACATCTCAACGGGGCAGGGCCGTGCGGAGCACTGTCCCCGTCCCTCTTCC
Source organism: Actinomycetota bacterium (assembly GCA_038040365.1). GTDB lineage: Bacteria > Actinomycetota > Thermoleophilia > Solirubrobacterales > 70-9 > AC-56. The sequence continues at coordinate 791 of JBBPIL010000102.1, forward strand.
TTGCGCTGAGCGGCTCAGTCGCGCAGCGCGCGGTCGACCGCGTGGGCGACCTGCTTACGGGAGCGCGCATTCACCGCGCTGGCGAGGGCAGCCTGCCAGCGCTCGGCGCTCACCACGCGCGCGTCCAGGCCGAGCTCGGCGAGCAATGCGGGCGCGTCGAGGTGGCGGGCGAGCTCCTCGGCGCAGCGCTGTGCGGCGATGTGCTGCGCTCGCCTCAGCGGCGTGCGGCCGCCCTCGCCCGAGAGACTCAGGAGGTCTCCGGCCACGTGCGGTATGGCGCGGCGCGCGCACTTCTCCCAGGGCGGGTCGGAGGAAGAGTCGACGACGACCCGGCGCACCGCCCGCCAGCCCGCATGATGCGACTCGCAGCGATCGACTAGGAAGTGCGCCAGCGCCTCGGCGAGGACGACCGCGTCGGGCTGCGAGCCGTGGACGTCCAGGTACCGCAGGGCATCGCCGACGCTGCCACCGTTCCCGACCGCCCGCGCCAGCTCCCGTGCACTGCGGCGCGGCCTGTCTCGCCAGCCGTTCAAGCCACCCGCAAGGCGTGCTCGCCGACAGCCACCACGTCGCCACGGTGCAGCTGGCGACCCCGGCGCACCTCGATCTCGCCGTTGACCGTCACGCCGTCCTCGAGGAGGAGTGCCCTGGCGTCGGCCCCCGAGCCGGCGAGGTCCGACAGCTTGAGGAGCTGCCCCAGGCGGATCATGTCGCCGCGGATCTCGATCTCCTGCACCCCCTGATCCTGGCACGTAGAGTCGGTCCCGACCCGATCACCCACGATGGGGGGCGGGCCGCTCTCTTCTCATGATCCTGGGATTTTCACTGGCGCTCGCCTCGGCGCTGGCCACCAACGTCGCCTTCCTGCTAAAGCACCGGGGAGCGGTTCTCGCCCCGCCTGTACGGGTCCGGCACCCGCTTCGCAGCGCGGCCGATCTCTTTCGCTCCAAGTGGTTTGCGGTCGGCTGGATGGTCGCGGTCATCGCCTGGGTCCTGCACGTCGGCGCGCTCTCGCTCGCGCCGTTGTCGATCGTGCAGGCGGTCCTCTCGGGCGGGCTCGTGTTCCTGGCCGTGCTCGGCGAGCGGTTCTTCGGCTTTCACCTCGGACCATGGCAATGGGTCGGCGTGACGATCACCGCGGCCGGACTGGTGGTCATCGGGCTGACCGGCGGGGGCGCGGCTCGGCCGCAGCACTCCTCACTGGCAGCGCTGATCAGCGTCGAGTGCGGGATCTTCGCGATCGGCGCCGCGCTCCTGGGGATCTCAAGGCACCGCAGCGTCCTGCACCACGCTGAAGGACTGCTCCTCGGCTTGGCGGCCGGGGCGCTGTTCGGCGTCTCCAATGTCGCCATCAAGTACCTCACCCACGCCCCAGGCCCGCTGCATGGGCTGGTGAGCCCGTGGACGCTGACCGCGATGCTTGCCGCAGTGATCTCTTTCTACGCCTCCGCCCGCAGCCTCCAACTCGGGCCGGGAGTCGAGGTCATCGCCCTCACGTCCGTGGCTGCCAACCTCACCGCGATCAGCGGCGGCATCCTCGTCTTCGACGAACCGATCGGCTCCGGCACACTCGAGATCGGCGCCCGCTTCCTCGCGTTCTGCCTCGTCATCGTCGGCGCAGCGCTCATGCCGGCCCACCGCACCAAGCGGCGCGAGCCGGTCGAAACCACGACCTAGGTCCGGTAGCGCCGTCGGCTTTGGATCAGCGCGTGGTTGAGCATCGCGTCGTCGTCGTCCTCGCGAGCGACCACCACCACCTTGTTCCAGGCGCCCGGATGGACGACCCGCTCGTTGTAGATCTGGGTTCGAAAGCGTTCGGTGTAGGCGGCGGGAAGGGCGTCGCCGGCGCCGTACATGCGCCGCCCTCCGTCGCTGCCACGGACGACCGCGACGAGCTCGCGGGTCTGCTCGTAGTCGTCGGCTGCGACGAACTCGACCAGCGGCTGCTGCGGGGATCCACCGCTGAGGAAGGCGACGACGTACTTTCGGTCGCGTCCCCACTTGTTCTTGCGAATCGCCTCGCCAAGTGCGATCTGCACCGCGCCTTCGGCGCGCGTCGTGCCCATGAACACGCGGTAGGGCTTGTAGCGATCGCGCCCCTGCGGCCAGCGATACGACTCGCCCTCCCGCTCGCGCATGAGGCGCCAGTCCTCCGGGAGGTCCACAGGCCCCGCGCGAGCGCGAGCGGCCGCCTTGTCAGAGGCACCATCGGCGCCGTCATGATTGATGATCGGATTGTCGAAGCCCGCCTCCGAGAGCTGAGTCAGAAGTGGACCGAGCTCCCGATCCGGAACGTCCTGCACGGTCACCGAGAATGGGCACACCGTGGCCTCCTACATGGATAACGTATGAAAACGTTGCTACGTAAAGAACCGTTGTCCCGAAGTATGTTACAGTACGTCCGGGCGCCGAGACCCACAGTAAGCGCTTCAGGAGGACTCAATCGAGTTCTCCGCCCCAGAGAAGAGAGTTGGACCTATTCATGTTTGCCACCATTCGTCGCTACGAGACGATTGACCAGGCCCGCACCAGCGAGCTCGTCAAGAAGGCCGACGAGACCCTCCTGCCGAGCCTGAGCGAG
>JBBPIL010000103.1:0-3306 GCA_038040365.1 Actinomycetota bacterium
AGGACGGCATCGACTACACCTGGGAGGGCGACGTCCAGCGGGCCTTCAGGGCGCCACGCCGCGGTTTACTGGATCGGCTGAAATCGAGGCGCCGATGAGCCAGCCCGCACCCCCGCCGGGCAAGCCTGAGTGCCTGTAGGTTCGCCGAGCGTGGAAGCCAACGGGACCCGGGCGAATGCGAAGGCCGCGCTGGTCGTGGGGGCGCTGGGGGTCGTCTTCGGCGATATCGGCACGAGTCCGATCTACACGATCCAGACGGTCTTCAACCCCGACGACCCGCACCCGGTCCGGTCCTCGATCGAGAGCGTCTACGGGATCGTCTCGCTGATCTTCTGGTCGGTGACGATCGTCGTCACCCTCAAATACGTGCTGCTGGTGATGCGGGCGGACAACCAGGGCGAGGGCGGGATCATGGCGCTGATCTCGCAGGTCCGGCAGGTCGGAGATCGCGTCACAGGGCGCAGCAAGTTCCTGTTGGCGGGCCTCGGGGTCTTCGGTGCCGCGCTTTTCTTCGGCGACAGCATGATCACCCCGGCGATCTCGGTGCTCTCGGCGGTCGAGGGGATGAAGGTGATCCAGCCGTCGCTCGACAGCCTCGTCGTGCCGATCACCGCCACGATCATCGTCGTCCTCTTTGCGACCCAGAAGCTGGGCACCGGGGCGGTGGGGCGCATGTTCGGGCCGATCATGATCGTCTGGTTCGCCACGATCGCCATCCTCGGAGTCCGGGGGATCGCCCTGCAGCCGGAGGTCTTGAAGGCGCTCTCGCCGACCTATGCCCTCGACTTTCTCTTCCACAGCGGCTCGACCGGCTTCTTCTCGCTGGCGGCCGTGGTGCTGGCGATCACCGGCGTCGAGGCGCTCTACGCCGACATGGGCCATTTCGGGCGGCCGGCGATCACCCGTGCCTGGCTGCTGCTCGTCTTTCCGGCCTGCATCCTCAGCTACCTGGGCCAAGGGGGGCTGATCCTCGACGACCCGAGCACGATCAGCGCGCCGTTCTTCCAGCTGATGCCCGATGACGGCCTGATCCCGCTGGTCGTCCTCGCCACCGCAGCGACGGTGATCGCCTCGCAGGCGGTGATCTCCGGCGCCTTCTCGATCGCCCACCAGGCCGCGCAGCTCGGGTACCTGCCGCGGCTGCGGGTGATCCACACCTCCGAGCACGAGATCGGGCAGGTCTACGTGCCGTTCGTCAACTGGCTGCTGCTGGGGGCGGTGCTCGTTCTCGTCTTCAGCTTCCAAACCTCGGTGGCGCTGGCGTTTGCCTTCGGGATGGCAGTGACCGGCACGATCACGATCACGACGATCCTCTTCTTCGTCATCGTCCGCCAGCGCTGGCAGAGGCCGCTGTGGCTCGCATTGCTGGGAGCTGCCGCCTTCCTGGCCGTCGACCTCGCCTTCTTCGCCGCCAACCTGACCAAGCTCGCCCATGGCGCCTGGCTGCCGCTGACGATCGGGCTGGTGCTGTTCACGGTGATGGTCACCTGGTTCCGCGGGCGCGAATTGGTCACCAAGGAGCGGCTGCGCGTCGAGGGGCCGCTGCAGAGGTTCGTCGACGAGTTGCGGGCGAAGGACCCGCCGGTCGTACGGGTGCCGGGCACGGCGGTGTTCATGAACCGCGGCAAGGAGACCGCGCCGCTGGCGATGCGGGAGAGCGTCGACCACCTGCACTCGCTCCACGAGCACGTCATCGTCCTATCGCTGGAGACCCTGCCGGTGCCGCGGGTCCCGGACTCCAAGCGGCTGGACATCGACGAGCTGGGCTACAAGGACGACGGCATCACCTTCGTCCGTGCCAAGTACGGCTACTTCGAAAAGTTCAACGTCCCAGCCCTGATCAGGCTGATCGACAAGGCCGGGGTCGAGTGCCCGCTGGAGGCCAGCGAGGCCTCCTACTTCCTCTCCAAGATTGAGCTCAAGCCGACCGACGCGCCTGGAATGAGCCACTGGCGCAAGGGGCTCTTCCTCGCCACCTCGGTGATCTCCGCCGAGCCGGCCGACTATTTCCGGCTGCCGCGCGAGCGCACGGTTTTCCTCGGGTCGCAGATCGAGTTCTGAGGCGGTCGCAAGAGGCGTCAAGAGACGCCCCGCGCTTAGCGCTCGCGTACGCTCGGCGGGACAAGACTGTCTACCTGAGGAGCAGCGAACGATGGCAGCGAAGGTCGTGGGACCCAGCGATGGCAAGGCGGGGTTCCTGGGGAGCATCGGAGTCAGGTTCATGATCGACGGCCAAGAGGCGGGTGGTGGCTTCTCGCTGGTCGAGCATGCTGTTTCCCGGCGAGCCGATCTAGCGGAACGACGCGAGATACTGGCGCGATGTCGCGGGAGAACGTGGAGGCCGTTCGGGCTGTCTATGAGCGATTCAGCAAGGGCGACTTCCGAGCCAGCCTCGATGTAGTTGATCCACTTGTCTTGTTCGTCCAGAATCCGGGATTCCCCGAGGCCGGGACCTATCTCGGCATCGCGAGGCTTGTGGAGTACACGCGAGGCTTCCTGGAGCCTTGGAGCCGCATCACCATCGAAGCGGAGGACATCACCGACGCGGGGGACAGTGTTGTCGCGACCGTGCGCCAGCGCGGGGTTGGGCGCGAAAGCGGCGCTGCCACCGAGTTCCGCTACTTCCAGGTCTGGTCCCTTCGGGGCCGCAAGGTGATCCGGCTTGAGAACTTCCGGGAGCGCGCCGAAGCCCTCGAAGCCGCCGGGCTGGAGGAGTAGCCGATGTCGCGGGAGAACGTGGAGGCGTTCAAGCGCGGAGTTGAGGCTTACAACCGCCGAGATATCGAAGCGCTACTGCAGGAACTCGACTCCGAGGTGGAGTGGTATCCGGCTCTCGAGGTGTTGCTCGGAGGGGAAGCGACCGTGTATCGGGGCCACGACGGCGTCCGCGAGCTGATCCGAGGCACCGATGAGGCTCTCGGTGAGATCCACGTCGAGTTCTCGAAGATCCGAGACCTGGGTGATCGGATCGTCGCCACCGGCCATCTCCGGATACGTGGAAAGGAAAGCGGGGCCGAAACCGAGTCGCCCGTGGGCTTTGTGGCCGAACTCAGGGACGGCAAGCCCATTCGGATTCGGACCTACCTCGACCCCCCAAGAAGCCCTCGAAGCCGCCGGTCTGCGGGAGTAGGCGATGCCCTGGGAGAACGTCGAACGCGCCCGAGGGGCATACAGGCACTTCACATACAGGCACTTCAAGGAGGTCGGGGAGTTCGACTCCGAGTTAGCGGTAGGCTAGATGATTGATTCCTAGTGCGTATCCGGTTGCTTCCGTTGGGCCGTCAGGCCGCTCGCCGGGTGATCTCC
>JBBPIL010000104.1:0-3038 GCA_038040365.1 Actinomycetota bacterium
GTCTTGGCCGGCCAGTGCTTGTAGACGGCGCCGACCTCGAACTCCTCCAGGTAGCGCCCGTAGCGGTGGGCGCCCGACGCTTCGCGGCCGGCCTGGTCGGTGATCAGCTCATGGGTCTGGGTGTCGCTCATGCTGCTTCGCTCTCCGATCCTAATGCGCCTTCTTCAGCCTCGTGCGCGCCATGTGCCGCTCGATCACGGTGCCGATCAGCTTCTGGATCTCGGGGTCGCCGCCGACCCTGATCTGGCCGCTCTCGTAGGCGTCGCGCCACTGCGGCAGCTTCCCCTTCTCGGCGAGCTGGTTGAAGTGCGATCGCGGGAGGATCACCTCCACGCGGGCGTCTTCGGGCTCGCCCTTGGTCACCTCGGGGCCCGGCAGGCGGACCCGGAACACCTGGACGTCGCCGCGGCCACGCAGCTCGAGCCGCACGACCAGCTTCAGCGGGCCGAGCGCCGGAACCTCGCGCTCGAGGTTCCGCACGGCGACCGCGATCAGCTCGGCCGGACGCGCCATGGTGAACCCCGCCGGGGCGCAAGTGAAGCCGAGCACGCCGCAGGCATCAGATCTTGTTTCGCTCCAAGAGCTTCTTCCCGATCACCATCCGCTGGATCTCCGAGGTCCCCTCCCCGATCACCAGCAGTGGTGCGTCGCGGTACAGCCGCTCGATCTCGTACTCCTTCGAGTAGCCGTAGCCGCCGTGGATGCGGAAGGCCTCGTCGACCACCTCCTTGCCGGCCTCGGAGGCGAACAGCTTCGCCATCCCGGCCTCGAGGTCGGAGCGCTCCCCGGCGTCCTTCAGGCGCGCCGCCTTGATCGTCAACAGGCGCGCCGCCTCGACCTTGGTCCCCATGTCGGCGAGCTTGAACTGGATCGCCTGGTGCTGGGCGATCGGGCGGCCGAAGGTCTTGCGCTCCTGGCTGTAGCGCAGGGCCAGCTCGAGCGCCCGCTGGGCGATCCCGACCCCGCGGGCGGCGACGTTGACGCGGCCGACCTCGAGCGCGTCCATCATCTGCCGGAAGCCCTCACCGAGCCCCGCGTCCTCCCCGCCGAGGATGCGCTCCGGCGGGCAGCGGTAGCCGTCGTAGACGAGCTCCGTGGACTCGACGCCCTTGTAGCCCATCTTCTTGATCTTGGGCGGGATCGTCAGGCCCGCGAAGTCGCCCGTGTTCTCGGCCGCACCGGGCTCCTTCTCGGTGATGAAGCAGGTCATCCCCGTGTAGGGCGGATCGGCCTTGGGGTCGGACTTCATGAGCACGAAGACCACCCCCGAGAGCAGGCCGTTGGTGACCCACATCTTCTGGCCGTTCAGCTCCCAATAGCCGTCGTCGGCCCGCTTCGCGGTCGCCTTGATGCCCTGCACGTCGGAGCCGGCCTCAGGCTCCGAGAGCGAGAAGGCGGCGCGGATCTCGCCGGTCGCCATCTTCGGCAGGAAGTGGTCCTTCTGCTCCTCGGTGCCGAACTTCATCAGCAGGTAGGAGCCGATGAAGTGGGTGTTGACGACCCCGGAGATCGAGATCCAGCCCCGCGACAGCTCCTCGACGATCATCGCGTAGGTGGTCAGGTCGAGGCCCATGCCGCCGTATTCCTCGGGGATCGTGACCCCGAACAGCCCGAGCTCCTTCATCTGCTCAACGATCGACTCGGGGAACTTGTCCTCGTGGTCGTACTCCTCGGCCACGGGGAGGATCTCGTTGTCGACGAACTGGCGCACCATTTCGGTGATCGCCTGTTGCTCGTCGGTCTTCTCCATGTAGGTGTCGGCGGCTACGGCCATGGCTCCTGGTCGTGGTGGCGGGGTGGCGTCGACGGGTGCATGCCGACGGGCGGGGGCGAAGGATACCCGCGACGCCATGCCACGAGCCCCTCCGGGATACTGGGGCCGATGGGCTCCGCACTCGAGGCATTGGCCCCGCTGCTCGAGGCGTTCCCCGGCGCCGAATCGCCATTGACCCCCGACGACCGGCCGGCGATCGCACGGCTGACCTCGGCCGTCGAGCGCGTCGCCGCCCCCGATCTGGAGGGCGCGATGATCGGCCCCGACCGGTCGTTTCGAACCGAGTTCCATGGGGCCGACGGCCTGATCGAGCGGTGGTCGGACTGGCTCAGCCCCTACGAGAGCTTCCGGATGGAGATCGAGGACCTGATCGAGTCGGGTGACGTCCTGGTGACCCTCGTGCGCCAGTTCGGAACGCCTACCATGGGCGGGCCCGAGGTGGAGGCCGAGAGCGCCGCGGTCTGGTGGCTGCGCGACGATCGTCTCGTCCGGGTCGAGTTCCACCTCGACCGCGAGGCGGCGCTTCGGGCCGCCGGGCTCGGGGATTGATTCCCACATGACTATCCGGTTGATCCGTCAGGTGCTGGCCTACCGTCGGCGATGAGCGCGCTGCCGAGATGGGAGTTCTGGATCGATGTGATTCATAACCCCCGCTTCGGTCCCGCGCTCCGATGTTCCTACAGTTCGTAGACGTAGCTGTAGGCGCGACCGCTCGGCCCTTCGCGCTCGTAGAAGCGGTGCGCGTCGGTGCGGGTCAGCGCGCTGGCGAGCTCCAAGTGGGTTGCGCCGCGCTCGTGGGCCCAATCCCGCGCTGCGGCAAGCAGCCTCGATCCGACGCCGCGTGAGCGGTGCTCGGGATGAACGGCAAGATCCTCCACCCAGGCCCTGTACCCGAAGCGAACGGAGTGCAGGTCCCGGTAGGCGGTGCAGATACCGACCAGCTCACCGCGACCGTCCTCGGCAACCAGAACCGCCGCATCGTGGGAGTCGATCGCCTCGCGGAGCGCAACGGCGGCACGTTTCGGATCCCACTGTGGCGGCCGGGAGCCCGGTGGCGCGAAGAGCCACTCGTACATCGGCAGCAGGCGCTCCTCCTCGCCCGGCCGGGCGGCGCGAATCTCGATCTCCACGCCGGGGGAGGCTAGCGACGCCGCGCGGGCTCCCCGGCCTCCCCTCGCCCCCGGCCGAGTTGCGATTCATATGGCATCGCAGTGCATATCCGGTTCGCTCCATCCTGGCCGGTTCGTAGCTTGACGGAGTGCCG
>JBBPIL010000105.1:0-3019 GCA_038040365.1 Actinomycetota bacterium
GCCTTCCTGTCGATCGGCTTCGTAGGCACGTTCTCCGAGAACATGACCAGCGGGCGCGGGTACATCGCGCTCGCGGCGGTCATCTTCGGCAAGTGGAGGCCGGGCTGGGCGTTCGTGGCGACGCTCCTGTTCGGCTTCGGCTTCGCGCTCGCGATTCCGCTCCAGCGCGAGGCCGACGTCTCCGAGAACCTGATCTCGACCCTGCCGTACGTCCTCACACTGGTCGCGGTTGCCGGCGTCATCGGCCGGTCGATTCCGCCGGCCGCCATTGGCCGCCCCTACGTCAAGCAGTAGCGGCGCGCCCGTCGGGGACGAGGGCGTGCCGAGCACTGCGGCGCGACTGGCCCTTTACCAGCGGGCAGGGGGAGCCGTCGTGCCGGTGGTGACTGCCTTCGTGGCCTTCGTGGTGGCGGGCCTGATCGTCCTAGCGACGGGAAACAACCCGCTCTCGACCTACAGGGCCATCTGGGAAGGCACGGGCCTGAACTGGCCATATCTCTGGCTGACGGGCCAGGATCTGGAGGTCGCGTCCGCGAACCTGCAGCAGACCGGGATCGCTACGACCGCGCTCATCCTCACCGGGCTCGCCGTGGCGTTCGCCTTCCGGTGCGGCCTGTTCAACATCGGCGGGCAGGGCCAGTACATCGCCGGCGCGGTCGCAGCGGTGTGGATCGGGTCGTCGCTCAGCGGGCTGCCTGCGGCCGTGCACGTCGTCCTGGCAATGGTCATCGCCGCGTTGGCCGGCGCCTTGCTGGCGGGCATCGCGGGTCTCCTCAAGGCGACTCTCGGCGCCCACGAGGTGATCACGACGATCATGCTCAACTGGATCGCGCTGTGGGTCGGGAGCTTCCTCGTCGGACGCGGCGGGCCGCTCGTCAACGACCGCAACCCGGGGCAGCCCGTCTCGAACGACGTGCTCGACGAGGCGAAGCTGCCGGTGATCTGGGGCGACCCCGACTTCCAGGGGTTGCACCTGGGGTTCGTCGTCGCACTCGCGGCGCTCGTCGTGTTCTGGATCGTCCTCAACCGCACGACCCTCGGCTACGAGGTGCGGGCCGTCGGCTTCAACCCCGAGGCGGCGCGCTACGGCGGGATCAGCGTGCCGCGGAGCTACTTCCTCGCCATGGCGATCGCCGGCGTGTTCGCGGGCCTTGCGGGGGCCGTGGACGTGCTCGGCTGGCAATACCGCCTGGACGTCGACGGGATCCAGGCTTCCCAGATCGGGTTCATCGGCATCGCCGTCGCGCTCCTCGGCCGGAACACCGCCGTCGGCACCTTCCTCTCGGCGCTCCTCTTCGGGGCTCTCTTCACCGGCACGTCATCGCGCAACCTGGACGAAGCCTCGTTCCCACCGGAGCTCGCCGGGAACCTGACGCTCATCATCCAGGGCCTCGTCGTGCTGCTCGTGGGGGCCGACGTGCTCGTCCTCTACCTCTGGCAAGCGCGCCGGAGGCTCCGGCGGAGCCCGGCATGAGCGTCTTCGACTGGCGCGAGCCGGGCGCGTGGGGATCGCCTCGTGCTGTGGGGGCCGCGGGTGTCGCGCTCGGCCTCCTCGCGCTCTGGATCGCGCTGCCGCCGGTCAATGCACGGAGCCCGCTGATCCCTGTCGCCGCGGGCATCCTGGCGCTGGCCGCGGGCATCTGGGCGACGTCGCGAGGGCAACGGCGATTGGGGTGGGGGGCGATTGCCGCAGGCGTCGCGGGAACCGCGATCGGCGCGCTGGCGACGCAGTCGAGCGTGGGGAACCTGGACACCGTCTTCGTCTGGTCGGCGCTCCTCGCCGCGATGCTCCGCTTTGCGACCCCGCTCGTCTTCGCGGCCGTCGGCGGTCTGTTCTCAGAGCGTTCTGGCGTCGTCAACATCGGCCTCGAAGGGATGATGCTGACCGGCGCGTTCTTCGGGATCCTGGCCGCGGACAAGGCCGGCTCTTGGGTGCTCGGCCTGCTGTGCGCGATGCTCGCCGGCGGCCTCCTCGCCCTCGTCCACGCGTTCTTCTCCATCCACCTGCGGGCCGACCAGATCGTCAGCGGGACGGCGGTGAACTTCCTCGCCCTCGGCATCACGGGCTACCTGTACATCGACATCTACGGGACGCAAGGCGTGCCCACAGACGTCTCGCGCATTCCGGACGTGTCGCTGCCCTTGATCGACGATTTGTACTTCGTGGGGCCGGTGCTCGGAGACCTCAACCTGATGATCTGGCTGGGCCTCCTGCTCGTGGTCGCTGCGTACGTCGTGCTCTTCAAGACGCCCCTTGGCCTGCGAATCCGGGCCGTGGGGGAGCAACCGAGGGCCGCCGATACGGTCGGGATCTCTGTGTACGGTGTCCGCTATGCCTGCGTCATCGCCTCGGGCATGCTCGCCGCGCTCGGCGGCGCCTACCTCTCGTTCGGCTTCTCGGGCGCGTTCGCCGAGAACATGACGAAAGGCCGAGGCTTCATCGCGTTGGCGGCTCTCATCTTCGGAAACTGGCGCCCGTTCGGGGCCCTGGCCGCCGCGCTCCTGTTCGGTTTCTCGAGCGCGCTCGCCCAGCGGTTGCCGGAGTACTCCGAGTCGGGCGCGACCCTCTTCCAGACCCTCCCGTACGTGCTCACGCTCATCGCGGTCGCCGGGTTCATCGGCCGCTCGATCCCACCAGCAGCCATTGGTCGCCCTTACCGAAAGCAGTAACGGGACCCGCCCCCGGCGCAACCGGGCCGCGCGCGCCTCGCTGCTCTTCGGCTTCCTCGGCGCGGCGGTGCTACCGGTGGCCGTGGCGATCACGGAGTGGCGTGCCGATCTCGAGCTCGTCGATGCCGGGTACTCGGTTCCGGCGGCATTCCTCTTCTCGGCCCTCGCCGTCCGCCTGGCCAGTCGGGCCCGGCGCTCTTTAGACCGCACGCTGGGGCGGATCGGCGGCGAGAAGACCGCCCGCGCCGGACGAGTCCTCGGCTGGCTGGGCGTCTATATTGCCCTGACCGCGGCGGTGTCGATGGGCGTGTACGCCTATCTGGAATATGTAGCCGCGAACTAATACCGC
>JBBPIL010000106.1:0-2730 GCA_038040365.1 Actinomycetota bacterium
GCAGCTCGGTCACGACGTCGCCGTCCAGCTTCACCTCGGCGTCGCCGTCGTAGGGCGTCGGCCCCTGCGTGACGAGCACGAGGCGGCCGCCGCCGCCGTGGGTGATCGCGGGCAGGCCGGCGACGGGGTATACCTCGAGCGAAGAGCCCACGCAGAGCATCAGGTCGGCGTCCATGGCCAGCTGCTGGGCCTCGGCCAGCGCGTCCTCGGGAAGCAGCTCGCCGAAGAGGACCACGTCCGGCTTGAGCGGCGCCGCGCAGGCGGGGCAGAGCGGCGCGCCCTCGCCCTCCGCGAGCAGCTCGACCACGCGGTCGATCGGCAGCTTCCCGCCGCACTCCATGCAGACGCTCCGGTCGATCGAGCCGTGCACCTCGATCAGGCGCTCGCTCCCGGCGAGGCGGTGCAGGCGGTCGATGTTCTGGGTGATCACGGCCCGGATCAGCCCGCGCCGCTCCAGCTCCGCCAGCGCGAGATGCGCCTCGTTCGGGTGCTTGTCCGTGAGCGAGGCGAAGCGCTGGCCGTAGAAGCTCCAGAAGCGGTCGGGGTCGCGTCGCCAGGCGTCGATGTGCGCGACCTCCATGGGGTCGACGTTCTCCCACAGTCCCGTGCCCGGGCTGCGGAAGTCCGGGATGCCGGACGGCACCGAGATCCCCGCGCCGGTGAGCACCACCGCGCGCTCCGACTCGCGGAGCAGGCGGGCCACCTGCTCCGCGGCGGTGGAGACCGCCCTCACTTGCCCTGGAAGCGCGGCCGGCGCTTCGTGAGGAAGGCCGAGATGCCCTCCCTGGCGTCCTCCGAGCCGAACGCGCGCGCAAAGCCCTCGCCCTCGACGCGCAGGCCCTCGTCCAGGTCCGGCTGCGCCGAGCGCCTCTTGATCTCCTCCACCGCGATCGGCGCCTGCTCCGACAGCTTGCGCGCCCAGGCGATCGCCGTGTCGAGCAGCTCGTGGTCCGGCACCACCTGGTTCGCGAGCCCGACGCGGTGCGCCTCGTAGGCGTCGATCGGGTCGCCGGTCAGGTTCATCTCGAGCGCCTTCGCCTCGCCCACCAGCCGCGGCAGCCGCTGCGTGCCGCCGAAGCCGGGGATGATCCCGAGGTTGATCTCCGGCTGGCCGAAGGTGGCCGACTCCGCGGCGATGCGGAAGTCGCACGCCATCGCGAGCTCGCAGCCGCCGCCGAACGCGATCGAGTTGACCGCCGCGATCGTGACCGTCGAGGACCGCTCCATGCCGCGCATGAAGCGGTGGGCCGACTCCACGAGGTCGGCGCCCTCGGCGTCGGGCGACATCTTCGTGAACTCCTTGATGTCGGCCCCGGCGCTGAAGGTGAAGATGTTCGACGACGCCAGCACGAGCGCCCTGACCTTCCCGTCGATCGACTCCCAGAGGTCGATCAGGTCGCGGACGGCCTGCGGCGAGAGCGGGTTCGCCGGCGGGCGGTTCAGCCAGGCGATCGCGATGTCGCCGCGCGTCTCGAGCAGCACGGTCTCGCGCTGGTCGCCCGGGTCGGGCTGCGGGTAGGGGAAGAAGCCCTGCCCGGACTTCTTGCCGAGCCGCCCCTGGTTCACGAGGCGGCGCAGGACGGTCGGGGGCTCGAAGTTGTCGCCCCAGTCCGCCTGGGCGCGCTCGAGCTGCTCGAGCACGACGTCGAGCCCAGCGTCATCCGCGCGCGAGAACGGGCCGGGCAGGATGCCGGCCCCCATCATCATCCCGATCTCGATGTCCTTCGCGGAGGCGACCCCCTCCTCGAGCACGAGGCACGACTCGACCAGCGTCTTCAGGCCCATCCGGTCGACCAGAGTGCCCAGCGTGCCCGGCGCGCTAGCCGTGCTCATAGAACCCCCTCCCGGTCTTCTGGCCCAGGTTGCCCGCCTCGACGAGCTCCTTCATCCGCGACGAGACGTAGAAGCGCTCGCCGTACGAGTCCCGCAGGTGCTCGGCCACGTGCAGCACCGTGTCGAGACCGAGCAGGTCGGTCAGGAAGAACGGCCCCATCGGCACCGTGCCGGACTCCTGGATCACCCTGTCGACCTCCTTGACGTCGAGGTCCTCCTGCTCGGTCATCCGCCACACCTCGGAGACGGCCGAGTTCAGGATCCTGTTGACCACGAAGCCGGGGACCTCGCCGCAGCGGACCGCCGTCTTGCGGATCGCCTGGGCGAAGTTGGCCGCCGCCTGGAGGGTCTCCTCGGAGGTCTCCTCCCCCTCGATCACCTCGATCAGCCGCATCATCGAGGCGGGGTAGAAGAAGTGGAAGCCGCAGACCTTGTCCGGCCGCAGCGTGGCCTCGGCCATCTCCGTGATCGAGAGTGAGGAGGTGTTGGACGCCAGGATCGCGTGCCCGGGAGTGACCTCGTCGAGCTCGGCGAAGACCGTCTGCTTGATCTCCATGCGCTCGGGCACGGCCTCGATCGCGAAGTCCACGTCGGCGAAGCCCTCGTACTCGGTGGTGCCGCTGATCCGGTCGAGGATCTCCTCGCGCTGGCGGTCAGCGTCCTCCTGGGTGATCTTCTCCTTCGCGACGAGCCCTCCGAGCTGCGCCTCTGTGACCTGACGGGCCTTCTCGAGCCCGGTGTCCACGAACTCCTGCTTGACGTCCTTGAGGACGACCGGAATGCCTGCGGCGGCGATCACCTGGGCAATCTCGCCACCCATCGTCCCGGCCCCCACCACGGCGGATTTGAACACGAACATGCCGGCGCAGGCTAGCGCAGCCCAGCCTCCTCCTCCGC
>JBBPIL010000107.1:0-2589 GCA_038040365.1 Actinomycetota bacterium
GAGATGAAGAGCAGAAAGCCAATCGCGAGCGCCCTGAGCGTCCTCGCCGCGGGGCTCGCCCTGGCGGCATGCGACGGGGGCGGCGAGAACAACAGCAATGATGCTGCTGCTGTTGCGAGCAAGTCGAGCGAGAGCGGGCCGCTCCCGCAGGGAAGCGAGCCGGTCGATCTGAAACAGGCCGACTTCACGACCAAGATCGACAACCCCTACTGGCCGATGAGCCCGGGCAGCAAGTGGGTCTATAGCGAGGGGGACACCCAGGGCACGCGCGAGAAGGTCGTCGTCGTGGTAACCAACAAGACGAAGAAGATCGCCAACGGGATCGAGGCCCGCGTGATCCGCGACACGGTCAGCGAGAAGGGTGTGCCGGTCGAGATCACTGACGACTGGTACGCACAGGACAAGGACGGCAACATTTGGTACCTCGGCGAGTACGTCACCAACTACAAGAACGGCAAGGTCGTCGACCACGCCGGTTCCTTCGAGGCCGGCGTTGACGGAGCCCAGCCCGGGATCGCGTTGCCTGCTGACCCGAAGCCGGGGCTGTCCTATCGCCAGGAGTACTACAAGGGCGAGGCCGAGGACAAGGCTGCTGTCATCACCGTCGGTGAGGAGCAGGTTGAGGTGCCCTTCGGCTACTTCAACAAGGACATCCTGATGACCCGTGACCTGGTACCCACAGAGCCGAAGGTCCAGGAGCTGAAGTTCTACGCCCCTGGCGTCGGCCCACTGCTGAGCATGCACACCGACGGCCCCGGCGGCCGCGCGGCGCTGGTCAGCTATACCCCGGGCAAGTAGCACGGGACAGACACCAATCGCAACGCTCGCGCGACCATGGGCGATGAAGTCGGACAGCCGATGCCGTTCGGCGGCGGCTGTTCGCTCGCTCCTAACGTGCGATCGCTTCCGGGAGATCGCTCTGAGCGGAAGTGCGAGCTGGTTCTCAGTGCGGTCTCATCTCGCCGTCCTACGGTGGCCGCCGACCCGCCCCACTGACGACTGACGGAGGTATGCAGATGCGCCGGCAGCGACCGCCTCGGGACCATGACCGCCTCGACCGCACGAAGCTTCCGGGCCGAGCGAGCGCCTGGCTGGCGGGCCTGATCGTCCTCGGCTTCGCCATCCTCTTCGCTTGGGCCGGCGGAGGAGGCGCCCCCGCGGCGGGCCAGCCGCCGGCGGCGGGCACGATTCGCCCGTGTAATGACAGCGCGGCGACGCCCGTCCCCCAACCGACGAGCGCCCAAATGGCGGCGGCGGGCTTGGACAAGCTGCCGGTAGCGCCGGCCGATAGGCGGGTCGATCTCATCGCGCCGGCGTTCTCGAGGCCAACCGAGGTCACGAACCCCCTCTTTCCAATCAGCAGCCTCGCTTCGGTCGTCCTGAACGGCAAGGTCGACGGGAAGGCGTTCAGGACCGAGACGACGCTCTTGCCGGACACGAGGATCATCGAGTGGAGCCCAGGCCAATGCGTCAAGACGCTGGTCTCTCAATACACCGCGTATCTCGACGGGCGCATCCAGGAGGTCGCGCTCGACTTCTACGCCCAAGCCGCCGACGGCTCTGTTTGGTACTTCGGCGAGGACGTCTACAACTACGAGCGGGGCGTCGTGGCTGACACCTCGGGCACTTGGCTCGCGGGCAAGGAAGGCCCCGCCGCAATGATCATGCCTGCTAATCCCAAGGCGGGTGTCGTGCATCGCCCCGAGAACATCCCCGGCTTGGTTTGGGAGGAAGTCGCCGTCAAGGAGGTCGGAAGGACGGTCAGCGGCCCCCGCGGCCCCATAACGGGTGCGATGGTCGGCAGTGAGCTGCACGACGACGGGACATTCTCGGACAAGGTCTTCGCGCCCGGCTACGGCGAGTTCTACAGCGCCCATGAAGGCGACGTCGAAGCGCTCGCGCTGGCCGTGCCCACCGACGCGCTCCCCGGTCCCACGCCGCGGGCGCTCCAGAGGCTCTCGCGTGGCGCGAACCACGTCTTTCGGGTGGCCGCGTCCAAGCGCTGGAGGTCGGTCTCCGCCACCGTCCGCGGGATGAAAGCGGCGTGGGAGGCGCATCGGGCGGACGGCGCACCGCGCAGGCTCGTCGCTCCGACAAGTCGAGCGCTCAAGGCCCTCGCGCTAACGGTCAAGACCCGAAACCGGGGGAAGACTCGCAACGCAGCCCTCGACGTGACTCAAGCCGCCCTCGACCTGACGCTGCGTTACCGGCCTCCGGCCGAGATCGATCGCGCCCGCTTCGACCTCTGGGCGCGACAGGTCCGCGTCGACGCGGCGGCGCGCAACCACGCGGCGGTCAGCGGCGACGTCGCCACCCTCGAATGGATCCGAGACCGGATCGCACGTACCCTCGACAGCGTCGCCGTCACCCGCATCGACACCCAGCTCGAGGAGCTCCGTGCCGACGTAGCCGACAAGAAGCTAGCCGCCGCCGCCAAGACCGCCACAGCCCTCCGAAAGGTGCTCGCACGGGCCGGCGTGACGCGTTGACATGACACCGCTGGCCAATTCCCATGTGAGCAACAGCGGGTGGCGGCCACTCCTCGCTGGGGGGCGCCAGGCAGGCGCTCGCGGCGAGCCCCGTGCGGCG
>JBBPIL010000108.1:0-2577 GCA_038040365.1 Actinomycetota bacterium
TCGAAGTGGGTCGTTCGCTACCGCTCTGAGGGAGAGGCCGGTCTGCTGGACCGTTCCTCGGCGCCCAGGTCAGTGCCGCATCGCACGCCGGAGGAGCTCGTCGAGGCGATCGTGGCGTTGCGGCGGCTGCGGATGACCGGCGCGGAGATCGCGTTGTGTCTGGCGCTGGCGCTCTCGACCGTCTCGGCGGTGCTGCTGCGCGTCGGGCTGGGCAAGCTCTCGCGACTCGAGCCCCCGGAGCCACCGAACCGCTATGAGCGCCGCCGCGCCGGCGAGCTGATCCACGTCGATGTCAAGAAGCTCGGCCGCATCCGCGGCGCCGGTCACCGCGTCACCGGTCACCGCGCCAGCCAGCGGCGCACCCGGGTCAATGGCAGGCGGATCGGAGTCGCAGGCTGGGAGTTCGTGCACGTCTGCGTCGACGACGCCACGCGCCTGGCCTACGTCGAGGTCCTCGCCGACGAGAAGGCCACCACCGCGGTTGGCTTCCTGCGCCGCGCGAAAGCGTTCTACGCCTCCCACGGCATCACCGTCGAGCGCGTGATGACCGACAACGGATCGGCCTACCGCTCCACGATCCACGCGTTCGCCTGCCGCTCGATGGGCCTGCGCCACCTGCGCACCCGGCCCTACCGGCCACGCACCAACGGCAAGGCCGAGCGCTTCATCCGCACCATGCTCGGCGGCTGGGCCTACGGCGCGATCTACGGCACCAGCACCGAACGCACCGCCGCCCTTGACGGCTGGCTCTGGATCTACAACCATCGCCGCCCACACGGCTCACTCAGCCACAAGACGCCCATCGCTCGCCTCAACGAGCTGAACAACCCTCCTGGGTCCTACAACTAGCTGGCATCATCGGCGGCGCCGGGGCGGTTAGCTCAGATGGCGAGAGCGCCTGCCTTACAAGCAGGAGGCCGGGGGTTCGAGCCCCTCACCGCCCACTCGGAAAGGCCCCGCTATGGGGCCTTTTCTGCTTTTCTGCTGAAGGACACCTCGCCCAGTCTGTTCCTCTTGGCCCTTCTGGAAGCGTGGTGGAAGCGGAAGCTCGCGTGTCCCTGCACGATGAACGCCCATGGCTGGAAGTACCGGCCTGGCTTGGCTCGAACGAGGCGGGCGAGAGGTAGCCGAGCGTCGAGTGCCTGCGATCGGGTTGTAGAACGCCTCGATGTACTCGAAGACCTCGCCGATGAGATCGCGCCGCTCAGGCCAGGAGGGCCGGCGGACGAGTTCTGCTCGATGCCGAGGGCCTGAAGTCACGCCTCAGCGCGGAGCCGAGCCGGAAGCGGGCGGGTGACGAGCCCCTCGGCCATGGCCCATTCGATCGTCCGGCTGAAGGTGTTGGCGACCGGCGTGTAGTTCAATCCGAGCTCCCGCGTCGCCCGCGAGCCGTCGTAGCGGTGGCCGTGCAGGATGGTGCGGACCCGAGCCCGGCAGATCGACGACGTCTGGCCCCTCGAGCGTGCGACGCCCTCGGCGATGGCCGCGCCACAGCGCACCAGGGCCAGCGGCAGCATGCGGACGGAGTCCCGGATCCCGGACAGCTCCGAGACAATGTCCAGCGCCTCGCGAGAGCGGATCGTCGCGCCGTTGAGCACGTAGCGCTCTCCGCTGCGACCTCGCACGGCGGCCAGCAGGTGACCCTCCACCGTGTCGTCGATGTCCACCACGCTGACGTACGTGTCCACGAACACCCGCAGCCGGCCGTTGAGGTAGGCGATGATGATCTTGCCGTTGCCGGCGACGCGGCCGGGCCCCTGGACCGAGGAGGGGTTGACGGCGACGACCTCGACTCCGAGACGCCGAGCCACCCGGAATGCGGCCTGCTCGCCGTGGTGCTTGGACCGGTCGTAGACCGAGAGGTACGACCCCCGGTGCGTCGTGTCCTCTCGGCCCACCGTGCCCGCGGGCTCGCCGAGCGACGCGGCGGACGACGTGAGCACCAGGCGGTGGACGCCCGCTCGGGCGGCTGCCCGAACAGCCGCCTCGGCGCCCTGCACGTTGACGCGGAGGAGCATGGCCGGGTCGGCCGGGCAGTGCGTGTTGACCCCGGCGACGTGATAGACCAGCGCGCAGCCCGCCATGCCGGCGGCGAGGCTGTCCTCGTCGAGCACGTCGCCCCGGGCGACCTCGGCCCCGCGCCGCGCAACCGCGGCCGCTGCCTCCTCGGAGCGGGCGAGTGCCACCACCTCGTCGCCGCGGTCGAGCAGCCGGGCGGCCAGTGCGCCGCCTATGAAGCCGCTCCCGCCTGTGACGAAGACCCGCGCCACGGCTATGCGGACGGCCGGGACGCGGAACGCCGGCTGCGGGCCGCGATCCGCTTATCCGGGGTCGTGACGGCGCCCGATGCCTCGAAGAACAGCCGGACCCGCTCCATGACCTCGATCCGGTCCTCCCCGTCCCTTGGGCGAACGGGCGGACCGAAGCGGACCGCGATCGGATGCCGACCGCCGGTGAAGCGCCCGCGCTCGCGGTGCATCCACTTGCGGCCTGGAGGCATGACGGCATGCGTCCCGAAGACATAGACCGGCACGATGACCAAGCCGTGCTCGGCGGCGAGGACTGCCGCGCCGGAGC
>JBBPIL010000109.1:0-2464 GCA_038040365.1 Actinomycetota bacterium
CCTCGTTCCAGGTCCGCGAGGACGCGACCGAGGCAGCCTCGGTCTAAAGAGATTCGCGACCGCTAAGTCCCGGCTCTCGGCAGGGGCATTGGGGACGAAACGCACGCTCGACGATCCGTGGGTCTCCGCGAGAGACGAGTCGGGCCGCCGATCGGATCCGGCGACGCACGAGGTCGAGCCGCTCGCCGCCTTCCCCCCGTCTAGAGAATCGGCTCGCTGCTCCCGCAGCCCGGCGGCTTCCTGGGCTTCGGCCCAAGTAGGGAAGAGCTGCACCCGGACGCCCTTCCCTTCACGGACCGCCCAAACTGCCGCATGGCCTTCGGACCGCCGGCTCCGAGCCTCTCGGCAGAGCCGGCGGTCGCGATCACGGACCTTGCCGTCACGGCACTCCTAGGCCGTAGCCTTAGCGTCGAAGCGCTCCTCCAGCAGCTCGTCCAGATAGGACTCAGCGCCGTCCTCGTCCTTGTCGAGCGCGTACATGAACTCTGACGCGAGGTTCTTCTTGGCGCGGGTGTACATCTGCTTCTCGCCAGCGGGGAGGCCCTTCTCCGATTCGCGGATCGCCAGGTTGCGGACGACCTCGGCGAGCTCGTAGACGTCCCCGGTCTTGATCTTCTCCTGATTGTGCTTCAAGCGGCGGGTCCAGCTTTGCGGCACCTCGGAGACCTCGTCGGTGAGGACGCCGATCACCTTCTTGACCTGCTCCCCGTCGATGACGCGGCGAAGGCCAGCCGTGTGGGCGTTCTCGCAGGGGACCATCGCGGTCATGCTGTTGTGGAGGATCTGAATCGTCAGGTAGTCGCGGCTCTCTCCGAGGAGATCCTTGGTCTCCTTCTTGACCACGACCCCCGCGCCGTGGTGCGGGTAGACGACGTTGTCGCCGACCTCGAAGTTGCACGCCGGTACCTCAGCCTCGATGTCGGCCTTCATCGCCTCATGTAGCACCTCTTCAGCTAGCTCGGGAATCGCGTCCTCCTTGCGATCGTGAGGGGTGGAGCTCGCGGTTCCCGGCACACGTTGAGGAACCGTTCGGCGGCGCCGTGGCTGCGCGCACGCCCCCGCTCAAGGGTCGCTCACCAGCCCTCCCGGGATGAAGCGATCAGGCATCTCGACATCGAGGTTAGCGCTCGCGTTCTGTCTGGCTTCGAGGCATCGGCGGATTCATCGACCGGCGAGGCGGGCGCGTGCGCCGGCGTGCAGCGTTCGGATGATGCGCAGATGACAACCCGACGGGCAGTGGTCCGGTCGGCTAGGTGGCTTGGACGTTGACGGCTCTCGGGCCCTTGTCCCCGGGCTCGGAGTCGTAAGAGACCTTCGCGCCCTCGCTCAGCGACTTGTCGCCGTCGCCGACGATCCCGCTCTGGTGGACGAACAGGTCCTTCGTGCCTTCATCGGGAGTGATGAAGCCGAAGCCCTTCTGGTCGTTGAACCACTTCACGGTTCCAGTGGGCATGTCTTGCTCCTCTGCTGGATATGTGCTGCGGACGCGGAGGATGCGAAAGAGCAGCGACAGCGAGCGCTGGCACGATTTGCCAGGCGAAGTAGCCTGGCCGAGCACCTAGCCACCGTAGCAACCCGGGCTCGTGACCGCGATCCCTCCCCCTTCATGTTCTACGGCTTCACCTGGTTCGGGCCGAGACCTGCCCTGTGGGGTGAGGTCTGATCGCGGCAGGGCGACCAGGATGAGACCTCGAGCCGCCGCTGTGGCGACTTCGGAATGTCGGCCGCTAGACAGCTAGCTCAAGCAGCTATCCGCTCCGGGTGGCGCTCGGGGCCTTATCGAGCAGACAGGCGATAGCTACAAGATTCCGATGTTCTACCGCGACGGACTCGGTGCCGACCTCGGTCACGCGGCCAGCACATGGGGCGCGTCCCGCCGAATCGGTGAACGCGACTGCCCCGGTGCGATGATCTGTCCCGAGTCGATGACTAATCACTTCCTTCCAGGTCGCAACGTCGCCGGGGCGCGAGAGCCGTCGCGCTTGAGCGACGAGGACTTCGAAGCCCTGGTCGAGCGCAGCGAGGCACTCGCTCGCGATCTGGGTCCGGAGCGGCGTGAGCTGACCGCGTTCGAGCAGCTCGTCGCCGATGCGATCGACCGTATGCCGCCCGAGTTCGCGGAGGTGATCGACCACGTGCCAGTGGTCGTTTCCGACCGTGGCGCCGAAATCCACGCGTACGGTGAGTACTACGGCGCGACCATCGCCCGCGACCGCCGCGCACCGGATCGTGATCTTTCAGGACACGCTTGAGCGCGACTTCGGCTCCGATCCCGATCTGCTCGCCCGCCAGGTCGAGCGCACTCTCCGCCATGAGGTCGCTCACCACCTCGGCTACCGGGAGCCCGGGGTCGCGGCGCTCGGCCTCTGAGGCTGACCGGGCCGTGGCGAGACGGCGTGGAGGCTAGGGTGCGGGGCGTGAAGGTCGCCTACATCTTCTCCACCTCCGGGCACACGGCGAGCTA
>JBBPIL010000110.1:0-2395 GCA_038040365.1 Actinomycetota bacterium
CGATATGGCCGTTTGACCAGTAGCCGGCGTCGGCGAGAACCACCCCCGGACGCTCCTTGACGCCGGCGTCGGCGGCGTCGATGCGCCCGGCCTCTTGGATGATCTCCTCGGCGATCTGCTCATAGCTTCGGTTGGAGTGGTTGCTCGCCGCCGCGGCGAGCTTGGTCCCGTCGACCGCGACGACGCCGACCTCGACCAACCCGGCATCGGCGCAAAGGCCGAGCACCTGGCCGAAGAGATCAGCGAGCGCCGTCTCGTGGCGGACCCGGAAGCGGGCGATGGTGGCGTGATCGGGGGCCTGGTTGGCGCTGATCACCCGGAAGGCGACGTCCTCACGACAGCGGCGCTCAATCCCCCGCGATGAGCGCTCGCCGACCGAGTAGGCGTAGGCGAGCAGGGTCAGCATCATCTTCGGCTCGTGGGCTGCGCGGCCGTGGCCGTCGGCTCGGTAGTCGGCGTAGAAGGCGTCGAGGTCGAGCTCCTCGATCGCCTCGATCACGAACCAGGCCAGGTGGTCTTCGTCTAACCAGTCGCGCAGATCAGGCGGCAGCAGCAGTGGTTGGTCGCGGTCTGAGCTGAGGAAGTTCTGGGGCATGCCTGGATGGTCCAAAACAGGCCGGACAGCAGGGGGTTTGTGCGACAGCCTCCGCGCGAAGCAGCAGCTAGACTGGCCCTACGGGTCAAGCGTCCGTTCGACCCAAAGTTGTGCCCCGCGTCTTCGCAGTTGTTGCCTCCCGGCACCCTCCGCGTTTCGCAGTGCACCCACACGGAGGGAAGCTAAAGATGGCCACAGGAACCGTGAAGTGGTTCAACGACCAGAAGGGCTTCGGATTCATCACCCCGGATGACCCCGGCAAGGACCTGTTCGTTCACAAGAGCGGGATCGTCGGCGACGGCTACCAGTCGCTGAGCGAGGGCGCGAAGGTCTCGTACGACTCCGAGTCCGGGGAGAAGGGCCCGAAAGCCGTAAACGTCCAGGCGCTTTAGGGTTCACCGACCTCGACCAGCAACCGAGCGCGCGCGGGCCGGGCGCCACTCCGGACGGCCGCCCCGCGCAAGACCTACGTGCGAGCAGGTGCAGCAAGCATCCGCAGAGAGTGCGACCTGTTGCAGGTTCCCCCCAACTGGCTTGCGCACGCTCGAATTCCCGCGACTAGGAGGAATATGGGCTCAAAGAGGAAGACCACGATGGCAAAGCTCAACCGTGAACGCAGGCTCCTCGAGCGTCGGCAGGAGAAGCAGGCCAAGAAGCTCGCCAGGAAGGAAGCGTCGGCAGATCAGCCGGACCGGATCAGCGACACCCCACCCGGAGAGGCAGCGGCGAAGGGCACCTAGGAGGGGGTCGCGAGTAGGCCGCGGCGCGGCTCGCGCTCCCGGTCGCCACCCGGTTTCGGAGCTTAGGTCGTCGGCCTGGCGCCGAAGCGCTCCTGTAGCAGCTCGTCGAGGTAGGACTCGGCGCCGTCCTCGTTCTTGTCGAGCGCGTACATGAACTCTGACGCGAGGTTCTTCTTGGCGCGGGTGTACATCTGCTTCTCGCCAGCGGGGAGGCCCTTCTCCGATTCGCGGATCGCCAGGTTGCGGACGACCTCGGCGAGCTCGTAGACGTCCCCGGTCTTGATCTTCTCCTGATTGTGCTTCAAGCGGCGGGTCCAGCTTTGCGGCACCTCGGAGACCTCGTCGGTGAGGACGCCGATCACCTTCTTGACCTGCTCCCCGTCGATGACGCGGCGAAGGCCAGCCGTGTGGGCGTTCTCGCAGGGGACCATCGCGGTCATGCTGTTGTGGAGGATCTGAATCGTCAGGTAGTCGCGGCTCTCTCCGAGGAGATCCTTGGTCTCCTTCATGACCACGACCCCCGCGCCGTGATGCGGGTAGAAGACGTTGTCGCCGACCTCGAAGTTGCACGAAGGTGCCCCAACCCCGACGTCGCCCGTCATCGCCTCATCTATCAGCCCTTCAGCTAGCTCGGGAAATGCGTCCTCCCCTGGATATGTGCTGCAAACGCGGAGGATGCGAGAAAGCAACGACAGCGAGCGCTGGCACGATTCGCCAGGCGAAGTAGCCTGGCCGAACGACATCAAGCAGAACCGGCGCGCTGGGCGGTTCAAACGTCGGGGCCGGGCGGCGGTTCGCTCGGAATGGCGACTGATTGCCGCCACCAACAACCTCCTGAAGCTCCACCGGCACACACTGGCGGCCGCGGCGGCCTGAGTCGAGGGCGCGAAAAACCCTGGGATTTTCAGATTAGCCGATTCGCGCCCCCGGGCGCCCTGGGGCGTTTACGCGACAGCCTCCGCGACGAGCGGGCGTCTCAGATGACCTTCGGCAGACGCTCGCCTTGGACGAAAAGCAGCAGCGACAGCGCCTAGGAGGGCGCGACCAGTAGGGACGGCAG
>JBBPIL010000111.1:0-2208 GCA_038040365.1 Actinomycetota bacterium
GATCTCGATGATCAAGGTCGTGGCCGCGAACGTGGTCATGGACGTGCTCGACCGCGCGATCCAGGTGCACGGCGCGCTCGGGATGTCCGACGACACCCCACTTGCCTGGATGTGGCGCTTCAGCCGCATGCTGCGCGTCGCCGACGGCCCCGACGAGGTCCACAAGGTGGTCATCGCCCGCCGCGAACTGCATCGCTGGGCGAAGGAGGACGAGGCCGAGCCGACCGCCAGCCCCGGCCCGGGCGGGGCACCCGTCCAGTCCTCTGAGCCGGCGCCCGCCAAGGCCTAGCAGGCCACGGCCTACCGCGATCGAACCGGCGTCGATTCGACGTGGACCGCGCTTCGGTATCGCGCAAAAGGCGAGTGTTTCCCAGCAAGTAGGGCCGGGCGGCGCCGACGTGGTTGACCTTATGCACCTATACGGTGCTCAACCGCAACCACGTCGGGAGGCGCTCACGGACCTGCGCGCTGCTGCTACTCGAGGCGGCGCTCGGCCTCGTCGGCCGCCTGCGCCAGCCGCTCGACGATCTTGGCGAACCGCTCGATGCCCTCGATGCTCTCCTCGGGCTTCCCGTACTGGCCGGCCGCGTAGCGGGAGTAGACGCCCTCGAGGATGATCCCCAGCTTCCACCAGCCGAGTGCGACGTAGAAGTCGATCTCCGAGAGGTCACGTCCGGAGCGCTGGGCGTAGCGCTCGCGCACCTGACCGCGCGAGGGAAAGCCACTCGCGGTGGTCGGAGCCTGGAGCAGCGGCATCAGCTCGTCGCCTTCCTCGGACCAGTAGACGATCAACATGCCGACGTCGGCGAGTGGGTCGCCGAGCGTGCAGAGCTCCCAGTCGACCACGGCCGCGACCTCGCCGGCCTCGGTGAGGATCATGTTGTCGAGCCGGTAGTCCCCGTGCACGATGGTCGCCGCCCCCTGCGCGGGAATGCGCTCGGACAGGCGCCGGTGGACGTCGTCGATCAGCGGCAGCTCACGCGTCTTCGACTTCTCCCACTGCCCCTGCCAGCGGTGCAGCTGCCGGGCGACGTATTCCCGCTTCTTGCCGAGCTCGCCAAGCCCTACCCGGTCCGGGTCGATCGCGTGGATCGAGATCAGCGTGTCCACGACGCGCTCCCCAATCGGGCCTCGCTGGGCCTCGTCGAAGCTCCGCTCGGCTTCCGTGCGCGAGCGCAGGATCGGGCCCTCGACGAAGTCCATGACGTAGAACGGGGCGCCGTTCACGGACTCGTCCTCGCAGAGGCCGACGATCGGTGGCACGGGAACCTCGGTCTCCCGGAGGGCGGAGATGATCCTGTGCTCGCGCGCCATGTCGTGGGCCGATGCGAGGCGCCTACCCAGTGGCGGGCGCCGCAACGCCCAGCGCCCGCCGGCGGCGTCGGCCACCGCGTAGGTGAGGTTCGAATGGCCGCCGGAGATGCGCTCGAAGGTCAGCGGCGGCGTGGCCCCCGGGACGTGCTGCTCGAACCAGGCTTCGAGGTTCGGCTGGTCGATAGCCTCGTCGGCCATGGGCGCCAATCCTATGCGGGCGGAGCGCGAACACAGCGGCCTGCTGGTCGACTTCGGCGGGGTGCTCACCAGCTCGGTCTGGGAAAGCTTCGCGGACTTCTGCCGAGACAAGGGCCTCGCGGAAGACTCAGTGAGGCGTCTGTTCCGCGAGGACCCCGCGGCACTCGCCGACCTCCGGGAGCTGGAGACCGGGCGGATCGAGGAGCAAGAGTTCGAGGGCCGCTTCGCCGAGCGTCTCGGCCTGGAGGACGCCGCAGACCTGATCGACGGCATGTTCCGCGGCATGAAGCCCTCCGAGCCGATGGTCGCCGCGGTGCGCGCCGCGCGGAATAGCGGCATCCGCACCGGCCTGGTCTCGAACTCGTGGAGCACCTCCCACTACGACCGCGCCCTGCTGGCGGAGCTGTTCGACGCCGTGGTGATCTCAGCCGAAGTGGGACTGCACAAACCGCACCCCGAGATCTACCTGCTGGCGTCGAAACGCCTCGGCGTCGAGCCCGAGCAATGCGTGTTCATCGACGACCTGCGCGAGAACTGCGCCGGGGCCGAGGCCGTGGGCATGACCGCGGTACTCCACCGCGACGCGGCCACCAGCGTGGTACGGCTGGAGAAGCTGCTGAGGTTCACAGTGGCTGCCTGAGACTAGTGGGGCCTCTCACAACGTCGCACCCGAAATGGCGGTCGCAGATCGCCCCC
>JBBPIL010000112.1:0-2169 GCA_038040365.1 Actinomycetota bacterium
GCGGGCGACCGGGCTGACCGGCTCGCTGGGCGCCAGGCGCCGCGTGGCGTCGGTCGTGCCGCCGGCCAGCGCCCGCGTCGGCGCCTCGGCGTCGACCTCCGGTGGCTCCTGGCCCGCAAGCCCGGCGCGCAGCGCCGCGGAGAGCTGGCGCGCGGTCGAGTAGCGCAGCGCCGGGTCGCCCTCGAGCGATCGAAGCACCGCCGTCGACAGGGTCTGGGGAACCGCGGAATCGTAGGAGCTGGGCGGCAGCGGGCGCTCGTTCTCGCGGCGGATGGCCAGCTCGGCCAGCGTCGTCCCCTCCCAGGGGAGGCGCCCCGTGAGGAGCTGGTAGATGACCACCCCGAGCGCGTAGACGTCGGAGGCCGAGGCGGCCTCCTCGCCGCGCGCCTGCTCGGGCGCCAGATATGCGGCCGTGCCGACCACGGAGCCGACCTGCGTCAACCGCGTCTGCTCGGCCGCTCGCGCGATCCCGAAGTCGGTCAGCTTCACGGTCATCTCTTCGGTGGGTGGATCGTGGGCCGTGGTGCGCGAGTTGCCACGCCCTGCGGGACCGCCGATCACCATCAGGTTTCCGGGCTTGACGTCGCGGTGGATGATCCCCTGCCGGTGCGCGTACTCGAGGCCGGCACAGGCCTGGACGCCGATCTCGACCGCGATCGCGGCTCCGAGCCGTCCCCGCGTCTGGAGCAGCTGGGCGCCCGATCGCCCCTCCACGTACTCCATGACGATGTAGTGGCGATCGTTGTCGACGCCCGTGTCGTAGACCTGGACGATGTTCGGGTGGATCAGCTTGGCCACGGCGAGCGCCTCGCGGCGGAAGCGGGCGACGAACTTCTCGTCGTCCGAGAGGTGCTCGGCGAGGATCTTCACCGCCACGGTGCGCTCCAGGACGCGGTCGGTCGCCCTGTAGACGCTCGACATCCCGCCGGACCCGAGTCGCTCGCCGAGCTGGTAGCGGTCGGAGATCAGGGTCGCGCTCATCGCCCTAGTCGCCGGCGCCGCCGCCAGTGCCACCGGTCCCGTCGTCCGTGCCGCCGCCTGGAGGGCCGCCGCCTGGAGGCCCACCGCCGTTAGGCCCACCGCCGTTAGGCCCACCGCCGTTAGGGCCGCCGCCGTTAGGGCCGCCGCGGTTGCCGTTGCCCGGAGGCTGGGTCTCCTCGGTCGATGAGGTGGTGGTCGTGTCCGTGGTGGACGAGGTCGTCGTGGTGTCGGAGGACGTGGTCGATGAGCTCGTGGGCTCGGGGCCGCTCGGCCCCGTCGCCCCGGTCGAGGCGCACTGTTCGTCGACCAGAATGCGCAGGTGGTCTCCTGCATCGCGAAGCGCTGTCTTCAGCTCGGTTCCGGCGTCCGCCGGGAGGCCGTTTACCTCGGCCACGAATTGATCCCCGTTCGATTCCGCCGTCGTGCACTGCGGGGGGCTGGTCTCGACCGCGGCGCGCACGGCTTCCAGGGAGGCGTTCAGCTCCTCGGCGTTCGCCTGCGGGATCTCGCCGCCGATCTCATCCGAGCCGCAGCCGGACAGGGCCGCGAGGACGAAGAGGAGGGCAAGCAAGGGGGGGAGCCTGTTCGTCCCTGGCATCGCGGCGAGTCTAGTAATTGCCCCCATCCGCTTCACTGCCCCACATAGAGTCGTTTGGCCAGGTGCTCTGGCAGCTCGCTCGCTGCGATCGCGTCGGCGGCGCGGTCGATCTCGTACTCGATCCGGTGATAGGTGGCCTCCCAGGCGTCCGTGTCGAGCTCCAGCCAGGCAGCGCGCGGATCGCCGTCGCGGGGCTGGCCGACGCTGCCTGGGTTGATCAGCCAGCGGCCCTCGGAGGTGTCGAGCCGGGTGCCGGCGCTGGCCTGGGCGCCCTTGGCGACGTCCTCCAGCTCGATCGTCTGGCCGGGGGGCCTCCGGTCGCCGTCCTCGGCCATGACGAAGAACAGCGCCACGTGGGAGTGGCCGACCAGGCTGACCCGTGCCGCCTGCACGGCGATGCACTCCGCGGCCTGATCGGGCCACAGCACGTACTCCCAGATGGGGTCCCGTGGGGAGGCGTGGTACAGGGCCACCTCGCGGCTCTCCTCGGCCGGCTCCAGGCCGCGCAGGAACTCGAACGTCTCGGGCCTTGCCGTCTCTCGGGTCCAGCGTACGGCGGTCGCCGCCGCGGGGGAGAAGGCCGAGTCGTC
>JBBPIL010000113.1:0-2068 GCA_038040365.1 Actinomycetota bacterium
CGGCGGGGTAGTGGGCACCGATCACGATCCTGCCGAAGCCAACGACAATGGCGGCCGAGCGAACTCCTCGGCGAGCCGACTCTTGCCGATGCCGGGCTCCCCCAGCACGAGCACGACCTGCGGCTCGCGCCGCGCGATTGCGTGCTCGAGGCCCAGGCGCTGGCGACGACCGACAAGAGCGCCGGTTGACAGACCCGCAGCGACCGTCCGCTCATGCGTCACAGCATGTGAGCGCGCCGTCCGCCCCAACCCGCACGCGAACCCGCCCAGGAACCGAAAACCCGCGCACCCGCCCCGGAAACCCATCGACCGATATAACGCGGAAAGAGCGTCTCGGGGCCTTCGGGCCCGCCTCGTCGCCGCCCATCGCTCGACAGGGTTATCCACAGCTCGGCGGACTCGCAGTGCGCTCGTGGCGAAGGCAGGCAAGTGTTTCAGCTTGACAAGCGCCCGATCAGTTCGTTGCGCTGGCGGCCGCTGAGGCCGGCCACGGTCTTCGACGGACTGATCCGACAGTGTGCAAGCAGGCGGTTCACCCGCGCCGGACCGTACTTGGGGAGGGCGAGCAGGAGATCGTGAGCCTTCTGCGTCTTCGCGCACTCGGGCGGCGTCGCCAGGATGTCGGTGATCCGCACGCTGCCGGTTGCCAGGGTCCTCTTCAGCTGCGCTCGGCCGATGCGGATCTCGTTCGCCCTGCGCAACGCCTCAAGCCGCTGCACGGCGGATCTCGCGGGCGTGACTGCTCGGCTGCCCGGGGC
Source organism: Actinomycetota bacterium (assembly GCA_038040365.1). Classification (GTDB taxonomy): domain Bacteria; phylum Actinomycetota; class Thermoleophilia; order Solirubrobacterales; family 70-9; genus AC-56. The sequence continues at coordinate 759 of JBBPIL010000113.1, forward strand.
CATCTGCCCATCCTATGAGCGCGGCGTCCCACAGGCCGCGAGTCACGAATCGTTCGTCAACTTGTCGGTCTCGAGCTCGCAGAAAACTTGGAGGCCGTCTGCCACACGGCTCGGCTTTCGTGATCGAGCCGGAGCGTCGCTGGCGCTGGTTGTCGCAGATGAGCCGAACCGCGACACGTCCCAAACAGCCCGTTCTTGCCAGATCGGACTAGGCGAATGGACCGACCCAGACTCCGCTCAAACCGCGCAGCAACTACGCCCAAGCCCCCCACACGACGCGATAGCCCGATGTGGCCGCCACATTACTGCCGGCCGCTTGCCCAGCGTCCAGCCTCCGGGCGAAGCCGGGCTTCGCCGGTATCGGCTCACAGAGGCTTGCACCATCGCAAAACCGCTCGAAGTCATCATGGCCCGCGAAGCGGGCCGGACTTCGTGCGGGAATGGAGCTAGCCGGACTCGAACCGGCGACCTCCTGGGTGCGATATCGAACTGAGGACATCTTGCCGACGCACATTCCTGTCATCGCGCGCCGTTAGACGACCGGTGATCACCTGGGAGCACTTTGGTTTGGTAGCACAGAGGGTAGAAAGAGGTAACAAGGGGACCGGGGTTCAGCCACGAAAGGGCGACCTATGCCGTCCGACGCCATTTATAGACTTTTATCCTGCAAATCAGGATTAAGTCGCCCCCGCGAAGCGCTTACTTCCGGGGGCATGACCAAGCAAGCCGACTGACGCCACGTCTTGGTCGGCGATGAAGCACGCTGAGAGGAGACCGAATATGACGCTTTCCATCTTCAAGCGCCGGCCGGGCGCGAGACGTTTCCGCTCCCGCGCCACGTGGGCGACGGCCCTGTCCGCGCTGTTCGTGCTCGGGATGCTGGTGTCGCTCGTCGGCGGCGCCGGGGCGGCGCCGTCACCCGTTCCGCTTGGAACCGCTGACAGCTTCGCAGTCCTGGCGGGGTCCGGGATCACCAACACCGGGCCGACCACGGTCAACGGTGATATCGGGACATTTCCGACCACGACGATCACCGGAACAGCGACGCTGACCGTGACCGGGATAAACCACGGTGGCGACGCAGTCACGCAGGGGGCGAAGACCGACCTGGTCACCGCTTACAACAACGCCGCCGGCCAGGGGCCAACCTCCCCGATCGTCGCCGACCTCGGCGGCCAGACGCTGACACCGGGCGTCTACAACTCCGCCTCCTCGATCGGGCTCACGGGAGCGCTCACGCTCAACGGCGGCGGCAACCCGAACGCCGTCTTCGTCTTCCAAGCGGGCTCCACACTCACCACGGCATCGGC
>JBBPIL010000114.1:0-1976 GCA_038040365.1 Actinomycetota bacterium
CTGGTGAGGCTGTAGCCGCCTGAGACGGCACGGGGGAGCGAAGCGGATAGCCCACTCGCGGTGAAAGGACGAATGAACGGTCTTCGTCACAAGCAGGTCGGGATCGCCCTCGATCACGTCCTTGAACTCGCCGCCGGGCTCGCCGGGGCGCAGCGGGGAGCCGTCCTCGTCCCAGTGGTGGCGCACGAAGACCACCGGCTGGCCGGCCCCGCGCCAGGCGGCGATCAGCGCACCCACGTTGGCCTCGCAGGACGGGTTGTTGCGCGGACCCCAGAAAACGGCCTCGTCGAAGCCGCGCTGGAGGTCGATCACGACCAGTGCGACGCGCTCCATTTGGCGCTCAAGCTACCAGCTAGAGCGCCTTCCCGTTCGCTCAGGTCGTCTGAGCCTCTCTTGGATTGGTACCACCGTCGGCCGCCGCGGACGAGGTCCACAGTGTCGCTCTCCCATGAAAGCGGCAGCCGACGCCAGCCGCTGACGATGCGCCTCCTGCAGGGCCGCCGGCCTACTCGACGCCTATCTCCGACACCGCTCTACACAGCGGCCTAGGGCCGAATCGACTGCTGTCTACGGAACCGAAGGCCACAGGTTCGAATCCTGTCTCGGGCATCGCGCTCAGCGCTCCTGCGAGGCCGGCATGTAGTACTCGATCGCTCCGGTTCGCTCGAGGTCGTCGAGGTTGATCGCTTCGACGTCGAGGGTGAGGTCGATCTCATTGCCCACGACGAGGCCGCCGCCGGGTAGCTCGTCCTGCCAGGAGACGCCGAAGTCGTGCCGGTCGATTCTGGCGGTCGCCTCGAAGCCGATCCGCCGCATCTCGCCCTTGTTCTCATCTCCGTCCCACCATGGCGTCCTCCACTCGCCGATGTAGGCGATGTCGAGTGGGACCGTGCGGGTCACCCCGCGGATCGTCAGCTCGACCTCGCCCTTGAATGCGGTCTGGGCGGTGCGCGCGGTGAAGCGGCCGCTGAAGCTGATCTTGGGGTGGTTCTCGACGTCGAAGAAGTCGGCGTTGCGTAGGTGGGCGTCGCGGGTGGCCTCGCCGGTCCAGATCCCGGTCGCGTCGATCTCGCCCTCGAAGGTCGCGTCGAGGCAGCGGTCCCAGTCGAGCTCGAGCTGCCCGTGGATGTCCTTGAACAGGCCGCGCACCCAGCTGACCATCATGTGACGGGCGCGGAACTCGGCCTCGGTATGCCCGGGTTCGAAGATCCAGGTTGCCATTCAGATCAGCCCTCCCACGGCGGCCACTTCCGCGTTCTCGAGCTCGCCGAGAAGCACTCGAACCGAGTCGCGCAGGGCTTCCTGCTGGGTGGGATCGGCGAGGTGCCCGGCTGGGTCGAGGTGCTCGTGGGCGTGCCCCAAGGCCAGCTCCACCTCGGTCACGCGGGCGCCGATCACGGCGACGGGCTTGTTGGGGAGGGGGCTCGTGGCCCCGACGTCGTCGTCCTGGTCGTACGGCGGGATCGCCTTGAGGCCGTCGAAGACCTCGAACGCGGCGCCGTGCTCCTCGACGAGCTCGCCGGCCGCCCGCAGCAACGTCATGTTGTGCGAGTCGCGGCGCAGGCTCCCGCTGATGCCGAGCACCCGCACTAGGACTCCTTGGCCAGCTGCACGTCGACGATGATCGTGACGTCGTTCGCCAGCGCCGGGTCCCCGCTCGGGAGCGGGTTGTTCCAGTTGAGGCCGAACTTGGTCCGGTCGACGGTGGTCTCGAGCTGGAGGCCGAAACGCTCGCCGCCGTATGGATCCGGGGCCGGATCGTTGATGTGGCCGTTGATCTCCACCGCCTCGGTGTGGCCCTTCAGCGTCAACTCGCCGGCGACGGTGAGTTCGTCGCCCGAACGGCTGATCTGTTGCGCCTCGAAGCTGAGCTGCGGAAAGCGCTCGGCGTCGAAGAACTCTGGGCTCTGGAGGTGCGCTTCCAGGTTGGGGTCCTTGACCTGGACGCTGCCGACGTCGGCCGTCCCACGCAGAAC
>JBBPIL010000115.1:0-1959 GCA_038040365.1 Actinomycetota bacterium
CGAGCAGCACCCGGAGATCGACTGGGAGGCCGCGGAGCGGTCGCCCGAGTTCCGGGCGCTGATCGCGAAGCGTCGCACCTTCGTCCTGCCCGCCACGATCTTCTTCCTCGTCTGGTACTTCGGCTTCATCATCCTGGCCGGGTACGCCGAGGACTTCATGGGCGAGTCGATCTACCAGGGCCTCACGGTCGGCTACGGGCTGGCGCTCACCCAGTTCATCATGGTCTGGGTGCTCGGCGCCGTGTACCTGCGGAAGGCCGATCGCGACTTCGATCCGCTCGCGCGCAAGGCGGCCGCCCGCGCCCTCGAGGTTGGGCGGGAGAGGGCAGGCGGCGGGCCGCCCCCGCCCGGCGGCGAGGAGGTGACGCCGCGATGAGGAGCTTCGTACTGGCAGCTGACCTCAACGAGACGGCGCTCTCGATCTTCGGCATCGTCGTCGCAATCACGCTCATCATCACCTACTGGGCGTCGAGGCGGATGACCGGGGCGGCCCAGTTCTACGCCGCCGGGCGCGGCGTCACCGGCCCTCAGAACGGCTTCGCGATCGCCGGCGACTACATGTCGGCCGCGTCGTTCCTGGGCATCGCCGGGCTGATCTTCCTGTTCGGCTTCGACGGCTTCCTGTACTCCGTCGGCTTCCTGGTGGCGTTCCTGACCGTGCTGTTCCTGCTGTCGGAGCGGATGCGGAACGCGGGCAAGTTCACGATCGCCGACGTGCTGTCGTTCCGCCTCAACGAGCGGCCCGCCCGGGCCGCGGCCGCGCTCGGCACGCTGTCCGTGGCCGGCTTCTACCTGATCGCGCAGATGGTCGGCGCGGGCGTGCTGATCCAGGCGCTCGTCGGGATCGACTTCAACCTGTCGGTGATCCTCACCGGCGCTTTCATGCTCGTCTACGTCGTGTTCGGCGGCATGCTGGCGACCACCTACGTTCAGATCGTCAAGGCGATCCTCTTGATGACCGCGACGATCGTGCTCTCGATCTTGGTGCTCGAGACCGTCGGCTTCAACCCGGTCGAGCTGTTCAACCGGGCGGAGGCCCAGTCGCCGGCGGGCGACGCGTACCTCAAGCCGGGCCTGTTCCTGAGCAGCCCGATCGACACCGTGTCGCTCGGCATCGCGCTCGTGCTCGGCACGGCGGGCCTGCCGCACATCCTGATGCGGTTCTTCACCGTCCCCGACGCGAAGGCCGCGCGGTCGTCAGTCGTGTGGGCGGTGGCGCTGATCGGCGCCTTCTACGTCATGACCACCTTCCTCGGCTTCGGCGCGCGGGCCGAGCTCGGCACAGCGGGCGAGGAGGCGGCCGGGAAGGGTGGCAACCTCGCTGCCCCGCTGCTGGCCGAGGAGCTCGGCGGCGGCGCGGGGACGTTCGGCGGGGACCTGTTCCTGGCGGTCATCGCGGCCGTGGCCTTCGCCACGATCCTCGCGGTGGTGGCGGGCCTCGTGCTCTCCGCCTCCGCGGCCGTGTCCCACGACGTGTGGTCGAACATCGTGCGTAGTCGCAAGGAGGTCTCCGATAAGGAGGAGATCTACGTCGCCCGGATCGCGGCAGTCTCGATCGGCGCGATCGCGATCTTCGTCGCGATCCTGGGCGGGGAGGGCCTGAACATCTCGTTCATGGTCGGGCTCGCGTTCGCCGTCGCCGCCAGCGCGAACTTCCCGGCGCTGCTGCTGGCGCTCACCTGGCGGCGCTTCAACACGACCGGCGCTGTCACGGGCGTGCTTGCCGGCACGATCAGCTCGATCGTGCTCGTGATCATCAGCCCGACCGTGTGGCCGGGGGCCGACGCGGAGGGCGGGGCGCTCGGCTTCTACGACCTCGCCAACCCGGGCATCATCTCGGTCCCGCTGGGCTTCCTCGGCTGCTGGCTCGGCACCGTGCTGACGAAGCAGGAGGGGAAGGCCGAGCGCAACTTCGACGAGCTCTACGTTCGCTCGGAGACCGGGCTGGGCGCTGAGGTC
>JBBPIL010000117.1:0-1620 GCA_038040365.1 Actinomycetota bacterium
TGATCCACTGCCGCGCCGGAGAGGCATAGGCGAACAGGATCATCACGAGCGTGCCGAGCAGGGCGACGCGACCGAGGCGATCCCAGCGAATCCCGGAACGGCGGCGAGGAGCCATCCGAACCGCCTTCGCCGCGGAGATCAACGTTCCTGCCGCCGTCGTACATCCATCCCTTTCCCTTGACCCGGCAGCCCCGATCCGGGAGGTTGTATCCCAGTTGGGGTACCCTTGGCATCCCCACGCAGACCCGCGTCTGCAACGGTCACTAGCGTGCGATGGGGTAACTAACCCGTGGCTACGCGGATGTTGACACTGGACCTGCTGGAGGAACTCAAGACGGGATGGGCCCGCCAGCGGGCGCCCGTGGTCGACCACCTGCGTCCAGGCCTGTCGCCGGAGCGGATCGACGAGCTGACTGCGCCGTTGGGTCTTCGGCTCCCGGTGGAGGCGCGGACGTGGTGGGAATGGCATGACGGGGTGGATGTGACGCTCGGGATCCACTCGGAGCTCGGGCCTAGCGTCCCGTTCCTTCCACTCGGCAATGCCGCCGAGCTGTGCCGCCTCCTCCGCGAACAGGCGGGCAAAACGTGGGGCGACCAAGCGGACCACTGGTGGCGGCCGGGCTGGTTTCCCATCACGGAGCGTTCTCGGGGCGATCAGATGGGACTGCGGGTCGAGGAAGGGGCGCCCACCCCGATCTTCTGGGCCGACTCCCACGACTACGACGCCGACGGACTCGCCAATCCGAAGGTCGATTCCTTCGGAACCATGGTCACCTGGTGGATTGAGGCGCTGGACAGCGGGGCGTGGCGCTACGACGCCGGAGCCGGCAGGTGGGAACGCCGCAGTGAGCTCCTGCCGTCTGAGCGAGAGGTCAGCAGACTCGTCTGACGCGCGAGGTTCACCCGCGGAAGGCGGAGCGGCCCGGGTAGGTGGCGTCCGCCCCCAGCGCCTCCTCGATGCGCAGCAGCTGGTTGTACTTGGCCACGCGGTCCGAGCGCGACGGGGCTCCGGTCTTGATCTGGCCGCAGCCGGTGGCGACCGCGAGGTCGGCGATCGTGGTGTCCTCGGTCTCGCCGGAGCGGTGCGACATGACGGCCGTGTAGCCGGCCTCCTCGGCCATGCGGATCGCGGCGAGCGTCTCGCTGAGCGTCCCGATCTGGTTCACCTTGATCAGGATCGAGTTGCCGACTCCGAGCTCGATGCCGCGCCGCAGGCGCTCGGTGTTGGTCACGAAGAGGTCGTCGCCCACCAGCTGCAGGCGCTCGCCGATGCGCTCGGTGAGCAGCTTCCAGCCGTCCCAGTCCTCCTCGTCCATCCCGTCCTCGATTGAGACGATCGGGTATCGGGCGGCCATGTCGGCCCAGTAGTCGGCCATCTCCTGGGACGAGAGCGTGCGGCCCTCGTGCTCGAGCACGTACGAGCCGCCTGTGCCCGGAGGGGCGTCAGCCCCGACCTGGGTATTCTCGAAGATCTCGCTGGTGGCCGGGTCGAGCGCGATCGCCACGTCGTCCCCGGGGCGGTGGCCCGCCGCCTCGATGCCCGCGACGAGCATCTCGAGCGCCGCCTCGTTCGAGTCGAGGTCCGGCGCGAAGCCGCCCTCGTCGCCCACGGCTGTGGAC
>JBBPIL010000118.1:0-1593 GCA_038040365.1 Actinomycetota bacterium
CACGCGCCTCAAGCTCGGGGAGGGGGCGATGGGCCTCGTGGCCCAGACCCACCAGCCACTCATCATCCCCGAGTATCGCGAGTGGACCGGCCGGGCGGCGCCGTACGAGGCGGTCGAGGTCCACGCCGTGATGGTGGCGCCGCTCCTGATCGGCGGGCGCCTGGTGGGCGCGATCGCGGTGATGGACGAGAACCCCGCGCGCCAATTCGGCGAGGCCGACCTGCGGCTGGTGAATCTCTTCACGCCGCACGCCGCGATCGCGATCGAGAACGCGAGCCTCTACACCTCGGCGCAGCGCGAGAAGCAGTACTTCGAGGCGGTGGTGCTGAACAGTCCGGTCGCGATCGTGACCCTCGACCTCGACCAGAACATCACAGCATGCAACCCGGCGTTCTCGAAGCTGTTCGGCTACACCGCTGAGGACGCGGTGGGACGGAATCTGGACGAGCTGATCAGCACCGAGGCCGCGCGGTCGCAGGCGGTGGACTACACGCGGGAGGCCTTTCACCGGGTGGTTCACGCCTTCGCCCAGCGCCGCCGCAAGGACGGGACGCTCATCGACGTCGAGGTCTCGGCGGTCCCGGTCACGGTGGAGGGGGAGCGCGTTGCGATCATGGCCCTCTACCACGACGTCTCCGAGCTGCTGCGCGCTCGCCAGGAGGCCGAAGCGGCGAACCGCGCCAAGAGCCAGTTCCTCGCCAGCATGAGCCACGAGCTGCGCACGCCGCTCAACGCCATCATCGGCTATAGCGAGATGCTCGTGGAGGAGGCCGGGGACCAGGGGCATGAATCGTTCGTCCTCGATCTGCAGAAGATCCGCTCCGCGGGCAAGCACCTGCTCGCCCTCATCAACGACATCCTCGACCTCTCGAAGATCGAGGCCGGAAAGACCGAGCTCTTCATCGAGAGCTTCGATCCGGCGAACCTGGTCCGCGAGGTGGCGACGACGGTCGAGCCCCTGGTGGCCAAGAACGCGAATCGGCTCGTGATGCGCCTCGAGCCCGGCCTCGGCACGATGCGCTCGGATATCACCAAGGTACGCCAGGTGCTGCTCAACCTGCTCTCGAACGCCTGCAAGTTCACCGAGAAAGGCACGCTCACGCTCTCGGCGGGCCGGGGCGGGGGAGAACGCGGGGACTGGATCACGTTCGCCGTCGAGGACACGGGCGTGGGCATGACCGCCGAGCAGCTCGGGAAGGTGTTCGAGGCGTTCGCGCAGGCCGATCCCTCGATCACGCGCAAGTACGGCGGCACCGGGCTCGGCCTCGCGATCACCCGCCGCTTCTGTCACATGATGGGGGGCGAGATCGACGCCGCCGGCGAGGCGGGCCGGGGCTGCAAGTTCACGGTTCGCCTGCCCGCAAAGCTCTCCTCCGCCGAGACTCCGGCGGCCCCGTTGCGCGCCGGGGGCCCGGGAGAGGGAGAGGTGCTTGACCGGGACACGATCCTCGTCATCGACGACGATCCCGCAGCGCTCGAGCTGATGACCCGCCTCCTCACGGGCGAGGGCTTCGCGGTCGTCACCGCCGCGAGCGGGGACCTGGGCCTCCAGCTTGCGAAGCAGCTGCGTCCGCTGGCGATCACGCTCGACGT